>JBDRTG010000022.1:0-10751 GCA_043824255.1 bacterium
GCTAACATCTCTTTAGGATTAAGGATACAGCATTCAGGATTCAGTACTAAGGACTAAGGATTAAGGATTAAGGATTAAGCCAAATTCTGAATTCTGGCTGCCGAATCCTAAATCCTAATTACTGATTTAACAAAATTTTCCAATATTTTTAAACCAAGTTCACCACTTTTTTCAGGATGAAATTGGACACCCCAAATATTATCCTTATTTACCGCGGAAGTAAATTCTGTCCCATATTCCGTTGTAGCAACAACTACATCTTTATCCCGCGGTTCTACATAATAAGAATGCACAAAATAAAAATACGAATTATCCGGAATGTTTTCAAAAATTTTGCATTTTGCATTTTGCATTTTGCATTCTACTGTATTCCACCCCATATGGGGAATCTTTAACCGTGAATCGTGAATCCTGAATCCTGAATCCTGAATCCTGAATCTCTTCACTTTACCTTGAATAATATCTAAGCCTTTGTAAATTCCATGTTCTTGGCTTTCAGTAAATAATAACTGTAACCCCAAGCAAATTCCCAAAAACGGCTTACCTTCGCCGATAGCTTTAAACATAGCAGGTAGGACATCAAGTTTTTCAAGATTTTCGATACCTCGGGCAAATGCGCCTACGCCGGGCAAAACTATCGCGCTGGCTTCACCTATATCCTTGGCGTTACTAGTAACCTTTGTTTCAGCACCAACAGCCTCCAAAGCCTTAGCCACACTCCTTAAATTCCCCATTCCATAATCAATTACTGCTATCATAATAATAAGAATTCAGAATTCAGGATTCAGCGTTCAAGATTTAGCTTTTTGTAAAAACCATGAAGCATTTTACCTACTTCATCAGCTAACTCCATCAACTCCTGATAATCCTCTTGGTTCATGTATTTTAAATCTACTGATAAAATTAAATAATACTTTGTTTCTTCTAAAGAAGCAGCGGCTATATTTATAAACTGCTTAAACTCCTTATCGCTCCTACGTTTGAATCCCTCTACTATATTTGCAGGAATTGATATTGACGATCTTCTCATCTGCGAAATTAAGCCAAATTTTTCTCGCTCAGGAAAATTCGTAGTAACTTTATAAACTTTTAATACCAACTCATGTGCTCTTTGCCAAGCTTTCAATTCTCTAAAAGTTTTCATTACTGAATGCTGAATCCTTAATTCTTAATCCTGAATCCTTACTCCCACTCAATAGTTGCCGGGGGTTTAGAAGAGATATCGTATACTACTCGATTCACCCCTTTTACTTCATTAATAATCCGGTTGGAGACTTTGCCTAATAACTCATAAGGCAGCTTTGCCCAATCAGCGGTCATCGCGTCCTCGCTGGTTACTGCCCTTATGGCGACAACGAACTCGTAAGTCCGTTCATCCCCCATGACACCAACTGTCTTAACCGGCAAGAATACACAAAATGACTGCCAGAGTTTACGATACAATTTAGCCCGTTTTATCTCATCAACCAAAATCCAATCCGCCTCACGCAAAATGTCTAATCTTTCTTTGGTTACCTCTCCCATTATCCTTACTGCCAATCCCGGCCCAGGGAAAGGCTGGCGATAAATAATTTCATCAGGCAGTCCCAATTTTTTACCCAAAAGCCTTACCTCGTCTTTAAATAACTCTTTAAGCGGTTCAACAAGTTTAAACTTCAAATTCTTGGGCAGCCCTCCTACATTGTGATGGGTTTTAATCGTTGCCGAAGGCCCGCCAAGCGGCGATTTTGACTCGATCACATCCGGATAAAGCGTACCTTGAGCTAAAAACTTAATTTCGCCCAGTTTTTTTGCTTCCTTACTGAAAACATCAATAAAAATTTTACCTATTATTTTACGCTTGGTCTCAGGATCTTTAACCCCTTTTAGCGCTTTAAGAAAAACATCCTGGGCATTTACCATTTTTAAATTAATGCCGCGCCCCTTAAACCTTCTTTTAACTAGTTTTACTTCATCGCGGCGCAAAACCCCATTGTCAATAAATAGAGCAACTAAATTCTCACCTATTGCTCTATGAAGCAAGGTAGCTAAAACAGAAGAATCAACCCCTCCGCTTAATCCACACAGCACTTTTTCATTCCCTATTTTTTCTTTTAAATTCTGAATAGAGTCTTTAACGAACGACCGCATACTCCAGCTGCATTTGCATCCGGCGATATTAAAAAGGAAATTTTTGAGTATCTTTTTGCCTTTTAGCGTATGTATCACTTCGGGGTGAAACTGCAGGCCATAAAAATCTTTTCTCCTATCCCCAATAGCGGCAATCTCTGTGTTGTCGGTTGAACCGATTATATTAAATCCGCAAGGCACCACGGTTATCTTATCCCCATGGCTCATCCAGACAGTTTCCCTATCCCCCAACCCGTTAAATAAATCTTTTTTGGATTTAACCCTAAGGATAGCTTTTCCATATTCTCGTGCGTGAGCTCGACTGACTCTGCCTCCCAAAACCTTAGCCATAAGTTGCGCGCCATAACAAATGCCTAAAATAGGGATATCGGCATTAAAAATATTCTTATCGCATACAAGGCTTTTACGCAAAACTGTGCTTGAGGGTCCGCCAGAAAGAATAATTGCTTTAGGAGGGCTTTCCAGAAGGCTGCGAGCGACGATATCGTAAGCGACTATCTGCGAATATACTCCACATTCCCTTACCCGGCGTGCAATAAGATGGGTGTATTGTGACCCAAAATCTAAGATTGCGATCCAATCCTTATCCATACTCATAAAAAGAAGTTTATCACGAAAAGAGAAGAAAAGAAAGGCAAAATTAAGCGCGGCTCGGGAATGAAAAAGATCTTATCCCCCCTTTCATCAAGACTACAAAGTATAAATTCGGAATGAAATCGGCAGGCAACGGACCAAAGATGGTTTTTTTATTCTATCTTATTGCTTTGGGGTGTTGGCCATTCCAACAATAGAGGCAGAGTTTTTCTTTGGGCAGGCCGATTGCTTCTACCATATCATCTATGGTCTGATAACGCAAAGTTGTAACCTCTAAATCCTTAACAATCCATTCCACAAAGTAAGGAAATCGTCAAGGACAAAAGTAAGAACGTTACTCTATATTTCTATGGAATTTTCTTTAAAACTAAAGTAGCCATTCCCTCCAATTATAATATGATCCAGCAAAACAATGTCCACAGTCTTAAGCGCTTCTTTCATGGCCTTTGTTATCTTGCAATCGTCTTCCGATGGCTTTAAAGATTCTCCCGGATGATTATGAGCAATAATAACTCCAGTTGCATGATTCTGTAATGCCCTCTCAACAATTTTTCTGGGATATACTACTGATTTATTAACCGTTCCTTTTTGTATAGTCTCAACTGCCAGCAGCTGATTTCTGCTGTTTAAAAACATAGCTTTAAACTCTTCGTCAGTCGATCCTTTTAAAGAAGCTTTCAGATAATCATAGACAACATCTGGTGAAGAAAGTAAATCTTTTTTGTAAAGTTCCTTTTCAAGATAAATAACTGAAATGTCTTTTAAAAAATTGAGGAACAAAGCAGTGTGTTCGGAAACGCCGCAAACTTTTTCCAGCTCTTTTCTGTCAACGTCCAGTACACCGTTGATTGTCTTGAATCTGGATAACAATTCCTTAGCAATAGGTTTGGTGTTTTTTCTGGAAATAGTAAATGATAAAGCGAGCTCCAATACCTCATAATCAAGCCATTCTCTTATTCCACCTCTTTTGTACTTTGCTTTTATTCTCTTGCGATGCCCAAGATAATCTGGTTTTAAAACCTTATTCACTACCTACCTTTAACTTTTCGCTGTGCTTTTCCCAATCCGGCAAAAATGCAAACATCAAACTCTTAAACAGCTTGCCATGGTTGGGAATTTTTATATGCAGTAATTCATGAACGATTACATAATCACAAATCTCTCTTTCCCTATCAAGAAGTTCGGTATTAAATGTTAATCTCCCGTTCTCTGATAATGATGCCCATTTGTTTCTCATAGAACGCAGATGTATCTCCTTTGGCTCAACATTCAGTTTCTCTGCCCATTCAAAAATACTGGATTTAAACTTTTCTGCCGCAGTCGATTGCTCCAGACGTCCATTTTTACTTAAAACCACCGGCATCTTATTTTCTCTCCAGCCTTAAAATCTTCTCAACAAGTTCAACGGCTTTTGTTTTATCCACTTCCTTCAGTAGTATTTTATACAATTGTGTCGTCAGCTCTCTTTTCTCCTTGCTATTGAATTTCCAGTGAGGATATTCTTCAAATATATCATTAATCTTCGCTGCCAGTGTATCTGGCTTTGAAATTGTATCCCTTTTAAACAGCCAGTAGATTGTAAAGGTATTAACATCAAAATTCTTTTCGGCCTGTTCCCTGCGTGCCTGATTAATCTCCTTGATAATTTCCTCCAGCTTTCTCAAAGCATCAATAGTCGTAACGCGCCTATCATCATACAATTCAATAACAGCCTGGGCCTTTTCTCCAATCTCAATTAAATATGGCTGCTCATTTTGATTATCATCAACGAATTTAAAGATACTTTTTCTTAAATTGATTACTTTAACGTTATCTGACTTGCCGCTTTCCTTTAATGCCTTAAGGGTATCTTCTTTTATTTCATAAATCGGGAGTATGGAGGAAATGTCCGTTGAATAAACATGCTTCTGGACTAAATCAGAAGTCTTGCGCATCAACTCCTTATCCAGAAGAATCCTTCTGCTAAAGGCATTCTTAATAATACTGTAAAGATAGGAAATCTTCCAGTAATCACCCATGTAATCCCTTAAAAATTTATCCGGCGAGATAATCTCATAAAGCATCTCAAGCTGTTTAAAGAAACCATAAAAGTCTTGCCTCTTGTTCTTATCGCTGAAATATTCTATTGCCCTTTCAACTGCCTTATCATCCATCTTGCCTTTTGCCAGCTCAAGATACGGCTTTGCCTTTTCTTTCATCAATTTCGCAAAACTTTCCTTCAAAACATCAATATTTTTTATCACGCTTCCAACAATATCAGAATCAAAGGCCAATGCTTTTTCCAGTCTTTCAAAGATACCAATAAAATCAAGAACAAATCCCGATGGTTTTTTCAATCCGTCCTCATCCTCATAAGGCCTATTGACTCTGGCAATTGCCTGTAAAAGGGTATGGTCCTTCATTGGCTTGTCAAGATACATGCAGTAAAGAATAGCGGCGTCATAACCTGTAAGAAGCTTGTCAGTAACAATCAGGATTTTGGGTAGTTTATTCTTTTTTGGGAATATCTTTCCTTTTAAGTCTCTCTCATCACTCTCTTTCATGTAATGCTTCTTTAATTCTTCAGTATCATTATGAGCCTGGCTGTAAACAACAACCGAATATTCTGCCGGCAATAGCTTATCTAGTTCTTTCTTGTACAAAGCACAGGCCTGCCTGTCCACACCAACAAGAAATGCCTTATATCCCATTGGTTCAACATTTTCTTTATAATGCTTTGCAACAAATTCAGCTACCTTCTTAATCCTGTCTTTTGATTTCAGGAAATTCTTTAGGCTGACCGCTTTTTCAAGAAGCTTGTTTAACTCATCGATATCACTCACGCCTTCCTTCTCCATTAAGGCAAAGAATTCCTTCTCAAGCATTTCTTTAGGTACTCTTATTTCATTAGGCGCAAGGGTGTAATGCAGAGGAACGGTTGTCCCGTCTTCTATTGATTCAGCGATAGAATACTTATCCAGATATCCCTTATTATCCTCTTTGCCGAATATCTTGAAAGTCCCCTTACCATAAAGGATTTTATCAATTGGCGTCCCGGTAAAACCAAAATAAGTAGCATTCGGAAGAGCTGCCATAAGAAAGTTTCCCAAATGGCTGCCCGTTGTTCTGTGAGCTTCATCAACAAGAACAAAAACATTGTCTCTTGTGTTTATATCCTTCGGCATACCTTCAAACTTATGAATCATTGAAACTATCAGTCCGCGATAATCTGATTTCAACAAATCCTGCAAATCTTTCTTTGATTCAGCTATTTTCATGCCCTCATCAATCTTGAATCCATAAGCATCGAGATTCCTGAAAAGCTGGCTTTCAAGTTCATTTCTATCTACTAACATTATCACAGCGGGTTTTTCAAATTCGGGCTGCTGCAATATCTTTTCTGCCGCGACAATCATCGTAAATGTTTTTCCCGCGCCCTGAGCATGCCAGATTAAACCTGTTTTCTTTTTCTTATCTAAAGCTCTGTCTATTAGCTTTTCAACTGCCCTTGTCTGATGCTGCCTCATAATTATCTTTGACATAACGTCATCTTTCTTGAAGAAAACAATGTAATCTTTTATGAATTGAAGGATTCTCTCCTTGCTGAAGAAGCTTTTTACCTTTTCCTCGAAATTGACAAAATTATTTTTAATTTTGTCATTCTGAGCCACATTCGCTACGCTCAGCGCAGGCTCCGGCGAAGAATCTAATTCAATTCCTTCGCTATGTTCAAGACAATCCTTCCAGTTAAACAAGCCCTTGCGGTCAAGATTCCATGTAACGCCGTAATAAAAATCAAGCAGATGAGTAACATTAAAAATCTGGTTAGATGTTACCAACTCGGGAGTTTCAGCATGATACCTTCTTATCTGCCCTATACCTTCCTCTATGCCTTCTCTTTTATTAGCTCCTTTGGTTTCAGCTATTATTACGGGTATTCCGTTAATCAGAAAAACCACATCCCCGCGATTAGTAAACTTACCGTTTGTATACTGCCATTCATCTGTAACGTGAAACTCATTATTTTTAAGTTCCTCAAAATCAATAAATCTTATATCTAATTCTCGCTTTTCTTTATCAGAATAAACTGATTTTTTTCCTTTAAGATACTGCAGGATTTCCTGATTGCCCTCTATTGAACTTTTGACATTTTCAAGCTTCTTGATAATCTCATCTGCCTTCTCATCATTGACGATGCCTTTGTTAAGCTCTATCAGTTTCTTTTTCAGGATATCGTAAAAGAACAGGCCTGCTTCACCGCCTCTTAAGGCAACAGCTTCATCCCTAGTTATAGGTGTCCAGCCTATCTGAGTGGCGTATTTTATCAATGGATCCTGAACAATGCTTTTTTCTGACATTTTAGTTAACCTTTATATCCAAATCTTTGATCCTTACTCTTCCGGTCATAAGTTGGTTGAGCATGGTTTTGAAGAGGGATTGAAGAGTTTGTTTTCGTGATTCGGCTTGGGAGAGTTTTTTATCTATGCTTGAAAGGGTGTTAGCTATTTCGTTTTGTTCATTTTTTGGAGCAATTGGAACGAACCAAGGTTTCAAAAACTGTATATTAATATTTTTTTGTGTCCCGCGAGGAGCCATCATATTCATCTTATCTTTTTGCGTACGTAGGTAATATTCTAAGTATATATTAAGCACGTTATCATGTGGAGTGATTCCAATTATGCTATCAGGAAATGCACTATCAAATGTTAAAATTGCAGTGTCGCCTATATTTGCAGCTATCGTTATTACAATTGTTCCTTTTGGAAAAATCTTACTTATAGAAAGCCCCAATTCATTAAGTGTCTGGGTATAAGATGTAATCCTTCCGTCAGAATTGGCAATATCACCAGTTTGTATAAAAGGGATTTTACCTCCATAAAATTTTGGTTCATTTCGTGGTCTATGTGTAAATTTCCCCCTCTCAATTAATGCAATGTCCCCCAATTTTTTAACTTCCCAGCTTTTCGGTATCAGCCCGATTTCTGTTTTCTTCTGCTCTTCACCATGCAGACCCTCAGTAAAAAACTTGTTCGTTAGGGATTTCTTCAACTCTTTTGTTGTCTGGATGATTTTTTCCTGCTGTTCTATTGCCTGCTGGATTTTTAAAAGGACAACTGCGATTTTTTGTTGTTCTGGAAGAGATGGAAGTGGTATTTTTATATACGGAATTGCTTTGCTGGAATGCTTTATTGTTATTCCTGTTGTATACTTTTCTATAATTTTCTTAACAAAATCATTCTGCAATACAAAATAGGTATAATCTTGGTTTAAGTCTTTATTAGTAAATACTATTTTCCTTATTCCTGAAGAATATGCTCCGGATAAACCTTTTCTTATTATTCCTGGGCTACCATCTAACGTAATCAAAATATCTTTTTCAGTGCAAAACCTGATATTTTCTACAGTAGTATAGATTTCGTCTTCCCTACTTCCCGAAACATCAACTACTCTTAAAAATCTCACTCCTTTCATTTCTTTATTGTAATTAGATCTTCCTGGCTCTGATCCTCGCTGAAATTTAACAAAGCTATCTATATTAACAACCTCCCAATCACTCGGAATTAATCCTATTTCAGTTTCCTTAAATCCATTTATTTCGCTATTTTTCTTCATTTTTATAACTTTCAGGAAAAGGTAAAGAATGTAGTTTTCTCTTAAGCAACATCCTATCAATAATCTTTGTCCTGTAACTTGCTATTTTCATAGAAGATACAGCCCTGCTTAAAGCAATGCGAACCACTTCTTCATTCTTGGATTTACAGAGGATGAGCCCAACCGATGGATTTTCTTCTTTCAACTTATTTTGTTCATCAAGAACGGTTAAGTAAAATTGCATCTTACCTACATACTCAGGCTTGAAATCTCCAATCTTTAATTCCACAGCCACTAAACATCTTAGAGCCCTATGATAAAACAATAAATCCACTTTGTAATCCTGTCCCCCAACAATCACTTTATATTCCTCTCCCACAAAAGTAAAATACCTGCCAAACTCGAGGAAAAATTCCTTTAAATTTGTTACGATGGCTTTGCGTAAATCTTTCTCGGCGAAATTGTCTTTTAATCCCAGAAAATCGAATATATACTCATCTTTAAAATGTGTTAGAATATTTTTTTCTTTTGTATGCGGTACTAATTTATCTGTCTTTCTTGAAAGCATAAAGCGTTCATATAAAGAAGATTCAATTTGTCTTTGTAATTCCCTGAAACTCCATCTTTCATTTATGCAGGTTTTAATATAAAATTCTCTTTCCTCCATAGATGTTGTGCTGTGCAAAATAAGAACATTGTGTGACCATGATAATTCTCTCAACAGTGTTGAGAGTTTTTCATTATCTTTATATGTTTCGTATATTTGTTTCATTCTCCATAAATTCTGTGCTGAAAACCCCTTCATATCAGGAAATTCTCTCTGTAAATCCTCTGCTAAAGTTTCTACAACGCCTTCACCCCACTTTGAGACTTCTATTTTTTCATAAAGGGCTTGTCCCACCAATAAATATAATTCAACTAATTGCCTGTTAATTGTCTGATATACCTTTTGCCGAGCTTTAGCAATTTCTTCTTTTACTCTCTCAAGAAATGTTTTATATTCACTATTTTCCATCTTTTGTTCCATTCTAACGCTCCTTTGAAAACCCTTTATAGCCGATTTTCTTCATTATTGAATTGAGCTCTTTGTCTGTCTTTGTTCTGTCTTCTTCAAGCTCGGCAAGCTCAACAAGAATTTCCTCAACATCTCTGTATTCCTCTTCCTTGCCATTGCTGACATATCTTGAGGGGCTCAGGTTATAATCATTCTTGGCAGCCTCTTCATTTGAGATTATCTGTGTAAATTTGTCTATGCTCTTCCAGTCATGAAAAGCCTTTGCTATCTTTTTGATTTTGTCATCAGGAATGAAATTCTTTGGCCTCCCCTTCTCAAATTCAAGAGAGGCATTTATCAGCATTATTTTGCCTTTTCTATCTCTGGGCTTGTTCCTATTGAGAATCAAAACAATGCCCGGAGCAGTTGTATTGTAGAAAAGATTTTCAGGCAAAAGCAAAACTGCCTCAATCCAGTCCTTATCAACAAATTTCCGCCTTATGTCCTTCTCTTTATTGCTTCCCTGATTGCCTGAGCCTCTTGAAACCGCTCCTGTATCAAGGACAATCGCAGCCTTGCCATTATCATTCAAAGATGCGAACATAAGCTGAACCCAACCCCAGTCAGCAGAGCTCGCAGGCGGATATCCGTTCTCAAAGCGATTAAAAGTATCTGCCTCATAAAAATCTTCTGTATAACCATCCTGATTCCACATAGGATTGGCAACGACCAAATCAAAAGTTTTCAGCTTACTACCTTTGAGAAGTTTTGGATTCCTCAAAGTATCTCCGATCATGATATCACCTTCCATATCGTGAATAATCATGTTCATCTTAGCCATAGCGTAAGTAACATAATTCTGCTCCTGACCGTAAAGCCTCAATGGCTTTGAAATTTTCTTTCCTTTTTCCTTTAAGGCAAGCTGTGACTTAACAAGCAAGCCGCCTGAACCACATGCAGGGTCATAAACCTCCTGCCCCTGCTCAGGATCAAGAATATAAGCCATTATCCAACCAACCTCTTTTGGAGTATAGAATTCCCCTGCGCTTTGCCCCTGCCCTTCTGCAAACTTCCTTAAAAGATACTCATAAGCCCTTCCAAGGATATCGGGTTCGGCATCCTTTAATCCTATCCTGTGCCTGCTTATAATCTCAATAAGCGCGCTTAATTTACCGTCATCAATAATCCTCTGCCCGCTTACAGTAGCATTGAAATCAACTATATCAATTACACCCTGTAACTTAGGATTCTGCTTTGCTATTGCACGAGTGGTATCTGTAATCTTCTCGCCAATTCCCGTTGTTTTCTTTCTTATCTCTGACCATACTGCATTCTTCGGAATGAAAAATCTCACAAGGCTGTGATCCTTAGAGGCAATCTCCAAAGCTGTTTTCTCATCCCCAAATTCCTCTGAAAGCCTTTTAATTTCATCCTCAAAAACATCAGAAAGCCTCTTTATGAA
>JBDRTG010000023.1:0-14748 GCA_043824255.1 bacterium
AAAAAACAACATTTAGAAATACAGGAAATGTTATGCAAAGTCAATGATGTGTGTTACGATAACAATGACAGAGAATTGTTCTTTGATAATCAACTGTTTTAACAGTAACTTTGCATAATATTTTTCTTGGGATAACATAGATTATCCAAAGCTTTGGATAAACGATGCGCCAGGGCATTCACAATAGCCTCTTCAACCGCGAATAAAGGAATTTCCGGCGGTCGTTTTACCTGTGCAGTATGCTCTTGCTGGATAACAGGTAATTTAATACTGCTTAACACAAACGAAACCGCGCGGTCAACCTGATCAAAAAGATTTCCATCGTATATATGATACGAAGGAAACGGCTTCTCTACTTCCGTGCCGGAAAGTTGTAGACATTTTGTTTCAGCCTGGAGATGAAATTTATGCGGGTTTTTACCAAACAGCAGAATTGCTGCGTTCGTTAATTTATCCCCGTTCAGAAGATTCAAATGGATAAAAACGTCTTTTACGGGAGTATTTTCAGGTAAAGGAAAATTTCTTTTCTCTTTTGCCGTACGTAAAAACCACTTTACTTTATCCGTATCTATGTCTTCCCACGAAGCCCTTTCGCACACCGCCTGGTCAAAAATACTTTTACCAACAATGCCTTTTTCGCGAAGAAATTCAATAAGGCTTTCATGTACTGCGTTCTTAAGTTCTTGAATATTCTGGAAACGATAATACTTGTAACCGGAATCCTCATCTTTGATCTCGCTTATTATCTTTTTAACTCTTTTATCTTTCGTATTATCTAACTTTCCTTTTATGTACGCTAAGACATATTTGGAGCTTTTTTGCGCTTCTCTAAATTCCTCTTCCGTAGCTGAGAGCTTATTTTCCGGAACCTTGCCGTATTCATCGCCAAAAACAACAATATAAACGTCGCAAGCGCGGACTTCTTTTAAATACACTGCTTTTGAAGACTTGTCGCCAGCAGGGGCTTTTTCAAACAAGAATACTCTAAAGTAATCTTTGAGTAAAACATCGTTCTCAACTATCTCCTGCACCACAAGACGTTCTGCTTTTAGCTCTTTTTGAACTCCGCTAACAAATATTCTATATTTCATAACCAATTCCTTTAAGATTTTTCTTTATCTTGTTTGTGTATGTAACTATAAAGTATGGACTTTAAAATACCCATAATCTGGCATATTTCTTTAATTTTACCCATCATTCCGCTATCTGACATTCAGCTATTCAATAAAATAGAGAGTAATCTTCTTAAGCCCTTTTCCCCGAATCATTCCTTAGCCTATGTTTACGCACGAATCCACTACCTATCCCAATACTACTACTATTTTTATATCCCTTTTTATCAACTAAGTCAAAATATTTTTACCTATATAAAAACCCTTTTCCAGGACAATCCACGTGTGCATAGTGTCACAAATCTTAAAAGCTACATATGAATTCTATATAAATGGCGGTTCTATGTCTAGAACCCCTAAAAGCTCAGTGACAGTATCATGAAAATCGCTGTCTCCACTCCATAACACAAAGCAGTCAATATTATTCTCTTTATCAATTAATATTAGCATAATCGATATAAACACTAACGCGCCCGGCAAGCAATGTCTCAAGCTGCTTAGTACCCTTGCAGGGAGCTTTTGGCTATCATAGAGAATGTTCAATATTTTTTAAGCGAGAAGATAAAATTCCGATTTCTTTCTTGGTTATGAAATCCAATCCTGGACTCTCAAGATTTTCATTTTTCTCTCGCAAAAATCGTGAGAGCCGCTGCATCGAAGTCTGGCAGAAATTAATTTTTCTTTTCCACATTCTGGACCTGCAAAGGAAACTTTGATTAATTTCTTTGTCCAGGTTTTCAATCTCTTTTTCGATTCTCTCATTCATAATTTTTTTCCTCCTCGTATATATAACAGGAAGCCAGAAAATTTTAGACTAATCCCAACCCAACTTGAGGTGCCAAATTGGCACCTCAAGTTTTCAAACTCTATGTTTTTCTGTTTTTTAAGTTTTCCATTATCCGACATTTATCCGACATTTTTTGCGTTTATCCGACATTTAGCTATTCAATAAAACAGGAGTACATTCTTGGGTAAAATTACTTTTCAGGACAATCCACATGCGCATAAATGTCCTATAAATGTCCCATAAATGTCCCAAAACATTGTTTCTTAACATTAAAATCTGCATGACATTTACATGACAATATCACGGTTTTCATGACACTATTTTACTAAATATTTTAAAGAACGTCCTTTGCCGATAGTTTTTACTTGACCTATTTCGGACATTTTCCCGGACATTCTGTAATTATTCCGGACATTGTCATTATTTAGCCTTTAATCCTCTTTTTTCTATACAAAGTCAGTTTCTAAGTAGATCGTTAGTTACAAGGAATAGAAATGCCTCAAGAGGTTGACATGGCAGAAAAGACAGTGCCTGTGGCAGAAAAATCACAAGCTTTAGAGAAAGAGCAAGAGTTTGAAAAAGATATGGGTATGAGTTGATTTCAGGATTTCTGCGAATCCTTTAGAAATAGTGGAGAGATTTAAAACTTGGAAGTCACAAATTGTGATATCCAAGTCTGAGAAAAAGGGATTAAGGGGTAAGCACTACGCTTTTGCAGAGCTTATCGCAAATTGCGATAGGTTTAGATTATCAAAGCAGGAATTTAAAATTGGAGGTGTCAATTTGGTACATCCAATTCATTACCCCTCATGCAAGGGTACGGAATTGAAACTAAAATCATGCTTGACGAAATGATATTATTATGATATCAAGTTATTATGCCGCGTAAAATACGACAGCTTATTGCGGATTTAGAAAAGGTTGGCTTTGTTAATAGGGGAGGCAAAGGTCGCCATAGAAATTTTTTACACCCCAAGTGTTCTTACATTGTCCGGCTGTCAGGAAATCCTGGAGCTGATGCATTGCCCTATCAGGGGAAAGCGGTAAAACGAGCATTAAAGGAGGTTTCGCGATGAAAAAACCTAGCGATGATTACCTAAAAATTGTGGAGTGGTCTGAAGATGATCAGTGTTACGTTGGAATGGCTCCAGGTCTAATTATTGGCGGCGTACACGGAGAGAGTCAAAAAAAAGTTTTTTATGAACTGTGCGAGGCAGTGGAAGAAGCTATACAAATACTACAGAAAGAGGGCAGACCTCTTCCTGCAGCAACGGCAAACAAGGACTATTCAGGGAAAATAGCGCTAAGAATTCCTTCTCAGCTACATAAGACTCTTGCTGCAAAAGCATTCCAAGCAGGCGAGAGTGTTAATAAACTAATACAACATAAATTAGAAACCGCTGTATAGTTTTTCACAAGAGGTGTTTACAATGGCTAAGAAACTTTTAACCTTAAAAGATGTTTTAAAAGAGGAACTCAAAGACAACGAGTTTAAGAAATTCTACGAAGAAGAAGGGCAAAGATTAGCTTTGGAGTATAAGATTACCAAACTTAGACAAAAACAAGGATTGACTCTTGTGAAAAAGGTAAAAAACTATGAGTAATTTTCATCGAACCCAGATATATATTGAGAATGAGCAAATGTGATTACTCAAAATAGAAGCAGAAAAAGAACACCTTACTGTTTCTGAGCTAATCAGGAAAGCAATTGACGGATTCTTAAAAACAAAAGGAAGAAACATTAACTGGAATAATGATCCTCTTACTAAAGCCATAGGCAAGATTCACCTAGGAGTAAGTAATGCCCCTGTTAAGCACGATCAGTATTTATATAAGTATAAAAAAGGGGACTGATATTATGAAATTAACTTATAATCCTCGTTATAACATCGCTTATATTCGCTTAAAAGAGCAAGTAAGAGAACTTCGCAATAAACTCGATGATGAAGAATTTAAACAACATGAAATAGTAAAATTTGCTTTCCGTGTTCGTAAAGCTGATCAAGAAATAATCCCTCAAGATCCAGACCGTCCGGAATATCGTCTAAGAGGAGAGCTTAAAAAATACCGCCGTTATAAACAAGGTTTACAGCGTTATAGAATAATCTTTTGTTTTTCCAGCCATCCTAAAATTATTATATATTTATATCTGAATGACGAAAAACATCTCCGCAAAGAAGGAGCTAAGACAGATCCTTATGAAAAACTTAAAAAGCTTCAAAGGAAAGGATATTTTTCACATAGCCCGAATGATCCTAAAACTCAAGAATGGATAAGAAAGCAATGAGCATCCGGTTAAGAAATGAGAAAAAATATAGTGGGAAGTATGTGGCGCTTAAAAGCTTCACAAATGACACAGTTATAAGTAGTGGAGATCACATTCAGGAAGTTTATAAAAAAGCTGGAAAAAAGGGATATAAGAATCCTGTTATAGCACATGTACCTAAAGAAGACATGGTTCTAATCTATTAATAAAATATTGGTGAAAAACATGAAAACATATAATGTAGACGAAGAAATCGCTAAAGAAAAATTCACATCAATAGGATATACCACTTTGGATTCCAAAAACAGAGTGACCCTGGGAAACAGGATTATGGGAAAAGCGCCATTAGGTCGCCTGGAAGTTGATGCCTTTGGAATTCTTATGGGAAGTGAAGGAGATATCCTGTTAAGGCCAATGGCAAGCGTTCCAAGTAGAGAATTATGGATTTATCAAAACCCAAAGGTCTTAAAAAGCATCCAAAATGGGTTGCAAGATGCCCAAGAAGGGAAAATTACCGAAGTAAGAGATGTTAAAGAATTTCTTAGAAAGTAGGGAAGATAATGAGAGAAACAATCACAATTAGTATGCCAGAAGAAATCAAAAAACAGCTTGATAAAATAACATCTCAAGAAGGAACAACGCGTAGTAACATTATCAGGGAGTCATTGCGAGATTATTTATTTATTCGCCAATTTAGGTCCATACGCAGAAGAATGGCGGCCAAGTCCCCTCGTGTCTATACCGACCAGGACATCTTTGACTGTGTATCATGAGAACACTGGCTAAAATTAAACATTTAGGGTAAATCCTTCATAGGATTAGCGTTTTTTCTTAGGGTTTCGCTTTCTTTAATTTTCGTTGATAAAAGGGGAATTTGTTGCAGTAAAATCTATATTAAAGGATACACTCGTCTCTCCTTTTAGCACAATTAGCATAGTTAGCATCTTTTGCCATTTTTGCTAATAAGGTTCTTACAATTACAGCAATGTCAACCAGGCCCTCCTCTTCCCATAAGACAATTCCTTTATTTGCCTGTTCGTAGAAAATCGGATCTGTCTTTTTCTTTTCAATAAAATTCAGATTAGAATAGACTATGCTTTGGATATTTCTCTTGTTTCTATGGCTCTTGATTTGTTGAATTATATGCTCTTTGTTACGACTAATGATTAATAAATCTATATCACTGTCCGGAGTATTCTCCCCCCTGCTTGAACCGCCAAAAAGTAATATTTTGGAGGACAGCGGCTTTAATTTTTTCAGGATACCACTAATCTGATCTATTGTTTCTATTACTTTGAGTTGTTTAACAACAATGTTTTTATGATTGAGTGTATAAAAGAAAGCTTTCCCGCGTTTAGTCCTGAAAAGAAAATCTGTAGCGACTAGTTCGCGAAGTGCATAGTTAACTCCTGATTTGCTGATTTTGGTTGCTTTTTGAATTTCGCTTTCAAGAAAATCCCGAATCGGGTGGTCTATAAGAAAATGCAACACCTTCTGCGCATTTGTGGCAACTAATATATTCTTTCGCATTAGACCTTCTCCCAATATATTGAACTACTATCCAATATATTAGATAAACAACTTTTTGAACATATAAGGAACTGAAATACTTAATAGGACAATAGTCAAAGAGTCAGAAACATGGGCGCAGAAAGCTGATAGAAAACCCTTGGTTCTGCGTGAATCACGGTTTTGGCGCGTTAGCGACAAATACCGTGGATTCATCTTGTTCGATCTTTTCTTCGATGTCGTCGAAGTTCCCGTGCCAAATGTCGAATTCATCCCCTGTCTTCCATCCGTCTACGTCGGGACGGGCGTCAAGCCAGGCAGTGATTCGTTTCAGCTTGGCATCGGGATCAGAGCTACGACGACCAAGTTCCACGACAACATCGAGCTTGTCATCTTTCCCGCCACCACCACAGTAACAACCGTTTGCTTCGACGGCTTCCTCGATGAAGGCGTCGAGGAACTCATCAAATCCGTCTTTTCGATTCCGGGTGATGACGAGCTGTCGTCCCCACTCCGTGAATTCACTGTAGTGCTTCTTTTTGCGGAGTCGTTTTTTCATCTCTCAGATTGAACATTAATTATTGAACAGTCACTTCTACTTTAATGTTACCATAGCTCAAATTGCTTAAAACCTCAATAAAAATAGGCAAAAATATATTTATTATAAAAAGTATGACCTTAAAATATGTCGCTCCTCACCAAGTGGGTATCTAATTGAATTACGATTCTTCGCAAAAACCTTGCAAAATTGCCCACTAAACATATCCTATAAAGTTACAAATGTTCTTAATGTTCCGTAAGTTCCTTATGTTATATAACATTTGCAACATTTGTAACATTTCTTCACTATTCAACACATTGGAGGTCACAATTTGTGACCAGTCAATCTTCGTCCTCTTTAGCCTCAAATGGTTTTCTTCAAGTGCCTGCGTAACAAAAGAACTTAATTTTACCCCATGACTTTGATAGAAATTTTTCAACTGTTTTTCTAAGAGCTCAAGGATGCTGGTTTCAATCAGAACTGTTCTCATGATACGTGACCGAAGATGTTCTGGTCAGCATAGGGACAAGGGTACTTGCCACCACTCTCTGACCAGTCCTTTATGGCTGTTGTTTTTAGTTTCCTTTGCCATCAAGACTTATGTCTTGTTTGTCCTGTTTTATGTTCTAAAATCTCAAACATTATCTTACGGCGTTTTTTAAAAGGAACAAAATTTGCTCTATCCGCTAAATGGCGATAAGCATTACCAATTCGACCATGACTTCCGCCAAGGTTATAGATATCGCACCATACCCCACCTTCACAATGAGGCAAAGAGCATTCTTTAAAAATAGCACAGTCTCTGGTTTCATATCGCCTTGCTGCATCTAATAGCGCAGGATTCGCTCCAATGCAGGTCTTCGTCTTCTTAGCAGCATCACGCATGGCTTCGCTGATTTCATACTTGTATTCATCGCAAGACAAAACAAACTTTGCCTCTTCAATCATCCCGGCTTTCTTGAGCAGTTTAGCGATAAGGTTTTTATGTTTTTTGGTGTATTCCATAACACGGTCTCCTTAATAAAATTATGAGTAAAATTAAACATTAATGAACTCTTAACATTACCGCCAAAAGTGGAATTTCGAGGCTAAAACACATCTAAAAACCCCTATATTTTCCTTAACAATTTCATCACCTCTGTAGTAAATGGATGAAGATACTCAGAACCTTTGTATAAGTTTCCATCAGGAAATAAAACATCAACCGACCTTCCTACAATCTTTGCCTCATCAAGAATATCGCGAAAGAATGAGGAAAGTAAATATTCGTCTTCTGACCAGGGTTTAGTATGTAACGCCTTTAGGATTTTTGCAAAGAAGAGAAATGTTCTGACCCAATTTATACAGTGAAGTACATTTCCTAATTTTAACATTCTGATAAAACCCTGCTCATTTTTCAATAAGTATTTTTTCCCTTCTTCTTTCTCAACAAGTCCAGCCTTTGTCCACCTTTCAAGTATTCTGTAAACAATCTTCTGGTCAAAATAAATCTCTTTTGCAATCTGGTTGGAGTTTCCTTCATGCCTTAAAAGAAGATACAGAAGAACTTCAACACGTGCATTCACTCCAAAAACTCCTCTGAGATATAGAGGTAGAAGACAAGGCTTCTGTATATTTGGTTCTGTGACCTTCTCTTTAACCTGGCTTTTTTCAAAAACACCTTGAGGAACTAAATGCTTATTCAATCTCTTATCTATTTTATAAAAGCACTTTCCAATTCTTTTTAGTCTGGAGGAGTTTAACCACTCTCCATTCTTCTTTATCCATTCTAGCGAGACAGATAAAAGCCTTTTGTCAAACTTTCCCATAAACAGCGTAGATGAAAGCAAACTTTCAAGGTCAATTATCCAGTTCTTCTCCTCCTCAATTTGCGAAGCTACACCAAGGGAAGCCCACTGTCTCCAGTGAATCTGAATCAGTCTGTCCAAAAATTTCTCCCTAAATTCTTTGAGCAATGTCACTGTATCCCTTCTTTCTCAAAAAATCCTTCAAAATAGCCTTAAATCCTTCCGAAACATCCTGGGTTAAAACCCATCTTGCTGCCATCTCCATTTCCTGCTTTGTAGGCTTTAATGCAAATGGGTCATCCACATGATACCCACCGCGGTCAAGTGCTGCATATAGTTTGAAATGTATCTGGTCAAGTCGACTAATAAAATAGATAGTAAGATATTTGCCGTATCGTCTTCCAACAAGTCTCTTTTCAAATCCTACTGGCAAGCCTAATTCTACCTGCGACGCTGGGCCTATATTAATCCATTCTTTCGGAAGTTCGAAATCTCTCTCAACGACTTTTGCTGCTTCCAGAAACCTTTCAGGAAATCTATCTATCTTTTTCACAATGATTTCCTTTTCGCTATAAACAGCTTCA
Organism: bacterium; assembly: GCA_043824255.1. Classification (GTDB taxonomy): domain Bacteria; phylum JAHJDO01; class JAHJDO01; order JAHJDO01; family JAHJDO01; genus JAHJDO01. The sequence goes on from JBDRTG010000023.1 coordinate 8,587, forward strand.
CCAAGGACATCTACATCCTTGGTAGTTCTCAAAACGAGACCGAGAGCAAAAAGAGCGGTGCCCCCACAAACTACAAGTGAAATACTAGAACCATTGTAAAGATCAATTTGCCGGTCAAGAGCATTAAATATATCTTCCATATTTTTTTTGCTAATCATATTATAAGGATTTTATCACCTAATTTTAAGGCTGTCAAGTCCTAAAAAAGAGTGTCAGATAAAAATTAAAAGTGAACTGTTTTAGCCTCGAAAAAGGCCCTACTTTGCCCATGGTGACAGCTTCGCTCTTATTGGGCCTATATTGGTCTCTATAGGCCCTAAAATCCGTTGTGTATTTTTAGGTATTATAAGTTATTCTCCGAATAACTGTTACGTCTTTTTTTACATACCAAGTTTACTAACTGTAGGGAATAATCTAAAGTGGCCTAAAAAGAATAACGAGTAGTAAAGAAAATGTATGTTTTCTTCCAACAAAAGCTGGGTTATGATGTTTCCTGTTCATTTCCAACTCCAGCAGTGCGATTTCTTGACAAAGAAAGAGCAAAGTGATACTTTATAGTTGTGTTTCGGTAAATAGGTATATTTCGGTAAATAACGAAAGAGATGAAAGAAAGATGAAAATGGTTTCGGAAAAGCAAATCTTGAATAAGGTACCAGTTCTTATAGAAAAAAATATCCCTGCTTTTAAGATCAGAAAAATTGTGCATCAGCCTAAAATTAAAGGGATAATTCCTGATATGGTAATTGATGTTGATATAGCAGGTAAAAAGAGAAAACTTATCATTGAAGTTAAATCTAGAGGCTTCCCTTCACAAATACTTCAATCTATCCCCATTTTGCTTAAAGCAGCCTCTGTGATAAAAAACAGTTATCCTATCTTTGTTTCAGACTTTATCTCTAAGAATGGTGCTTCTATCTGTAAAGAGAATAATATTGGCTATTTAGACCTTGCTGGGAATTGCTATGTAGGTTTAAAAGAGGTCTACATAGAAAAAGTTGGGGAAGAACAAATAAAGAGAACTCACAGCATCTTGAAAAAGTTATTCTCTCCTAAAGCAACGAGGATTATACGAGCATTACTTGAGGATCCAGAAAGATTATGGGGAATAAGCGAGTTGTCTCAAACCCTAGAGGTAGCCTTGGGATATACTCATGAAGTTATAGCCAAACTTCTTAAGCAAGGCTATGTGATTCGCGATCAAAAGAAGCAAATTCATCTGTCTCGTCCAGCTGAGTTACTAAATGACTGGGCAAGACAGTATAGAATTTCTCCTGAGTCTATTCATTCCTATTATTCATCTATAAAAAACCCCCAGGAATTAATGAAGAAAATAGCTAATACACTTAAAAGAAATAGAACTACTTATTGCTTTACTCTTCATGCAGGAGCTTCTTTAGTTGCCCCCTTTATGCGTTTTAATGATGTGCATTTTTATTACCTTGAAGATATTAAAAGAATTGTTCAGCAATTGGAGTTAGAAGAAATAGAATTTGGAGGCACTGTACATCTTATTGAACCTTATGAGCAAGGTATATTTTACCAAAAACAAACTATAGAAGGCAAAGATGTAGTCTGCAATACTCAGCTCTACTTAGATCTTAATCAATATCCTACAAGAGGGAAGGAGCAGGCAGAGTTTTTGCGTGAAAAAAGGATAAAATACTAAATGGGCAAGATTAGAAATGCGGATGAATTTGATTCTGGAGTAGTTAAAGCTTCAAAATCAGTAATTTTAGAGTTGGGTGTAATTTTAAGGAGCTACTTTGATGAATTGATTCTGATTGGTGGATGGGCACCATATTTTATATTAAAAAAATATCAGAAGGAAGGGTTTGTGCATGTAGGTTCAATTGATATTGACCTTGCTGTTAATCCCACAATAAGCGAGAAGAAATACGGTACAATTATAAGTTTGATAAAAGAGAGGGGTTATCAAGCAGTTCAGGATGAATTGGCAGATGTTTTTGAATTTAGATTTGAGAGAACATTGATTTCTCCTCACGATAATAAAGAGTACACTATAAAAATAGATTTTCTGACTTCTCATCTTGGAGAGGAAGGAATAGAAGCGGTTCACCGCAAAATTCAGCCCGATTTACAGGCTTTAAAAGCCAAAGGTTGTCAGCTTGCATTTGGGCATTTTATGGTTACAGAAATTAAAGATGTTTTGCCGGGTAATGGTAAAGCCTCTTGCAAATGGAAGGTGGCTAATATCGTTAGCAGTTTAATAATGAAGTCCTTTGCTTTGGGTGGAAGATATAAGGAAAAAGACGCATATGATATTCACTATATGATTGCAAATTACAAAAATGGTCCTTTTTCTGTTGCTGGGGAGTTAAAGCAATATCTAAATAATGAAGTTGTACAGGAAGGGCTGTCACATATAAGAGAGGCATTTAAAGATATAAACTCTAACGGTCCCGTCTGGGTAGCAAATTTCTATAATATTACTGGTGAACGAGAATATCAGATAAAAATAGCTGATGCCTATAAAAATGTAAGTAAGTTCTTGGAATTATTAGATAGGTAGATCTGTTATGGGTGTTGATGATAATGAAAAACCCATTGGCGTTAAGAATGATAAAAAACTTCTTAGAGAATCATTATTAATGAATAGAGAGAAAAAGGCAATTAAAAGAAGACAAACATCCAAAATTAATCCTAAAATCAATTTTTGTGAGGTGGAAGATTGTTTAGATCGTCTTTCTAATTCTCGCATAATTGAGAATCTTGAGATATATAATTTAGTAAAGGATCTAACAAACAGAGTTTGTTTTTCTTATAAAGATAAATACGAGAAACGCTGGGAACAATTTTATTTACCTTTAAAAAGAAAAGGAAAAGAGATAAGCAACCCTTTTAGTGTTGCCAAATATGAAAAAGATTTCTTTTGCTATTTTTTCCAGCTGGGCAGTTTACATATTAAAAAAGGAAATAAAGAAACAGAGAAAGTATTTAAAAAGATATTTCAGGAAGCAATTAGATTTATACAATTCATAAAACAGACAAAGGGAGAGATTGTAAAAAAGACGGTTCCATACGATTTTCGTACAGGAAGAATTAAAGGTAAGCATATATTGGATAGGGTGATTTCCCAAAAAGAAAAAGCAAAAATAATGAAAGATTATGAGTATCATTTGCAAAGAGATATTAAAACAGGGGGTTGTTCCTTAAGCGATTACCTAAATACAGCCGGTATATGTTATAAAGCATCTTTTGGTAAGGAAGCCTCAAGTCTTAAACCCTTGGGAATGTATAGGAGATGGGCGGACAGAAGAGATGGAGGAATGCTTGCCATTAAGAACAGGAACAGTAAAAAAGCCTTTTTGAACTGGTACGAGAGTAGCAAGTGGATGGGTTCGCACCCTTTTGAAATTGTTTTCAGCTGGCATAGACACGGCATTCATCTCTATCCACCTTCATCCAATAATTTTTGGAAGTATTCTTTAAGGGTAACCAACTATGCTTATGTTGGGGATTTTATAAAAATGGTAAAAGCGTTAATTAACAGCAAAGTTCCTTTTATCGCCCAAAATTTGGAAGAAGTTTTAGATTACCTTACAGGAGAAACTTATTTCACCGTAAATAATTATTCAGATAATTTTTTCTCTTATATTCCTTCTCGAGAACATAAGAAAGCGTATTTTAAGCATATAGAATGGGATAAGTTAAAAATCCTGAAAGAGATTAAATGATTAAGTTTGGAATTAGACAGTCATTTGATAAAATTGAACAAATAGAAGAAAGGTTTTCTAATCTAAATGTACCTGTGGAAATAGCTTTGCCTTATTATTGGGATATCTATGAACCTATTAGGGCATATTTGAAAGAGATAGCGGGAAAAATTAAGAATTTAGGCATAGAAGTTTTGGGCATACACGCGGTCCAAGCTCCTATTACAGATGAAAGATTTAAAATATGGGGAAAGGAAATAGCTGATTTTGCAAGAATACTTGGCGTAAAGACTATAACTTTGCATCCCAATAATACAAATAAAAATCAAGATATACAGAAAAAGGCACTTAAAAACTTAGAGTATTTCACTGTTTTGTATAAGAACAGTATTATCTTTAGTATTGAAACTTTTTCTGGAAAAAGAAGAGTGTTTACTCCCGATGAAATAGTTGAGTTTAATTTACCTATGACTCTTGACCTTGCACATATAAAGGACAATAAAAGGATATGGAGTTTGCTTAAAAATTACAAAGACAATATTGTAAATATCCATCTTTCGGCTAAAGGGGATACCATCCACCACTTACCGATTGATAGCTTTTGCAGAGAAGTAGTTGATTATCTTATTAAAAATAAATGGAACGGGAATATAATATTAGAGTATTTACCTGAATTCCATGGTCAAATGTCAGCCGATTTAAAATCTCTTATCGATGAATATGCCAGACATAGATAAAGTTCCCTCCCATCAAAATGGAATAGGAATTTTGAAAAGATATGAGTAGAAAAGTCCACAGAGTTCCTGTTTATTTCGATACAAAAGGGATTTCTGTGCTTCCTTTTGAAGAAATTAAATGTATTTTAAGAGGAGCGGATGAAATAATTATGCAAGGTGGCCGATCTCTGCTTGCTAAAATCTTAAAAGGGTCGAAAGATAAAAAGGTTATCGAGCTTAAACTAAAGCCCAAGGTAAGGATCGTGCAATATTTCGCACTTGGCATTTCAGCCATGAAGCATAGCGGTTTTTTTGCATTTTTGGTTAGATTATCACCCATTTTAAGTTTACCACACCCCTCAAAATATTGCTTACAATACTTGCATACAATACCGCTATGAACCTGTTTACTATTTTACGTTATCCACCTTTAAAAGCGGGAAATATATCTCATTTTAGCGCGGATTAGTCTCCAATCGATGATGTTCCAGATCCATAAATTCATCTAATTATCCACTAATCATTCATTGTATATTAAAAAACTTAAAAATCTGACGCAAAATGTTGCGTTAACTTATAGTTGCACGCGAGATTGCACGCAAGATGCACGCAAGAATTACCTATATTTGCACCGCATTTGCGATGCATTTCCACCGCATAATTTAAGTACATATAAATTGCCCTTCCAATACATTTTCTAATAATTACACTTTCGCCTTCAGTTCAGTAAGCTCCCTTAAGGCAGTATCACCGGATACATTCAAACTACTCTTCTCGCCATTAGCTCGCCAACTCGTAATAAAATTTGACACCACTTCCGCTTTTTTTGACAATGCGGGGTTCTAGCCATAGAACCCCTTGGAGATAAATTTCTATATTTGTAACGTTTTTTTGGAGATAATTTCGTATACTTATTACGCTTTTTTGGAGATAAATTATGAAACGGACTTTATATAAAAATCTACTGAACTGGAAAAACAGCAATAAACGCAAGCCTCTTTTGCTGCAGGGAGCAAGGCAAGTTGGCAAAACCTATCTCATTAATGAGTTCAGACAGCAGGAATATTCAAATTATGTTTATTTGAATTTTGTTTTAGTTTTTCCCATTTAATGCTATATATCCGCCTGTTTTTCTGCTTCCCCTTCTCTCGATCAGGTTATTTTCGATTAGGGTTTTTATCTGTCGTTCTATTGTTTTTACTGGTCTTCCGTTAAGGAGGGGGTTTAGGTCTTTTGCTTTAATTCCTGGATTTTCTTTTATCGCGGATAGCAACGTTTTTAATCCCTCATTTAATCCCTCAACAACCACTCTTGCTGGTAACGGCTTGTCTCCTACTATTCTTTCCATCTCTGGCCGTATGAAATAAATGCTAAACCAATGCTTGTCTGCCTTTATTCTTGGAACGGATAATTTATAGGCTTTCATTGCCTTTCTCATTCGAATTAATCCCGAACCCGCTTTTTCTGCCAGCTCCATCCTTTGCATAAGATCAAAAAGCAAGGGATTTCTGGGAATGCTTTTTTCATATAAATCCTTAACAGTTAATTTCCCGATTAGCCCGCCGGGATTTATAACCACAACCCTGTTTTTAAAAATATTGACGTGGATATTTGATGTAGAGAAATAGTCACGATGTTATCCCAAGAAAAATATTATGCAAAGTTACTGTTAAAACAGTTGATTATCAAAGAACAATTCTCTGTCATTGTTATCGTAACACACATCATTGACTTTGCATAAAATAATGTTCTCTTTAAACATATCCCTACAA
>JBDRTG010000024.1:0-29066 GCA_043824255.1 bacterium
ACTTTGGGGACAGTACTACCTGGTTTCATAAGGTTTATGACTATGCCAATGACAATTATAAACTCTTTAACTGCCCTTCCCAGAAAACGGGAAGCATTACCGACCCTGATGCCTATAACGACAAGATGCCCTATGGGATGAGCCACTATCTCCAATACGAGGATGATACCTACGACTACGAAAAATTATGGAGATTGAGCAGTATAACTAAGCCTTCGCAAACATTCTTGGTGGCGGATGGAGCATGGAAGAGTACGGGCGGGGGTGTTCCCTGTCCTATGACCGGCTACTGTCAACTTTGGTGTAGAAAAGGTTATTCCCCGGAGAGTATTTGGTATCTTTACGTGGCAATAGATAACCGCCATAACGGAGGAGCCAATATCCTTTTCTGTGACGGTCACGTCAAATGGATGGATAAGGATGATGCAGATAATACCTATGGTGAGGCAGATGAAATCTGGAGACCATAAAAGTAGAGAAATATAAAATAAAAAGGAGGTGTGAGATGAGAAAAGATATGTTTGTTGGTTTAGTTGTTATTTTGGCTGTTTGTAGTTATTTAAATTCAGCACAGGGAGAAAATATTATACATAAAAAGACTGATACGGGGGTAATGGAGGAAAATTTAATTCCTAATCCCGGGTTTGAAAAGAATATTTTGAGGTACGATGGTAAATTTACAACATGGAAAAATAATTGGTGTTATTTTTTTAAACCTGGAGGTGGAGGTCAATTTGAACTTTCAAAAGATTCTCATTCAGGAGAACGTTCATTAAAACTTATAGGTGATAACAATGAAAGCAGGATAGAAGTTACTTCTCCCTTTATTAAATGTAAAGGGGAAATCCAACTTAGAGGTTATTGCAAAGTCTCTGGAGAGACAAGGCCAGTAATACAAATTCATACCTTTGATGCAGTAATTAAAAAGATTTTATCACTCACTCCCAAGAGCCACTTTAGATATTGTGAGGTTGCGAAGCGTTCTGAATGGCAAGAATTTAACTACACCATAGCCCTGCCTCCGGAAGTGGAAGGAATTGTACTTCGATTGAAAGCTTCTGGAAAAGGCGCTGTCTTTTATGATGCCATTGAATGCATACCAATAATTCCTGCTGAGGATATGTTAAGTATCTATAGTTTAAAACGAAGCATAGGACCTACCATTGATGGAAATCTTGAAGATGATTGCTGGAAAGATGCGCAGCAAGCCGTAGAATTTCTAGTGCTGGGGGAGAAAATTAAATCTGATAAAAATACGTGGGTTAAAACTTGTTATGATGATGAGAATATCTACTTTGCTGCCTACTGCAAAGAACCGAATGTTGAAAAGATATTAATAAAACCAGATGCTGTATGGGGGGGAGATTGTATTGAATTGTTTTTGGATACAAAACACGACCACAAACAATATTCCCATATCATTGTTGATGCAGCAGCTAATTATTATACTGGTATGAACAAGGATAGCACCGAAGGCCGTATAGATATAAAAATTAAAACCAAGGCTAAAATTTCTAAAGAGGATCATTATTGGGCAATTGAGCTGGCAATTCCGTTCAAAGAGTTGAATGAAAAAGTTCCTGATGATGGACAGAGGTGGGGCTTTAATGCGGGTAGAGAAAGTTATGCAACTGCAGAAGGCCTACCCGAACAGGTCGTCAGTTCATGGGCAAGTATCCCCCTGTTTGAACGCCCACAGTCGTTTGGACATATTATTTTCACTTCTAATTATAATAAACGAGAAGAAGGGGCAGAATCTTTTATAGGCCAGGATTTAGGTATGTTTAAGCAAATGCAGGTATCAGGCTATAAAATTGCCCAAACTCAGGAAAGCAAATTAGATATTCTTCCTGATATCTGGTCATATGATCCCTACTCAGTTGAAACAGGCAATAAACCAGGGAGAAATTTCAGGATGCTTAAGGAAAAACATCCTGAATTTATTAAAGCTAGTCTGAGGTATAACCAATCAATGATTAATAAGGCCTTACTTGATGACGTTTTCTTCCAGGCAAAACGAGTTTTCTATTATGGAGGTTTATTAAAGCTGAAAGACTTGAATGGGTACAAGGATAAGATTTCTCAACATGAAAAGAAAATGGGAAATTTGGAACTTGAGCTTAATAATATCTATCATATTTACGGTAAAGCCTACAAGGGCAGTTATAATACCGAGCTATTAAATGATTATTACCCATTAATTAATAAATTGGATCAGGATATGAAGGATATGACGAGTAATTTGAATTTATTTATTGATTCACTTCAGAAGGCTGCTAAAAAACAATATAGCGGCTTGAATTTTGAGAGTAACTTCTCTTTAGAAAATCATAATATTCCGCCTTTTAATCCGGATGGAACGTTAAATAGATTGCTTTTTTTGTCACATGGGGGGTTCAAGCATGAAGTCTCTATTGTTGATAAAATGATGAAGTTAACTGACGGCAGTGAAATTGGGTACTGGCCAGTACTGATTCCAGATAGTAAAGGTCCTGGAGATTATGACTTTAGCACTGCTGATAAATACATAAAACAAATAAGAGACACTGGGATTAAATCTCCTCTTTTTGCAAGTACAGCATTTGGTATATATACCTCCATGATGCCAATAGCTCCCTGGTTCATAGAGAAGCATAAAGATAATGATGATATATTTTTCAAAAGCGAAGACGGTTATCAGAATAAGGATAAGAGTAAGAATTGGAAATATTGTTACTATTGGGTTAATTATTATAATCATGATGTCCAGGACTATATCAGAGATCATCTTGGTAGTTTTGTGCGAAAATTTAAAGATAGTGATTTCCTCTTTTACCTTACAGCTTGGGAGTCTAAGTGGGGCAGATACAAAGTCAAAATTAATAATAAGGAAGTAGAAAGACAATATGGTTATAGTAAATCGGGTAGAAAGGCTTTTTCTGAGTATTTGCAAAAGAAATATATCACTATTGATAACCTTAATAATCAATGGAAAACTACCTATAAGACGTTTACCGAAATTTCACCCCCCGCAGATAGAAACATAATACCAGTAAAAATCATTTCTCCGATTATTTACGAGTTTGAATGCTTTCATCGGGATGCCCATCTAGATTATTTTTCACTCTTATACAAAATAATAAAGGCGAATGATCCTTCAAAGCCGGTAATGACTGATGATTCATATACAATGAGGGAAATGGGTGGTTATGAAATATTTAGCAGAGATATCACAGATATTATTAGTTTCCATAGTAATCCTCAAGATCAGGAGATGATGCGTGTTTATTGTAATTCTTTAAATAGATACTTTCCTAAGATTATAGGCATAGCTGAAAATCAATGGGGAAGAGATACCAGACAACATCTGGGCAATGATAAATCAGCACGTCACGAAGCTGCTAAATATATTTATAGGCTTACTCTATGGGGAGGTAAAATTCAGGACTGGTGGGGTTCTTTCACTTCCGCTAAATATCTTACGGTCTACAACGGTAATTTCTTTCACCCCCTTTACGACCTCACCACTATGCGTTACTGCTCTGCAGCAATTCCAGTAATGATACAAAAGATGAGACATATTGAGAAATTCATTCTTGATAGTGAAGTAATTGAACCCAAGATTGCTGTATTGCAGCCCACTACCACAGTTATAGATTTTTTCGCACTGGGGATACCTTCCATAGAAAATATCTCGATAAATATGATGATAGAATGTAATCAATTATTATTTCGCCCAAAGAATTATAATTTTGACTATATCCCTGAGGAACTGATTCTTGATGGGAAAGAGGATCTCAAGAGATTTAATGTTATCCTTTTACCTTATGCTATCTATTTTCCAGATGGATTAGAAAGCAAACTTAAACGCTGGGTGGAAAATGGGGGGGTATTAATCAGTTCAGGTCCTTTCGGGCTTTATAATAGGTTTGGATTCTATAACGAAAAGAACCTTTTTGGTACGGTTTTTCCGGGCATGAAGATTGATGAAAAAAAGCAAGATACTGACTGGAAGTGGATGATTCAAGAAGAGAAACTCAATGATGGTCTGCAGCTTGTTCAAAGAAAATTTGGAAAAGGGAAAATTATCTTTATGAACAGGCCGATAAATGAATTTTTGCGTAATGAAGAAATAACCGCATCTCTATACAATATCATAGACAAGGCAATAGGGGGGCGGCTCGTGTACTGTAAGAACGATAAATTTGATCTTTTAGTAAAGACAGATAAGCAAAAGAACAAATATGTATGTATTTGCAACCGGGATGTTGAACATGAACAAGAAGGTGCAATATTTGTTAAAGGGCAATACAATAATTTGCAAGATATTGTAATTCCGGGAGGTTTCCCTGTTCCTTCTAAAAAGTTCAATGAAAAATATACCCAGTTTAATGTAAGACTTCAGCCAGGAGAATTTACAATTATTAAGAAAAAGTAAGGATAAGGGGTCAAATCTCTATAATTGACAAACCGTGTTTCCTTTAATGACGATATAAGAGCATTATTGTGGATAAGGACAACTATCTAGTAGTTTTATCCAGATACATTATCTTTCTGAACTTTTGCAGAGGGTTGGAAAAATTTTAAAATAATTATTTTAGTTTTACAGAAAAATGATATTATATACCAAGGTCAATAAGGCGAAAAAGGAGGTGCTGAGAACTTGGATTGCCAGGACCTTTTTACAGATAGAAATAAAATGCAAAAAAGTTAAAAAGATTGACTTTTGATAGCTAAACTATAACAGTATGGGGGTGTTAGAAATGTTTACTAAACTCAAACAGTTCCATCCAAATACAGATTTAACCAATACTCAAATTGTCGTTCCTGAAGATCAGTGCTATAGAGAAGCAGCAGAGGAGATTAGATCTCGCATATATGAATTGTTTGCAATAAATGTACCGATCAAGACCGATAAAACATTTGGTCAGAAGTATGTTGCTAAAAGGAATCTTATTCTTCTGGGCGATGTCAATACCAACCGCGCCTTTTTTTCTCTGTACGCACAGCGATATTGTGCGGCAGATGCCAGATATCCAGGGAAAGGTGGTTATGCCTTACATACAATACATGACCCCTGGGGAAATGGATGTAATGCTATTGCAGTAAGTGCAAGTGATATTGATAGTACTAATTGTGCAGCAAAAAGGTTTTGTGAAATACTTCGCGGCAGTTCCCCAAGCCCTGTTATACAGCCTATTTTTGAAATAAAACTTGGTCCTTCAGCATACGAAATTCCCGGCATCAGTGAAGAACCCTCAGTAAAGGAGGTTGTAGCTAAGGTAAGCGACTATGCAAAAAAGGGTGGGCATACCGGGCCATGGAGAGACATTGCTCAATACGGCACTTTGTACACCCTGACCGGTAAAGCTGTTTTTGCCCAAATAATGAAACAACTGCTTTTCTTCGCTCAGGAACATGCAGATTCCGGCCATGGAAACTATGGCGGATCCTGGGGCTTTGATGCTGATTTTGTGCTTCAGGACGTAATACCTGCATGGGATGTGGTTGAAGAATGTGATATTTTCACGCCTGAAGAACGTCTGCGTATATCCCGCATATTAATTCGCTATATTGAAAGCTGTCCTTCACACATCGAAAATCTTGATGAAAGAAGACTGCGGCACAATCACTCAACTCATGCTGCCATAGGGCTTTACATAGCAGGGTTGTATTTCTGGAAATATTACCGCTTACCCCGGGCAAAGAAATGGATGCAGCTTGCCGAAAAGTGCTTTTTCCCCCACCTTGGGGCATTCATAACCGGCGAAGATGCTAGCAGTTATCAATGGTGCGTTCACCAGCACGTCACCCGTTATTCTTTTCTCTCAGGAGACATGACGTTCTTCGAAAGCGATAATGCAAGGAAAGTTGCGGATTATGCCATAATGATCACCGACAATTTAGGGGCGCAGGTTGCCTTTGGCGATACCAGCGGTCGGGGAGGAAGTGTTAATGAAATGTTTTTCCTGGGAGCTGCTGCTTTCTGGTATCAGGATGAACGTTATCAATGGCTCATTGAAAAGAAAAAACGGACTTGCGGAGTAGTTGACAACGCATTTGAATTTCACCGGTCTATTAGTCCAGTCATTCCTGTGGACCTTGATGGAGTAAAAACATTTCCTATGGATCCGCTTTTTTATCAATGGTATGTACATAAAACTCCTAGTAATAAATATGTGCGTAAAACTCTTGGTAAGAAAAATAAATTTTTTGACAAACTCTCTTTCCGCGATGGCTTTGACCCGCAAGGACAGTATCTTTTACTGGACGGCATTAACACAGGTAGCCATAAGCACTTTGACGGTAATTCTATCTTGCAGTTGACCCAGTTGGGCAAAACATGGCTTTTTGACGGTGACTATGTAGAAAAAGAACAGAAATATCACAATACTGTTCTTATCTCACAGGATGGCCGTTCAGACAGTCTTCCTGATTTTGCCGAGCTAAAACATGTCCGGGGGTTTAGACGGACCGGATTTTCACAATCTGCCATGCACAAAATTGCCGGAACAGACTGGCACAGAAATATATTCTGGAAGCGGGGCGATTACTTTCTGGTTGCTGACGAAATAAAAGCTCATACTTCAGATATCTACAGTATTAAAATTGTCTGGCAGACCATGGGAGAACCTGAGCCTAAGAGAGACAAGATTACTTTGACTCAGGACAGAGAGCAGTTTTGTATGCATTGGTGCTCAAGCCCTCAGGTAAAACTTGTTAAACGCAGTAGTCTTGATTTACGCGGTCATTCGGTTGCAGGCAAAAATGACAGGCGTTATACATTATATCAAACTTCAGATGTCAGGTTAGAAAAAGGAGCTCGGTTTATCCAGTGGAATCTTCTTGCTGGAAAGCAGGCTCAAAAGGCATCTTCTAGATTGAAACAGGTAACCTCAGAATGTGTACGTGTAAGTATTGGCAAGGACGTCATCTTTGCAGGATTAGGCAATGATAAAAAAGCTATATCCATTCCTGATGGACCTGTTGTCAGTGCCTCAATGTTTCAGGTCTCGCCGATATGGTATGCACTTATTGCAGGCACAAATCTTTTCTGGGACAGAGAGCTGTTTTCATCGGACAAACCTGTTGATATAGAGTTTGACCTGCAAAGAAACTCCGGAACAATTCAGACTAACGAAAAAACACAAATATATATGACCGGAGCAAAGACCTCTGCAGCTGAGCTTGATGGAAAGCAGATACAACCCTCATGGAAAGATGGAAAGATATCCTTTACGGTTCCCTCTGGCAGTCACACTATTGCCATTATTCCCGGAGAATTATTAAAAAGGCAAAGAGCTTCTACAACTTTAGTTCCATATTCAAGGATAAAGGTACCTTATATCAGGTTTGGGAAAAAGGGTGCCCTACCACCCATGAGAAAGGTGTGGGAATATAAAGAAGGCACGGAACTTGTATCACTTGCTGTTGCTGATTTAAATGGTGATGGGTACAATGAATTTGTCATTGGCGGGGCGTCAAAAAATATCACAGCCCTGGATCATTCTGGAAAAAAGCTCTGGCAATTCTCTACTGGCGGAACAGTACGCTCCTTGTGGGCTGGTGATATGGGTAATGGAGCAATTCGCATAGCAGCAGGATCAGCAGATACCAAGTTATATGTACTGGACAGCTTTGGAAAGAAACTATGGGACTGGCAGGCACCATATCATTCCACTGTTCCGCAAATAAGTGCTGTAACTGCAGGAGATATTAATAGTGATGGGAAAACAGAGATTGTTTGCGGGTCAGACAACTGGTATGTGTATGCATTTACTGGTCAGGGAAAAGAGTTATGGCGGTTTCAGGGAGTACATAACGTGTTGTCCTTGTTTCTGGCAGATTGTGACGGTAAAGGTACTATGGATACAATTAGCGGAGCTTGCGGAGGGATTGAATATTGCATAACGCATGAAGGAAAGAAAAAATGGCACTATACTACTGGACTACCACAATGTAGTGTCGCAGCAGGGGATCTTGACGGAACGGGAAGACAGATACCCATTTTCGGCGCAGAAGATGGAATCCATGTAATAGATCGTCATGAGACAAAGTATGCAAATTCAAATCATTATGCCCACGGTCTTCCGCGTTTTTCCTACAATACCGGCGATCTAGTATGTCATGTTATATGTGCTGACGTAAATGGCGATGGTAAGGATGAGATTATTGCTGGTTCGGAAGGCGGTAATGTTTATGTATTGCGTGGTGACGGACAGAGGATCTGGCGAACCTATTTAGAAAACCCGGTAAGGAAAGTTGCAGTGGGCGATTTTAATGGAGATAAGAATATTGAAATTGCTGTTGGGACAGACAATGGCGTTTATATTCTTTCCAATAAAAAAGGAGAAATAATGGCACATTATGCCACACAAACTCCTGTAACAAATCTTGCGCCTTGTTTTGTGTCTTCGCAAGACATTCCAGAATTATTACTTACAACAGTCAAAGGAATTGTATCTGTCGTTGCTTTGCCATAAAAAGTGCAAAAAAATTGAATTTAGTAAAGAAAAGTGTAAGAATATAAGAAATAAATTGTGTTTATCTTGATGGACACGTAGAGTGGCATAAAAAAGACGAGCTCTCGGATGCAAACTGGCGGGATTGTGATATTTCCCTTAACCCAACTGGACGGAAGAACCTTTTATGCCTCCGCAGAGATTTCCAGGCTGGTTGCTGATTATGAAAATCTCTTTATCTCCCATCAAAAAGACAACTCTCTGGTTGAGGTTTCTGGAATGAGTCCGGATGATGTTACTGTATTTACCAATGGAAAAACACGGCTTATCTTGCTGATTAACGAAGACAACGTAAAAAAGGAAAGGAAAAAGCACGATGAAATACAAAAAAGTAATGTTTGTTGCACCAGGAAAAGTTGAAATTCAGGAAGATGAAATTAATCCTGAGGACTTGCCTGCGGATCATGTTCTTATAAAGACGCACTATAGCCTGATCAGTGCTGGGACAGAACTGGCATGTCTGAGTGGAACTGAATCATGGTTCAAGATGCCCCTAACTTCGGGCTATGCTTCAGTTGGAGAAGTAGTTGCCAAGGGAAATGAAGTAACGAACCTGGACATTGGCGACACTGTCTTTCAATACGGACATCACGAAGAGTATTCCATTCAACCCATGCGAAAGATTGTGGTAAAAGTTCCAGAAACCATTGATGAAAAACTGATTCCGTTTACGCGCATGGCAACCATCGCAATGACAGCAATCAGGGTTTCTGATATTGAACTCGGCGACTATGTAGTAGTGACAGGACAGGGACTTATAGGTAACATGGCTGCCCAGCTCGCAAAATTGCAGGGAGCTGATGTAATTGTAATCGATTTAAGTGATAAACGGCTTGAGCTTTCAAAAAAGTGTGGTATTGAATTTTGTATCAATTCAAAGCAATCTAATGTAAGAGAAAAAATTATGAAAATTACTGACGCTAAAGGCATCTCAACATTAATTGAAGCAACTGGCATTCCACAGGTAGCAGTTAAAGGACTCCCTCTAATTGCTAAAGGAGGAGAAATTATTCTATTAGGCAGTCCAAGGGGTGGATTTCAGGGCGATATAACCGACCTTTTTAATTATTGTCATCTTTCTGACCGCGGATACATAACCTTTAAGGGCGCTCATGAATGGCGGTTTCCAATTAGATATGACAATTTTGTAAAACATTCAATAGAAAGAAACACAAAGATAGTATTTAACCTCATGGAGAAGAAACAATTATCAGTAAAGCCGCTATTGAGCCATGTAGTAAAGCCATATGAGATTGCAAAAGCATATGAGGGGTTAAAAAATAATAAAGATGACTATATTGGTGTAATAATAGACTGGAATTGAAGCAATCAGGCAAGAACAAATTTATGGGAGAAAAACAAGAATGGCAAAAGGCATTTTGAAACGCTACTCAAAAAACCCAATTATAACAGCTAATGATATTCGGCTTGGTATCTGGATTTCATATTCACCTGACCTTATATTCTGGGGAAAATCAAAACCATTACAAATGATAAAATTATGCTTAAATCTAAAAAAATAGGTAAAAATCTTTTTATATCAACTAACAGGTATTCTCTGTTTTTCAGGATGGATAATTTAAGTGTCATGTTGCGCTTAAAAGATGAGAAATTCTACTATCTTCTTTCTCTGATATCTGGATGTAACGTCTTGGGAAAGGAAGATGAATGTGAATTCATAGAACTCTCCACCAGGAGAGAAAAAGACTGTATATTGGTCGAATTAGAGGAAAAGAGTAACATCTGGAGGCAAAAGAAATATTACTTTAAATGCAATGAGGATTTTGTTGAATACCACTATACTATAAGAGGCAAAGGGGAGATTGACGCTTTGCACTTCTTTTGTGGAAGGTATAAAGGAGAGAGAATAGGCTCTGCACCAGGTTTTGATACAGTGTTTAGCTCCTGTCCCAACTTTATTGAGAAGAATTATTATCATCCATCGGAACATGTGTCTATTAGTGCCGGGCAAAAAAGAGATCTAAAAATCCATCGTGGTTCTGCTCTCTGCTGTAGTCCTTTTTGCTACGCATTAAAACACAATAGTGATACTACCTGGGTATCAGTGGGTATGGCAGTAAAACCTGGTGAATATCAGTTTGGCAGTTTTGATTATGCTTTCAGGTCAGGAGATGATAGATATTTTGGAAGTGGAGGATTTAGCCTGCTATATTATGGAAAAGTTTCAGTTGATGGAGATTGGGAAAGTCCTCATCTTGTATTTACCTTTGCTAAGGATGAATACACAGCTATCAAACGTTATATTAATTGGTTAACTACACATAACTATCTGACTAAATTCAAAAAAAAGATTTATCCCTGGTGGTTAGAGCCAATATTCTGCGGCTGGGGAGAACAGGTGGCTTTAGCTTTATTGGAAAAAAGAGATATTAAGAACTTGGAAGCAGGTGAAGAGTTTTTTAGACGTTGCACTCAGAAGCTTTATCAAAAATGGTTAGTTATTCTGGAAAAGCATAAGATTAAACCAGGAACTATCATTATTGATGCAAAGTGGCAGATAAATAACGGGGACCCAGAAGTTAACAGGAAACAATGGCCTGATCTAGGCGGATTCATTGATAATAATCATCGGAATAACCAGAAAGTTATTCTCTGGATAAATTCTTGGGATAGAGAAGGGATTCCAGATGAAGAATGTATTAAAAAAAATGGTTTACCTGTATTCGTTGATCCAAGCAATCCTGCTTATGAAAAAAGACTTAGAAAAAGAATAAGGGAAATGATTTCTGAAGAAAAAGGATGTCTTAATGCTGATGGGTTCAAAATAGATGGTATGCTAAGTCTTCCCATAGGTTGTAAGTTTACAAATCATGGAGATATATGGGGATTAGAACTTCAAAAAAAATACATCTCCATATTTTATAGCGAAGCAAAGAAATACAAGGAAGATGCCCTGATCAGCGTTTATACTGCTAATCCATATTTTAGAGAAGTGGTCGATATGGTTAGGTGTGGAGATATGTATACAATAAAAGGAGATTCTATTGATTCAATGGTTCACCGAGCAAAGATTATTGAGATTGGCATGTTTGATCTTCCAATTGATACTGACGGACAATATGGACATGCCTTAACTGAGAACTGGATTTCTGCTATGGAAATACAGGCAAAAATTGGAATTCCCACTCTTTATTCTGCTGAGAACGTTTCTCATGGCCGCAAGTTTAGACCACAAAGATTGGATAAATTCACACAAAGAGACTATGCATTCATAGCTAAAGTATGGGAAAAATACAGAGTAAAAATCTCTGGTTAATAACAAATTAAGAAGGAGAATAGAAAGTAATATGAAGATATATATACAGGTAGACATAGAAGGTATTGCAGGAATGGCTGACTTTGAAAATAGAGAAGATACAAGTCTTAGAAACTGGGATAGAATTGTGCGGTTAAGGAATGTAATGACCGAAGAGGTAAATGCGGCAGTTAGAGGCGCGTTCGATGGTGGAGCAAGCAAGGTTACAGTCTGGGATTCTCATGGTGATGGATACAGCATTTTGTTTGAGAAACTGGATCCGAGATGTGAACTTATAAGAGGCAATTACTCAAGAGCACCATGGCTGCCATTTTTTGAGGATGGATATGACGGGGGATTTTATTTAGGCGCGCATGCAATGGCAGGCACTCCATTTGCGGCTTTAGCGCATTCAAGGATTGTTCTTAACAATAAGACATATGGAGAAGCTGGTGCGTTTATCACTTTATTAGCTTCCAAAGGATTGCCAACACTTCTTTTAACAGGTGATAAAGCAGCAGTTGAACAGGTATTATCCTATATGCCCCGAATAGAACATGTAATTACCAAGACTGCACTTGGCCCGTATGTTGTGAAAACACGAATCCCGGAAGCAGTAAATAAGGAAATATATAAAAAAGCTAGAAGGGCAGTTACAAGAAGAAAAGATATTCCTGTATATGAGATAAAACCACCATATAAGTTCAAACGGGAAAAGAATGGTAAAATAATTAAGTATTCCTATAGCAACGATCTGTTAGAGACTTATCGTCGATACTTAGGTAAATTTATTTATGAGGAAATTAATCAATGTACAGGTCGTCCAAGAGTTGATAAATATTTGGATGATAAGTATAAACATAGTTTGAAGTAGATCAAGATATGACCAAACGAGACATCTTTTGCAAATATATGAAGAGAGAAAAGGTGCCCATAATACCCTGTTTTGAAACTTTCATGGATACAACGGCATGTAATCATTATAAAGACTACATTAATTATCAGGAGAAAAAAGATCCTGTTGAGGAGAGTATGCAGTTTGCTGATGCATGTGATGATTGGGCAGTTAGGATATACAAAGACATAGATGTTGTAGAACGTAGACAAATTAATAGAAACCAGTATGAAATTGTATATGAGACGGGAGCAAAGTGGAGAGAAATAACTGAGCCGATGTATAACAGAGAAGTTGTCTATATGCCATTTCACAATAAGGGTGATTTTAGAGAGGATATATTTCCCGACCCGCATGATGCAAAACGCTATGAAGGCATAGCGGAGAGGATAAAATACTATCACGAAAAAGGATACCTAGTAAAAGGAAGCTCAACTGGATTCTGGGCAGGACTTTTCTACTACTTGAGAAAATTTGAGGATCTTTTATGTGATATGCTTATTGACAGGGGATTTTTTAAAGACATTGTAGAGCTTCGTGGAGAATACTTGCTTGGGTATGCAGAGGAACTCTTAAAGCGAGATGTAGATTTTATCACTGTCAATGACGACCTGGGTTCTTCCACAAATCTCTTGTTCTCTGAGAAGATATATGAAAGATATTTTTATCCTTATCATAAACGCCTTGCTAAGCTGTGTCATAAGTACGGAAAATTCTTTCATATGCATAGTCATGGACATATAGAAAGAATTATGAATATGATTGTAGATGCAGGTGTTGATATAATTAATCCTGTTGGCCCAAGTGATAACAATGATCTCAGTATGTTTAAGAGAAAATGGGGGGATAAGATATTTATACATGGAGGCATAAGTACTCATATTAAGGATATGAATAAAGAGGAGATGAAAAGACATCTGCGTACTGTTATGGATATAGGCTGTGAAGGAGGCGGATTTAGTCCTAGGACAGAAAGCGGAATTCCACAGATGCAAGGGAGAGAAAACAAGTTTTTATCTAAAACTATTGAAGCAATCAAGCAAGAACAAATTTATAGGAGAAAAATAGAAATGGCAAAAGGCATTTTGGAACGCTACTCAAAAAACCCAATTATAACAGCTGATGATATTCCATATAAATGCAAGTATGTTTATAATGCAGGCGCCATAAAATATAATGGCAAGTATGTGCTTTTATTGAGAACAGATATTTATTCTCCTGACAAAGAAATACATAGACCTACTCAAATTTGTTTAGGTCTGGCGACAAGTGAGGATGGGTATAATTTTCAAGTTAAAAAAGAACCTGTAATGACTCCAAATGAGGAAGAAGGAAAATACATTTATGATCCAAGAATAACACAAATAGATGACACGTGTTATGTCTTATACGCTGATTCGACAGAGTATCATGAGATTCGGCTTGGTATTGCCTCAACGAGAGATTTTAAAGATTTTGAAAGGATATCGCTTTCCCGTCCTGATCTTCGGAATGGAGCATTATTCCCTGAGAAAATTAATGGCTATTATGTGCGTTTAGATAGACCGTTTTTACACCCTAGAATGAGTGCAGGAAACCCCTTCCCTCTTGATATCTGGATTTCATATTCACCTGACCTTATATTCTGGGGAAAATCAAAACCATTGTTCAGGGCAAAAGATTGCCTGTGGGGAGAAATAAAAGTTGGACCTGGTGCTCCTCCTGTTAAAACAGAAAAGGGATGGTTGGAGATATTTCATGGAGTTGGAATATCTGAGGGAAAAAGAACATATCGTCTTGGCTGTATGTTGCTTGACCTAAAAAATCCTTTAAAAATCATAGGCGTTGCAAAAGAACCAATACTCGAACCAATTGAGGAGTACGAAAGAGAGGGATATGTGCCAAACGTAGTATTTACATGCGGTGCAATACCAGAAGATAATGGTGAGTTAAAAATATATTATGGCGGCGCTGATGCATGCGTTTGTATCGCTACTGCAAATATTGATGATTTAATATCCCTGTGTTTGGAGTAATTAATAAAACAGGAAAAGAGGCGTTGAACATGGACAAGACAAATAAGATAGAGGTTAAATATCGAAAATACTGTCTTAATTTCTCTCCGGGTTTTAACCAGTTTAGGGTTTATTCCGCTCTTTCGGACAATTTTTATTACTGGATGAGTTCATTTTCCCGGGTAGATAAAGTCGATGCGCCCGATATTTCTCTAGAAATTCCAAGGATTAAGATTCTTTCCCGGAAAAGAGAAGGGTTAGGATTGGTAGTTCTTACCAAAAGCAATCTTTGGAAAAAGAAAGAAACTTTCTATACATTTAGACCAGATGGTTTTGAATACTATATAAGAGTAAAAGGGAAAGGAGTGATTGACAGAGTCTATTTTTTCATGGGGATATTGCAGAATATGGTTATCGGCTCTATTCCTGGATTTGACTATTATTCTCCATGCTGCCCCAATTTTCTTGGAAAAGAACATTTCTCTCCCGATGAATATTTTAGTATTAATGTCGGTCTGGAAACTACCTATTGGGGACCAGCCTTGAACTCCGGTCCCTTTTTGTACACTTTCTTCAAAGAAGGTGTTAAGCAATGTTTTTCTGCAGGACTGATAGCCAAAAGGGAAGAGAATATCTTCCAATGTTTTGATTTTAACCACAAACCAAAAGAAGTGTTGGATACACATAGCAATATTGTCAATACTCAATCGTTTTCTCTAGGGTATTTTGGCAAGCTCAAGATTGATGGAGAATGGGAAAGCCCCCATCTTATTTTTCAATTCGGAAAGAATAAAAAGGATTGTCTGAAAAAATATTGCCAACTCCTTGAAGGGCGCGGCGCTATCCCACAAGCGAAAAAGAGCAGAATATATAAGTGGTGGTTGGAGCCTATCTTCTGCGGCTGGCATGAACAGGTGGCTATTGGGCATAATAAAACTCAAAAAAAGAATTTATCAAAAGCAGATTTAGAATCAGCTAACTACATAATGGATGAATGCACTCAGAAAAATCATGAAGAATGGTTAGATATTATACTTAGGAATAAGATTCCTATTGGAACAGTTATTATCGATGCCAAGTGGCAGAAGAAATTTGCAACTTTTGAGCTGGATAAAAGTAAATGGTCTGATATGAGAGGGTTTATTGATGCTTGCCATCAAAAAGGCATTAAGGTTCTTTTGTGGATTCAAGCCTGGAGTAAAGAGGGTTTAGTCAAAAGGGAATGCATTCAGAAAGAGGGAGTGTCCGTTTCAATGGATCCTACTTCTCCAGAATACCAAAGGAGACTGGAGCAGGGTATTGAATATATGTTGAGTGCAAGTCCTGATTGTCTAAATGCCGACGGGTTGAAGATAGACGGCACTGCAGCTATTCCTGTGGGCTACAAGATTAAAACTTATCTGGATATATATGGTTTTAAACTGCAGCATTACTACCTTAGCATTATTTACAGGAAAGCAAAATCAGTTAAAAAGGATGCTTTAATTTCTGTATATATTGCCAATCCCTATTTCAGAGATGTCTGCGGTATGGTAAGATTAGGGGATCTGTACAGCGTTTATGGCAGACCAATTGATACTCTAAAAGAACGGGCGGAAATAGTAAAAATTGCTATGAAAAATAAGCCGATTGACACCGATGGGAATTTTCGCTTTTCCATGGAAGAGAATTTTCTAAAGGAATTGGAGGAGCAAGTAAAGATTGGGATTCCAACCATTTATCAGGCAAGGAATCTTATCCAGCGCCGTACGTTTAACAACCCTGTTTTTCGCACATTTGGAACTGCTGATTATCAAAAGATAAAAGAAGTCTTGGATAGATATAAACACAGTTTGAAGTAGTAGGAAATGACAAGTAAAGAAAGAATTATAACCATCCTGAACCATAAAAGACCCGACAGGATCGGGAGATTTGATAGCTTTTTTAAGGAGTTTCGGGGAAAATGTATAAAAAGATTAAAATTAACTAATAAATCTGATTTGCTTGAATATTTTAACATTGACATGCAAATTATTACAGCTGATGAATCTCCATTTCCAACAAAAGCAAAAACAATATCCGAAGATAAAAACAAAAAAATAGTGCTTGACGGCTGGGGAAGAACAATTGAGATTCACAAAGGCGCTTTTTTCTATAAAGAATTAAAGCACGCGGTCAATGACCATGCTGATCTGGATAAACTAAAATTTGACAAGCCTTCTCTTGATTTAAGATATGGAGACGCTTTTAATCATGAGTATACTAAAAACAGCAAAAAATGTATCTTCTGCAAGGTCGGAGGACCCTATCAAAGAACAAGTTTTCTGCAAGGTGAGCTTAATTATCTGATGAATATTGCAGGTGATCCTGGACTCATAACGGACTTAGTGGCAAAGGTTTCAGATCATATAATAGAGATCGGAAAGGAATCATTGAAAAGAGCTGATTTATATGATACGGGGATGTGGATATCTGATGATATGGCGAACAATGACACTACTATGATGTCTCCGAAGTCATTTGAAGAGATATATTATCCCGTTTGGAAGAAAATGATAAAGTCATTTAAAGAAGCCGGGGCGTCTAAGATTTGTATGCACGGTGATGGTAATCTTCTGCCTGTTTTAGATATGCTTGTTGATGCCGGGGTTGATGCAATAAACCCGGTCGAACCACGGGCTCATATGAATTTAGTCGGTCTGAAAAAGAGATACGGAAATAGGCTGGCATATATCGGAGGCATGTGCAATACCAATATACTTCGAAAAGGAACAAAGAAAGAAATAGAAAAATCCGCTAGAGAGATAATTGATGTGGGCAAAGAAGGCGGTGTGATTATAGGCACTCATTCACTTTCTCCCGATATACCCATAGAAAATTATCTTTTTTATGATAAGATTGTTAAAAAATACGGGGATTATGAATAAAGGAATAAGTATGCGCGCCGGCACAGCAAAGAGCAATATTACCACTGATGCGAAAGGGGTAGTAATTAATGACTCGTTATACGCTAAAGCCCTGGTTTTGGACGACGGCAGGACAAAAGCGGTTATCATTGCAATGGATGTTACAGCGATAGGCGGCAGAACAATTAGCAATAGGATACTGGACGATGTTGCAGATGATTTTATGCCGAAGCTGCTCAGCCGAATTCAAAAAGACTTAAAAATCCCCGGCTGTAACGTTCTGGTCAACGCCTCTCACACCCACCCGCCAGTCCGGATGCTATGCGATGACGATGAACAGGTTGACAGAACGTTTGATGCGGTCAGCCGGGCCCTGCAGAATATGACAGATGTAAAGATCGGAACAGGTTCCGGTTATGAAGACAAGATAACAATGAACCGAACCCTCAGACTGAAAAACGGCAAGCACTGGACTATCCGCCATACCAATCCATGCCCTCCTGACGAAGAAGTCGCAAGTGTTGGACCAATTGATCCTGAAATAGGCATACTTCGAGTAGACCGAATGGACGGTCAGCCACTGGCAGTAGTCTATAATTTTGCCTGTCATCCCCTCTTTGGTGATGCGAGAGGAGCTATTACAGCCAATTTCCCTGGTGTTGCTTCGAAAGTCATTGAAGAGAATCTGGGCAATGGGGCAATGGCATTGTTCTTACAGGGAGCGGGCGGGGACATTATCGATATATCCTTTAAAGACTTCAGCCATCTCAGAGACATCAAACCACTTGGAACAATGCTGGGTCTGAGCACCTTGAAAGCGCTAAGAGACATACAAACAAAAGATGTAAAGCTGAGTGTCATTTCTGAAACAATAGAGCTTCCCAGAAGAACCGATATTCCTGAACGTATTAAATCACTGCAGGAGGAGCAGACCGAATTGCTGGGCTCCCTGAGAAGCACCAGTCTGAACATCAAGGCATTCCTGCCTTTGTACATTAAATACGTCCTTAGTCCCGACTATCCGTCGGATTATTACTACAGCTATCTGCAGGCTGAAAAGATAGATAATGATAAATTTTCCTCCATGGATTCCCTTAACAGGAGAAACATTAAGAAATATCTGAATAACATTTACGCTATGGAGAAATTGGCTAGAATCCAGGACAAGATAGCCACGTTGAAAAAACATAAGGCGATAAACGATGAAGCCGGCGAGCCGACTATACAGGCTGAGGTGCAGGGCATTAAAATCGGAGACTGCGTGCTGATAACTGCTCCGATTGAGGTACTTACAGAAGTTGGGCTAAATGTCAAAAAAGCATCGCCTTATGAACACACCTTTGTGGCGGCCTTTTCAAACGGCTATATGCATTACGGACCTCCAGCAGACGACTACGGCAAGGGAGGATACGAAGTAACAGAGTGCCTGTTGGCCCCGCAATGGCAGCAGATTTATGAGAAAAAGGCAAATGAAATCATCCACAGGCTGTGATAATTATAAAATAAAAGGAGAAATGAAATGGCAGATAAAATCAATGTAGCATTTGTAGGATGTGGAAGTTTTGCAAAAGGAATGCATCTTCCTAATATGGCAAAGAATCAGAAGTATAAGCTTTATGCAGCATGTGATATTATGGAGGAAGCTGCAAAAGAAGTATCTAAGCAGTATAACATGGAATACTTTACTACGGATTATGGGAAAATTCTTAATGATAAGGAGGTGAATCTGGTAGTTATTACTACGCGGCATGACCAGCATGCTCCGCTGACAATCAAAGCGGCTAATGCAGGAAAACATATTCTCTGTGAAAAGCCAATGGGACTTAATGCAGAGGAATGTAAAGAAATAGCTGCTGCTGTAAAAGCGAATAATGTGAAATACACTGTGGGGTATAACAGAGGAATGGCGCCTCTTATTAGAAAAGCAAGGGATTTGCTTAAGGGAATAGATAAGAAAAAACTTATATATCACCGTATTCAAGCGGCTTTTCCAGCGGATAACTGGACACATGACCCGGCAGTTGGTGGAGGAAGATTTGTAGGAGAAGGGTGTCATATATTTGATCTTATTTGTGAACTTGTTGGGAAACCGCCTGTGAGCGTTTATGCAAGCGGAGGAACATTTCTTGATCCTGAAAAGGTAAAAATACCTGACAGCGGGATTATTACAATTACTTTTGAGGACGGCTCGATAGGTACAACACTGATTGCTAGTGCTGGTTGTAAATTGTTTCCCAAGGAGGCAACTGAAATATATTGCGATGGAAAGGCAATATATATTGATGAGTTTAAAGAGATGAAGTCTTACGGTTTTGAAAAAGAAGAAGAGGTGATTACATTGGAAAAGATAGATAAAGGACAAATTGCAGAGATAGACGAACTGGCCGATGCTATTGTTAATAATACAGAACCACCAAACGGTGTTGTTAATGCAGCAAGAGCCGCTGTAATAAGTTTCTATGTAAATGAATCTATAAGAACAGGAAGACAAATTCCAATTTCTAAAGAAGATTATGTATTTTAACTATCGGAAAATTAATGAAAGGACTAAAAAATGATTAGAATAGGTTGTGTAAACATAGATATATCTCATCCTGGAAGTTTTGCAAAAAAGATGAAAGAGATGAACAGAGGGAAATATGTCGCAATATATAATGATGGATTTCGCACAGACGAGGAAGTGGATGCATTTATCAAAGATAATGAACTTGAGAAAAGATGTAACACGATAGAAGAGCTTGTTGATATGGTGGATATTGGCTTTGTGCATGACTGTAACTGGGATAAGCATCTCTCTCATGCCATGCCCTTTATAAAAGCCGGAAAACCTGTTTTTATAGATAAGCCGATATGCGGAAATTTAAAGGATTGCTATAAACTTGAGGAACTTGTAAATGACGGAGCAAAGATATTGGGAAGCTCGTCAGTGCGATATGCAAATGAATTCATAGAAATTAAAAAACAACTTGCGGAAAATAACGAAGAAATAGTTTCAGTTTATGGAACAGCAGGCGTTGATGAATTCAATTATGGCGTTCATATCATGGAGGGAATACATGGACTTTTAGGACCGGGAGTTGATTCAGTGAAATATATAGGTACTGCTAGGAGAGCTGAAGCCTTTGTTGAACAATATTATGTAACATGGAAGAATGGTATAAAAGTTATATATCAGCTCCAAACCGGCATATGGCAGCCATTTGATATTGTTATAACTACAAATAAAGCCAAAGCTATTCACACTTTTAGAGTTGATACAAAACAGATTTATGCTGCTGTTCTCAAACGTATCTTTGACTATATGGAAAAGGGCATTGAAATGGCACCTATTACAGATCTTACTGAAACAATAAGGATATATCTTGCCGGGAAAGCATCAAGAGAGCAAGAAGGAGCAGAGATAAAGCTTGAGGATTTAACCCTTGAGGATAAGGGATATGACGGCTATGCTTTCGAGAAGCAATACGCTCTTACTGCGAAAAGCAAAAAATAATCAATGATTATATAGAGGAGATGATATGAGAAAAGTAAAGATAGGCGTTATTGGATGTGGTGCAATGGCTCAAGGTATGCATCTTCCGAATATTAAGAAACATCCTGATGCAGAATTACTATGGTGCTGTGATATTGATGAGAGAGTATTAGAGACAGTCAAGGAAAAATTTTCCCCAAAAAAAGTGACTAAAGATGCCAGAGATATAGCACATGATCCTGAGTGTGATATGGTAATAATTGCCACTACACATAAATTACGTCGGCAGTTAATAAAACTTCTTTCAGATGCTGGAAAGCCTATATATGTGGAAAAACCAATGGCAGATAATTTTGAAGAGATGTTCGAAATAGCCAGACAGATTAAGAAAACTGGCATTCCCTTTTGTGTTGGACATAATAGGCATATGTCACCGGCTATTACCGCGGCGCGTAATATATACTTCAAACACAAAGCTAATCCAGTTTCTCCAGCATGGCGCTGGGATCGGGTAGGAACTAAACGTCCTTCTTTTTCTGAGGAAGAGCAAACTATGATGCTTCTTCGGATAAATGATGATTATTGGTCATGGAAAGCGTGGGCTTTCAAGCAAGGAGGAATCCTTATCAGTGAGATGACTCATTTTGCAGATTTAGTCTGCTGTTTTATAGATCAAGAGCCAATTCGCGTTACTGCTCTTGGCAGTAATTTAGCAAACAATGTTATCAACATAGAATTTGATGGCGGTTCATTAGCGACAATCTTTGGCGCATCTATTGGTTCTTTTGGTTATCCAAAGGAGCTTATCGAGATTTATCATAAAGGAGCAGCTATTATTATTGATCATCTTCTTGAGTTACGGGTCACTGGAGTAGTTGATGAACCATTTAAGCAGATTTTTCCTCTCTATGATGGTAGGAGGCTTAAAGATGGAATAAGCGATTACTATAATGAGATTATAGCATGCCAGAAAAAAGCGGTGGAAGCAAATGATAACTCTCTATTGCCTATTGGCCCAGACAAGGGGCACTATCTTCTGCTAGATTGTTTTATGAAAGAGATTCGAGGTGGAGATAAAAATCCGTGTGGAATAATTGAAACAATGAAAGCAACGGCAATCATATTAAAGGCGTCTGAGTCTATTAAAACTGGAAACTCTGTCGAAATGTCCAAAAGTGATTATACGTTAGTCTGAACATAGGAGATGAATTATGAAAATTTATATTCAAACTGATATCGAAGGAATAGCAGGCTATGTATTCTTTGAAAATAGGAAGGATAAAAGTATTGAAAATCATGAACATCGAATGCGAATGAAGAAATTGCTTACCAATGAGGTCAACGCAGCGGTTAAAGCCTCTTTTGATGCAGGAGCCAGCTATGTTGTGATAAATGACAGCCATGGATGTGCTTACAATATTCTCTTTGAGGAACTTGATCCGCGTTGTGAAATTCTTCATGGCAGAGCTAATTCTGGACCACATTGTTTAACTGATCTTGATTCATCGTTTGGTGCTATGGTATTGATTGGAATGCATGCTATGGCAGGAGAAGAAAACGCCGTTTGTCCACATAGTAAATGGGCGGTGAATAACGGTGCTCTCTATCTAAGTGAAGCTAGTATGGCAGCAGCAATAGCCGGGGATAAAGGAATTCCAACAGTGTTTGTCAGTGGAGACCAAACTATAACTAAAGAAGTAAAAGAGAAAATCCCCAAAATAGAAATTGGAGTAGTTAAACATTCCTACGGCCCTTACTATGCTAGAAGTGTTATGCCTCAAAAGGCCTGTGAAATTATTTATCAAGGAGTTAAACATGGAATCATCAATAGAAAGAAAATTTCGCCCTATAAGATTCAAGGACGAGTTTTTCTAAATCTGTTGGAACGGCTTAACCCAAGCATAAAGAGAAAAAGGCTAAAAAAGGATGTAGCGGCAGACACAATAACTGAGGCTTTTGATAAAGCAGTGGCTCAATTTCCGTGGAGTAATTACGGGCTACAGAAAATTGACGGATTTCAGTATCCATCTATAGGTTACCAAGGAAATCATGGGAAAATAGAAGGTAAAAGAAAAAGAACTTTAGAAAATCGGGAGAAAAAATAGAGAGGAGGTATTAAGACATGGAATACTGTATTTTTTCTAAGAGCTTCCAGACTATGGAGGCTGAGGAACTGGGGAAGACTATGGCTAAGCTAAGGGTGGACGGCGTGGATTTGACTGTCAGAAAAGGGGGACATGTCCAGCCAGATCAGATTAAATACGAACTAGCCAGTTTTCAGGAGATTTTGGCCAAGCAGGGAGTAAAAATTTCCATGTTAACAACTGCAATTGTAGAAATGAATGACGAGACCCGAAACATCGTAGAGACAGCTGCTAAATTAAATATCAAATATATCAAATTAGGCTACTGGAAATATAAGGGATTTGGATATTATAAAGAACAGGCGAAAGAAGTAAAAAAGGCGTTAGCTGACTTAGAGCCGATATTTCGAGATAATGGAGTTAAAGCATGTTTTCATAATCATTCAGGTATGAATATGGGACTTAATGTTAATCATGTGCTCCGTCTTATAGAAAATTGTGATCCAGAAGTGATCGGAGTATATTATGATGTGGGACATAGTACGATTGAAGGTTCCAGTTGTGGCTGGATGATGGATCTGGATTTAGCCAAAGATCGTATTTTTATAATAGCGGTTAAAGATATGGCCTGGTTTCGAATTGGTGGGCAGAATGAGGATAAAAAAGGCTGGATGATGAAGATGGTACCTTTAGAAGCTGGTTTAGTTGATTGGCGCAAATTTGCCGAGTGTTTGAATCAAATAAAATTTGACGGCCCTGTATCCTTTCATTCAGAATATCAGGGAGGGCACAGCTGGAAACACCTAACACCTGAAGAAATAGTAGAGCAAACAGGGCATGATTTAAATTATTTCCGCTTTCTTACGGAGGAAAAATAGAGAGGAGAATTCATGGTTCAAAAGAGAAAATATGTCGTAAGAAATGAAAATGGAGTCATATCAGTGGAAAATGGACCAGTTCCAAAACCTGGTCGTGGAGAAGTTCTTGTAAAAGTACATGCCAGTTTAATCAGTCCAGGAACAGAACTTGGCGGGGTGATAAAAGTACGAAAAAATCCAGGTAATAAAAAGCTAAAGACTGCTTTTGGTTATAGTAATGCTGGAGAAGTTATTAATACAGGAAAGGGATGTAAAGATATACAAACAGGAATAAAAGTCGCGTGTATGGGAGGAGCGGCTCTCCATGCCAGTCATGCTTGTGTGCCACGCAATTTATGCGTCCCTATTCCAGAGGGAGTAAGCTATCAAGAAGCAACTTTTGCATGTCTTGGAGCAACTGCGCTTCAGGCAATACGAAGAGCAGAATTACAACTTGGCGAAAACGTAGCTGTATTAGGGTTAGGAATTGTTGGCCAGATATGTTCTCAACTGGCTAAGATTGCAGGATGTCATGTTATAAGCTGGGATAGCTTATCTTTACGTTTGAAAAAGGCAGAAAAGATAGTTGATCAAGTAGTAAACATAAAAGGAAACGATGCTGTTTCCCTGACGGATGAATTTACACGCGGCTATGGAATCGATGCAGGATTTATTTGCTTCGGCGGCGAGGCAACAGAAGCATTTAAGCAATTAGTCGCTTGCATGAAAACTACGCCCGATACTCATAAAATGGGGCGAATTGTTATTGTTGGAGCAGCAACTATCAATCATGAGTTTGCAGCAAGACTCGGCAATCTGGATGTTCTAAGTTCAGCTCGAACAGGACCTGGATATCACGATGAATCTTGGGAGCATGGACATGATTATCCATCTGTTTTTGTTGAATGGACGACACGGCGTAATCTCGAAGAAATTTTGCGATGGATAGGAGAAAAACGTATAAATGTTAAGTCTCTTATTACTGACGAAGTGCCGCTCATTCAGGCGCCGGAAGCGTGTGAAAAACTAATTCAGCATCCGGATCAAGCATTGGGTGTGATTTTATTACCATAATTTATACATTATAATGGAGGTAACAAATGTCTAGAAAACAAATTAAAATAGAAAAAGCAAACTGTAATTTTGAAAGGGAACCATTTATCAGACCTTTTGGATTTAAGGGTGGTTATATCACTGAAGCATGGCAATCCATTTCATCTCTAACCAGTTCATCAGGCAAAACCGGTCTGGGCATTGAAACGCAGAGTGTGCTTTGGAGTGATGCATCTGTGTTTAGTTCTCATAGTGAAGCAGGTGGTAATGCCTTGATGTTCGCTATGACGGAGTTTGCTTTGAAACAAGCCAAAGAACTTGTGTTTTCTAACCCTATTGAGCTATTGGAAGAGCTAGTTCCTCAGGTACATGAGTATGGTAAAAAGATAACTAATAATCCTGATTTAAGACTGACCTTTGCATTAAACTCGCTGGTTGGAGTTGACAACGCTGCATGGATGTTGTTTGCAAAAGAAAATAATATTACAAATTTTGACGATATGATACCAGAAGAATACAGAGCATGTCTATCATACAGACATAAAAAGCTTGCCAGTATTCCTTTAATGGCTTATGCAATTCCTCTGGATGAAATTGTAGATGCTGTAAAAGACGGTTACTTCTTCCTAAAGGTAAAAATAGGTTCTGATCCTGATAAGGATGGAGATAGAGAAAAGATGCTTCAGTGGGATATGAAGCGGATTGAAGAAATACATAAAGCAGTTGGAGGCACAAGGATTGAGCATGCAAAGGATGGTAAGATTCCATATTACTTTGATGCAAATGGCCGTTATGACACAAAGGAAAGGTTACAGAGGCTTCTTGACCATACAAAGAAAATAGGAGCATTTGACCAGATTGCAATTGTTGAAGAACCTTTTCCTGAGGAATATGAAGTAGATGTTGGTGACCTTGGGGTAAGGATTGCAGCCGACGAAAGCGCACATTCTGACAAGGACGCAAAAAAGCGTATCCAGATGGGCTATGGGGCAATTGCTCTTAAACCCATTGCTAAGACCCTGAGCATGAGTTTAAAAATCCTTAATGTCGCACATAAAGCAGACGTTCCGTGTTTCTGTGCAGACTTGACAGTTATTCCTATTCTGGTGGACTGGAATAAAAATGTGGCAGCAAGGATTGGGCCTTTACCTGGTATGAGTATAGGAGTGCTTGAAACCAACGGGCATCAGAATTATAAGCGATGGGGAGAACTTCTAGGATTTCATCCGTGTTTCGGAGCTGAATGGATGAAAACAAAAGACGGCTTATTTAATTTGGATGATGATTTTTACAACCAGAGCGGCGGAATTCTCAAAATATCAAAGCACTATCAAAGCTTAGTAGAACAATAAGTCAGAACTTTATTTTCTGTGCAAAATCGCCAAGAAGAGGCATCCTCCATGTCTCACCAGCAAGTGCTTTTACAATACCAACTACTGCAAATATAATAACAACTATATTCAGAAGCCATCCAATTATTGGGATTAAGGAAAAAACAGTAGCCAATATTGCTAGTACTAATCCTTGTCTTGCATGAAACAAGACAAACTCATTATCCTTCTTAACAAGAAGAACAATCAAGCTTATCAGCCAGAAATAACTGATAACAGCTAGTGCCTTACCTTCTTCAATATCTTTTTTGTCTGTTTCTATCTCAGGCTTAACTGTTACTTGTCCTACTTTCTTTTCTTCTACCATTTTAGATCTCCTCTAATTTTCTCATATATGTATAAGAATATTAAACTTTTGGCTAGTTGTCAATAGAAACTCCACAATTTATATTGCAAATGAGCAGGATTTATATTACGCTCAAGACTTGATGGGAGAAAAATTGGTTTCGTCGATGGAAAATAGACAAGTAGGTCTAAAGAGTTTTATAATAGGTGCGTTGCTGTGTTTTCTCATTCCTGTAATGGCGCACTATTCCATAGATATTGTTCATGGTTCCAACTTAGCAGTAGATTTTATGCCTGCAGGAGCAATATTCCTGTTTTTCATTCTTGTAGGTGGCATAGCAGTTATACTCAAACTAATAAGTAAGAGAATAGCCCTTAATTCATCAGAGCTTCTGGTAATATACATCATGATGCTTGTAGCCTCTTCAGTAGCAACAATGGGGCTTGGCGCGCAGCTATTTCCGATAATCACAGCGCCATTCTACTTTGCAACTCCAACAAACAGATGGGCAGAGTTGATACAACCGCATATAAAAAGTTGGATGGTGCCACAGGGCAAAGAGATAATAAGACAGTTCTATGAAGGGATGCCAAAGGGAGCGAGTATACCATGGTCAGCATGGCTCAAGCCAATATGTTTCTGGATGATATTCCTTATGGCCTTGTATATGGTAATGATAACAATAATGGTGATATTAAGAAAACAATGGGTGGAGAAGGAGAGACTGATATATCCGTTAGCGCAATTATCTATGGATATGGTGAAGGATGAAAACGGTTCTATAATAAGACCATTCTTCAAAAGCAGGATAATGTGGCTCGGATTTGCCATTCCATTCACAATCAGTTCAATAAACGCCTTTCATAGTTATTTCCATTTTATTCCTAACATACAGTTAGTGAACAGCATTCCAATATTTCGTAATACTCTAAACATAATCTTCAGAGTAAGTTTTCCAATGATAGGGTATGCGTATTTTATCAACATGCAGTTAGCGTTCAGTTTATGGTTTTTATGCCTGTTATCAATAGTGATAAAAGGGATCTGTAACATTACAGGTTTTGGATTCAGCGAAAATCTAGGCATTTACGGAATACAAGGTTCTCCAATGTTATACCATCAGCAGGCTGGAGGAATAATAGTACTAGTATTAACAGGCTTATGGATGGCAAGAGAGCATCTTAAGAATGTATTTGGTAAAGCGTTCGGGCGAAGAAAAGATATAGATGACACAGATGAGATACTGTCCTATAAAGCATCAATATACTTGCTCTTAACAGGTTTAATTGTAATGGGGACATGGCTATATTTCAGCGGCATGCCCCTGATAACAGTTCCTGTATTCATGTTTTTTGCTCTGGTATTATTTTTAGGCTTAACAAGGATAGTGGCGGAGGGAGGGCTGGCAGTAGCAGTAGCACCGTCAATAGCGCCTTCTCTTGCAGTGTCAGGTTTAGGGGCATCCATATTTGGAGCTGGGGGTATGGTAAGTCTTGCGTTCACATATGTATGGGCATCAGACCTGAGAACGTTTGTAATGGCAGCAGTGGCGCACAGCCTGAAGATAATAGAGATAATAAAGGCAAACAGAAGAAAGCTTTTCTGGTTTATATTAGCGGCACTCGTAATAGGACTTGGTTCTGCATTTTGGATAGCATTGAAACTGGCTTACACGCATGGTGGGATAAACATGGAGCAATGGTTCTTTATAAGAGGACCACAACACCCATATATCTATGCAATAGATAAGATATTGCATCCAACAGGAGTGAACTGGACAGGCTGGCTGCATACAGCAATAGGCGGAGGATTTATGGCGTTTCTGATGTTCATGAGATACAGGCTTCTGTGGTGGCCCATACATCCTGTTGCATATCCCATAAGCGCTGTGTGGCTAATGGAGGCTCTGTGGTTCAGTATATTCATTGCATGGATAATAAAGTCAGTACTCACACGATACGGAGGAAATAAGGTATACAAAGCTTCAAGACCGTTCTTTCTGGGACTGATCCTGGGGCAGCTGGTTGCCGCAGGACTCTGGTTTGTTATTGATCTGATAATGGGCCATACTGGAAATTACGTATTCTGGATATAACCCTGCCCCGCAAATTACTTATACACCTTTGGTCGGGGCGGGAGGATTTGAACCTCCGGCCTCCTGCTCCCAAGGCAGGCGCGCTAAACCAAGCTGCGCTACGCCCCGTATGCACTGATAAGAGACTAGCGTATATTATCAAAGGCATTTACATAGGTCAATAAAAATGTCAAGCCAAAATAGAAATGTCCTATTCTTACCAAAGTAGAAATGTCCTATTTTGTTAAGATTAGTAGTAGTAAGTTTTTCTTTTTGATCAAACTTTTTCTTTTTGTTAATTCTGTGCATATTGTGGAT
>JBDRTG010000025.1:0-51787 GCA_043824255.1 bacterium
TCCAGCTCAAACGATCATTTTAAGTATCATTTTGCCTGAGGTGATTAAATAAAAATACACTTATTCCGGTTTAATTAACCTAAAATTATAATGCTTTCACCTATAATCCATCTACTCTCAAACTTGATGGGGAATTCTGGACAACCATTCCGCTTGCATTCCTTGAATCATTCATTTAGAATGAACCAGTGATCCCGGTTCGCTATAAAACGACCTTTTTAGGAGGCTGCGCATGTCGATCGTCAATTTAAGCCAGATCCTGAGTTTTGCCGCTGAGAAGGGCGCGTCCGACATTCATTTTCAAGTGGGAGCCCCGCCCCTACTCCGCCATTACGGGGAACTCTATCCCCTCAAGCATCCGCCTTTGACCGAAGAAGACACGCTTTTGATCGGACGGACACTGGCCAAATTCGAGGACAATGAAAAGTTCAAAAGAGAGGTCAAGGATTACGACGGCTCTTTTGCCCTGGCTGACGTGGCCCGCTTCCGGGTGAACGTTTTCCGCCAGAACGGCCGTTATGCCGCCGTGCTGCGGCTGCTCCCCTTTAAAGCGCGGAGCTTCGAGGAACTGAACCTGCCCAAGGTGCTGGAAAAGATCGCTTCCCTGAAGAGGGGGCTGATCCTGGTCACCGGACCCACCGGCAACGGCAAATCGACCACCCTGGCGGCCATTATCAACTACATCAACCAGAAGCGGCGCGCCCACATCATCACCATCGAAGACCCGATCGAGTACCTTTTCGAAAAAAATCTTTCGGTCATCTCACAGCGCGAGATCGGCCCGGACAGCGAATCTTTTGCCACGGCCCTGCGGGCGGCCATGCGCCAGGATCCAGACATCATCATGGTGGGCGAGCTACGCGATCATCTGACCATCGATACCTGCATGAAAGCCGCCGAAACCGGACACCTGGTCATGACCTCCATCCACACCCCGGACATCATGCGCACCCTGAACCGCATCCTGGGGTATTTCCCTCCCGAAGAACAGCTCTCCGTCCGCCAGCGCCTGTCGGAGAACCTGCTGGCCGTCATCTCCCAGCAACTGCTGCCCAAAATGGACAAAACCGGCATGATCCCGGCCTGCGAAATCATGCTGGTGAATAAAACCATCGAGATGTGCCTGAAAAACCCGGAAAAAACCGATACGATCATGAAGCACATAGCCAAGAACCGCGATGTGGGCATGCAGACCTTCGACCAGCACCTGATCGAACTGGTAAAAACCCGCAAGATATCCATGGATGATGCCATGATAGCGGCGGAACAGGCCGAACAACTGGAACGGGACATGACCTTGGAGCCATAGAGCGTCGCATAGGGGAGGGTTTCACGTCAGGGCGGGGGCCATCCGCCGGCACGTTGCCTGGCGGACCGCCCCTACATCAAGAATCTTTTCTTTCCCGGTGGAAAAAGATGATCAGCAATCCGGGTAGCAGGAACAGCAGGTCGCGGAAGATCAGCACATAAATGTTTTCTTTATCGGCGACTGAGGATGAAAAACAACCGCAACTCAGGCTGATACCGCGCGCGGCATTGAAACCCAGGGCCAGGATAAAAACCAGCAGCAGCAGCGACAGCAGGGTAGCGGCGCTGCGCACCCACAGGCCGGAAACCAGGCACAGGCCGGCGATCAGTTCCAGCCAGGGCAACACCAGGGCCGGCAGGGTGACCAGAAAATCGGGCAATATCCCGTAATTGGCAACAATTCTGGCAAATTCCTGCGGGTGGGCGATCTTGTCCAAACTGGCGTAGATAAATATCCCGCCCAGGAACAAGCGAGCCAAGACCTGCAGCGGCCGCGCCGACAGGATGCGGGCGATTTTATTTCTCAACAGCATTTCCATTCTCCAGCCAATCCTCCATGCCCCCTTTATAAAGGAACAGGACCTTCAGCCCTTTTCGAAAGAGCCTCAAGGCCAGTTCATGCGAATCGGGGCACTTCAAGTCGCTGCAGTAAACGATCAACATCCGTGCAGCCCGCAAGTGCTCCTGCTGGCGGGGGAAGAACTCGTCAAAACGTGAAATCGGCAAACTGGCGGCGCCGGGAATGTGTCCGTGTTCAAAATTTTCAACCGTCCGCGCATCAAGCAGAACAACCCCCGGGTCAGCACTGAACTGACGGACAAAATCAACATCGGCTTCACTGAAACCGGAAACGGACACGGCCGGGGCCGCAGAGGGCATTTCCCGGAACAGCGGCAGGGGCTTATGGGCGAAAAAATTACTGCCCAGGCCAATCAGCACACTGGCCAGGACCATAAGCAGTATTTGCAATATACTTTTTTTATTCATGCGCATGCCCTTGGAAACAGTCACGGCCATGCCCGGTTCCGCACATCATCAGAAACGGGCCAAATCCAGCGACCTGTACTGCAGGGCTTCCTGCACGTGCCGGGCGGCGATCGTCTCCACTCCATCCAGATCCGCTATGGTTCTGGCCACTTTCAATACCCTAAAATAACCACGGGCGCTCAGGTCGAACTTGTCCACAGCCAGTCGCAGCAACTGGCCGCCGCTTTCGTCCAGCGGGCAGAATTTTCTGATCTCGGCATTGCGCATCTGGCCATTGGCGAATATCTTCTTTTTCAAGTTCTTGAAACGATGCAATTGCAGGTTGCGGGCACCGACCACCCTCTTCTTGATGTCAGCGGAACTCTCCGCCATTGCCGGCGAAGTGATCTCATCCAGTTTGACCTTCTTCACCTCGATCTGCAGGTCAATGCGATCCAGCAATGGCTTGGAAAGCTTGGCGTAGTAGCGGTGCTTTTGGGAATGACTGGCGGCGTAACCACCCGCTTCCCCCAAACCGACCGAGTCCTGGCTGGGATTCATGGCCGCCACCAGCATGAATCGGGCCGGGAAGGTGGAAGACGTCAGGGAACGGGAAACGGTTATCTTGCCGTCTTCCAGCGGCTGGCGCAGTACTTCCAGTGCCGATTTTTTAAAATAGGGGATCTCGTCCAGGAAGAGCACACCGTTATGAGCCAGGGAGATCTCACCAGGTACCGGGTATTTGCCGCCGCCGCTGATGCCGACATCAGAAATGGTATGGTGCGGCGAACGGAAGGGCCGGCGGCAGACCAAACCGCCCTTCTGGCCCAGGAGGCCGGCAGCGCTGTAGGTCAGCGATGTTTCCAGGATTTCATCATCACTCATGTCAGGCAGGATGGATGGCAGCGCCTTGGAGATCATGGATTTTCCCGATCCCGGGGGGCCGATCATCAGGACATTGTGAAAACCAGCGGCGGCGATCTCCATTACTCGCTTGGCCATATACTGGCCCTTAATCTCGGAAAAATCATTATCGCAAAATCCGATGGGTTCCTTGGTTATCTCGGCATGGCAGGGGGTGAAAGCGGCGGGATTTTCGATCAACTGGATGACCTGGGTGAGGTTTTTCAAGGCGTATACCTCGATGTCTTTGACAAACTGGGCTTCCACGCGGTTTTCAAAAGGGATGACGATGCCGCGGAAGCCCTTTTCACGGGCGTACAGGGAAATGTTCAGCACGCCCTTTACCGGGTTCAGATCACCGTTGAGGTTCAGCTCGCCGTAAAACAGCAGGTCGGCAAAGGCCGGGCTTTCCATGCGGTAGCGGTTCTTGATGATACCCACGGCCATAGGCAGATCCAGGGCCGACCCCTCTTTGCGCACATCGGCCGGAGAGAGGTTGATCACGATTTTCGTGGCTTGGGGATAATCGAAATTAGCCTGGCTGACCGCCAGTTTCAGCCGCTCGCGGCTCTCCTTGACGGCATTGTCGGGCAGGCCGACGATGACGATGCCGGGAATGCCGCGCGAGAAACCGACTTCGACCTCGGTGGCTACCACCTCCAGGCCGTTGAGAACCGCCGAATTGATCCGGCTGATCATCTATCCCCCCGGGGAATAATCAGGTTCATGCCCGGCCTGATCAAATCGGATCTCAAACCATTGACCTTCTTGATCTGGCTGACCGATGTAGCATGGCGGCGGGCGATGGAATAGAGACTGTCCCCGGGACGGACCCGATAGGTATTGTATTTCGGGATCTGCTTAAGCGGAATTCTTTCCAGGCCGGCCAGAACCGCTTCATCGGCGAGAGCCGGGACGCGCAAGCGGTATTCGCTCAAATTACTGGGGGTGAAGTCACGCAGCAATTCAGGGTTCAGCTTTTTCAAATCCACATAGGAAATTTGCAGAAGTGACGCGATATGCGCCAACGAGGCCGGCGACGGCACGGCCACGGTTTTGCTGCCGGCAAAAATCGCTTCGCCGCCGTTGACCTTGAAACCATATTCCTGGGGAGCGCGGGCAATGATCAGCGAGGCCAAAAAGGCCGGCACATAGTTCTTGGTTTCGCGACGGATATGATGGGTCTGGTTGATGGTGAAGAAATCCGCTGTTTGCAGTAGGCGCATGGCTTTTTTGACCCGGCGCGGGCCGCCGTTGTAGCAGGCCAAAACGATGTACCAATCGTTGTATTCCTGGTAGAGATCTTTCATGTAGCGGGCCGCGGCAGCGGCTGCTTTGAACGGGTCCAACCGTTCATCGACCTGCCAATCCACCCGCAACTCGAAAAGCCGGGCGGTCGCGGCCATGAACTGCCAGGCCCCCCTGGCCCGGGCCCGCGAAGTGGCATCGACACGAAAACCGCTCTCGATGATCGGCAAGTAAACCAGGTCTTCCGGGATTTCGTACTGGCGAAAAATTTCCTTGAAGGGAGCAATGAACTCGACCATACGGTCGAGGGCCCTCTGGATGCCGTCATGGCGGATGGTCTGGAAGGCCTTGAGAAAGGAAACCACCTGAGAATTGACGATCACCGGAATGCTGTAGGAAACCTTCGCAGTTTCACTGACTTTCTGCTTCAGGTCCAAAACATCCTTTTCCGTGGGCAGGAAAAGCGGCGTGGAGATGACCTGGTCGAGAAACGCCTCATGCTGGCCATTTTCCGGACTGTTTTTATCCTTCAAATAATTCAACTCGATAGCGGCGATTTTCTTCACATAATCGTTCAGGACATTTTTGCTGTCGCCGCCCTGACCACCGCCGCGGGCATCGAGGAGCACATCCAGGGTTTGGTTGAAGCAGGACCTGGCTGCCGCCATGTCGCCTTTTTCCATACAGGTCTTGCCTTGCTGGAAATAAGCCGCGGCCCTGGCCGGCGGACCGCCGGCAGCAAGCGGATCTGCGGCGGGGACCAGGGGGCGCCGGGATGCGGCGCAGGCAAATAACAAAGAAAAAACGGCAAGCAGCAGGACGAATTTAATTTTTGACATCTAGGATGATATTTACCTTCTTGGTTTCGGGGTTCAGGACGATGTCGAAGGAACGGATGGTGCGGCCAGCGCTGTCCTTGACCTCAACGGTCAGGTGACCGTTGCCGGCGGTTATCTTTTCAATTTTTGTGATGCGGGTAGGATCTTCCAACCGCTTCAGCAACTCGCCGAAAGATGGATTGAAGGGTTTGGCCTGGGGTGACTCCTTGGCTGCGCCGGCGTTTTTTTCAACTGCGGCCGGCGGGATAGTTTCAGCTTTTGTTGGCGGCTCCTGCCCTGCATCGCTGGCGGCCATTTGTTCCATGCTGACCTTTTTCACAGGCAGATCTTTCATCTTAACCATCTGCTGGCTATGATTCACATCGAACTGCACGGCTACGTTCTTGGCGGAAACCGCAGTGTGTTCCAGCGCT
This sequence comes from bacterium, assembly GCA_043824255.1. Lineage (GTDB taxonomy): Bacteria > JAHJDO01 > JAHJDO01 > JAHJDO01 > JAHJDO01 > JAHJDO01. The sequence goes on from JBDRTG010000025.1 coordinate 5,678, forward strand.
TCCTTGATCCTGACCAGGGTCATGCCAGAGATCTCGCGCAGGGTTTCTATGACCCCACGGCCGTTGCGGGCCACGGCCTCAAAGTAAGGCCGCTTCAAGCCGTTCAAATTGCCATTCAGTCTGTCCAGGGACGAAATGCCTTTCAGGTCTCTCTTGTTGTATTGGAAAACCAGGGGAATGTCCTCGATCAGATGGTTGTAGAATCCCAGGTTCTCTTTCAGGTTGCCAAAACTCTCCAGGTTGGCTTGTTCCATCAATTCCTGGGAGTCGGCCACGAAAACGATGCCGTCGGCGCCTTTCAAGACCAGTTTGCGGGTAGAGTCGTAAAAAACCTGCCCGGGAACGGTGTACAATTGAAACTTGGTTTCATAGCCCTTAACCAGGCCGACGTTAACGGGCAGCAGGTCAAAAAAAAGGGTACGTTCGATCTCGGTTTCCATGCAGACAAGCTCACCGCGCGAATGCGGGTTGGTCACGGAATAAATATACTGCAGGTTGGTGGTTTTGCCGCCCAGTCCGGTGCCGTAATAGACGATTTTGGCGGTTACCTGCTTGGATGTGTGGTTGATCAGCATCTCATTCTGCCCTTTTCATTTTCGCATTTTTCCCGGACAAAGTCAAACATCCTGGCTTGACGAAAAAGGGCCGATCGCCGCTGGCGCGCTTAAAAATCGAAGCCGATCCAGAAATTGATGCCGCTGTATTCCGTATTCTTGAAATCGGTCCGGTAGACCCATTCGAAGTGCAGGGGATAGCCGAAAAGGAAAAATTCGATGCCGTAGCCGTAGGAGGACAGCGAATCCTTTAGTTGCAAACTCCCGGGCTCGAAAATGCGATATTCCTGATCATTGAACCACAGGCCGCCGAAATCAAAGAAGAACACGCCGCGCACAGGGCCGATGACACCGATCGGGGTCAGGGCGGCATGGACCAGGGGGAAGCGGAATTCGGCATTGAAAAAGAATCCTTTGTTGCCGACCAAGCTGCGGAAATCTGCCGCTCTCAAAGTATTGTTGCCGCCGCTCCAGTACAGCAAGGCGTTCTTGCCGCCGGAATAAAATCCACTCAAGCGGAAGGCCAGCAGGGAATAGTTGTCGAGGCGCACGTACTTGCGGAAATCGCCTTCCAGGGTATAGGCATCCAGCGATTTGGAAGAAAGCTTGAAATATCTGCCGACGCTCAGCCGGAAGGTGTGGCCCTGGTTCGGTCCGTAATAGGAGAAGCGGGTGGTTTCGGATACCAGCGACGCCGAAACCGGCAGAGCGAAGCCGTTGAAGAACTGGCCGTAGGGAAGTTCCTGCTGGTAATAAAACAGGTCGGAATCCTCTTCCTGGTGGTAGGCCGACATGGTCAGTTCGGTGCGGGTGGAGCGGCTTAAAGGATAGATCAGGGCGAATTCGGCACCGATGCGGCTGCGCAGCGAAAGGTAATAGTTGCTGACGTAGGGATAATAATAGGCGTCGCTTTCGGAAAAAAGATGAGTGTACAGTTGCAGGCGGCGCCGCTGATTCAAATAGGCCAAATGGTAGGAGCGATAGCCGTAAAAGGAGGCCAGATAGAATATGAAGTTGTGGTCACCCAGCATATCGGTCACGTTCAAATAGGAAGAGCCGAAGAAACCGCCGTTGGTATCCACGGCCACCGTGACCGGCGGCAAACTGGTGATGATCAGCTTTTCAAAGGGCTTGTATTTTTTTACGCTCAATGTGAAAGGCACGGCTACTTCCATCGCAGCGGCCGCCGGGGCAGCGGCGGACTGAACGGCGGTGAACTCGACCGGCCGCTTGGCCAAATAGCTGCTGACATCCTTTTTGAAAAGCAGGAAGCTCCCTTTGTGGAACGAGGAGATGACCAGCTGGCCTTTGGCCTTGGGGATCTCCACCGGAAAGAAGTTGCCGGTGCGTACGTCGCTGAAGCGGTAGAGGATCTTGCTCTCCAGGTCCAGTGAACAGATGTTGAAGGCGCCGAGTTCATCGGAGCTGTAATACACGGTCTTGCCGTCCAAGGAAAAGGCCGGGGCGATATCGTTGTATTCGCCGTCGGTGAGCCGCATGGCCAGGTCGGGGCTCTCGCTGGCCGCCAAATACAACTTATCGAAATCGCCGAATCCGGCCGAGTACACGACCTTTTCACCGTCGCCGCTGATGTCGACCGCCTTGATGTAGGTTCGGCCGTCGCTCAGCTTGCGGATCTGGCCATTGCCCAGGTCTAGGGAGTACAGGAAGGATTGGATGCCCTCGATGCCGGTGAAAAGCAGGCGGTTCTGGCTGGGATGGAAAACCGGTGAGCTCGGCTTCTGGATGGCGCCGATGTTGAATTCCTTCAGCACCCGGTTATCGATGGCATTGAGCACGACCAAGAACGAGTCGAGCTCCTTGCGCACGAAGAAAGCGATGTTTTCACCGCGGCGGTCCCAACTGAAGGAGCGGCCGTCGGAGGGGACGAACTTGAATTCGATGCCGTCATAAGTGGATTTGTACCCGGGGGTGACGTTCTTGATCACCTTGCCGTCCTTGAGCGAGACCAGGATAATATCGATCTTATAGCTGCGGTAATTGACCGTGACCACGGCTAGCAATTCGCCGCCCGGTGAAACCTGGTGGGAAAAGGAATAAGCAAACGGAAAATCGGGTCCGATGATAAAGCTGTAATCCTCGGGGTTTTCGCGGCCGATGAAGGCCTTGAAGCGGTTACGGGCGTATTTCTTGAATTCATAATTGAAGGTCTTGGGCACGAAATTGAACTGCTCCAGGAAACTCTTGCGCTTGCTGACCAAGGCCGGACGCCGCTGGCTGTACAGCAGGTCGCGGACACCCTTCTTGCCGAATTTTTCATAAAAAAACTCGAACATCAAGTGGCCGAAATCGTAGGGGGTGCGGTTGGTGCCGTAAGCGGCGCGGATATCGCCGTCATCCTGGATCTCGGGGATGCGATCGCTGAGCACATTGTCGATGACGGTCATCAGGCTGAAACTGTCCCAGTAGTCGGTCATGAATTCGGCGAAACCCTCCATGACCCACAGGGGCGGGCGGTTGAAATTGAACATGCCGGTGGAGCGGTTCTTGTAAAGAATGGCGAATTCGAAAGAATGACTCAACTCATGGGTGATCAGGCGTCCCAGGTCTTCACTGCTGCGGTTGCCGTAAATCACCAGGCGGTGACCGATGGGTTCGGTGAAGCCCTCGAAACTCCCCGGGGGGATGATGCCCGGATACAGGTTGGTTTGCTCCAAATCGGTCTGTTTGTTGTAAAAAATGATCGGGGTCTTCTCCTCAATGGTCACATTCAAAAGCGAGGAGAGCTTTTCATAGGCCTTTTCCGCTTCGCGGGCCACCCGGCCCAGCAGTTCCGCATCGTCCATATAGTGATAAATGCGGAAATTCTTGGTTTCCGCATATTTCCAAGGGAAGGCCTGGCGAACGATCTTGTTTTTTCCGTAATAAAAGGAATACTGGCCGAACAGGACCGCGGCGCAGAACAGACAGAAAAAGGCGAATGTTGTTTTTTTCATATTGCCACCCTATTTGTATAAAATAAATCTTTCCTGGAGTGCTTTGCGGGGTTGGAGCGCCGCGGTCAGCTTGGCCGTCATCTTGGCGAACATGCTGTTGAAATTAAACTGGGCCGCGCTTTCGGCGCCTGGTTCCAATTTCTCCGTATACGTTTCCTGCTTGAGGATCTTTGCCTTGTCGCCGTCGATGAGAAAAACCTTCATCTCCATTTCCCACAACTGTACCGTTTCATAAGCGTTTTTCTTTTTGCCCATTTCATCCCTGGTCTCCTTGACTACGCCCATTTTCTTGATGTTCAGTTTCAGTTTGCCGGTGAAAAAAAGTGCCCCGGGGTGGGCCTGGAAGATCTTGTGGAAAAAGACGCTGTTGTCGTACTGAATATCCACGGCCAAACGGTAGCGCCGCAGTATACCACGGATCATGGCCCAATGGTCGGGCTCGAGCAGGACGATCTTCTTGTTGATGGCGAAAGGGATCTCTTCGGCGAATGTCCTGCGAATCTCGGTCTCGGTAGTCAATCCGGCCTCGGGGATATCACAGACAAAGTCGATGAAGAACACATCACGGTAAGCGGAAAAATCGGCGATTTTTTCCTCGCTGAAAGGGATGGGCACGGAGACGAATGATTCGACACAGGCCACGCTCAGGCCGGCCAGGAGCAGCAGCGGGATGATCTTACTTTTCATTGTCGTCCTTCCTCTGGTTTTTTTTGAACTGGCTGAAGTTGCTCTGAATCTGCGGATGGCCGGGAGCCAGTTTCAAGGCCAGCTCATATTGGCGTTGGGCTTCTTCGTAGCGACCCAGGCTTTCCAGGGCCACGGCCATGTTGTTGTGCAGGGCGGCCGAGTCATTTCCCGCTGCCAGCGCTTTCTGCAAGCGGTAAGAGGCCTCCTGCCACAGCCCTTCTTTGGCCAACTTGCCGGCAAACTCGAAATCGGAGCGGTAGCTATGGACGGCGCATGCGGTTATTGAAAAAACGCATAGGATCAGCAAGATGATTTTTTTCAATTCAACCTCCCTTTAAACACCAGGTGCAAGATACGATACAACTCCAAATTTCCAAACAAAATTTGCCTTTGTTTCTTGCATTTTTTTTCATGGATATAAAGTAAATAATGCATTAAAAATACTTTTTTTTCAATCTTTCCGTTCCCATCCTTTAAATTCGTTACTAAAGTTCTATGGTTTTTAGCCGTATTTTTTATTCACTTGTGCCAATTTCCTTATACCTTTCTTTCCGCATACCGTCCGCCATCCTCCGTACATCGATCTTTGCCCTCGAATTCGAACTCTTTTCTTGCCTCGTCACGCGTCACGTGTTACGCGTCACGAAGTTTTTTCTTGACTTTGCCTACCGCAGCGGGTATAATGCTTTTTAGGATCGCGGGGTGGAGCAGTCAGGTAGCTCATTGGGCTCATAACCCAAAGGTCGTAGGTTCAAATCCTACCCCCGCTACCAAGTGTAAATCCTTAGTTTCAAGTAGTCATATTGCTTTCCTGTTACCTGCTAAAAATACTTGGCAAGATGTCTTTTTATTTATATAATTCCTGAGAAGATTAAAAATACTTCTAGCATATATAATATCTAACTTATAGGAGATAAATAGTGAAAAACTACAGTGAAAAAGTGATGGAGCATTTCAGAAACCCACGGAACGTAGGTGAAATAAAAAATCCAGATGGTATTGGGCATGTAGGGAATCCTGTTTGTGGAGATATTATGGAGCTGTATATTAAAGTAAAAAACAATGTTATTGTAGATGCTAAATTTAAGACCTTTGGATGTGGTGCAGCTATAGCTACAAGCAGTATGGTTACTGAATTAGTTAAAGGAAAAACCATAGACGAAGCACTTAAGATATCAAATCGAGCAGTAGCAGAAGCATTGGGTGGACTTCCACATATAAAAATGCATTGTTCGGTTTTGGCAGAGGAGGCACTCAAATCAGCAATTAATGACTATCTAAAAAAATCCACAAGAAAGTAAATATTCACTGAACTCCGTTACATAAAAATCCGAAATTCTAAATCCGAAACTCGAAACACTTTCAGTATTAAGTCATAAGGATTAAGAATTAAGTAAAAAACGTCACGCACTATAAACTTAATTCTTAGAGCGAAGCGTCTTAATCCTTAATTTTGATTCAGATGAGATGTGTCATTAATTAGTGATATTATCTGTGTGTTGTCTGTATTCTCAATAATATTTAATGCAGCATTATCCTGTTTTATCTTCCAGAACACAGTCTCTAACGCATTTAGAGAAAGTATTTTACTCAATATTATCCTTATTGGACCTCCATGAGTTACAATAACAACATTATTCTCTCTTGCACTGTTTAATATTTCATTAAATGCTGTCTCAACTCTTCTTTTTAGTTCCAATATCGATTCCCCTTGAGGCATTGTGAAACCCATTATATTATTCTGCCACTCAGAAAATTCCTGAGGAAAACTCTTCTGAATTTCTTGAAAACCTAACCCTTCCCAATTCCCAAAGTTGATTTCCCTTAGGTCTTCCTTTAATTCAACACTTATTCTGTGAGGCTTTGCTATTATTTCTGCAGTTTTAAATGCTCTTTTTAAACTACTGCTGTAAATTCTGCAAATATTTTCCTTTTCTAATCTTTTACTTGCTAATCCAGCTTGGTTTATGCCCTCTTCATTTAACTCCACATCAGTAATACCAAAATATTTTAGTGTGCTGTTGCCAGAAGTCTGGCCATGTCTAACAATGAATATTTTCCCCACTCATTGACTCCTTGCACTCCTTTAATCTCTCAACATATTCATAGGGTATTCTTACACTCCCCATTAGAACCTGATCTTTTGCCTCTCCATGACAGTCAGAACCGCCTGTAACTAATAGTCCATACTCTTTTGCCATTTTTTCGTAATGCTCGGCACTTTCCTTGGACTGATGATTATAGAACGCCTCTATACCACCTAATCCCTTTTTTAGGAGGTCTATTATAATGTCATCTCTGTGAAGTAGCATTGGATGTGCAAGTATAGAGATACCTCCCATGCGATGTATTAATGAAATAGTTTCATCTGAACTCAATTTGCGCCTTGAAACATAACACGCTTTTCTATCTCCTATATGCTTGTTAAAGGCTTCTGCAACATATTCTACGTATCCCTTCTTTTTCATAACTTGTGCAAGATGAAGTCTTCCTATTATTCCTCCTTTTGCCAGTTCTGAGACCTCCTCAAATTTTATATTCATTCCAAATTGAGCTAATTTAGATATCATTTTCTTCATTCGGCTAATTCTTTGCACAGACAGGGTTTTAAGTGTGTCTTGCAATGTTTTATTTTCCCAATCTATAAATAGCCCCAGAATATGTACTTCTACGCCTCTCTCATCTGTAGCTAATTCTACTCCGGGGATAACTTCAACATTCATATCCTTGCCAGCCTTGATTGCTCCAGGAATGGCCTGAACAGTATCATGATCTGTTATTGCTATTGCGTGTATGCCTTTTTTGGCTGCTTCCTGTACCACTCTTCTTGGCGAGAAGGTTCCATCTGAAGCAATAGTGTGAATATGCAGGTCAGCGCATTTGTTCTTCATATTTTTCTATGCTTTCTTTACCTGAGAGGACACCTATTTCCAAATGATATTCTCTTTTTTCTCCGGGTTTCATAAACTGGAGGGCTTTAGCTTCTCTCTCTTTTGCTCTGCCTCCCACCATGCAATTTGCAGGCTCTATGCCAACCACATATGTTCCTTCCCCATTCATTTTCCATTCAATAAATCGCGGAAGCTCTCTCTTGAGGTATTTGACGTAGAAACCGAATCCTTCTCCGTTATCACACGTTTTATTTACAAGCGCTGCTGTTACAAATCCATCCTTATCCTCAGCCATATCAAGATAATATACTCGTTCCTTGAACCCATGTATTGGACCAGTGAACTGATTATATTTTCCCTGTTCTATCTTTGCTTCATCATCCCTCGGCGAGACACTATTTACTTGAGCAATTAAACTTGATCCTTCATCAACTGCCGGGTAGCCTCCGTTAATGTGATACAGTATCATATGAGGAACATCTTCAAATCCTAAGTTTTCTACTACATCGTGGATAAACAGTCTGCTTTCACCCAGCCTTGCTGTAATTTCTCTCGTTAAACAGATATTTTCGTTAAAAACCTTTGACTGGGTAACTTTTCCTTTTATCTTCATGATATAATCATTGTCTTTCCATTCGGATTGAGTGAAAATATCAATAGCCGGTATGTTTGATATCCTTCCATGCAGTCCCAGTTTTTCTCCATTATCTACGCAAGGCATACCTGCCTGAGTCAGCCCGCATGTGAGGAGCAATCCTCCATAAAAGCTTCTTAACCATTCAAATTCTTCTGGCTCATAATAACTTGGCGATACATCACCTGTCTGCGATCTCCAGCACAAGGGCTTACCATTATACTGCGCAAAAGAGATATCCATACCCCTGGATGGAAGAACTGTAAAAGAAAAACCCGAACCTGTTCTAACATCAGCAACCTCAACACCCTTTCCTCTTCCTTCTAAAAGCGTATATCTTTTTATACCAGCAAGTTGCGAAATACTTCCAACTTTTTTTAGTAATGTTTTCTTATCTATCCTTTTACCGTATAAGACAGCCATTTTTACCCCCTATTATTCTATGTTCTTAAAATCTGCAGTTATATTAGCTATTTCTGCAAATTTATCTTTAACCATGTCTGTGCTTTGCCCCATTCTGTAGGTATCCTTGTCAAGCCGAGCTTCTGGATTAAGTTCTTCCAATACATTGTCTTGATTAAGATTTGGGTTTTTATGCGCGTAGGGCCACAGCCGAAATGAGCCTCCTGAAATCTCATCTATTAGATACACCTCTCCATCAATAATACCATATTCCAGCTTGATATCTATTAACTGAATATCAAAATACGCAAAGGCTGCCTCAAGATATCCGAAAGCCTGTTCATTAATTCTTTTCATCACAGCATATTCAGAACCATTCTTTGCCCTTATGATATAGTCAATATAAGCGTCATCCAGCATCGGATCATGTAACGGATCATCCTTATAGTGAAATTGGGTAATTACAGGATCGTATCTCTGCCCCTCAATAGCACTACTCCATTTCAGAATAGAGCCTGCAGCAACTCTTCTTGATACAACTTCAAGGTTAATTTTTCTGTCAAGTTTTTTTACAAGCACTACTTTCTCTTCAGGACTTGAGATATAATGAGTTTTAACTCCTTTTCTATTAAGAAGTTCAAATGTATCTCTATTAGTTTTCCAGTCAATTAAAGCCTTGCCCTCTATCACATCATGTTTTACCCCATCACCTGCTGTTATATCGTCCTTGAAGACCATATAAACTGTTTTCTCATCCTCAGCATTTCTATAAATTATTTTTGTCTTCCCTTCTGCTATTTTGTCCATGGATTTAAAATCAATTGACATAATCTCCTCTCTTTACAGTTTGTTACCTCTGTTTTTTATATACCATTTAAATATCTGTTTTGCAATAGGCGCAGCCACTCTCCCCCCTTCCCCACCGTGTTCAACAATAACTATAAGAGCAATCTGTGGATTTTTTGCAGGAGCAAAAGCAACAAACATAGCGTGATCCCTGAATTTATACGGAATATCTCTGTATTTAGTAATATGTTTCATTTTTACTACTTGCACTGTGCTTGTTTTGCCTGCAATTTCCAATCCCTTAACCTGTGCAAATTTACCGGTTCCTTCATCACTTACAACCTCACAAAGAGCCTTTTTAATTTCTTTTATTACTTCCTTAGAACATGGCAACTTACCTATCTGCTCAGGCGGTGTCTGCAAAAGAATTCTAGGTTTGTACATAGTTCCCCCATTGGCTACTGCACTAATCAGGTTTATTAGTTGAATAGGAGTTACTAAGAGATAGGACTGGCCTATTGACAACAGCGCTGTATCTCCAGAATACCAAGTCCTCTTTTTTCTCCAGCTTTTATCTGGTATAAGCCCAGCTTTTTCTTCAGGAAGCTTTATGCCTGTAAGTTTGCCGAATCCGCATTTATCCGCAAAATCTGCAATCCTATTAACCCCCAATAACAGTCCTAGTCTATAAAAATAAACATCACATGAATCTTTTATAGCATTATACATATTCATATATCCATGGCCTGCTCTATCCCAGCAATAGAATATCCCTTCCCCAACTTTCAAGTGCCCTTTGCAATCTAATTCTTGAGAGCAAGTTACAACATGATATTTCAAGCCTGCAGTAGCTATAAGTATCTTAAATATTGAACCGGGAGCATATAAAGCAGAAATAGCTCTGTTAAGTAAAGGTGCATCCTTTTTGGCTAAAGCGTCTAAATCTGTTTGCAGAACAGGTGTATTGAAAATCTCAGGGTCATAAGAAGGACTGCTTGCCATTGCGAGTATATCTCCATTTTGAGGATTCATAACGATTATTGTCCCTGTCTTATCCTCTAATAATTTGCTTACAAATTCTTGCATGTGCTTATCAATTGTAAGAATAACATTGCTGCCTCTTTCCGGCTTTTTTTCTACAAGCAATGCTACTTGTTCCCCTCTAGAATTAACCTCAATCTGTTTTCCTCCATCAGATCCCTTCAGGGAATTATCAAAAGCTTCCTCAACTCCTCCTTCTCCCTTAAATTCATTGTATTGAAATATATGATACTGCTTCTTTTCAATCTTCCCTTCTCTAATTTGTCTAACATGTCCTGTTATATGTGCTGCACTTTCTCCTAATATATATTTTCGCCGAGGCTCTATCTGAATAAATATTCCTGAAAGGAGAGAGCTTCTCTCTTCAATCAATATTACTTTCTCCAAACTAATATTTGATGCAAGTTTGATACCAGAGTACTCCTTAGAGTTTAAATCGTAGAGTTTCCTCATTATAAAAGTTCGTTCTAAGCCAAGAATCTCGGAGAGTAATTTGACTGTTGCGCCTATGTCTTTTATTTCATTTGGGACTGCTAACACATTAAAAGAACTGACATTTTTAACAAGGAGATTTTCATATCTATCGTATATGCAACCTCGTTGGGCATTGATATGGATTAAGCGTATCCTGTTGGACTTTGCTCTATCGCTAAACTGGTTCCCTCTTATGAGCTGCAAGTACCACAAGCGAGATATAATAACCAAAAAACATGCCAGTAATATCCAAGCAACGTTCTTTATTCTTTTCTTTATATTCGCAGTTTCTTTTTTATCATGTAACATGCTTTATAGATTGTATCTCCCAATACAAAAACATAATCAAAAAACTTGAAAAGAATAAGGCTGACTATTACGTTGTACAGAATAATAACCACCGTATTTCTTGCCAAATATAACAATGTATTCATATTTTGATTTAGTAAGATGGATGTTGAATATAACACTACCCTATCCGCAAGACTAACTATTGCTATTATTAAAATTTTTACAAATTTCTCGTTAACGAATAATCTTCTTGATAAGAATTGGGTAACGAATGCATCAACTTGTTTACAAATAAGCTGTATTCCAAAAATAGTGCCTGAAAATCCATCTGCAAAAATACCGCCAATCAATGCAACTGCTAATCCCTTATATATCTTTTTATCTAAATTGGCGTAAACTACTAGAATCAATAATAAATCCGGCCTTGCGCCAAAAATCTCCAATTTATCAAAAACCGATGTTTGGAAAACGATTGAAAATATGGCTAGAAAGAGCCAGATAAGCAGTTTCATTATTTGTCTTTAATTACTGCAACCTTGTCAAGTGTTCGAATATTTGCGTAAGGAAGAACATATACAATCTGGAAAATATCATACGGTTTTTTGTCTATTCTGAAGACTTTGCCAACTTCTATTCCTCCAGGATATATTCCTCCTCCCCCGGAAGTATATACCTTGTTTCCTACTTCTATATTTTCTTCTACAGATATATATTTTATAATGCAATAATTGCCTTTACCTTGCATAACTCCTCTTACGGAATTTTTACCAACAGATACACCTGCTTTGCAATTTGGATTTAGAATAGTTATAACCCTGGTTGAGTATGCTCCTACATCCTGTGTTATTCCTATAATGCCCCGTGCTGTCACAACTGGCATATTCTTCTCAATATTATCCTTTTCTCCTTTGTCAATTATTACTGAATCATACAAACCTGTTATATCTCCCGCAATAATCTCTGCAAAAATTATCTGATAATTATATTTATTCTTGATCTCTAAAAGTTCTCTTAATTTCTTATTCTCTGTACGTAAAGATCTCAACAACCTTATCTCTATTGATAAGCTTTCAATCTCCTTTTCTAGAGCATCCTCCTTAGAACGCATTTCCCTTACAGAGAGAATAGCTTTTTTTAGATTTACACCAGATTTGTATGCAGAGTTCGTTAATTTCTGAAATGGATATAAGAGATTTAAAAATACTGATCGGACATTATCTTGTGAATAATTATGACTGACGGTGAGTATAATAATGCAGGCGCATAAAATAATAACAGAAACTAAAACACGCTTCATTACGTCCTGTATTCAGAATGTATCAAAGCATCCTTATAAAAATCTAACTCTTCCAGTACCTTGCCAGCGCCTCTCACCACAGCAGTTAAAGGATCTTCTGCTATGTTGGTAGGAAGCCCTGTTTCTTTAACGAGCAATTTATCCAGTCCCTTAAGAAGCGCTCCTCCTCCTGCTAATATTATTCCTCTGTCAACCAGATCTGCTGACAACTCAGGTGGCGTTCTATCAAGAGTTGCTTTAACAGCCTCAACAATTGCAGACACAGGCTCACTCAGAGCTTCTCTTATCTCCTCAGATGACACAGATACAGTCTTTGGTAATCCTGCAACCAAATCTCTTCCTTTAACCTGCATTTTTTCCTCTTTGTCTGCTGGAAATGCTGAGCCTATTTTTATCTTTATATCCTCTGCTGTACGTTCACCAATAAGAACATTGTACGCTTTTTTGATATGCTCTGTGATAGCTGCATCCATTTCGTCGCCAGCAATACGAATTGTTCGTCCGTAAACACTGCCAACAAGAGATATAACAGCAACCTCTGTAGTTCCGCCTCCTATATCTACAACCATGCTTGCAGCCGGATCCTGGACAGGAAGTCCTGCGCCTACGGCTGCTGCCATTGGTTCTCCAATTAAATAAACCTCCTTTGCCCCAGCATGAATAGCCGAATCCTCCACAGCCCTCCTTTCTACAGCTGTTATACCTGATGGAATAGCAACAATTACTCTTGGGCTTATAAACATTCTTCTATTATGGATTTTTGTTATAAAATGCCTTAACATTATCTCCACTACCTCAAAATCCGCAATGACTCCATCCTTTAGAGGCCTTATTGCAGAAATATCTCCAGGCGTTCTTCCGAGCATTTTCTTCGCGTCATTTCCAACAGCCAGCACTTTGCTCGTATTTCCTCTTATAGCAACAACCGATGGTTCAGAGAGAACAATGCCCTTGCCCTTTGCATAAATGAGAGTAGTAGACGTTCCAAGATCTATTGCTATGTCATTTGAAAACAAATTAAAAACGGACTGAAAAATTGTATTCATCCTTTCCTCCATATTGTTTTTAATAGTCTAAAAATATCACACAAGACAGACTAGGTCAAGGCAAAGTATGATTCGGGCAAACAGGATTCTTGCCTATAGGATTAACAATATACGCTTTAGTGCCGGATGGACACTCTAATTTTTCAGGAAGACACTCTGGAACCAAATCCTCCATAGTACAATTAGCTCCATTCTCTCTCTTATTGCCAGCTGCCCATTTCTGCTTTGCCCATACAATTTTCCTCATATTGGTTAAGCACGTTTCCTTCCTATAAGCTACCTGATCCTTAATATAACTAGGCACTGCCATTACACCTAAGAGGAAAATCACAACTATAATAATTAAAAAATCTGTTCTGTCTAATCTTCTCATATCACAATCAATTAAAAATTTAAAATTAGAAATTAAGAATTATGCTTTCATGGGTACATCTCATCCTTAACTGTTTCGCCCCTTTGTTCCATTTCAATATATTTTTCCATTTTCTTTATGTGTCTTCCTGCAACCTCAGATTGCGACCAATTTTTATATCCTTTTTTCTTCACAGATTCCCATATTTCCAAAGATTTTTGCCAGTTATGCTGCTTTGCATAGCTATGAGCAAGAATGTGAGAAACATACATTGGATGGTCTTTACACTGCCCAGCTAATGCGAAGTACTTAGCAGCTTCTGCATATAATTTCAACTTATGGTAATAAACCCAACCGCACTCAAAGAATAAATCATACTTATCTTGATTAAATTTTATGCCTTCTTTTAGTATATTAACATCTGCCCAATAGCATTTTTCTTTTATTTCAGGATCCTTTACAGCTGCACTGAGGTTATATCCGATATGCCATGCCCATAAAATCCATGCGTCAAGAAAATGCGGGTCAAGCCATGTAATTGTTCTGAAAAGAGGAAACATTTTCTCTTGCTGCTGATGATCCCAGTAGTAATCTATTCTAAGCCACATTAAATCTACAACAATATCCTTGAAACCAAATAAAGTTGCTCCTAAAAATTCCCCGGCTGGAGCAGTAACTAATTTTCGTTCTGGATGCAGCTCATCCAAATCCTTATCTATGCTCTTATGCAACGGAATGATTACAACTAGCAATATTAAAATAATAAGAAGAAATATGAAATGTATCTTTTGAGGTCTAAATTTCATACTTCTCTCTTTCTAAAGAATAATATGGCAAGAAGCGTAAATATTATTATATAGTTCAGCCCATAAACAGTAACTTTAAGTATGTGCAGGACTGATACTGCTGTGCCATGAACAATATCACGATTTACATTAAAATTACCAAAATTGGGTAAAAGGTAATAGGCCCCATCAAGTGCAAATTTCAATATAGCACTGCCTTTTGAGGCCAGATGTCTAAGATACTCAAATATATTTCCTACAATGTAGATAAATAGTGTTAAAGTTATACTTATCCACATGGTAGAAAATGTTGAAAACATAATAGCAATAGAACTAAGTAGGGATAAACTAATAAAAATTAGAAACATAGCTTTGAATATTTCAAAATTCAGCACACGTTCCTTTAGATAAAGCACACTTAAAAACACACCAGTCATAAAACAGAGATTAATAAATAAGGCAAACATTGCGCCAAATAGCTTTCCTAAAATAAGTTCATATCTGTGAACTGGTTTAGAAAGCACCGCATATATTGTTTTTTTTCCCAGTTCTTCAGTAATTAATCTTGCTCCAAGAATAACCGCTATCAGCAGCCCAAAAATTGTTATAAAGAAAAAACCCATATCTTTGATCATTTTCATCTCTTCCCGCGGAGTAAAAAACGAAAACATCTTTGTGCTTCCAATAGTAACTAGAGCAAAGATCAACATAATGTTAAACATCTTTCCTCTTAATGCTTCCTTAAAAGTATTTTTTGCAATTGCAATGATTCTCATTTTTTCTCCTCATAAAGTTTTTGCAACTCCTAAGTATTATTGTATAAAATCTTTTCAATGTCTACATATTTGTTGACGACAACATCCATGCTTTTACGTCCTGAAGTGTATGGTATTATACCAAGTATTGGTACCCTTCCAAAAGCTCTTATAACCTGGGGATTTGTTTCCTCAGACATCTGAATATTTCTGCTAGCCTTGTTTATAATAATGCCTATTACCTTAAGTCCTGACCTTCGCGCATGATACAGACTCAGAAGAGTGTGGTTAATGCTTCCCAGCCCTGCTCTTGCAACAACTATAATAGGAAGTTTCATATCTCTAGCAAGATCAGAAATCATATAATTGGATGTTATTGGTACAAGAAATCCGCCACATCCTTCAACGATTAAAAAATCGTATTTATTCGTAAGGTTTCTAAAAGAGGTAAGTATTTTTTTTTTGCATATTTTCTTTCCTTCAAGCTTTGCAGCAACATATGGAGCTAAAGGATGTTGCAATATATAAGGATTGATATGGCTGTAAGTGTCTTGAATTTTACTCATTCTGATCAAATATTCAGTATCCTTACCAACAAGTTTGCCTTTTTTATATTTCCCTCCTGTCTCAACAGGCTTCATAACACCCACATTTATCCCCATGTTACGAAGTAGTCGAGCCAATCCTCCAGCTATAATAGTTTTGCCAACTTCCGTATCAGTACCTGTAATAAAAACGCCTTTTCGCATGTTTTCCATTTCAACCTGCCTATTTTTGGCCTTGTGCAATCAGTATGTCGTAAGTTGCAAAAATCTTATTATTCTTGGAATATTTTTTCGTATACACTTCTTTCATTTTGTTCATTAGTCTTTTATTGCCTAATCCATTCCTTGAACTATACAGATGATTGTGAGACCCTATAGACCTAAGATATGTCAACAAATTCATAACATTATCATAATATATCCTCTGCGTAATTCCTCCTACATTAATGCATCTAAATCTATTAAGAAGACCAACAAGTTTTCTTTCATCAACAAAGCTCAGGCAATGAGAACTTGGATGTGTACCCAAAGTATTATGCGCCTCTATAAAGGAACTACCGAGTTCGCACAATGTCTTTCCTCCAAACATTGAAAAAAGGAATTTCCCTTCCGGTTTTATAACTCTATACAATTCACTTATCCCTCTGGAATAGTTTTCCATCCACTGATATACAGAATTTGAAATTAGTATATCAAACATATCATTCTTATACGGTAAAAATTCAGCATCTGCCTGCACGAAACTAGTTCTATTAATACGCTCTTTTGCTGAGGATATTTTGACCATTCCAAAGGCAAGGTCAACAGCATATATTTTTGCGTTTGGGAATGTACACCGAAGCTTGTCAATAAGATAACCAGTTCCTGTTCCTACGTCCAGCATTCTCAAGGCACATTTAGATTTATCCAGCATTGAGACCAGTATATCTGCGATCTTAAACTGCAGTTCAGCAATATTATTATACGTCGAAGCACTTTTCGAAAATGAGGACTTCGTCCACTGTTTAAAATTCATAATCTCTCAAAAATCCATCCAATAAATTATTAAACTCCTCATGTTTCGTTACAAATGGAACATGTCCTGTACTTTCAAACGCATGAAGAACAGAATTTTTTATTTTGCTATGCATGTAATCTGCACAAGCATAAGGACATATCATATCACCTTTCCCATGAATTACGAGAGTAGGAACTTTTATAGAGTGCAATTTATCTCTCAGGTCACAATTTCTAAGTAATAGTAGATCCTGTAACATTGTATTTTTGTTACATAGATTTGATGACTTCTTTATCAAATCCAAATCTTCTTTTTTAAAATCTGCATTCTTTAAAATAAGACTTGCAAAATTGCTTAACATTCTCACAGGTGATTTCCTGAACTTGTTGATAAAGCTTTGCATGACAGCGTGTGATATACCCGCATCGTAATCCTCTGAAGCAACAAATTTTGCAGGAGTGCTTACAAGGACAAGCTTTGTCACATACTCAGGGTATTGAAATGTAAAATTAATAGCAATCATGCCACCCATTGACCAGCCTACAAGGTTAATGTTCTTTAATTTTAATTTTTTAATGACTCTAAATATATGTTCTGTGTGTACTCTTATACGATCATCAGAGGCATTAGCATCTTCTTCAAGAGATACAGCAAGAGTCCTGTAGTTTTGGTTGAAATACTCTATTTGATGCTTCCAGATACTTTTGTTAATTCCCCAGCCTGGAATAAATAAAAGAGGAGGGCATAAATTAGTCATCTGTATTCAGTTATATCTTCTCTAAAATAAAGATGTCGCAGACAAAACTTAATAAAATTTTATCTGCGACACAAAAAACAAAAGACAGGTAATTATTTTTTACCCATTATCCGATACATACCAGTACCGCAGCTTGGACAGCAACCTTTCATTGCTTTCCTGCCATTCTTCATTGTAACTTCTTTGGCATCTTTCATTTCTTTCTTAGCCTTGCATTTCACACAATAACCTTCTGCCATGATACACCTCCTTACGGTTTTTAAAACAACGTTGATCTAAGTTTATCATCCAATTACCAAAAGTCAATCTAATTATATCTGGAGTTTCACAATTTTTTTAAGAGCCTTCCTCGAATCTGTACCCACAAACTTCTGCTGTGAGAAACTCCGATGAAGTTCTTGGGTATTTTCGGCAACTTGAGGGCCGAAACGAGTAGATGGCACAGTAACTCTGTCCATCGGAATAATATCTTAGAAACAAGCATGGTTTGGATAGTCGGCAACATGCTCCACAATCTACACATTTGCCGCACCGCTTTCCTGAAACAGGAAGAAAAGAGTTAAAAAATCTTTTTATCTTCGTTTTCAATAGTCAATGCTTCCTTTAGCCATAACGCTCGAAATCAGCGAGCTTGAACCTTCGGCATCCGCTGGATTGAGTTGTTAGAAACTTTTTTGTTTCCAGAAATGCTTTTGCTCTGTGGCTTATTTTGTTTTTTATCTCAGGTCCCAGTTCTGCAAAGGTCTTGTTGTATTCTGGAATAATGAAGATAGGGTCATATCCAAAACCAGTTTTGCCTTTAGGTTCAAAAGCGATTATCCCTTCACAGGTTCCCTTTATGATTTTTTTTACTTTGCCTTTGTCTGCAATTGCAACAATACATACAAATCGCGCCGTGCGATTCTTAGGAGGAACATACTCCATGAGTTCAAGAAGCTTCTTGTTATTATCATCGTAAGTTGCATTCGCACCTGCAAAACGTGAGGAATAAACGCCCGGCCGTCCTTCCAAAGCGTCAACCTCTAGTCCTGAATCGTCAGCAATAGCCAACTGCTGCGTGAATTTACTTACAACAATAGCCTTTTTAATTGCATTTTCTTCTATACTCTTTCCGTCTTCTGCAACCTCCTTCAATCCAGGGAAGTCTAACGCAGACGAGATTTCCACGCTTAAACTGCCAAGAATCTTCTTAATCTCTTTTATTTTATATCTGTTTCTTGTTGCCAGAACTATATTCACTCTACTTACCTTTTATCTTTTCAAGCTTTGCGTATTTAGTAAGCAAAAGACGTTTTTGATTGTCATTGTCAAAATGAACTGTTATTTTCAAACTCTCTCCAACCCCGCTATGATCAATAACAGTTCCTTTTCCCCATTTTGGGTGCATCACCCTATTGCCAATCTTATACTCTCGTTTAACAATATGTTTAGTCATAGTCTTCCCCTTTGTTAAAGTGTTTATCTGCCGTTCTTGTTATTCTATTTAGAACGCTCTCAAGTTCCCTGCCTTTTTTTAGCTTTTCTTCTTTTGAAGCATCTGATGGAACATAAACAGGAGAACCAAAAGTTACTACAGCCCTGGTGAAAGGATGTGGAAGTACAAACCTATCCCAGCTGTTAAGTCTTGTGTTTCTGGATGTATTGAATGTCATGGGAACTATCGGACATCCGGACTCGGCCGCTATATGAATGACTCCTTGCTGTACTTTTTCAGCCGGACCTCTTGGTCCGTCCGGTGTTATTCCCATATCAAAACCTTCTGATAATCTTTTAAGCATCTCCTCATGAGCATTTTTTTCATAATGCCTGCTAGATCCTCTAATAAACAAATACCCAAATCTTTTAATAACCCTTGCTATAAATTCTCCATCCCTGCTCGGACTTATTAAGACACATATATTCCCTCCGCCTAACTTGTACCTGTAATAATACACAGTTAAAAACAACCTGCTGTGCCATGTAGCAAGTATAATATTTTTGCCTTCTCTTTTTAATTTTAAGTAGTTTTCTTCTCCTTTGGTTTCAAAGTATATGCTTCTACCAATGCCTCTAATCAATATCCATGCTAACCATGGAATTACCCCTGACTTAAAAACCCTGTGTATTTTCATTTTCTAGCATTCACACGAAACTGAAGATCATGTAATTTCTTGTACAAACCTCCCTCTTTGACAAGTTCCTCATGTGTGCCTGTTTCTATAATTTTGCCGTCTTCAACTACTATAATTTTATCCGCATGCATAATAGTAGAAAGCCGATGCGCAATCACAAATGTGGTACGATTGGCCATAAGATTATTTATTGCCTTCTGGACCAGATATTCTGATTCAGTATCAAGAGCAGAGGTCGCTTCATCAAGTATAAGTATAGGAGGATTTTTAAGAATAGCTCTTGCAATAGCTATTCTCTGCGCCTCTCCTCCTGAAAGCTTTACACCACGATCGCCAATAACAGCATCATATCCTTCCGGCATCTTCATTATAAACTCATGAGCAAGCGCAGCTTTAGCTGCATGTTCTATCTTTTCCTGAGAAACTTCTTCCTGATGCCCATAAGATATATTCTGTCTTAGCGTATCATTAAAGAGAACAGTTTCCTGTGTAACAATTCCCATTTGCCTGCGAAGAGAACATAATGAAAATTCATTAATATTCGTTTCGTCTATTGTGATTTCCCCTGATGTTGGATCATATAGACGTGGAATGAGATTTGCTATAGTCGTTTTACCTGAACCGCTTGGACCTGCTACAGCGACAACTTCCCCATGCTTAATACCAAAACTGATATTTTTTAACACAATAACATCTCTATCATAAGCAAAACTGACATTCTTAAATTCGATTTTATTCTTAAATGTATCCAATGTACGCGCATTGGGCAAATCAACAATTTCTGACGGGCTATCCATTATATTGAAAATTCTTGATGCAGCTGCAAACATAGATTGAATAGTATTATTAACACTACTTAATTTCTTTATTGAACCAGGTATTCCACCTATAGCAACAAAAAATCCAATGAAGCAGCCAATAGTTAAATCTCCTCTTATAACAGAAACGCCACCCAGCCATGTAGCAACAGCAATCCCAAGCATGCCAGCAAACTCTGTAACAGAAGAAGTAACTGCCTGCACTCTTGTCCTCTTTATTTCTGTTTTAAAAACCCCCTCGTTTTCCTTATTAAATCTTTCTGATTCATAATGTTCCATAGAAAAAGCCTTAACAATTCTCATTGAGGAAAGACTTTCCTGCATCACCGAAAAAACGGATGCTCTTCTCTTTAGGGTGATGGATGTAAGCTTGCGCATCTTTCTGCCGAATTTAATAATTGGGTATATTATCAGAGGAAATATCAGAATAGATATAATGGTTAGTTTTGGGCTGAGCACAAATGCAATTATTATTCGCGTTATGATATTCATTGGCTCTCTAATAACATCTCCAAAGAGTACTGTCATAGATGTTTTAACTTCTCCGACATCATTTGCAATACGACTCATAATAGCGCCTGACTTCTGCCTGGTGAAGAAAGACAGGCTCATATGCTGAATATGCTTGTATAATCCATTTCTTAAATCAAGCGTTCCTCTAAGACCGGCGTATGTCATTAAATAACTTTGGGCAAATTGGGCAAGTCCTTTCAAAATATAAATAAAAATTATAAATGCAACCAGCAGCTTCAACCACGCAACCACAGTGAATTCTGCTGTCAAGGGAGTTATAGCCACCTTATGCCCAAAGAGTTCTCCCTTAAGAGTGAGAGGGATTGGTGTGTTTGGAGAAACACTACCTGCCGATAGGATATTATCCATAAATACCACTATGCTTCCTATTGAGCCAATAGTACAGAATTGAAGAAGGAACATACATATTATTGCCAGCAGTATCCTCTTCCAGTATGGTTTTACAAACTTCAGGATTCTTATGTATTGATTCATGATTATCTATCCCTCCAGCATTTGATATATACTCTCTGCTGCTCTTTTACTTGCACCCGGGCCCCCTAGCTTTTCCTTTATTCCGGATAATCTATTTTTTATATCACTCATTTTTTCGCTGCTATCCAGTATATCAAGAGCGCATCTACTAATATTTGCAGGATTTGCTTCTTCCTGCAATAACTCAGGAACTATTCTCTCACCAGCCATTATATTTACAAGCCCTATATGGGGAACCCTCAAAAAAGTTTTAAATAAAAAACTTGTAAAAGGAGATGCTTTATAAACAACAATCATTGGCACATTCAGAAGCGCTGCTTCAAGTGTTACAGTTCCTGATGCCCCGATTAAGAGGTCACAACAGCTCATTCCGTCATATGTTCTATTTTTAATAATCTTAATACTAATGTTCAGGTTATAAAGAACTTGTTCAAGATCCTCTTCATCTATATTTTCTGCACATAACAGCACGAATTCTACATCAGAGAGAGAGTTCTTTATCATTTTTGCTGCCTGAACTAATGCAGGCAATATTCTCCTTATCTCCTGTTTTCTGCTTCCTGGCAATAAACCAACAACATTTTTCCCTGTTATATCCAAACTTGTTAAGATTTCTTCCCTTGTACCGGACGTTTTTACTATGTCAAGTAAAGGATGCCCAACAAATTCTACAGGCACATTATACCCTTTATAAAAATCTTCCTCAAAAGGAAGAATAACTATCATTTTATCCACGCATGCTTTTACTGTTTTTATACGACCTTTTCCCCACGCCCATAGTTGGGGGCTGATATAGTAAGCAACTTTAATATTTCTCTTTTTTGCCTGTTTAGCTAATCTCAAATTAAAGCCCGGATAATCAATAAGAATAACAAGCTCAGGATGCTCCTTATCCATGATTTCACATAATTCATTGAACCGCCTTTTTATTTTAAATATTCCTCTAAATACCTCGCCTACACCAACTATATCAAGGTCATCAATATTAAACAAATTTTCAACGCCTGCATCCTGCATTCTATGTCCACCCATACCAATAAACTTAAGTCCCGGGTCTATTTTTCTCATATTCCTTACAAGATTACTTCCATGCAGATCTCCTGATGTCTCACCTGCAACAATCATTATTTTCATTGCTCTATCCTTGGGAATAAGGACTCTGGCTTATGCATTAATTGTCCTGAAGGTAATAGATTTAAATCCAGTTCCTCAGTTTTCACAGAGTCATATCCCAGATATTTAGCAAGTTTTAAAGAGATATTGGGCATTACAGGAGAAATTAAAATATTCATAATCCTGATAATATCACAGCATGTATACAGGATGCTTCCCAGCCGATCTCTTTGTCCCTCATTCTTTACCAGCTTCCATGGCTCGGTTTTGTCAAAATATTGATTTGTGAGAGCTGAAATCTCCAAAAAATTCTTTGCAATTTCATGAATTAGAAAACTATCAAGAGCCTTTTTTATTGAATCCACCTTTTCCCTTACCTTTTCTTGAAGAACATGTTCAAGATCTGTTAGCTCTCTACATTCAGGCACCTTGCTATCAAAATTCTTTATTGTGAAATTAATGACTCTGCTGACTAAATTACCAAAATTATTTGCTAGATGTGCATTATAACTTGTTATAAATGAATCAAGTCTGAAATCTGCATCCTTGCCAAAGACCATCTCAGACATCAGCAGAAATCTAAGATCATCAACACCAAAAATACTGACTAATTCTAAAGGGTTAACCACATTGCCAATTGACTTGCTCATTTTCATGCTTTTAATGTTCCAATATCCGTGAACTACTAACTTCCGCATCGGCTCTAATCCAATAGCCTTAAGCATTGTAGGCCAGTACACAGCATGCGCCTTTAAAATATCCTTCCCAATAATATGATGTGAGTATTTCCAGTGTGTCCTAAACAAATTCCCATCAGGGTAACCTAGAGCAGAGATATAATTAATTAAAGCGTCAAACCAGACATATGTTACATACTTTTTGTCAAATGGCAGCTCAATTCCCCAGTCCAACCTGTCCTTAGGACGCGATATACACAGGTCATTCAATGGCTCCTTCAAAAAAGACAATATCTCTGTTCTATACTGTTCGGGAGAAATAAACTCTCCATTTTTATTTATATAATCTATGAGCCAATCCTGATATTTTGACATCTTAAAGAAATAATTGCCTTCTTTAATTAATGTTGGTTTTGTCTTATGCTCGGGACAATTACTATCAACCAGTTCTCTCTTATCCAGAAATCTTTCGCAGCCGACACAATATAATCCTTCATATTCTGCAAAATATATTTCACTATTATCATAAACTTTCTGGAGAATACTCTGAACAATTCTCTTATGGGAATCATCTGTTGTTCTTATGAATTGAGAATATTCTATCCCCAGCTTCCGCCACGTTTCCTTAAATTCTTCCGATATTTTATCCGCAAATTCCTTTGGAGATTTACCGTCTTTATTAGCTGCTTCAACTATTTTTTGCCCATGTTCATCAGTACCTGTAAGAAAATAAGTTTTAAAGCCAAATAATTTTTTGTACCTGTTGATAATATCAGCAACTATTGTGCTGTATGAATGTCCAAGATGCGGGTGACTGTTAACATAATAAAGCGGTGTCGTTATGTAAAACATCTCATTTTGTTTATTCATATATAGTTAATATAGCATACTCATGCCAATTTTAAAATAAGTCCTCTCAATCCTCTTGACAATAAAGTCTTGAGAATATAGGCTAACTGTAACAATGACAAAGGGAGGTTTTCAGGTGAAAAGAATTTTAAATTTGGCATTTGGATTTTGGATTTTGATATTTATATTCATCTCCGGCTGTGCTTCCAGGCTTTGCATAGCTCCTTATCCTTTGCCTCATGTTAAAGTAAAGATGCATACTCCTGGATATTGGATATCCAAGATAGATAATCCGGACAAAGTGATAATGTTTGCAGAGGAAATTGAAAAATTTAATGAAGATAACTGCAAAAGAGAAAGAATATCAGGGGGAGTGATCCAGATAGATAATATAATGTCAGGCAAGCAACTATCCAGAAATATACTGAATTCAATTAAACGTATTCAAAGAGAGAAATGGTACACAACTGATAATATGCGGGTTGATAATCTGTTTTTTGAAGCTATATACCGCAATATAGACCTAAACAAAATCCCTGATAAAGTAGATGCCAAGTTTGCACTTACACTCTGCAGAACAAACCTGCGTGTTTTGCCCACAGATGAGATTATTATGTCCAGAAAAAACGACCATGATTTTGATAGATTCCAGGACAGTGCTATTGATGTGGGGCAGCCACTGGCTTTGTTATTGGAGACAAGAGATAAGAAATGGGCATATGTAAAGACAGAGATTACGCCAGGTTGGATTCATGCTGAAGATATTGCAATCTCAGATAATAAGAATGATATTATTGAGTACAGGAAAGCTCAAGAATTTGTTGTTGCAACTGGGAATAAAATCGATATATTCTCTGATTCTGAGTGTAAAAATTTTCTAGATAGTGCACAGATGGGAACTCGCTTTCCTTTAATGAGCAGAAGCAAAAAAGAGTATTTTACTATTACGTTTCCTGTTGCAAATAAAAGGAATAAATTATCTTTTAGAAAGGCATATATACCAACTTATGAGGATGTACACACAGGATATGTCCCATATACAAAAAGGAATGCAATTAATCAGGCTTTTAAATTATTACATTCCCCTTATGGTTGGGGAGGGATGAGAGGGGAAAGAGATTGCTCCAGATTCATAATGGATATATTTGCGTGTTTTGGAATAAGGATGCCGCGCAACTCAAGCCGGCAAGCAAGAATAGGCAGGGAAATTGCAAAATTTGATAGATCTACAGATATTCTTAAAAAGCTTCCTTCAGGCATATCTATTCTTTATATGCCAGGGCATATAATGCTCTATCTGGGAGAGGATAATGGAAATTATTATGTTATCCATGATACATGGACATATACTGAGGGGAAGTGGCCATCTAGGGTAAAAAAGTATATTGGCAGAGTGGTAGTATCTGACTTGAGTTTAGGAGAATACGGCAAAACAGGATCTCTGCTTGAGCGATTGGTCTCAGTAAGCGTAATTGATTAATCTATAAAAAACAGGAAGGAACAAAAAATGACCAAAAAACTTTTAATTACAATGTTGATAGGAATAATGGGATTTCTGTCATCTGCTCAACTGTCCTGGGCAAAAGAGAAAGAGAGTATGGCTCTTACCATCTACAACCAGAATTTTGGAGTGGTTAAGGACATCCGATATATTGATATTAAAAAGGGCATAAGTGATTTTACATGCAGGGATATTGCAGCTTCCATTGACCCAACTTCTGTGAGATTCGTCTCTCTGACAGATCCCGAAGGAACAGTTATCCTGGAGCAGAACTATGAATATGATTTAATCAACAGCCAGAAACTTATGCAAAAGTATATTGATAGAGAGATAATTATAGATGTTGGGGGGATTAAAAAGAAGGCTGTTCTCCTGAGCACTCAGGGCGGTAATATTATCCGTATGGATGGCGAGATTTATCTTAATGCACCTGGCCGGATAATTCTGCCTGAACTACCAGAAGGATTGATCACTAAGCCAACGCTTCTATGGAAAATAGATGCTCGAAAAGGCGCTAATCATCTCGCAAAGATCACCTACATCACAAATAATATTAACTGGAAGTCCGACTATACCTTAATCTCAAAGGAGAACGATACTCTGCTTGACCTCTCTGGCTGGGTTACAATTGATAATAAAAGCGGGATGACTTATAAGGATGCGAAAATTAAATTAATGGCAGGAGATGTGCATAGAATTCAACCGGAGCGGTATGCACGTGTCCAAACGGAAATGAGATATCAAGCAAGTAGGGTAGGAAGTCCTCAGTTCGTAGAAAAAGGATTTGCAGAGTATCATCTGTACACACTGCAACGTCCAAGTACGGTTAAGAATAGCCAGATCAAGCAGATTGAACTGCTGAATGCAAGTGATGTAAAATCTGAAAAGATTTATATCTATCGCGGGGCGCTTTTTTCTACATACAGAGGTTATTCCACAGACGATCCTCGTTATGGTACTGAGGTCAACAAAAAAGTTAATGTCATGCTCAAGTTCAGAAATTCCAAGGAGAATAATCTGGGAATGTCTCTACCTATGGGAAAAATAAGGGTTTACAAACTTGATAAGGATGATGATTCACTGGAATTTATTGGCGAGGATCAGATCGACCACACTCCTAAAGATGAAGATATTGAGCTTTATATTGGAGATGCGTTTGACATTATAGGAGAAAGAAAACAGCTTAACTTTAAGAAAATTAGTCATAAAGTTTTTGAAGAGACATTTGAGATAAAGCTCAGAAATCATAAGAAGGAAGAAGGAGCAGTTGAGGTGAAGGTCATAGAAAATCTTTACCGCTATGCAGATTGGGAAATCATCACGACCTCTCACAATTTCACCAAGACCGATTCACGTACAGTTGAATATAAGGTAAAGGTTCCAAGGGATGGTGAGGTAAAAATAACATATACGGTTCGTTATAACAGTCAATAATGAAGGCGTGTATGTACGGAGACTAGGGGCCCGTGTAAAGTGTGCGCCTAAGTAAAAGCACAAATGGGAGAACATTATGAAAAAAATTGTAGTTGCATATTCAGGAGGACTTGATACTTCTATTATAATTCACTGGCTAAAGAATAAATACAACGCAGAAATTATTGCATATACTGCAGACCTTGGGCAAGGTGAATATCTAGCTCCGCTTAAAGAAAAGGCAATAAAAACAGGTGCTTCTAAGATATATATTGAAGATTTACGAGAAGAATTTGTTAGAGATTATGTATTCCCTTCTTTAAAGGCATGTGCGCTGTATGAGAACAAATATCCTCTAGCGACTGCATTAGGTCGTCCTCTTATTGCAAAAAGACTTTTAGAAATTGCAAAGAAAGAAAAAGCTGATGCAGTAGCACATGGATGTACTGGCAAAGGCAATGATCAGGTGAGATTTGAGGCAACCTTTGCAGCTTTAGATCCAGACATAAAAGTAATTGCGCCGTTGCGAGAGTGGGAACTTAAATCAAGAGAAGAGGAAATACAATATGCAAAAAAACATAATATCCCGGTTGATGTTACAAAGAAAAGTCCTTACAGCATTGACAGGAATCTCTGGGGAGTAGCAATTGAATGTGGAGCTCTTGAGGATCCATGGACTGAACCTCCTGAGGAAGCATATCAGGTTACACAATCCCCGTTGAAAGCACCAAACAAGCCAGCATATATAGAGATATACTTTGAGACAGGCATACCAAGAAAACTAAATGGAAAGACTATTAACAGTATAAATTTAATAGAAAAATTAAATCAATTGGGCGCTCAAAACGGTGTTGGGAGAATAGATATGGTTGAAAACCGCCTTGTAGGAATTAAATCCAGAGAAATATATGAGGCTCCTGTAGCAGTTATTCTCCATAATGCTCATAACGCTCTTGAAGAACTAGTTCTTGACAGAGAAACCATGCATTTTAAGGAAATAATCTCTCAGAAATATGCAGAAATAATATATTATGGGCTCTGGCATTCTCCCCTGAAAGAAGCTCTGGATGAATTTGTTAATAAAACACAGGAGAATGTAACAGGAACAATAAAGGTAAAACTTTACAAAGGTACATGTACTGTTGTCGGAAGAAAATCAAAGTTCTCTCTGTACAGTGAAAACCTTGCCACTTACACCTCTAAAGATACATTTGATCACAAATCTGCAAAGGGATTTATTGATATCTGGAGCCTTCCTCTGAAGGTTAGGGCACTGCTCAAAAAAAATAGATAGCTTACCTTCTGCTTCTAAGAAGCTTTGTGTTCTCTTCACCGCCGTTCTGAAGATAAATCAGAGGAACAGGTCTGTCAATATTCTCTATGAACTTTGGTCTCCCCTGCCATGGAGTAATAGAAAGAACATTGGTCAAATCCATCCAGTATTCAAGCCGGGAAGGTTTGAGGTTCCATGTCATATGGAAATGATTTGCCGGCGCAAATTGCTTGTATTCAAGCATGCTTGCATACTTTGGCACAACAAATGTATGTGGCCATGTTGGGGTAGAGGCCTGACAAACAGCATCGCAAAGTTTGGCTGGAAGCTCAGCAGTAGAAGCCTCATCCCAGACCATTGAGAATAAGTTGCTTATTGTATTATAACATAATCTGGCTGCGATACCCTCTATTCCGCCCGGCGAAACATAATTCACCGAATTACCGCCGCCCGGGAAATAATAAGGATCAGCTAAAGGAAATCTGCATTTAGACATAATGTTCTTAATATCTGCACCAGGTTTTGCTGCCCAATCAAAGGATGCGCTTCCTGAATTATCGCCGTCTACTATTCCTTTTTTCTCCCATAGTTCTCTACCCCGTAGATGGATATTAAGTCTTTTAGCAAGTGCCTTGAGTTCTCCGATTTCCCAGACCTTGCGAAAATCCATGAATAAAGGTGGATTACCGCCGCTTAGATAAGTCATGAAAAGCATAGTGAGCAGTCCCTGTACGTCAGCTTCTGTAGCATAGGGAACAGGTGCTTTTCGCCCGTTATGGTCAAAAGTTGAATTAAACAAAGATTCCATTACATCTGCAACAGGTAGGGGAATACCGCGCGGGTCAGAGCCCCATTCCAGCTGACTCATAAATCCGCCACCTACGGCATTCAGGTCTTTTAATAGATCTCTGTTTATAAGATACATTGCAAGAGACTGATTGAACCTTTCATCATCTTCATTATTTCGTAATTCAATCCGATTTCCAACATAGCGGTTCAGCCACTTTCTCAACCCAATCAGTTCTTTTTTATTGTACGCTTTCTTATTAAGCATATCAGCAAGCAGTTTCATATCCAGGCGTGTAACTTCTATGCCAAATGTATTTCTCGTGGGAAGAATATGCGCTAAGGCTGTTTCCATTCCCATTGAGTCATGCCCGAATATAACAACGCGTCTTCCTCTTAACCCAACAACAGTAACAGCGCCGTAGCACCAGTCAATAAGATTCTCAGCTGTTCTTCCTGTCATTTTTGGACTGCTACCTGTATCCGGCCATGTCCCGACATTTAAGTGCACCATACGACCATACTGGGAAATAGCTCCTGTAACAGCCTGGGCAAAAACAACGCCTGGCTTGGGAGCACTGTTGCCACAGGTAATATTTATCGGAGTATCAGCAGGAAATTGCTGCAATAATGAAATAAGGGTTAATTGAGGGAATGCCCATGTATCCGGAACACACACAAGAATATCCACACCGGCTTTTCGAAACTGTTGGGCAACAACATCTGCCTCTCTCTCGCCATCTATCAGAACTGCTGAATAAACCACCTCAACAGGCGTTTTATCAGGCAGGTAAACCTTACCCGAGATAGTATTTGCAACCATGTCAATAATATTCTGACAGCGCGTGCGGCTCGCCGTATCAATTCGCGGGTCGCTCGTAGCAAAAACACCAATAGTTGGAGTTTTTGGATTAGCTTTACTTACAGGAGTTAATTCCTTTGCTTTTACATTTGCCATTTTATAATCCTTTCCTATTTTAAAAACAACTCAATAACCGGTACAACTACATCCGGCTTTTCAATCGGCAGAGCAAGTGTCAATGTTTCATGACCTAATTTTTCAGATAGGGAAACATGTTCTTCTTTTAGGCCATGTCTTTGTATCTTTATCTCTGAGCCATCATTTAGGAGCTGTGCATATTCAACATTATTCGCCATGTTATCAAGATGGATGGTTTTAAAAGGCCATGAAAAAATGTGCAGGTAGAGACGATTTCCATTTTGAGTAAACCTGCAGTCCTGAGGCGGCTTGAATTCACTCTGAGTTGCGCCATAGATAGAGATGGAATGAAGTTTCATCCACTCACCTATATAATGCAGTCTTTCCAAAGCTTTTGATTCAAACTGCCCTCTTGCTGTAGGTCCAACATTCAATATCATGTTTCCACCTTTAGAGACTCCATCAATCAGCATCTTTATGAGCATCTCTGGTGATTTCCATGCAAAAGAAGTTTTTGACGATCCAAAGACTCCGGAGCTATCTCTGTGATAGCCCCAACTTCCGTTCAAAGTCTGGCACGCCTCCCATACAACAGGTTTCCCGTCCACATGAACCCATCCGCGCGGCTGGAACTGCTCGGGAGTATGAATATCCTGGGTAATTTCCGTCCGGTTATTGATGATTATATCTGGCATCAATTCTCTAATCATCTTAATTAGTTTCTCAGACTGCCAGTCCTCTTTGCCTTTCCCTTTCATTCCACGAGATTCGGTATAAGAAAAATCAAAGAATAAAATGTCAATCTTCCCGAACTCTGTCAGCAGTTCTCGAACCTGACCATGTAAATACTCAGCATATTTTTTAATATCGCGATTCTTTTCCTGTTTTTTGAATTCTTCATCATCTCGCTGTGGATGACGGCCGTCCACAGGAAACTCTGGATGATGCCAGTCAATCAGCGAATGATAGAAACCTATTTTAATCCCCTGCTTCCGAAAGGCTTCAACAAACGGTTTAAGAAGATCGCGTCCTGCAGGTGTATTCGTTGCTTTGTAATCAGTCAGTTTAGAATCCCATAGACAAAAGCCGTCGTGGTGCTTTGTCGTCAGGACAACATATTTCATCCCGGCATCTTTCGCCGCTTTTGCCCATTCATCAGGGTCATACAGATCAGGATCAAAATGGTTGAAGTATTTTTGATACTCTTCATCCGTTGTTTTTTCATAGTTTTTAACCCATTCATGACGGGCAGCAACTGCATAAATGCCCCAGTGAATGAACAGACCAAAACGATCATGAACAAACCAGTCTGTTTTGCCAGGTGTAGGTTCAGGTTTGAGCATTGTATTATCCTCCTTAGTTTTTGTATGTTTTATCTTTCCCTGAGTTCAAGATACGCTTCGTTATAGTATAATGCATTGTCTACAGGTGTATTTGGCGGAATGTGATTTCCTACTGCCATAATGAATCCAGGATATTTTTTCCCTATGTCCATACATCTTTTCACTTCATTGTATATATCCTCTTTTGTTCCTGAAAGAAGTATTCTAGTATCCGCGTTCCCGACAAAACCGTGCGTTTTCCCATATTTATCTGCAAACAGCTTCATATCACACGAAGGCTCCATTACAAGCATATGCGCACCGCAATCCACAATATCATCAAAGAATTCTGTATAGTTTCCATCTGATGTAAAGATTATTTTCTTTCCTGCCTCAAGTAAGGGCTCAAGCAGTTTTTTAAGACGTGGGAAGATGGCTTTTCTGTACCAGTCCGGAGACATTACAGGTCCGCTTGTCCAGCATATATCATCATGACACATAAAAACAGGCACATTAGACTTTGCATATGCAAGGTAATACTGTTTTATCCACCTGTAGTAACTTTCTATAACTCTGTCAAACTTGTCTTTATCGCTACCAACTGCTAAAAGAAACATGTCCCAGCCAAACATCGCAATAAAACCAGAAAATAATGTAACATACACTCCACCCATATTGACGGTATTTCCGTATGTTGTTTCATTTTTTTTATAGTTCCTTTCGACCTTCTTGATAATTTCGTCTGTAGCAACTTCTCCATATTCTTTATAAGTATCAAAATTTAAAACACCCTCTACATCTTTAAACGGACAGGTAACTTCTGTATCAAAATCTGTGCCTCCTTCCGTATATACAGCGTGTCCCATTTTTGTAATCTTGCCGTGTTTTTCCAATTCGTGATAGCTGATATGCGCGCTCCACATAAATGCGTAATCCCACTTCTTTATAAATTCTCTGCTTGCTTTTTCCCTGTTTTCTTCTTTATCAGTATCAATTTTTGTAACTCTCTTTACTAACGGCCAATGACGATGTGCAGAATATTCTGTCCTTGGTACAGTATCTGTAAATTCAAGATTTAATGTTGCTATTCCACTTTTGTAAGACATCTAAATCTCCTTATAATTCATCTTTGCTCTTTCACATGTTTACCATACTTGGCAAATGCTTTACAAGCAATATCCTATAATGGGCCGAAACATTATAGGCACAGTTATTTTCCGTAATACTTTCCCTCTGGCACTTTTGTGCCGTGTACGCCTAACTCGCTATGCAAAAGTAGCGGCAGATTTTCTCTACAGACTTCAGTATCTTATTAATCAACATATTTTGAATCTTCAAACGGATAATGGTTCTGAGTTCGTTAATTACTTTGAGCAGTCTTCCATAATGCCTGGAATTCAAAGATAACTCATCAAGCACTTGATTATTTAACGCCTATGGGATATATTGGGAATTACAATGAGAATCTTGAACAAAAAGCGTTACCTATATGCCCAGCCAGCACACATGGTTAACGAATCTTTCTAAGTTGTTAAAATTAATATCAATATACAGGTTATAGAGAAATGAAGAGAAGGAAGAAATTAATTGCGTATCTAGGGGCTTATCTTTTTCTTTTACCTAATTTCATAGGATTTGTCTGTTTTACTATAGGGCCCACTATCGCCTCTCTTGTTCTTGCTTTTACTGACTGGGATTTACTGACGCCTATAAAGTTTATTGGTTTCTCTAATTTTACCAAACTGCTCGGGTTTTACCATACTGCGGCTGGGCTTGTTCCAAATGACCCCGGCTTCTGGTATTTCCTCTGGAATACTGCATTCTTCATGTTTTTTATTCCGGCATCTATGTGCCTTTCTCTTTTAATAGCACTGCTTTATAACCAGAAACTGAGAGGCATTGTAATCTATCGCACGATATTCTTTTTACCTAGTGTCTGCTCTGGAGTTGCTCTGGCTCTGCTGTGGAGATGGCTATACAATCCGGATTTTGGATTGATTAACATATTCCTGGGAAATATCGGGATTAAAGGACCGCTCTGGCTCTCCAGCATTATGTGGGCTAAACCAGCTATTGCTCTTATGGGTCTTTGGGCTGGTATGGGCGGATTTAATGCTATTCTCTATTTAGCGGCTCTACAGGGAGTGCCCCGTGAACTCTACGAGGCAGCGGATATTGATGGAGCTAGCGCCTGGCAGAAATTCAGGTACATTACACTGCCGGCAATAACCCCAACAACATTCTTCATTACTGTAATGAGCGTTATTAGCGGTTTTCAGGGAGGATTTATGTCAGCGTATATTATGACTGGTGGAGGGCCCGCTGGAGCTACTACGACCATTAGCTACTATATTTACAACAACGCGTACCAGTGGTTTAAAATGGGTTATGCTTCTTCTATAGCGTGGGTGCTATTTGTTTTAATATTTGGCATGACTATGCTTAACTGGAAATACGGCGGAAAAAGGGTAAAGTATGTCTGATTACAAAGTAATAACCTTAAAGCAGTCAAAGAAAAGAAGACAGATAAAAGAACTTTCATGGAAAACACTCTGGTATATAATTCTCTCTATTGGTGCATTTACTATGCTTATTCCGTTACTCTGGATGATTTCTACTTCCCTGAAAGTCCCTGGAGCTGTTTTTACCTTTCCTCCTCAGTGGATTCCACGTCCTGTTCTGTGGAGAAACTATATTGACGCCTGGAGAGCGGTCCCATTTGGACGTTTTTATATTAACTCCCTAGCTGTGGCATTTGTCACAACATCAGGTGTGCTGCTAACAAGTTCTTTAGCAGGTTACGCTTTCTCCAGACTGGAATTTCCTGGAAGAGACAAAATATTCTTTCTCTATTTAGCTACTATGATGCTGCCTGGCGCTGTAACTATGATTCCAACCTTTATTCTAATGAAGAATATTGGATGGGTTGATACTTATAAAGCGCTGATGATACCTACGATTTTCACTGCTTACGGGACGTTTTTGCTAAGGCAGTTCTTTATGAGTCTGCCGAGCGCGCTGGAGGATGCTGCAAGGATTGACGGTTGCACAAAGCTCGGTATATACTGGCATGTTATTCTACCTCTTTCAAAACCTGCCCTGGCAACACTGGGAACAATGAGTTTTATTGGCTCATGGAATAATTTTATGTGGCCGCTTATTATGATTAATTCAGTGGAAAAAAAGACTTTGCCTATCGGACTTGCCTCTTTTCAGGGACTATATTCTACCGACTGGACGCTATTGATGGCTGCTTCTATTATTGTTATGATACCAGCTCTGATAGTATTTGTGTTTGCACAGAGATACTTTGTAGAGGGAATAAAGCTGTCTGGGGTAAAATTTTAGGTTATTACCTCTTCAGAAATCTTATCAAAGAAGTAGAGTCTTTCTGGAGGAAATAAAACCTTTACTTTATCTCCACTATTGTGTTTGGTTAGGCTGAAACTCGTCTGGCTTGCCAGAAAACCAACATTGCTAACACTGAAGTGAAGCAGAATCTCGTTTCCAAGTGGTTCTGTAACCTCAAGCACAGCAGAGAATCCTTTTTCATTGGAAATTTCAATACTTTCTGGCCGTATGCCTAAAAATACCTCTTTGTTAATATAAGGTGCTATTTTAGTTGAGGTTTTTGCATCAAGAGGAATCTCAATGGCATCTCCTGCAAAATAAAAACTGTTGTCTTTTTTAAGTATTTTCCCTTCAAAGAAATTCATAGGTGGAGAGCCGATAAAACTGGCAACAAACTTATTTAGGGGCTTATGGTAAAGAGTAAGAGGAGCATCTACCTGTTGAATAAGTCCATCCTTGAGAACTACTATCCTTTCCCCCATTGTCATTGCTTCTACCTGGTCATGAGTTACGTAGATTGCGGTTGTCTGTAGTCTTTGATGCAACTTTATTATCTCTATTCTCATCTGGACCCTGAGTTTTGCATCAAGATTACTCAAAGGTTCATCAAAAAGAAAAACCTTTGGCTTACGTACAATTGCTCTTCCCAATGCGACTCTCTGCTGTTGTCCTCCTGAAAGTGCTTTTGGAATTCTTTCAAGAAGATGTTCTATGCCTAAAATCTGTGCTGTTTCCTTTACTCTTCTGTCAATCTCCTCTTTTGGATATTTTCTCAGCTTCAGGCCAAAGGCAAGATTATCATAGATCTTCATGTGAGGATAAAGAGCATAACTCTGGAAGACCATGGCAATATCCCTGTCTTTTGAAGGCACATCATTGATTAACCTATCGTCAATATAAATTTCACCTTCAGTGATCTCCTCAAGCCCTGCTATCATCCGAAGAGCTGTTGATTTTCCAGAACCTGAGGGCCCGACAAAGACAACAAATTCCCTATCCTTTACTTCAAGGGAAAAGTCCTTAACTGCTTCCACGCTGCCTGAAAACACCTTTGTAACATTCTTCATATGTACCCGCGCCATAACCCCCTCTTATTTAGATTTAGGCGAATTTTAGCAAAAAAAAATGGAAAATGCAAAAAAAACATTATTCTTTTAGAAAAATAATGTTACAATTACCAGAGTAAAGAACCGATATCGAATTTTTATGCTAAGGTACAGACAGATATTACAGGTATGGAGGATTGCTTCCCACCGGGCAAGCAGTCTGTTTCTTATCTTTAACATAATTTTCCTCTTTGTTGTTCTCTTTACTGGTCAGGAGTGGCTATGGAGGATACTTGTTGTCTTTCTCATTGCTCTTTTACCAGTCTTTATAGTAATGGATATAAAGAATATTAAGTCTGAGACGCGGTACATGAGGCTTTATCATAGTTTGTGCATTAGCAATGAGATAATTAATAAAATAGCCAGCACAATCCAGATTGAGGAACTTCTCAACTTAATACTCTCAGGAATAAAGAAAATTTTCACTGATACAAGCCGTGTTATACTTTTTTTGCGGGACGATGAGAAAAGTAATGTGCTTAGAGCGAAGGCAGGGTTTGATATATCAGAGGATGAGTTAAATGATATGGAGTTCTTAATTGATAAATCGCTGGGCACTGTTCCCCGCGCAGTGATTACAGGAGAAGTGCAATTCGTGCAGGATTCAGCCACAGATTATTATTGCAAGCAGGAATTTGTGGAGAAATTTGGACTTAAGGCATTTGTAGTTGTCCCGATTATAGTGCATGGCAATGGGCTTGGAGCAATTTTGGTTGAGCATAAGTCTATAAAATCTACAAAGGACAAGGAAGAAAACCTGCTTAAATTGTTTGGCAATCATGCAGGCATAGCCATAGAAAATGCAATGCTGTATAAAAAAGTAGAGGAGTTGTCTGTTACAGATGAGATGACAGGGTTGTTCAATTACAGATATTTCCGTAGAATATGGAACCCGGAATTTGAGCGAGCAAAGAGATATGGTCGTGAGGTGTCACTTGTGATGATAGATGTAGACCACTTCAAGGAATATAATGATACATATGGTCATCCAGCAGGAGATTTGGCCTTAAAGGATATTGGGAGAATATTCCATGACAATACAAGAAAGCCAGGCACAGTGGCGCGATATGGTGGAGAGGAATTCATAGCTATCCTTATTGAAACCGGGAAAAAAGGGGCACTGATTGCTGGTGAAAGAATTCGGAGTGCTGTAGAGACACACAAGTTTAAGGATAAAGAGAATGAACTTGTGAGGAAACTAACAGTTAGCATTGGGGTAGCGACCTATCCAGAAGATGCAGAGACTGAGGAAAAATTAATAGAACAGGTGGATAATGCGTTATATAAGTCAAAAGCCGCTGGAAGGAATAGAGTATCCACACCATAATTTGCTTGACAAGTTTCATGGAGTTTCTCCAAAAAATCTTTTCTTACACCTTAACTGGATTTAAGATATCTACACCTGCTTCCAAAGCGGCAAATATCTTTTTTGGGGAATGTGAAACACAGACGTATTTTGCTACCGGAAGCTGTGGATACAGTTACAAATTCGATAGTTTTGTGTAATATGCCACTCATCAATCTCTTTTTTCATCTCTTTAATGGCATTCCTATATTCCGGATTACTATATTCATTTATCATTTCGCTAGGACTATCGGAAAAATCATAAAATTCATATAAGTGAATTTCTCCGTTTTTGCCACTATCTTTGCGCATCAACTTCAAATTATCGCGACGAAGCATTGTCTGGTGATACAATGCAGCTTTTATAACATTCTGCCATTGACGATATTGGCCTTCCATTACCGAAGAAAGATTCCGAGATGGAGTATCTTGTGCAACTTTAATACCACAACGTTCAAGAAGGGTACGATAGAGATCAAAATTATTGACCAATCTATCTCTTCTAACTCCCTTAGGAAAATCAGGATCACGGATAATAAACGGAACCCTGACCGAACCTTCATACATTGTCCCTTTTTCAAGCAATCCAAACTGACCATTATAATCACCGTGGTCAGCAGTAAAAATAATTATAGTGTTATCATAAATCTTCTGCTCTTTAAGTACAGAAACAATACGGCTGATATGATAGTCGATCTGTGATACCTGTCCGTAATACATGGCCAATACTTTCTTCCATGTTTCTTCTGTCCAACCTTGATCACGAAATTCCTGAGCTCGCCATAGATGGGTATCTTCCAAAATAGGCTTATCATTAATTTCAGCATAAAACTGAGGTGGAAGTTCAATGTCTTCTGGTTTGTACATACTTGCCCAAGGCTCTGGTGACATCATAGGTTGATGGGGACCAAAAAATCCCACATGTAAAAAAAATGGCTTGTCATCTCTCTTATTTCTTATAAAATCAATAGATCCATCAGCAACCCAAGTATTATAATGATGTACCTCATCTGTAACTCCAGAACCAAGATAAAAACGTAATCTATCAGAAGAAGACTCATCATCGTCGAATCGTTTTACTATCTCCTTACGGGCGTATCCAAGAGTTTCTACAAGATATGTTATATAATCAGAATAATCTGCCTCATCTTTTTTATATATATCATATGGAGAGTCATTAAATCTTTTATATTCAAATCCCCAGCTCTTTTCTGAAGGCCATAGATGAAGTTTTCCTACCAGTGCTGTCTGCATACCTGCTTGCCTCAATAACTCTGGTAAGATATCTAAATCAGAAGATAAATTTTCATAATTTGTAAAAACCTGTGTACGGCCTGGATATTCTCCTGTATATATACTTGCCCTTGAAGGGCCGCAAATCGGTGCAGCGCAATAGGTATTTTCAAAAATTATGCCATCTTCTGCAATACCATCAATTCCAGGAGTTTTGACAACAGGATGCCCCAGACAACTAAGCGCTTTAAAATGATGTTGGTCTGTGATAATAAATAAAATATTAGGGATTGTTTTTAATTTATTTATCTCCATAGTCTAATCTCTTGCAAAAATTTTAATTTTAATAGCCCTTTTTCCACTTGCCGATTGATAAATAGCAGTAATTAAAGCAATAATTCTTCTACCATATTGACCATTGGTTAAAAGATCAACGACATTAATTAGAAAACTCCACAACCTTTCGTCCCCATGCCGGAACAGCGATGTTTACCTTCTCTCCTGACAAGATTACTCCCTCGGTCGAGTTAACCTTACTCCAAGTGCCAGTCTTGGTTACGGTAACCTTCAGCGGTTCGCCTGAATTGTTGAAGAAAAACCCTGCGATTTTTCTGCCATCAGCGCTCTGCCAGGCGGCATACTCCACATCCTGAGGCATAACGGATAACAGCTTGTCATCGTGCTTGCCTGTAGTTAGAAGTTTCTCATATTTGGCAAACATAGCGCTGGCTTCCCGCACCGACGCGTTGAACTGGCTATCGAAACCCCACACACCGCATAAAGCCACACCCATCGCGTCCCAGTCAATCACTGTTTGCATGAGTTGGTTGGCCAATTTGGGTAGTAATGGCCAAGTCCAAACCGATTCAGGCATGCTGTAGCCATTAATCAGGATGCTCATAAGCAGAGGATTGCGGCGGCCGCCGGCCTCGGAAGCCGCATAGTGAGACCTAGCTAACTGTTCAGTATTATCGGGCGTATGTGCGCTCATCGCAACATCAATAACCTTAGCGGCTATGGTCCAGTCCACTCCGTATGCCTGGCGGCTGTACGCGCCAGGCGGGCCCGAATAGATACGGAAATCTGCCTCAGGATTCACCTCGCGTGCCGCCTCTCTTATGTGCGCCCAGACCCGCGTATGCTGCCAGCACTTGAAATCATTCCAGCGCTCGAAGTATGTATCGGATACCAGTTCCTCTGCTATGGGTATACAGTCCAGTTTGGCGTAATCCTTGAAAGCCCGCCGGCAGCGCAAACACGCACAGACCTGCCGGGCACTATGTGTATCGTATGGCTTCGGATTAACGCGTCTAACGGGCACAGCACCAAACTCGAAATCCCAGTACACACCCTGTAGGTCATTGACCTTGACAGAACGCTTGACGGCTTCACATAGACGCCCCAGCCATAAATTAGCCCTGCCGCCGCGCACGCCCGTCTTCTTGTCATCGTATTTGTCCCCATCCAGCCCATGGGTCAGACAAACGCGATAATCCGGCGTTTTTATGCCCTTCCATGTTTCAGCCCAGTATTCGGGATACTGACGGCAATAAGCGATGGCAGTAGGAAGGGAAAAAAAATGCAGGTAAGGACGTACTGCCATACCATTTTGCCGTCCCCACTGCGCGGTCCAGTTGGTAAAGTTGATATCGTCAAGCGACACCTCATACGCGGGCTCGTGGATTGTCGGCATGATGCCGTTCAGTCCGAGCCGCTTTAACCGCTTTAAGTACATTTCTTGAATAGGGTGTGCCATGTTTTCAAAACCTGTTTCCCCTAACCAAATAGTAAACTCTATTTGCCTGGGTCCTGACGTATCAGGTGCGGGAACCAACATCACTTCTCCCTTCAATGCCACTTTACTGTCTGTTAGCACTGACCATCGAACAGCGTGTTTACCCTTGAAATCAGCGGGCACCTCAAATACCTGCGTGGGCAGCATGTGGACATCAGCCATATTTATAACTAGCGGTTCCATGGGCATAGGCAGCCAGAAGGAATCCTGCGAATCGATTTGGTCCTTGGTGCCTGAAAGACAGAGCGCCAGATTCATGGGATTACCCGGTTTGGGAGCTGGTACCGGCTTCAATGGCATACTGCCCGGAAACTGCATGCCTTGGGCATGTTCTATATCTCCGGCCAACATATAGTTCTTGTCCGGCTCTTTGTCACAGGTGAGAGACAAATCGTCCAGATACAGCGTTCCGTAAGCACCTCTTCTCTGCCATTTGATGGCAATTAGCATCAAATAAACCGCATTAGCAGGTGCTTTCAGTTCCACCTTAAAAGGTTTCCAGTCATAACTGCCTTTGTCAAACTGGATATAGGGAGGATACCAAGTAATAGGAATCCCGGTTCCAGCACGGAAGTAGCCGGATATTTCGAATCCATCGCCTACAATACCCTCACCCTTGGCCAGACACGAAAACGTGTATGTCGCGCCGGGGATAACTTTGATGCCCTGGTAACGGTCCAAATCCGGGCGGAACGTCAGAATCTGCGTGTCACCGGTCACCTTGTGGCTACGCTTTTTGAGTTGTCTTCGAACCCCGCCTTGGCCGTCAAATCCTCTGAGATCGAACTCTTTTTGCCTGAGCGCTGCCGGGAGTTCGAGAGTTAGTTCATACGTCTTTACACCATCCATATTGACTTCCGGCAGGGCCGGACGCAACAGCAGAAGTTCTCCGGGTTGATATTCAACCCTTGGAGCCCACAGAGCAACATTTAAGTCTTTTTTGCTTCTCGCAGTCACCCTGGCCGGTGCCTTTATCTCGTTATTGGAGTCAACAACGTTTTCGCCTGTATCCAATTCCAAAACAATATCGTCAAAATAAACTACTGCATCTTCAGAAGACCCTTTACGATTCCACAAAGTTACACGGACCGTACTCTCATTAGCTGTGAAAGTTATAGGTTGATATGGATGTAACTGTTCTATTTTGGTCCATGAAGGCAATTTCTTTTTTCCTTGTCGAGAAGCTTCCTTTATCCACCCTTGTGAATCTGAAATGACTACCAGCCAAAATACATTTGTCCCTGAAGGAACTTTTATATATCCACTGAGCCGATATTTCTTACCCTTCTCTATAGTTATATCCTGAAAAGCTGCGTTATAGTCTCCCCCGGCAACCCGGACGCAATATTTCCCGGTATGCGCATCACTAGAAACAACCTCGGCCTGTTTGAAGCCCCAACCATTATTCCCTTCTTCAAAACCGGGGTTAACAATTAAATTCTCTCCGTTTACCACATTTGTGCCAAACATCATAAAACCCAAGACTCCAATAATTATACTGCATATAAGACGTCTCATATCATCCTCCTTTTTTTACTTTTCTAAGCCCTCTGCAAAATTCATATTCATCTCCTTTCTAAAAACTTTTATGTTTGAAAAATTTTATTTATAAAATTACTTCTTTAACATTTTATCAATATCTGCCTTGAGCTTTTTACATGCTTCCTCAGCCGACACCTTGCCTAAAAATACCATGTCAAGTTCCCTCCTCATCAAATCGCTTAATTCTTTCGGATTTTGAATTCTTGCGCCTAAATATCCATATTCAAGAGCATCAAGAAAGACACTATCGTGTTGAGGTGGAAGTTTAGGTTGCGAGAAATCCTCGGAATATGCTACCGACTTTCTTGTTGGTATGTCTTGGCCACTCTCTGACAGAATCCTTTGACCTTCTTCTCCTCCTAAGAACTTAACCAATTCCCATGATTCTTCGGGATACTTAGTCTGAGTAGATACACCAAAGCAGAGAACAAGCAGTATTGTTGCTCTTCTTTTCCCTTTAGGTAATGGAGCAACATCCCAATTAAACATGGCTTTCGCTCTGAGTCCAGGGACATAGGCACGCCATGATACCAACGTTGCCATTTTACCAGCAGTAAACATATCTCCTACACTCTCTTGCTGGGAAACTGTTGGAGCTACATGATAGCGATGGACCAGATCTACGTAAAATTGAATTGCTTCATATGCTTCCGGCTGATCGAGTAGACATTCTGTCGGATTCTGCAAATCATTGTAAACTTTCCCACCATTTTGCCATACCAGAGGGGTCCATACGGTTGACCAGTTTGTAACACTACACCCGAACTGATCGATTCTTCCATCCCCATCAATATCCTTAGTCAATTTTCTACAAGCCTCCAGAAATATATTCCAATCCCACGTTTCATCTGGATAGTTGACACCAGCACTGTCGAAAAGATCCTTATTATAAAATAAGGCTGTGGTGGAAACCCCTTTGGGAATCCCGTAAATATGCCCATTATATCGACAAGCTTCAAGTGCTTGGGGGAAAATATCACTAATATTGAACTTTGATTTCTCTATATAAGGATCAAGATTAACCAAAATTCCCTTACTCGCAAAGGAAGTATCGTTTTGAATACTAGTAACAAAAACATCTGGAGCCGTATTTCCGACAATCATAGTTAGTAATTTCCCTTCGTAAGAAGTCCAATCACATAGCTCTAACACAACTTTGATAGCCGGATGGCTCCTCTCAAAGGCATCTTTCATTTTACGGTATATTTTCCCCTGAGAAACATCTGCATAGATAAACCATCGTATGGAAACTTTTTTCTGGGAGTTCTCTAATCTCCGACTGCAACCATTAATCATCACTGCTCCTAAAACTATAAAAAAACTCAAACTTATTACCACTTGCAGTCTTTTTTGCAATACTTTTTTTCTCTGAGAATGCTTCACTAACCTTACCATTTTTCTATTCCCCCTTTTATATCAAAAATACGTATCTTTCTTAACAACTTACCTCTTACAATATTCTATTATTTATTAGAATTATCTTAACGTCCTTTGGGGGAATGGTAATCTTGATTATTTCCGGATTGGGATAAACTTCCTTCGTATCATAATCAGAAGCAATTATTCTATCGGAAGGCTGCGGGCCTAAATAAAGATTAGTTAAGGTAATTCTCTTTTCATCCGCACTTTCATTAAACAAAAATACTAATCGCTTCTCCCCCTTCAACCACACTGTCATCTTTAGTTCGGGATATGTTTTATTCACGGACGCCAAGAAGTCACATTGTCTTCCTTTCAAAAAGAAATCCTCAAAATCAGCGATAACACTTATGGCTTCCCTAACCCGAGCGTAGTAACTACTATCCATTTTCCATAATCCCCATATCCCAACACCTTTTGCCCCGCAAAGGGCTACAGTATTTAGAATTCGAATTTTTACATCATCTTCAGTTCCATATGTTGCCATATTCCCTGCAAGTGTAACATCCAAAATAACCGGAATATCAATATCATCCTGTCTCTGAGACTTTACTGCCTCCTTGAGAAGCACAGCCTCAACTCGGGAATAAAAACCAGGGTTATGACAACCCATAGCTACATCAATATATTTACCAGCCATAGGCCAACTGACCCCGTAATGCTCAGACGACCTCAAGATACCCCTATCATAATAAGTCCAGTAACCATCCTTGTATGGACCGGTATATATTCTAAACGATGCATTTGGATTTGCCTTTTTGACAGAATCCCTCAACATCCTCCATAATTCCGAATCCTGCCAACACTTAAATTTTGTCCACTCAAGCGGATAGTTTTTAATAAGTGACCTTACAGGTTCTTTCAGTTTATCATAGGGGTAATCTTCTATAATTATTTTCTTCGAAGGCTGTTTTTCTAAATCCTCAATATGAGCAAATTTCTTAAATTCAGCTATACATCTATCGCAAAAACAAGCGCCTGATTGTGGCGAACTGAAATTGTTTAGCGTCTTTATATCAGGCATGGGCATACCTTGCTCATAATCCCAATATACCCCATCTAAATTATTTTCTATTATCAGCTTCTCAGTAAGGGCGAGAAACATCTTCCAAAACGGATTATTCTCAGCACCATCTTTCAGGATATGCGTAAGGCATATCCTATGGTCTTTACTTTTGGCTCCATTAAAGGCAACAGACCAAAATTCAGGATGTTTTTCCGTGTAATTAAGATTAAAGGGTCCCATACTATTATACGTGTAGTATAAATAACCTATATTCTTAAATCCTTTTAATTTATTCATAAAAGGGAGTTTTACATTTATTGTGGCAATATCATCATTTACGTCATTAACTAACTGGTATGGATCAATCGTCTCTGTATAACAAGTATTAATTCCTGTGTTTTTAAAGATTGCAGTTAAGGTATTTTGCATTTTTCCGCCACAACCACCAAATGGACCTTCTGCTAACCACATAGCCGTTTCTATGTGCTTAGGTGTTTTTGGTGAGGTATTGTCGTCTAATGTAATATTAATCTCCTTTTCTGACTCACTCATACTTTTATCAGCAGTTTCCCAATGGTAATAAATTTTATATTCTTTTCCCATTTCTCCCGTTAATTTAAAAAAAGTGGCGGTAGCTATAGTTGGACCAATATGGAATGGCTCTGGAATTGTATGGGATATAGTCTGTCGCTTGCCGAGGAGCGCCTTATCTGCTTTCATCATAAGACAATGATTCTGACCTTGAGATTCTTTCGGTTCGTTAACTAAGCGAATATTACCCCCATTTGTAAGGCCCGGCCAATTGTTTTCAATATTTTCAAGATCTTCAAAGTTGCCATTTTCTACTAAATTATCTTTGCTTTTAGCTTCGTCATATAATTTAATATCATCTACCCATAAAGTGCCTTTTGCTTGTGAGCTTTCCCATTTTATTACCCAAATACCTATCATTTC
This sequence comes from bacterium, assembly GCA_043824255.1. Taxonomy (GTDB): domain Bacteria; phylum JAHJDO01; class JAHJDO01; order JAHJDO01; family JAHJDO01; genus JAHJDO01. Next base: position 50,491 of record JBDRTG010000025.1, read on the forward strand.
GGCCCCGCCAGGCGGCGTTAAGACTTTTTCAAATTTTTTCCATCCAAAAGCGCCTTCGAACAAAATTGCAGGCACATATTCTATATACCCTCCATCTGCTCTTCCCCAGCGCACATAAAGCGCTATATTTCCTCCCTCGAGATTCCCTTTGGCCATGCATGAAATTTTATATTTCGTGTCTTTCCTTATCCTTATTGAACCTTGCGAACTAAGCTGAAATGGAAGGATATATTTATCATAATCTATTCCGTTTCTTCTAATCTTTTCCATAACAATATTCTTAGGAACCTTAAATTGTGTGCCACCTGTCCAATTCCATATTGTATTAAACATGTCCTTTTGTAAAATAAACCCTTGAGGGACTTCAAAAATAAGATTATAATCATTTATACCCTCTTTCGAGGGTCTGAACGGGGAAAAAAAATACTGAATTGAATCTTTGGGGAAAATGAGTGCTTTAGGTTTAACCAGGGAAGATAGCCCTTTATTATTGCTAATCTGTAGTTTTTCTTGAGAAACAACTTTTATTTCATTGTTAGATGTGTTAACACTAACCTCCTCATTTACCAGTTCCAACACTATATCATCGAAATAGACCGATGCATCCTCAGAAGACCCTTTGCGATTCCACAAACTCACACGGACCGTACTCTCATTAGCTGTGAAAGTTATAGGTTGATATGGATATAACTGTTCTATTTTGGTCCATGAAGGCAAAATTGCTTTCCCTTGTCGATAAGTCCCCTTTATCCACTCTTGTGAATCTGAAATGACTACCACCCAGAATACATTTTCTCCAGAAGGAACTTTCACATATACGCTGAACCGATATTTCTTACCCTTCTCTACAGCTATATCCTGAAAAGCTGCGTTATAGTCTCCCCCGGCAACCCGGACGCAATATTTTCCTGTATGCGCGTCACTTGAAACAACTTCGGCCTGTTTGAAGCCCCAACCATTATTCCCTTCTTCAAAACCGGGGTTAATAATTAAATTCTTACCCCTTGGCTTCTCCTGGGAATAAACATTTGGAAATACTACTAAAGAAAATGTCCAGATTAAAATTATGCAGCTTAGGTGCTTTCTAAAGTTTATCCCTCTAATCTTTTGTAAAATAGACATCGTTACCCCCTTATTTTATTTTTGTATTTTTTTTATGGTGTCCAGATATCGTCCGAGGTCCCCCATGTATTATCCGCATCATCCTTGTCCATCCACTTGACATGACCATCACAAAAAAGAATATTGGCTCCTCCACTATGGCGGTTATCTAATGCACAATAGAGATACCAGCTAC
>JBDRTG010000026.1:0-46064 GCA_043824255.1 bacterium
AAACGCTTTAATTCCCTTTGACTCGCCATGATTATGTCCCTTTCTGCCATAATACCCTCCTCTCAAATCGGGTATTATAGCTTCCTTAAAAGCGGACATTTCTATTTTGGCTAATTAGGACATTATCATTTTGGTATTACATAAAAATGACAACAGAAGTTTTGATTGTATTACCCATCGTCTAATGCTAAAATTATTACAGTTAATTTCAAAGAAAAGAGTGGAGGCTGATAAAAGTATGAAAAAGGTCATGTTAATATTCGTGTTTTGTCTATTTCCGCTTATTCAGCACACCCACGCTTCTGCTGAGAATAAGGATCAAAACATATCTGCAGAAATAAAGGTTAATATAGATGGGGAAGAGAAGACTATAAAATTTACTAAGGAAGAGATAGAAAAGCAAAAAACAGATTCTGATGAAGCGCTTAAAAAAATAAAGGAAAAAGAATTACATTATTATTCCAGGTGGAAACGTTATCAGAAAAAAGACAAAAATGATAAAGATATTTGGATAAGATACGAAATCTATCAGGGGAAACATCCTTATTCCAGTTCTGATGACGCATTTGGAAGCAATATGGGTATCCAGCGATCTTATGCATCATTTTTAGTTGGTGATAGAGTAAAATACGTTGGTCCTAAAAAAGGACTTGTAGGTGAAAAAGGTACTGTGATTAAAAACATGGATAAATACGGAACTTCAAATTATAGCAGAAAGATACAGGTAAGATTTGACAACAGAGGGAAAAAGACGTTAAGGCCTGTAGACTTAGAGAAGGCTGAATAAATCTGTTTTCTAAATAGGGAGAGTAATCTCTCTCTTCTCTCTCTGAGACCTGTATATCCCAATTATTATCTCCACGGCTTTTCTTCCTTCTTCACCATTTATTTTGGGCTCTCTATCTGTTCTTATTGCTTCTACCATGTCAGCTATCTGACACATGTGTCCTTCAGAACTCAACTGTTTTGTTGGATCATTTGCTGAAGTTGAGGTTTTCCCTTTACCTATGTTTTTTATCTGAGTATCTTGTTCTTGTTGGGTTTCAAAATCCCACTTTTCAATTTTCTCTCCATTAATTACAACTGAACCTTTTTCTCCATGAATTGAGATCACAGGATCATATCCTGGATATATGCATGACGCTCCCTCTATTACACCAAGAGCACTGTTTTTGAATTTAATTATAGCTACAGCGGTATCCTCTACCTCTACCTTGCGTGCTAATGTTCCAGTATAAGCATTTATACTTGATACATCTCCAGTCAGGTAATATAGTGCATCTATTGTATGTATAGACTGATTCATCAGAGCGCCACCACCATCAAGCTCCCACGTTCCGCGCCACTGTCCGCTATCATAATATTCCTGACTTCTAAAGCATTTTAGAGTTCCATCTACAAGAACTATTTTCCCAAATCTACCTTGTTCAATAGCCTCCTTTGTCTTTACTATTGCTGGTTTAAACCTTGTTGGAAAAATTACGCACAGCTTTAAATTGTTTTTCCTGCATGCATCTATTATCCTATCGCACTTTTCTAACGTTATATCCAAAGGTTTTTCCACTATAAGATGTTTGCCTTTTTCTGCAGCCTTAAGAGCAGATTCCATATGCAGTCCACTTGGTGTGCATATATTTACAACATCTATATCGTCTCTTTCCAGCATTCTCTCATAATCTGTGTAAGCATCTGCATTATACTTATCCGCAAGCTGCTTTGCTTTTTCTTCAACTATGTCCGCTACTGCCACCAGTTTTGCGCCATCAATCTTTGATATTGCGTCTGCATGAAATGGCCCTATATTACCTGTTCCTATAATTGCAAACCTCAGTTCATCAGCCATTATCTTATCCCTCCCTTAACCAGCACTTCTACCTCTTTTGATGGAGGAACCTCCAGTTCCCATCTCTTTATTTCTTTGCCATCCTTTTCCACCAATGTTGTTGGAATGTTATCCACATTATAGAAGGCACCTTCTGCTAATCCCTCAACCGTGTCCATATTATAGAAAGACATCTTAACCTGATTAGACACATTCCATTTTGGCAGAAAGAATTCCAGTTTGTTTTTTGTAGTCTTACACTTTGCGCAGTCAGGCTTGCCAAATACCTTTATACTTGTACTCTCTGCCATAATACATGTCTCCCTTCACGCTATTTTATATTGACCTTTTTGCCTATCCCTTAATTCTCCAAGCTTTGATTTATTCCAGTTATTTACTCTGCTGAAATATCCAACGATTCTTGTTATACCATACACATCCATACTAGCGCAATTACCGCATACATCAACTAAACCACGCGTAGTCTTTTTACAACTATTACAGATTGTAAATTCGGGAGATATAGCTAGCTGCGCAGCCTTTGTATTATAAAAAGTCTTCTTAACAAGATTAAATATACTTTCAGGAGAAGGTTTTTGCTCCCCGATAAATGCATGCAGGATAGCACCTGATTCTATCATTGTATGAAACTTCGCCTGCTTTTCTATCCTTTCTACTAAACCCATAGGAGCGTCTGCACGGAAATGAATAGAATTAGTATAATAGTATTCATCCTGAGCCATATTGCCTCTTACTATATCCTTGCTTTCAGGGTATTCTCTCATATCCACCTTTGCAAGGCGTCTTGCTGCGCTCTCTGCCGGTGACTCTTCAAGCGCAACTCTTAATCCGTGTTTTTGCTCATATTTCTTAGTAGTCAGGTTCATAAAGGAGATTATCTTGAGCCCTAACCTGTATGTCTCGTCATCTTCATGAAGCTCCTTTCCAGTTAAATAGTGTACACACTCATTAAGTCCTATAATACCAATTATATAAGTAGCCTCATCCAGATCAACATACTGTCTTCCATCCTTTGCCTTTTTACCAATCTGCCATAATGGCATAGTTTTATCCTTCATAAGAGATGCAATAAACTTTTTCTTTTGTATATGAGCTATCATAGCTAAATCCATTGCATGTTCAATCTCTTTGTAAATGCTGTCCACATTGCCTTTTCCAGCTCTGTAAGCTGCTTGCGGCAGATTTATTGTAACATTCTGAAATCCACAAAAACGCATGCTTTCAGGATGTTTTATCATATAATCATCTTTTATCTGGGTTCTCAGACGACAGCAGGCGCTGAGTGTAACCTCATCCCTGTCAAACACAAAATACGGAGTACCATTCTCACTTGCTATTTCACACGCATATTTAATAAGTTCAAGCTGATCTGGGTCATTGAATGTTTCCTCACTTATATGCAGATCCATTTTAGGAAATGCAAATACATTTCCATAGCGGTCCCCAGCTCTCCATACATCCATCATTGCCTTGGTAAATTTCTGAGCCCACGGTTCATACTCTGCATAAGTCTTGCCTGTGTATTCTCCCTTTGGCCCTATAGCTTCAATATTTTTTAGATATCCAGGAATACCTGTATGAATATTAAAATCCAAAAATAATGTTTGTCCTCCGCGGCTGAAAGCATTTTGGCTGGCGCTAAAGATCAGATACTGCGCCTCCTGGCGCATTTTCTTCTCACTCATTCCAACAACATACGGAGCATAGAAGATATTTATATACCCAACACCCAGAGCTCCTGCATAATAAGCCTGCATGGATGCTAAAAATGTATTTAAGTGTCCTGTCAGGGTTCTGGCGTGAGAAGCCGGAGCTGAAGAGGTGTCTAAATTTACTAATTCAAGTCCATACTTTTTTATGTATTCCAGAGAATGAGAGGAACAATATACTCTTGTAGGATATCCAAGATCGTGCAAATGAATTATGCCTTTAAGATGCGCTTCGGCAATGTCCGGACTAAATATCTTCCGCAAAGCATATTGCTTTAAAGTACTCTCTGCAATTGTTAAGTTTATCGCTTCCGGATTATTAACAGCAATATTGGAATTCTCATTACTTTTAGAAAAGATAAGTTGCTCTATGTCAAATATTGGCATTCCCAATACCTGCTGCTTTGAAAGTTTTTGTTTGTATCCATTGATAAACAGCTCATTATCCACCAGCTCTCTTATAAGGGATGTAGAGATCTGTGTAAGACCAGATGTAAAGATGTTTTCTTCAACAGACGTAGCTATTGCGTCTGCTATTGACTGAGACACACCAGCTTCTTTTACAAGAGCCATTGATATTTTCGCTTTATTCCACGGGAGAATTTCATCCTGAGTAATAGTTGACACAAAAAGAGATAGGTCAGTAGTTGTTGCCTTTACTTTTTTCTCCTTTCTAACCTGAAGCATTTCCCGTAGTCGGCTACGCTCATTTCTATAGAGAATATATGCCTTAGATGTTTTAGCATGCCCTGTTTCAATAAGCACTTTCTCTACAATATCTTGAATTTCTTCTATTTCCGGGATCTTATCTCTAAAGTTTTGCTCAAGATATGAAGTTATAGCATTGGTTAATTCCTTAGCTACTGTTTTATCCTGTCCGCCAACAGCTGTTGCAGCTTTAAAAATAGCCTGCATAATCTTGTTTTTGTCAAATGGAACTATTCTGCCATCCCTTTTTCTAACTGAGGTAAGTGTGCGTGTATTTGCCATTTTTAACATCCCCTATTTTTGATTATAGTCTTTGCATGGTCCAGGAAATCTCCTATATCTTCAAATTGACGATATACTGAAGCGAATCTTACATATGCAACTGCGTCCAAATCGTGCAGCTTTTTCATAACCAGTTCACCTATTTCCTCTGAAGTAACCTCCTTATTCATGTCATTCCAGAGTTTTCTCTCTATGTCATTTACTATCTGCTCCAAAACATCCATGCTTATAGGCCTTTTTTCACAGGCTGTTACAATGCCATTTAGAAGCTTCTCCCTGTCAAACTCCTCCCTGCGATTATCTTTTTTAACAACCATAATTGGAATCAACTCTATCTTTTCGTAAGTAGTAAATCTCTTTGCGCATTTTAGGCATTCTCTTCTTCGTTTTATAACATTATTTTCTTTACTTTCTCGGGAATCAATTACCTTGTCTTCCTGATGACCGCAGAATGGACACTTCATTTAAAACAATACCCTATATTGTGTAAAAAAAAATATAACACCCAACATATAGGGTGTCAAGGCAAAAAAATTTTACTCCTCGTACTCTAGCTCTTTATCATTTAAGACATCAAGTTGAATGCCAACTTGAGCAAACATTTTTCTGGTTAAACTGGCAGTATGATATTTTTTTTGACATACAACCCGTTTAATGCCAGCGGCGATTATTATGCGGGCGCATACTGAACATGGCTCCATCTTGACATAAAGAGTAGCACCTTCCAGAGCCACGCCTATTCTAGCTGCATGCACAATGGCATTTTGCTCAGCATGTATGGTGCGGACACAATGGTCATGTAATTTCCCCGAATTATCTTCTTCTTCAGTTGATTTAATCATTAAATGCCCAACTTCATCGCAATGAGTCAGTCCTGGCGGAGAACCAACATAACCAGTAGAGAGAATATGGTTATTCCTAACAATTACACAACCCGCCCGCCCGCGTCCACAAGTAGCTCGGGAGGCTGTTGTTTCCATTATCTTCATAAAATAACTATCCCAATTTTGTCTTTTACTCATTAATTCTACTCCTTAAAATCTGACTGCTGAGCTTTGCTCTTCAGCTGTCTCTCTTCTCTTCTCCGTGTACAGGCTTCTGAATCTGACCTTGCCGCTTCTATACGCAGATAAGTTAAATGATATAAAGAAACCTGTTTCATCCGGATTATCGGACCTGTTTCTTGTTCGCACAATAAATTCTACATCCCAGCAGCACATATTATGCCAGACTGAAAACTCCTGTTTCTCCCACGCAGATCTCTCCACATCATACATATTATACGCTTTGACAGCCCATTTTTTGTTAATTTCCCATCTTGTAGAATTCTCCCATAAGTGTCTATCTGTGTCATTGTTATACCGTAATCCAAAGGATGTCTCAAATTTATCTACAGGATAAAAGACAATGTCTCCGCTTATTGAACTTAATTCATCCCTATACATGTCATAATTGCTCTCAGTACGTATGCCAAGCTTACCTGTAGGATTTATTTGCAGATCACTTGAAATGTCTGTAAAACGATGCGTAGTGTGTATGTTTTGATCATACTTTGTTCCAACGTTCCAGTATAATATATCTCTTTTACTATAACTTGTTGTTTTAATTAGTTTATTATCTTTGTCCCTTGTTATGTCTTCATGTTTTTTCTTAATTTGTATCCTGTTTATCAATGAAAAGTCAAAATAGTCCAGATCTGCCAGTCTGTCAAGTTCGTCAAAATAATAGAGATCACTCTGATCCATTTGAGGCGAAGGTCTATAGTGATAGCTTGCGATCGGCTCCAGTACATGTCTTATCTTATTTATTTCTCCGAGTTCGTTTACCTCCATTGTCTTATATAACTTTGTACTTGCCTCAATATCGCCTCTATAAATTCCTCTAAGCACATTATCTTTGCCGTATTTATCTTCGCTGAACCATGTTTCTTCATACCCTATAGAAGGATCTATTCTTAACCAACCAAAATATTTACGCGGCATAGAGAGCGTATTACTCACATCCACGCGCTGTCTTTGAAAATTATCAGATTCCTTTTCAAGATTTACAGCACTGCCCTCCAGCTTATAGAAAAATGATGAATCACCTATTCGCTGTTTACTCGTTCCAAAATCTATCTCTGGCAGACGGTCTATTACATCATCATAAAAATCATGCATGCGCTTTCTTAAAAGCAAACCGATATAATAATCATTCCATGTCTGAAAAAGGGATAAATAAGTCTCTGGGTTTCTTGTAAGTGACTCTTCTTCCCACCCTTTCAAGTATTCCTCATCAAAGAAATCCTCATTGTAGTCAGGATCGCTGAGTTTTTCTATCTTAGTTGTGCCGTAGAGCCCTCCTCCAAAATCTTGTTTGTGTCTATAGTACAGTTTCCACCTATTCCATTTATCATCTTTCTCATCAGAAATGGCCACCCCATATTCATCTTTGTGATCGTCTCCGATTTCTTTATAGTAATTCTTGCTTTCGTATATCTGATATCCATACAAATATCCTTTACCTCCATCGGTCCTATAGTCAACATCAAGTCCCTTTCCCATAGGAAATCGTGCTTCATCTATTTCTTCTTCCGGGTATTCATGCTGTCTGCCCCATCCTCTTTGTTCAATATAATCTCCATATACCCGACCGCGTAAGTTCTTATTAACATACCAGTTATAATAAGCAAGAGTCATCCATCCATCGCGGTTATTCTGCCCAAGCCAGATAACCCATCCATAAGGAATATGTTTCAGAGGAAATGCATATGCAGGTATATAAAAAGCAGGAATCCCCTTGAAAGACAGAACAGCGTTGTATACCCAGATTCTATCATCAAGAATAATCTTCATCCGACTTGCTTTTATCACATAATGAGGCGAAGTTTTAGGGCATGTTGTAAGAATTGCATTATGAACATCGTATTCTTCCGAAGAAAGCCTCTCCATATTCTCCGCATCCCAAAACCATGGTGGAGTGCGTCCTTTTATGCTTTCCACTGTTGCTTGTCCACTCAGAATATCATAGGTTATAATCTCTGCTTGTATCTTATTTTTATTTTCAAAAAAGGTTACATCCCCTTTAGCAATGATCTTCTTTTCTGTTAGATTTACCTTACACCAGTCCCCCGTCATACGTATGGGCTTATATTTAACTTCAACATTGCCTTTGCCAATAATTACATTGCCTTGTTCTGAGTATTCCAGTTGATCTGCATTTATATCAATGGCAGGCTTTGCTGGTTCTGGAACAGGTTGTGCTGCTTCTAGAGGTTTTGTTGTTTCTGGAGGACTTACCATCTCTGCGAATACTCCCCCTGCAAGGGAACAAACTGACAAGCAAAAAAATAATAAAACGCAACAAACTAGGCTGCCTCTGGCAGCAATTTTTAATTTTAAATTCTTAATTTTTAATTGAAGATTCATAATTTAAGTGCTCATAAGCTACCAAAAACAGAAAGACTATGTCAACAGAAATTCAAAACACTATATAAAGTTCTTAAAAGGCATTCTGGATTAGTTTAAAATCAACCATATTCTTTTTTGAATCAAACAGGATAGAGACCACATCAAAACGAAAACAGAGATTCTGATACTTACTTGTTTTAATATATGCTTCTGCAATACGACGAATTCTATTCTGCTTAGTGCGAGTAACTGAACTTTCTGGCGGGCCAAATCTGTCTGACGAACGAGTTTTAACCTCAATAAACACCAAAGTATCCTTATCCTTTGCAATAATATCTATTTCCCCCCATAGAGACCTATAATTTTTTTCAATGATTTTATATCTCTTTGTCTTGAGGAATCTACATGTAAAGTCTTCTCCATATTCTCCTAAAGATATCTTGCCCTTTTGCTTATTCTCCTTTTCCAGAACAGGAGAAAAGGACCTTCTGTGAATAGAAGATATGCCAAACTTTGCTATTGCTTCAAGATGAAACTGTGTAGCGTACCCCTTATGTTTTTCAAAGCCATACTGAGGGTATTGTTTTGCGTAATCTATCATTATTCTGTCTCTTGTGACTTTTGCAATAATAGACGCGGCAGCTATAGACGCGCTTTTTGAATCACCCTTAACAATTGCTATCTGTGGCTTTTTTAAACTTGGCACTCTTAATCCGTCAACTAATATATATTCTGGAGAGACGTTTAGGTTATCAACTGCTCTATTCATAGCGCGGTGTGTGGCAGCCAATATATTGATTTTATCTACTTCTTCTGTATCTGCAATTCCAATACCAACACCTAGCGCTACATCATATATTTGATTAAATAAACTATCTCTTTTTTTTGGACTGAGCTTTTTAGAATCGTTTAAGCCCTGGATATCACAACATTCAGGAAGGATCACTGCGCCTGCAACAACTGGCCCTGCAAGAGGGCCTCTGCCAGCCTCATCCAGACCTGCAATTAAGTTTTTGCCCTGTGCATACAACTTGTTTTCATAAAAAAACATACATCTATGACGTTACCTGAATCCGGCTTTTACTGAGTATCTACCTTTTTTTGAATGTCTTCTGATAAGTTCTTTTCTGTCTGGGTCTCTAAAACAGATGCTTTAACTTTAATCTGCCTTTTCTTTTCCTTAACCTTAGCTGCTTTTCCAACTCTTTCACGCAAGTAATATAATTTTGCCCTTCTGACAGCACCTCGTTTTGCGACCTCGATCTTTGTAATATTCGGAGAATGTAGAGGAAATATTCTTTCTACTCCCTCGCCATAGCTGACTTTTCTTACTGTAAATGTCTCGCTGATGCATCCTCCCTTTCTTCTAATCACAATGCCTTGAAATACTTGAACACGCTCTTTTTTCTCTGCCTTTTCCTTCTTCTGCCCCATCTTCCCTTTTTTCGCTGCTACCTCTTCTACGATCTTTACATGAACTTTTACTGTATCTCCTATACGAAAATCAGGGATACTGTCTTTTCTTTGCGACTTACTTATTCCATCCAGAATACTTCCTATGTTAGACATATCATCTCCTCCAGAAAAGTTATTTTAACTTTTAAAAATATCAGGTCTTCTTAATCGTGTTCTTTCTAAAGATCTTTTCTTTCTCCATAACTCTATTTGATTATGGTCGCCGCTGAGTAAAACCTTCGGAACCTCAAGCCCTCTGAATACCGGTGGCCTTGTATATTGAGGATACCCTAAAGATGGGCCAAAGAAAGAGTCAGTTTTTATAGAATCCTGATTACCGAGCACACCTGGTATTAATCTAACAACAGTATCAATAATAACCATTGCTGGTAATTCGCCCCCCGTTAGCACATAATCACCTATTGAAATTTCCCTATCAACTAAATTGCGAATTCGTTCATCAACGCCTTCATATCTTCCGCATATAAATATTAGGGTATGTTTCTCTTTTAACTCCTTTGCCATATCCTGATTGAATTTTTCCCCCTGTGGACAGGTGAGAATAACAGAGGTATTCTCGGTTTCAATCTTGGATTCTTCCTTTATATGATCCACGGCTTTGTATACTGGCTCAGGTTTCATAACCATGCCACAGCCACCACCATATGGAGTATCGTCTGTAGTTCTTCTCGTCCCATCAGCAAAATCTCGAAGATTGTGTATATTTATATCTACATACCCTCTTTCCTGTGCTTTTCCCAATATACTCTGATGCAGAGGAAATTTAAACATATCTGGGAATATTGTGAGAACATGTATTATCATTAGTGCGCTCTGCTAAGTTTCTTTTTACTTTTTCTTTGTATTTGCTTGCCTTTACTACTCTTCTTACCCTGTGCGACTTTGGTACTGGATGTTATCTTGCGTGTGGCTTTGCCTTTTTGTACTTTATCTTTGCCTTCCCCTTTTCCCTTCCCTTTACTTTCACCTTCTACAACAGGCTTCTTCTCCACTTTTTCCTGCTCCTGGAATTTTTTAGCTTTACGTAATATACTCTTTGCTGTATCAGAAAGTTGTGCCCCTTTTTTTATCCACATATCCACCTTTTCAATATCAATATCTACCTTTACAGGATTCTCTATTGGACCATAATGTCCTAACAATTCCAAAATTTTTCCTCTGGTAGATACTCTGGAATCAACAGCAACTATTCTGTAGTAAGGTTTCTTCTTTGCTCCTACTCTTCTCAATCTAATTTTAACTGGCATTTATCTATCTCCTTTTGTTGTTTTTACATCCCCCTTAATCCCCCTTCAAAGGGGGAGGGTTTCGCCACAGACGAAATCAGGGGGATGTTGGGAACAGGCCTCTTTTGCCCAGAGACCCTCCCCGTTTTATTAATTCTTTAATCATTCGTCTTGATGCAATAAAATTCTTAATAAGCAGGTTAACATCCTGAATGCTTGTTCCACTGCCTCCAGCTATACGCCTTCGTCTTTGTCCATTAATTATCTCTATACTCTTCCTCTCCTCTTTTGTCATTGAATTAATAATTGCTTCCTGTTTCTTTATAGTCCCTTCATCAACCCTTAAATTTTTAAATTGGCCCTGTGCAGGAAGCATTTCTAGAATTTCCTGCATTGATCCAAGTTTTTTCATCTTCTTAAGCTGATCAAGAAAATCCTCTAAGGTTAAGGTTTCTTTTCTCATTTTCTTCTCAAGCTCTTTTTCCTGTTCAGCTTTATCCTTGAATTCTGCCTTATCAATTAAGCTGAGGATATCTCCCATTCCCAGTATTCTGGATGCCATTCTATCTGGATAAAATAATTCTAAATTATCTAGTTTCTCGCCATTTCCAACAAATTTCACAGGCTTACCTGTAACAGCACATATAGATATTGCTGCGCCGCCTCTAGCATCTCCATCCATTTTTGTAAGAATTACGCCATCTATTCCCAGAATATCCTGATATTCTCTTGCTATTTTTACTGCATCCTGGCCTGTCATGGCATCTGCTACCAGTAGAACCTCATGTGCTCTTGTAGCCTTTTTCATATCTACCAGCTCTTTCATTAGTTTCTCATCAATATGAAGCCTGCCTGCTGTATCAATAATAACAATATCCTTGTTGTCTCTGGAAGCAAGCTTAACAGAATCAGTTGCAATCCTTACAGGATCATTGCGCCCTGAAAAAACAGGTATATTCAATTGGCTTCCAAGAACTTCCAGCTGTTTCACTGCAGCAGGCCTATATATATCTGCTGCTGCCAGAAGGCACTGATAATTCTGTTTTGCGAAATATTTTGCAAGTTTACCAACTGTTGTTGTTTTTCCCCCTCCCTGAAGACCAACTACCATTATAACCGTAGGCTGCCCTTTTGCCATATTGATGCTGCAAGCTGATTTCCCTAAAAGATTGATCAGTTCTTCATGTACTACTTTTATGACCTGCTGCCCTGGTTGAAGGCTTCTAAGTACCTGTTGTCCAACTGCTTTTTCACCAATATTTCCAATAAACTCTTTAACAACCTTATAATTAACATCAGCTTCCAGAAGAACAAGTTGTACCTCCCGTAATGCAGCCTTTATGTTATCATCTGTAAGCCTGCCCGGCTTTCTAAGATTGCGAAATATGTTCTGAAACTTTTCTGATATTATTTCAAGCATTACTATTCTCTTTACCCCGCAATTTTGCAATTGCCTCTTTTATATCAGGCGCTTTAAACACAGCTGTTCCAGCAACCAATATGTTAGCACCTGCTTTTACAACATCTGCTGCCGTGGTTTCGTCTATCCCGCCATCTACCTCTATATCAACAGGTAACCCTGCATTATCTATCATTCGTTTAAGCTCTTTTATCTTTGGCAGAACAGACCTAATGAATTTCTGGCCGCTAAATCCCGGATTAACAGTCATAAGCAGGACCATGTCAACCTGTTTTAGAACGTGTTCTATACGCGCAACAGGCGTAGAAGGGTTAAGCGAAACTCCGACTGTCTTGGAGAATTTTCGTATATGATCAAAAGTCTTCTGCAAATTCTCACATGCCTCAATGTGAACAGTTATAATATCTGCTCCTGCTTCCACAAAAGCATCTATGTATTTGTCCGGATTTTCAATCATTAAATGCACGTCAAGCGGAATGCTAATCTTACTTTTTATGGATTTTACTACTACCGGCCCTATTGTTATATTAGGAACAAAATGCCCATCCATAACATCAATATGTATAAGATCCGCTCCTGCCCCCTCAGCTCTATACACCTCTTGCTCAAGCCTTGAAAAATCCGCAGAAAGGATTGAAGGCGCTATTTTTATCATTGTGCCAAATTGCTCCTATTTAAATGCCCTTTTAGCACATTTTGGTTTACGTTTCAAGAAATGAAAGCGTTAACAGAAAAATCGATTCTATTCTTCAGAGAAGTTAACGAGAATTATTTCGCTAAATCAATAAAAATTTGCTATACTCCAGATGGTTTTATAAAGAAATTATGTATCCCATATATTCATCGTTCAAATGCGAATTACCTACCTTTCTCCAATACCTAATGTTCTATTTGACATGAATAATAAAGATACAATTAAACTGAGAATCCAAGATGTGGTCTACCGCGGACGTGGCCTGGCGCGGCTGGACGGCATGGTCTACTTTGTTGACGGTGTGCTCCCGGATGAACTGGTGCGGGCAAGAATCAGGAAGCAAAGGAAGAACTGTGCCGAGGCCGACCTGGTGGAGGTACTGGAGGAATCGTCCTCGCGTGTCGTGCCGTCTTGTGAGTTTGCCGAGAAATGCGAGGGATGTTGTTACCAGCATATGGAGCATGACGCGGAGATAGAATTAAAGCAGAAGCAGCTTGTGAACCTTCTTGAACACATGGGTGGATGTTCCGAAGTTACCTGCAGGGAGCCGGTACGATGCCCATCTGCACTCGGATACCGAAACAAGATCTCCATGCACGTGAAGGGGCGGGGAGACGGCAGGGCCTTTGGATACTACATGAAGGACAACAAGACCGTTCTTGATGTCCCGAATTGCCCGTTGGCAATGGACCCTCTTAACAATCTTCTGACAGAACTTCGAAAGGATTCATCGTTCAGCTACGGCACATCGGTTAGTCTCAGGTACACGGAGCATGATGGCGCCGTGTATTGGACCGATAGCATCGTGCCTTCCAGTCCGAGACTGGTTGAGAAAACGCCACTTGGTAATATCAGCGTTCCAACAAAAAGTTTCTTCCAGACGAACCCACAGGTAACAGAAGCGCTTTTCGACAGTTTGTCCGAAATACTGAATCGTATTGAACCCAAGGCGGCGATAGACCTCTACTGCGGAGTGGGCACTTTTGCATTCACCGCGGCAAAGGTCGGAGCGAAAGCAGTAATTGGCATAGATACAGACAAGCGCGCGATCAACGCGGCAATACGCAACGGGCGAACCCTGGATCTTGCTTCGGTGGTGTTCCGGCATGGTTACGCGGAAGATCTACTGGAAGAAGCGCTGGACAAGATCGATGTCAAAGACACGGTGGTAATACTTGATCCGCCGCGTGCCGGATTGGAGAAACGGGTAGTCGAGATTTTGGGCAGAAAGAAACCGCGTGATATTATTTATGTGTCATGCGCGGCAGACACGATGGCGCGTGACGTGAAGTTTCTGACCAGCCATAGCTATCGACTTATAGACACGGGGCTCGTGGACATGTTCCCACGCACCGCATATTTCGAATCTATCACACACCTGAGCTCGTCTCCCTGAGTCTCCGCATTTGCGGAGGTCTATCGAAATTTAAAGCCTTTTTTAATAGGATGACCTCTGATAAATTCTTCAAAAGATACTTTTCTACTACCCTCAAGCTGCACCTCGCTAAGCAGAAGTTGTCCCTTGCCTGTGCCTACCAACCCGCCTTTATTCTTCAATACATCCAATAACACACCTGTTTTCCCTCTGCTGTATGAGGATGCATCAAAAACTTCTGTTTTGAGTATTTTTAGCATTTTCTTTTTGCTAGACATGTTTAGGAATGTGTAAGTACTTGGCCATGGACTCATAGCTCTTGTCATATTATTAATTTCTTCCGCAGATCTGGTCCAATCTATGAAACCGTCAGATTTCTTGAGCATTGGAGCATATGTTGCCTCTGCATGATGTTGAGGGATTCTGGAACAAGTGCCTTGCTCTATTTGTGCTATAGCTTTAACTAATAATTTTGCTGATAATTTGCTTAATCTATCACGAAGAGTTTCCGTGTTGTCTGACGGACTGATTATTGCTTTCTCTTGCAGTATAATATCACCAGCATCCATTTTTTCGTTGATAAACATTATTGTTACACCTGTCTGTTTTTCTCCGTTAAGCAATGCTCTTTGTATTGGAGCTGCACCCCTATATTTTGGCAATAAAGACGCATGCGCATTTATACAACCCAAGCGTGGAATATCCAGAATTTGTTTAGGGAGTATTTTGCCATAAGCTACAACAACTATGAGCTCAGGACTGAGTGCTTGAAGGCTCTTTACTAATGCGTCTGTTATTGTCTCTGGCTGAAGAATCTTAATATTGTATTCTTGCGCACATAATTTTACAGGAGGAGCCATCACCCCTCTTTGCCTGCCTTTTGGCCTGTCAGGCTGTGCAACAACGCATATCACATTATGCTTAACCTGTATAAGCGCTTTAAGACTGGGCAGGGCAAAATCAGGTGTTCCCATAAAAACAAGTTTCACTCTGTCAGACATATCATCACCTCTAAAAGGTTCTTTAACAGACCTGGTAGCTATTTTACTTTAAGGTATTAATAATTGCAATTCCTGAAAAACACTTGATAATCATTATTGCCATATTTGAGTATATGATATATTATTAATCAGATTTTTTAAATTATAGACTTAAAAATGAGGAGAGGAAATGATGGGAACCGATGAGATAACATTGGAGGATTTGCAGACTAAGGAATTTATAGAAGAAAAAACAAATGATATTTCTTCTACCGTTGGAGATGGTCTAGCTATTAACGCATTATCCGGAGGTGTTGATTCTTCAGTTGTTACGATGTTAGGATTTAAGGCGTTAGGGGCAAGACTTAAAACATATTTTGTAGAAAATGGATTAATGAGGCAGGGCGAACCACAAAGGATTGTATCCCTGTTTAAAGAATTAAGCGTGCATGTAGAAATAATTGACGCTAAAGAGGAATTCTTTGATGCATTAGAAGGCATAACAGATCCTGAAGAAAAAAGAGAAGCTATCACTCAAACATTCTACAAAGATGTTTTTGGAAAGTTAGTAAAAGAAAGTGGGGCAAAACATCTTTTGCAGGGAACGATTTTAACTGATATAGACGAAACTGTTGCAGGAATCAAAAGACAGCATAATGTTTTTGAGCAGCTTGGCATTAATCCTGAAGAAGTATTTGGCTATAAAATTATAGAGCCCTTAGTACAACTCAGGAAACCTGCAGTAAGAAAAGTTGCAAAGGCTCTTGGCTTGCCGGAAGAAATATATAATAGGCCTCCTTTCCCGGGTCCTGCTTTGGCAGCGAGAGTAATAGGCAAAATTACCCCGGAAAGAACAGAGATTGTAAGAAAAGCTACAAAAATTGCTGATGAAGAGCTATCTGCTACAGAAGCCTTTCAATATCTGGCAATTTTGCACGAAGATAAAGTAACAGGCATAAGAGAAGGAAAAAGAGATTTTGGTCTGCAAATAGAAATAAGATGCTGGGACAGTAAAGATGCAATAACAGCCTCACCAACAAAACTCCCATACGATATTTTAGAAAAACTGGCAGACAGAATAACACAGGAAGTGCCGGGTGTGGTAAGTGTTACTTATAACATAACTAAAAAACCGCCTTCGACCATAGAAGCTGTTTGAATAGAATTATTAACTTTATCTTCCTTGCTTATCAGGAAGTTCTGCTGAGGCAATATTCTCCAGCTTATTTGTGAATTTTTCCAGTCTTCGCTCCGCAGATTCATAGGAGGATTTTGAATGAACCAGATGAGTGCCTATCTTTGAAAATTCCTCATAAAACCTTGCCAGGTCACCATGCAGCCGAGCAAGATTGCCTATTATAGTTTGCGCACTTTTTTCTATCCTCATGCCTCTTAACCCCAGCAGAATTGCCTGCAAATATGCATAGAAGCTGTTTGGAGATACAGGAATTACTTTTTTGCGCAACGCATAGCTGCAAATACTTTTTTCTTCTCCCAGATTATCATCCTTTATTATAGTTTCATAATATACATTCTCTGCAGGAATATACATAAAAGCAAAATCAAATGTACCTTCGTCAGGCAGTATGTATTTTGATGCAATACTATCAATATGCTTTTTAATATCAGTCACAAATGCCTTTCTTATTTGTGATTTCTCCATATGATCTTCTGTACTAATTAGTCTCTTAAAGTTTTCCAAAGGGAATTTTGCGTCAATCGGCACCATTTGATGAGCTAATTTAATAACAGCATCAACTCGTTGACCATTCTTGAAAGTGTACTGAAGTTTATAGTGCTCCGGGGACATAATCTGAGAGAGAAGATCTCCCAATAAGAACTCGCCAAGGCCTCCTCTCAGCTTTGGTGCTCTGAGTATTTCCTGCAAAGAAGATATATCTTTTCCAATATCATATATCCTTTTATTTGCTTCTGCTAATTGTGTAAGCCGATTCTGCACATCTCCAACTACCTTGGTTGTGCCTTCCAGTTTGTCGGAAAAGTTATTATTGGCTGTTTCAAGCATTTTTATGTTATTCTGCAGCTGTGTATTTATCTGACCAACTATCAGGGACATCTGCTGATTAAGAACCTGACTATTGTCTGAGAGACTTTTGCTGACTTGTTCTCTTAGATCATTTATCTCCTGGTGTATAAGTGGATCAGACGGCTGCTTTCTATCTTTAAATAAAAGAGTTAATATCAGAAGAAATAAAAAAGCAAATATAACTATAATATAACCTGACATGCTTCCAACACACTCCCAGTTTCTTTGAAAGTTATCATTTAATACAGGCAAACTCAAGAGAATTTTGGCCCGAGGGAGCTTGATAAGATTGAATTCTCTATTGACAAAAGCTTTTTAATATATAGAATCATCCTCAGACCTACATAAGGAGATTGTGCACATGCAGAAACATAAGTCGGCCGTTAAGAGAGTAAGAACTAATAAAAAAGGATACAAAAAAAACAGAGCAGCAAAGACAACTATTAAAGCTGCTGTAAGGAATATTGATCAGCTTATAGGTAAAAAAGCCCCCGCAGCAGACCTGCAAAAACCAATAAGTAAATCCATTTCTTTGATAGACAAAGCTACAACTAAGGGAATTATTAAGAAGAACACCGCTCGTAGAAAAAAATCCGTGATAATGCGAAAAGTGAATGAATACATATCTGTTCAATCTGCAGATGCTAAAGATACTAAGTCAAACAAAGAAGAATCTGAATCCAAGAAAAGCGAAGAAATAGAAAAAACCAGTTCTACCAAAAATTAACGACTTCACTTACAATATTTCTTGCCAAATTTTCAATAGCCTTATCTGCAGCTGCTTTCTCCGACATTGCCAATCTTCCGGAAGTGTAATAAGCAGTGCTGCCTTCAATAGTCTGAGTCCAGATAATTTCATCTTTCTTAAGATTTTTAAATACAACCTGTGTAGTTACTACCATTCGATATTGCTCTACATCATTATTTTTATCATATCCCAGCGGTTCCGTTTTGTATCTTGTTACTTGCCCCTCAAGTATAGTGTCTGCTTCTTCATGCTTTAGGAGCCTCAGATTTCCATCCAGAATAAGTTCATTTATGACAGCATCTGTTACTGTTACATGAACATTATGCTCATAGGTCTCATTCTTAAACATTGGCACGTATATAGAGCTTATTCCAGCACTTTTTACTGTACTGGTAGTATATCCACACCCTGCTAAGACAATAGGAATTAAAAATACAATTAAAATTCTAGGAGTTGAAAACCCCTTAGTCATCTTCTCATTCATTCTTGCCTCCCTTGGTTTGTATCTCTTTCAGTTTTTTCTCTGCAAGAACAGTCCATTTACTGAAAGAGTATGTTTTTAATACCTGTTTGTAATAAATTTCTGCAGCTCCCTTGTTGTTTTGCTTATTATAAAACTCTGCTATTTCACAATCCTTCTGTGCTTTTATATCTTGAAGCTCTCTGATCTTACGCTCTGCCAGAGAACAAAGATTACTGTTGGGAAATGATTCAGTAAACTTGGTAAGTTTATCTATTGCTGCGTCTGTAGAGCTCTGGTCATAAGAAGAACTGCTTGAGAGAGTAATAGAGCAAATTGCTATCCAATAATAGGCGTCGTCTATCCAGACACTATTAGGATAATTACTTATAAGTTTTCTAAACTCCTTTGCAGCTTCTTCCAACTTACCTTCCCTTTGATAACAAAGCCCTATTCTATATTGAAACTCATCAGCATTCTTTGAGAATGGCATATTCTTTATAGCCATACTGTATACTATGGCAGCTTTTTCATACCCCTTTTTATTTTTGCGCATAGTTGGATTTGCAAAGAAATAATTAGCAATCCTCTTCTGTATATTTGTAATCATCTCTAATTTATCTGGGGAGTGATAACCATCTATTGCCTTCTGGTATTCTTTTGCTGCTGTTAAATACTCGTGCTGATCATAATAATATTGAGCTATTCTAAGCTGTGACTCTTCTGCAAAGGAACTGTTTTTATAAAATTTCAGGAGTTTTTTGTACTCCGCAAGATACTTCTTGGGCTTTTTATCTTTAAAGCTTTCTGCATATTCGAACTGTTCTTTTGGAGAGCCTTTATGACTGGCTAACACAGGAATCGCAGTAGTAAAGATAAAAATTAGGATAATAACATTAAATAACAAACAAATCCGAAATCCGAATATCGAAACTCGAAACAAATCTAAAATCCTAATTTTCAAAATCCTAAACATTGTTTTGAGCATTTGTATTTTTGTCATTTGATATTTAATCTCCATAATGGCCTTTAGTGGATATTTACCCATTATCTGCGTAGATTCTATCAGAATAATTGAATTTATGTCAACTGTCTAGCGGGCATATTTCTTTATCATGTATTTCTTCCAACCTGTTTCTATTGATGAAAAGGACTTGAATGCCTTACCATATGCTCCCTGAAATGCTTCATAGGATGAAGCGCCCTGCTTTAATAGAGAGATCATTTTTACATAACAGGCTCTATTCAAAACAACAAAAAGATATTCAACCAATCCCGCTGAGGCTCCATAAAACAACTCAGTCTTACCTTCTGGCACTTTCTCATACCTAATCAGGTCGTCAAGTTTTATATAGTCATTGCTTTTCATGTTTCTTGCTGCTATTATTTTTAAGCTCCTTCCCTTATCTTTTTGCTCATATACTGCCAGTCCTTCATTCAGCCAAAGAGGGATATTGGCTTTAGTGCCCATCATCTGCATAAATACCAGATGTGTAATTTCATGCGGAAGTATATTGGAAAAAAGGTTTGGCGCACCTTCATACAAGTAGATTGCTCTATGGGTAAGAGGGCCGTGAGTGACCATTCCAGCAGTTCCACCTGACCAGCCTGGCTGCTCTGTTTCTTTTACATATTCAGAATGATTTTTGTATAAAACAATAATTGCCTTTGTCTTCCATGAGGCAAATCTGCTAACTCCTGAATGCCCTATAACGCGCCCTGCCACAACTTCAGCCTTTTTAGCTAAATAAGCAGCTTTTTCCTTGCTATAAGAATACACAATAAAATGCTTCGATAATACATACTTGTAAGGAGGCAGCTTAGCTTGGCTGAAAGGCGCAGCAGCCTGTGCCATAGATTGCAGGCTAACTGTTACTGCACAAATAAAGAACAGGATAATAAGCGCTTTTTTAAGAATCATACTGACATTCTATAGCAGAAGTAGAAAATGTGTAAAGGCTAAATCTCTCATTTACCTAGACTTTCGATACTTATTTCTATATAATTTCAATATATAAGTTTAAAGGTGAATCTTGTATAAAGAATACTGGAGACTTCAGAAGAAACCTTTTGAGAATACCCCTGACCCTCTGTTTTTATACCACTCCGAGGAATATGAAGAATCCTTCGAAAGACTCATGTATGCAGCAACCAATAAGAAGGGTGGAGCTCTTCTTACAGGAGAATACGGCGCAGGCAAAACCTTATTAAGTAGAACCATAATAAACAGCCTTACAGAAGACAAATATGAAATTGCGCTGATTACAAATCCTAATTTCCCGCCAGAACAACTTGTTCACGAAATTCTCTACCAGCTGGGTACCGAGAATATTAATAGGGACATAAAGATTGACAATGTTCATGCTTTCAATGACCTTTTATATAAAAATTACGAGTTGAATAAGGGTACAATTATAATTATTGATGAGGCTCAACTAATAGAAGACACAAGAATGTTTGAAGAGATCAGATTGCTGCTGAACTTTCAGTTAAATGATCAATTTCTTTTGACCCTTATTTTGATTGGACAGCCTGAATTAAAAGCAAAAGTAGCTAGAATCCCTCAATTTAAGCAAAGAATATCAATCAGTTATCATCTAACAGGGCTATCTGAAAAAGAAATATCTAAGTATATAAAGCATAGACTAACTGTTGCAGGAACAAGTTCTGATATTTTTTCAGAAGAATGTTTCCAGCCGATTTATTCATATTCAAAGGGAATTCCAAGAGTGATTAACAATATCTGTGATCTGGCATTATTTATAGGGTTTAATAAAAAAATTGACGTCATTGACAAAACAACCATTATGAAAATAATCGATGATTTGAGTAAGTGAGTTGACATGGTAAGAATATCCGATTTAGTAAGAAAAGATGATTTTTCTGAGCCAGATAAAAATTCTTTAAAGTTCTCTGATAAACAATCTGATTTTAAGAAACAGGGTGAATATTTAGAACTTTATCGTGAACTCTTAGAATTCACGAAAAGGCTTTGGAGTGACCTGAAGAAAAACAAGGCTATTAATGCAAAAGAGGTTAGAAATATTATTGTAAAAACAGTAAAAGAACTCAGGCGTAATCATGAGGTGTTCACCAATCTTGCCGAAACATACATGGATAGTAACTATCCCTCTATACATTCTGTTAACGTAGCTTTCATATGTATAAATATGGGACTTGGGCTAAATTATACTAATGAGCAGCTTATTGAATTGGGAATAATCGGACTGCTTCATGACATAGGAATGGTGAAAATAGATAAGGAAATTTTTAATTCCGGTAAGGAGTTAACCATTGAACAACTTGACGAGATAAGGAAACACCCATGGTACGGCGTAAAAATCCTTAAGCAATCAAAAGGTTTTTCTCCAACAGTCAGGAAAACCATATATTCGTCACATGAAAGAATTGACGGTACGGGATATCCTAATAAAATAAAAAATAGCGACATAACTGAACTCGAGCAGATTGTCGGCTTGGCCGACACCTTTGAAGCAATGACCCATCCCAGACCATACAAAGAGCATCTATCTCCGTACGAAGCCATTAAAAACATTGTTGAAATTTCGGGAGGAAGATTCAATAGAAAAATTTTAAAAGCACTTCTTGAGCAGATTACTTTCTATCCTATAGGCTATAAGATATTGCTTAACACAGGAGACAAAGCTAGGGTAATTAAGACCAATGGTAACTCTCCATCAAGACCCGTAGTAAGTGTGTTTGAAGATAAAGAGGGCAAAGTAGTCTCTCCTTCTAAAGAAATTGACCTTTCAAAGCAGCATTTTTTCTATATAAAAGAGACCCTTCTAGATGCGTCTTCTTAAGAAAATTAGAGATAATTTCCTGTCATTTAGAGATGCATTCCTCTTTCTTAAGATATCTCTTTTCGCAATGATCTTACCTTTTTTAATTAAATTCCTGAAAATACAAAAATTAATGTATTTTTTAAACGTTAAAGGTGAAAACAACAGAAATTATTCAGAAGATAAAATTGTTAAATACACGGATTATATATTAACTCGCAGCTTCCCATTTTATAAAAAAAACTGTCTTAATAGGAGTATTATTTTATACAGATTTTTAAATAAAGCGGGTATAAAAGTAAAGTTAAATATTGGGATTAAGCGCGTTCCGTCTGGCTCTAAAAAAACAGATTTGATGGGACATGCCTGGCTTACATGTAACGGCAATTATTATGCAGAATCAATTCCACAAGAGACTGAAAACTATATTAAAACCTATGAATATGCCCCCAAACACCATCAATATCACTGCTCATAATCTTAGAGCATTAGAAGGCATAAAAGAAATAATAAAGCTTCTGAATTTATATGATATAGATGTGATACTACTAAAGGGCGTTGCATTGATATTGCAGTATCCCAAATATATATCAGAACGTGTGTTAACAGATATTGATGTGCTTGTAGATAAAAGAAAAATCCGTGATACTGAGAAAATACTGAAAGAAAATGGATACATATATGAAACATCAAACAAGGCGACCCATATTACTTATTATAAAAGAAGTAATTTACCTGTAGAAATTCATTGGGCACTGGTCAATTATTTAAATCCGCTGCAAAAATATGTATTTGGCATAAGACTGGATGATATATGGAAAAAGGCGCAACAGATGTCTGTTGACAGTTTAAAGTTTAATTTAATGTGTCCTGAGCATATGATAATCTATCTGTCCATGCATATGATAAAAGAATTTCATGTTTCTAGAAAATGGATTAACGACATTAAGCTATTAATTAAAAAAGAGAAGACAATAGATTGGCTTCTCCTCGTAAAAACCGCTCAAGCGTGGGGATGTATCCCCTGCGTGTATCACGCTTTAAAAGTTATCTCAATGGATGGCGGGCATTTGATGCCGGAATCCATAATGAAGAAAGCTGCTTCCTATAAATTCCCATTTTGGCATAACTGGTTATTAAACAGAATATCGAGAGGACTATCTATAAGACACTTGCGTATATTGCTTTATTTCTCCGTTATGCCTGAGATAAAAGATAGATTGAAATCATTTCTGTATCTTCCGATATACATCTTGAAAACAAGGTGTTGCAATGATAAAGTTATATTACAAAGGTGATAAGTGAAGAAATATTGCATAAATGAAAACAAAGTCGCATGGAGAGATTTAGACGGAGAGGCTGTTATCCTGGATCTAAAAACTGATACTTATTTTTCGCTTGATGAGATTGGAACCCAAATCTGGAATAGGATGATAGAAAAATCCGAAATTAAGGACATTGTGTCTTTAATAACAAGGGAATATGATGTCCCTGCGAAAGAGGCTGAAAGGGATGCCAAAGAATTGATTTCCAGTTTAAAAAAAACAGGATTGATTCTAGAAGTGGAAGAGAAATGAAAACGAAAAATATTATAGAAATAGATAAGGGGTTATTGACGAAGCGTTTGAGGACGAGATTAATTCCTTTCATCTGTGTGTTTGAAATTACATCAAAGTGCAATTTAAATTGTAAACACTGCTACATATGTCAGGATAAGGCAAAAGAACTCACACTTGATGAAATTAAAAATATACTGGAACAAATTAAATCCTGCGGATGTCTTGAGCTTACAATAACTGGTGGAGAGCCGCTGCTCAGAGAAGATATTTTTGATGTAATAAAATATGCAAGAGATAATGACTTTGCAGTGTCTCTTTTTACGAACGCCGTATTAATAGATAAAAAAACAGCGAAAAAGCTCAAGGAGCTTTCAGTCTATGACATTCAAATTAGTTTATATGACGCAAGGGCTTCCATACATGAGAAAATTACGGGAAAACCAGGTTCTTTTAGAAGAACAATAAATGGGATTACTTTACTAAGAAGAAACGGAATCAATCCTATAATTAAAACAACTGTTACGAAGGATAATTTTAAAGAGATAATCCATATTAAAAAATTATGTGAGGATATGAAATTAGAATATATTTTTGACACTATGATTTTCCCAAAGGATGATGGAAGTACTGCGCCTCTAAGGTTAAGATTGAATAACAGGGATCTGCATAGCTTTTTTAGCGCAATGAATAAAAATGACAGAACCTCATTTTCATCTGAACAAATCCACTACAGGAAATTTGACACATGCGCAGCGGCAAGATCTATATTTGCCATCTCGCCCGATGGCAAAATTTATCCATGTATTGCATTTAAAATAGAGGCAGGGAATATCAATAAAGAACGATTCAAAGATATTTGGCGAAACTCAAGTGTTTTAAATGATATCAGAGCAATGTCCATAAAGGATATTCCTGAATGCTCAGGCTGCGATCTGAATAATGAGTGTCTCAGATGTCCGGGACTTTCATATATTGAACACGGAAATTTTAAAACTGCGCCCAAAGAACTGTGCAGAATAACAAAAACCAAGGAGGAAGCAAAAAATGAAGAAAACCTACGAAAAACCCAGGCTCACAAAATACGGGCAGCTTAAAGACATAACAAAGATGCCTTTAACTGTTTCAAAAACGAATCAGAACCAGTGCCCGTCAGTATGCCAAACTCCGCTGCTTGCCAACAAGAGTAATCCAAAGCAAGGCTGTTGTTAATAGATCTGTGTTTGATATACACGGTGTCCGTTTTGAAATTTCCTCAAATAGGGAAAAGTATATAAAATGGACTAGAGATTACATCTATTTTGCCGAGAAAAAAAATAAAGACCCGCAATGGCATGTCCATATTAACGAAATAAAAGGAAGTTTTCCTCTCTTCCCTCCTGAAACGTCAAAAAAAGTCAGGTCAAAATCTATTCCGATCGTTTACGAAAATGGCAATTTATTATGGTTTGATTTTTTTTATGCTGTTGCGCGAATTAACCTGACAAGCAAAAGTATTGCAGTCTGGATAAAGGAATTCGAAGGGCTTACAGAATTCTATTTTACAAATATAATCCTGTTTAATATCCTTAATCTTATTTTAAGCTACAATGGTATGATTTTTATTCATTCAGCAAGTCTTTGTTACGGCGGGAAAGGTATTATTTTGGCAGGTGAAGCGGGAGCTGGCAAAAGCACTTTATCTGTGGGATTAATAGAGAGAGGATGTAAATTCCTTTCTGATGATAAGTCTATCATTCATCTTAATAACAATAAAGCTGAGATACTTTCCTTTCCTGAAGCAGTTTCTTTACAAGAGGATGCCTGCAGTTTTTTCACAACGACTAGGCCATTTGCAAAACAAAAAAATAAACTTGATAAATATAAAAAGATCTTCAGGATAAACTCATTGTACTGCGACTCTGCTATAAGCAGATGCGAGCCAAGTCTGATTATATTTCTGCATAAAGCCTGCGGCAAAGAAACTTTTGCTAAGAAGATAACCAAAAAAGAATCTTTAGACTGCCTTATTGGGTCTATTTCAACATCTTTTATTACTGAATCCGCTGTTGTTTTTAAGATACTGGCTGAACTTGCTGATAGTGTTAGATCCTATAGATTAGCCCTTGGAGAAAACATAGATAAATCTATTGAAGCAATTCTAGGTTTAATAAGAAGCGAGAAGCCCCTTTAGTTTAGCTTTCTTTAGACACCAGTTGAAAAAGACATGTCCGATTCCGCATATCAATATAGAAAAAATCAAAAGGATGATCAGCTCTTCTTTCATATCAAGAATTGACTGTCCGTAAAACATGGATTTCCTTGTCGCATTAAGGGAATGTGTAATAGGAAGAAAATCCGCCACTTTATGTAACCATTTTGGAAGGACTGCTATGGGGAAATAGACACCGCCAAGCAGTCTGGAAACGTTCGTTATAATCCATGAAATTGGATTCCAATTTTTAAATATTAATATAAATCCTCCTCCCATGAGTCCAAATCCTGTTGAATAGACAGCTGTCATTAACAGAACAATAAACAAGGATGGGAAATTTATATTAAGTTTTATTCCAAAGAAAATAACACCTATAATCACGTATAATAGAAACATGAAGAAAGAATATATCATTGTGTTTATTGCTATTGCATAAGCAATGCTTGTGGGTTTTACTTGCGATGCAAGAACAACTTCCAAGGTGCCTGTAAGCTGCTCGTTGCGAATATAGTCAGGAATTGTCTGAAGTCCCGCCCAAACAATACTGGATGAAGCAATGCCAATTAATACAAAAGAGAAATAATTATCCGCACAGCCTTTTACAAAACTGGTTCCGCTCTGGCCTATTAACTTTGATATAAAAAAGAAAAGCATAATTGTGAAAATTATATTAAGTTGACTGAATATAAAAGAGGACTTATAGCTCTTATCAATAAGAAATTCTCTCACTATCAATGCCTTTGTAACTTTTAGAAATTTAAACATTTTTTACAATTTCGCCCTTTTCCATATATATGATTCTGCCAACAATATTTTTAATCTGTCTTTCCCTTGCAGTTGCGATGAATACCAATCTGTTATTCTTCCCTGAATAATCCTGTATTAATCTGTTCGCCAATTCAATTCCGTCTTCATCCATAGATATAAAAGGCTCGTCAAAGAGCAATATTTGAGGCTCATGTAATATTGAACGAATGATATTCAGCTTCTGCCGCATTCCTGACGAATATAACCCTGCCAGAGTATCTCTGCTGTTTTCTAATCCAAATTTGGACATTAAATAGTTTGTCCTTTCTGTAATATTTTTTTCGCTCATTCCATAGAACCTCCCAAAAAATACAAGATTCTGCAATCCTGTTAATCTCCAGTGCAGGCATCTGGAATCAGCAGGCAGCCACCCAATTCCGGGATCAGGATAAATATCTTTATTTATTCTTACGATACCGCTACTCTGGATCAACAACCCAGCGATGATCTTTAATAACGTAGTCTTTCCGGCGCCGTTAGCACCAACTAATCCAGCAATTTGCCCGCTTTCTATGGAAAGATTAATATTACTTAGCGCTTTGATGTTTCTTCCATCCGAGCGAAATATCTTTGTTAAATCTATTATTTTTATGGCATGCTTCATGTTGCATCCATATAATTTAAAGTTATTGATTTTGATTTTATAGTAGAAATTTGATATTATCAAGTTATTAGAGAAGGTGTGGGCAATATGCGGAAGCACAAAGTATTAGCCATCGTGTTATTTTTCTTCCTGTTATGTTGTATTAATTCAAGCATCTCTTCCAAAGAGAATATTTCACTGGATTATGTTGTTGGTCCCGGGGATGAACTATCCATAACTGTTTGGGGGCACGATGATCTGAACAGGGATGTAACAGTCAGCAGAAAAGGAGATATAACAATAGCTCCTCTGGCAGTTATACATGTTGCAGGAATGACAATTAGGCAGGTTGAGAGCGAGGTAAAGAAGATATTTTTAAAATATGTTCTGCATCCTATCGTCACAGTCTCAATAAAAGAATATAAGAGCCAAAAGATTATTGTGCTTGGCGAGGTAGCTGGTACACCTACAAAAGCAGGGGTAAGCGGACCTGGGGTACATACATTGAAAGGCAAAACAGAGTTTCTGGAGTTTTTTATGTCAGTAGGAGGTCCTACCAAAAATGCAGATATAAAGCGTATAAAACTGATAAAGCAGAACGGAGAAATAACCACAATTGATTTGAACAATTATGTATTAAAGCCAAAACTAGAACAAAGCATTTATGTGGAAAGTGGAGATAGATTATTTATCCCTCCAATTATTATAGATAAAGTTTTTGTTATGGGAGAAGTTAAATCTCCACGAGTTGTTCCTTATCATGCAGAAATGAGACTTATGGAGGCTATCACAGAAGCTGGAAGCTTTACAGAAAGCGCAACTATAAGAAGCACAAAAGTTGTGAGAGGCAGTTTTGAGAAACCAGAGGTCATCTCTGTAGCGACCAGAAAAATATTTAGAAAGGGATCTATTAAGGATAATATCCTTCTTGAACCGGGAGACATAATATACGTTCCCAGGTCAACGATTGGAAGCATAAACTACTTTATTAAACAAATTCTGCCAAGTTTACAATTAGCCGCCTTTACCAATGCATTGGCTACAACTGCCGCCTTAAGAACAGTTAAATAGGAGAAAACATGCCAGCATATGAAATGGACATTCATGATTACTGGCGTGTTATAAACAGAAGAAGAATCCGCATAGCACTATTCGTTTTATTAACTGTAACAGCCACGATTTTCTACACAAATATGCAAACGCCTATTTACAAAACATCATCTATAATCAAGGTGGAAAAAAGAAAAGCAATCGCCACAATACTTACGGATATTGTTACATATTCCCCGGGAGATACGATGGAGTCCGAATGCGCGAATATTACAAGCTTTAATGTTCTGGGAAAGGTAGCTCAGCAGATAGGATTGGTAAAGAAGGATACTTCCCCTATAGAAAAAGAAGAAATAATAAGAAACTTGAAAAATGATGTAAAAACAGAAGTTATCGGCGATACTAATCAAATAAGAATTTCTGTATCCTCTGACAATGGAGAAAAAGCCCAAACACTGGCAAATAAAATAGCTGAGGTATACGTGCTAGAACACCACCTTTCAAAAATAGAAGAGGCTCAAAATGTCAAAAAATTTATTGAGGCACAACTTAAAAACTATCAGAGAGCTTTAAGTGAAAGCGAAAGAAGCCTCTATGAATTTCGCAGTAAAAACCCGATGTTTGATATTAAGAAAAAAGAGAATATAGACTATTCAAACCAGCTAACTAAGGTTGTTGAACTTGAGAAAAAAGCAGTTGAGTTGGAAGTTCAACTTTCAACTCTTTTAACTGAGTATACTGAGAAATACCCACCTGTTGAACTTATTAAGGGAAAAATTCAAAAAATCCGTAACGATATTGATGTTGAAAGAATAAAACTTCTCTCAAAAAAGAAAGACGCTTCGGAAAAAGAAATTGAGTTAGCTCAATTAAACAGAGATATCATAATTAATGAAACTATTTATTCAATGTTTAAGAATAAATTTGAAGAAGCTAGAATAATGGAAGCTGAAAAAGCAAAGGAAATAACAATTGTCGAACCTGCTCCTTTACCTAGAAGGCCCACAAGTCCAAAGAAGGGAACAAACGTTATGATAGGAGCTATCATAGGAGTAATTCTTGGGCTGATATTTGCGTTTGTCTCAGAAGCATTGGATACTTCCATCGGTACAATTGACGATATGGAGGAATTTCTTAAGGTCTCTGTAATAGGCGTTGTTCCTCACATTAAATCTTCTGAAGGAAAGCTAAGATTCTGGAGAAAATTATTTGTTAAAGACAAAGGGAAAGAGCCATACTATAAGAAGCTTATAACCCATTTTGAACCTAAAAGCCCGATATCTGAGGCATTTCGTATTATTAGAACGAATTTAGAGACTTTAAAGACAACAAAAGCTTGTAAAACTCTGCTTTTTACCAGTTCCGGTTTACATGAGGGAAAAACAATGGTACTGTCAAATGTTGGTGTCGTATTGGCCCAAATGGGAAAGAGAGTTCTTTTAGTAGAAGCAGACTTTAGAAAACCTATATTGAAGGACATGTTTGGAATAAACAGAGAACCTGGCCTTACAAATTACCTCATAGGACAGCTTGACTGGAGGGACGCCGTGCAGACATCAACCGATATCCTGTTGGGAAAACTGGGATTTGACGCAACACTTAAGACCCCGGGGATTGAAAATCTTCATATCTTAACTGCCGGGATAATCCCATCTAATCCTGCAGAGCTGTTGCAGTCAGAAAACATGAAAACCTTTATAAATGAATCAAAAAAAGAATTTGACATTGTGCTTTATGATACTCCCCCCATTCTTCCTGTTACTGATGCTATAATAATAAGTAAATTGGTGGATGGCGTAATATTAATATACCAGGTTGGGAGAACCTCACGCCACGCAGTTATAAGAGCAAAGAGCCATCTTGAAAAAGCAGAAGCGAAAGTACTGGGTATAATTCTCAACGATATAAAGATAGACATGGAAATAGATACATCAAGTTACTATAAGTATCGCTATTACACCTCTATTCCAGAAGAGGAAAAGACCAATCCCTCGTAATGCCATTAAAAACTCCTCTTTCAGCCAGAGTAACATGGATACTGCCGATAGTCTTTATTTTTCTTAGCCTAATACTGGGCAAGCTTGTAGCCACTACGTCAGCTTACATGCCGCTGCTTCTGGTAGTTGGCGTGAGCGTCCTGATTCTTGCCTTAATTCGCATAGATTATGCCTTCTTTCTTCTGATATTTTCTATGCTTCTTTCTCCTGAGCTGGGCGCTGGAACAGCAGGAGGAAGAGATATAACGATCAGAGTGGAGGATATCCTGCTTGCTGTAATAACATTTGCGTGGCTTGGGCGAATAGCAATAAACAATAAACTGGGAGTCTTTGCAAAGACTCCTCTGAATAAACCCATAGCATTCTATTCTCTTATATGTGTTCTCTCAACATCTATAGGCATTATTACAGGCAGGGTGGACGCATTAAAGGGAACATTTTTTGTGGTCAAATATATTGAATATTTTCTTCTATATTTCATGGTTGTAAATACAATAAATTCAAAAAAACAGATTAAAATGTATTTAACAGCGTTATTTGTTACTTGCTTTTTAGTCTCAATTTATGGAATGAGTCAAATAGGAACAGGAAGAGTCTCTGCTCCTTTTGAAGGAGAGGTGGGAGAGCCAAATACATTGGGCGGTTATATGATTTTCATAATGGCATTAGCTCTTGGATTGCTTGTTTATATAAAGAGCAAGCGTATAAAATATTCATTGTTAGCCTTAATTGCTTCAATTGTACCGCCTTTTCTCTTTACTCTTTCAAGGGCATCATATATGGCTCTATTTCCTATGTATTTTTCTATTATCTGGTTTGGAAAAGTAAAAAGTAAATTAGTTCTTATTTTTATCATTATTGTCCTGCTCGGATTATTTTTTGTTCCTAAAGAAGTAAAAAAACGAGTGGAATATACATTCAAACCGCAAAGAGAAGCTCAGGTAAAGATAGGGGATATAACTCTTGGGCCCTCTACATCCGCAAGAATTATAAGCTGGAAAACAGGAATAAAAGACTGGAGAAATCATCCTATTCTAGGATATGGTACTACAGGATATGCATTTATCGACGGGCAATACATCAGAACGC
Source organism: bacterium (assembly GCA_043824255.1). GTDB lineage: Bacteria > JAHJDO01 > JAHJDO01 > JAHJDO01 > JAHJDO01 > JAHJDO01. The sequence continues at coordinate 31,437 of JBDRTG010000026.1, forward strand.
TTATTGAATCCGGGATATTAGGCCTTATAGGTCTTATGTGGATAATTATTGCTGTTATTAAAAATACCATAAAAAACTTAAAGCAACAAACCGATTCTCTATATAGGGGGTTATGTCTCGGATTTCTGGCGGGGCTTATCGGGCTTATGGTTCATGCTATAACAGCAAACACATTCATAATTATCAGAATAATGGAACCCTTCTGGTTTGTGGCAGGGATGGTGGTGGCTACTCCGGGTTTGAAAGAGAATAAATGAAAGTTGCTGACAAGCTCACTAAAAACACATTATTTAATGTAGGCGGATATAGCTGGGGATTACTTGTAAGTCTATGTTTAACTCCATACATTATCTCAAGACTTGGTATTCAGTATTATGGTGTATGGGCAATCATGGGCGTAGTTATAAATTATTTCAGCCTTCTTGATATACCCTCTGTCGGGTCTTCGTTTGTCAAATATATAGCCGAATTTCAAGCTAAAAAGGAATTCAAAAACATTAATGCGATCATAGGACTCGGGCTGGTTTATTATCTTGCATTCTGGATAATCATTACTGTTATAGTATTTATTTTTAAACATCAGGTAGTTGGTTTCTTCAAAATGCCTGTTTCTCTCGGTTCTGATGTATATTTTGTATTATTTGGAATCTTAGCAGTAGCTTTAATAAGAGGCACTTTTTCTGTCTTTCGCTCAGTGCTTTTGGGTCTTCAAAGAATGGATATAACCAATATAATCAGCATAGGAACTTCCCCATTTCTTATAGCTGGAACAATCATCGCCCTTGAAAGAGGATATGGCATTAAAGGACTTACTGTCAATGCAATTGTCTTTGCATGTCTTACTGCGATTTTGCAGACTGCGTTTGCCTTATCCCTGCTGTCTGATAAAAAGCCTTCAAGCTTTCTGTTCAGCAAAAAGCTTTTTAATAAAACCTTTGCATTTGGCATTAAAATTCAAGTTGCCAGATTTGCAGAGATAACAAATTTACAGGTAGACAAAATTCTTTTAGGGCATTTTATATCCATGACATCTGTAACATTCTATGAGCTTGGATCTAAAATAGCTAATCTCTGCAGAAACATTCCGAATCAACTACTTCCCGCAATACTTCCTGCTTCCTCTGAACTTGACGCTCAAGGAAAGAATTCAAAGCTTGAATCCTTATACTTTCGCGGCACAAAATATATCTCCTTTATTGCGTTTCCTATTGCTTTTTTCTTCTGGCAGTTGTCTCCACAACTCATGCTGGTATGGATGGGTAAAACTGGCTTTGAAACTGCGGTTCTGGCAATAAGATGGCTTGTTTTTGCGTATCTTATACAACTATTGGTAAGCATGGGAAGACTAATTGCCCGGGGGATGGGCGCACCTCAGTACGAGATGAAGTCTTCAATAGTCTTATCCATTCTAAATATTCTGTTCAGTATTTTGCTTATTATTAAGTTTGGTTTTATAGGAGCGCTTATCGGGACGTTTCTCGCAGCAGGTATTGCGTCAGCATACTTTCTTTTTCAGTTTCATAATTTTTCAAAATGGTCTTTTAAGAAATTAGTATCATATTCTTTTATGCCGTCCCTTATTGTCTCAATTATCTGCGTAGGAGTTATATTTATTCTGGATATAATAGCTGTTAGCTGTATAGGAATAAGAATAGATAGCAGGTTCTCTGCCGCAATATATACGTTTGTGAACCTTATTCTTTTTTCCGCGTTATATCTTTATGCAGCATTTAGATATAAGATCGTAGATAATTACGATAAAATCATTATGACTTCTGCGCTGAAATTAATTTTTAAGAGAAAAAGCTTAAAATGAAAATCCTGTTTGTTAGTTATCATAACCCTAATTTTGTCACTATTACAGAATATGCCGAGAAGGCAATTAAGGATTTAGGGCATACTCTTATATCTTTTGATGACCGAAAGTTTGTATTTCCAGGAAGATTGAGGAACAGATTAGGTTTCTTACAACGTTTTGACCTGAATAATCTTAACAAAAGATTGGTCAAAACGGTCTGTGAATCAATGCCGGATTTACTTTTAGTCACAGGAGGGCATCGAATTTTTACCGATACTGTAGAAAAAATCAAAAACAAAGGAATTAAAACCGCTCTATGGACAATTGATCCACCTCATAATTTTCAGTCGATTATAAAATCTGCTCCTTATTATGATCATATATTTTGCGGCGGGAGCGAAGCAATGGAACTTTTAAATAAAGCAGGTATCAAAAAAACTCATTGGCTGCCTTTTGCATGCGATTCGCAACTACATAAGCCTGTAAAACTGACTCATGAAGAAAAACAGAAATATGGGAGCGATATTGCATTTATCGGGTCATACTATCCTAATAGAGGAGAGATTCTGAGCCGTCTTACTGATTTTAATCTTGCTATCTGGGGTCCTGGATGGGATAGGCTGTCCTCAAATCATCCTTTAAGAAAACATATAAACTGCGGACAGATAAAACCTGATGACTGGTTAAAAATATATTGCGCGTCTAAAATAGCTGTGATCATTCATTATCAGGATGGAAAAGTCCCTTGCTATCAGGCAAGCCCAAAGGTTTATGAGACTCTTGCATGTAAATGTTTTGCGCTTGTAGATAATCAGAAAGATGTAAAGACTTTATTTAAAGATGGGAAACATCTTGTGATTTTCAAGGACACTGATGATTTAAAAGATAAAATCAAATATTATTTAGAACATCCTGAAGAAAGAGAAAAAATCGCAGAAGAAGGACATAAAGAGGTAATTAAGAAGCATACTTATGTTCATAGAATTAAAAATTTGGTGGATATTATTGGAGAGCGTGAAGATGAATAAATATAGAGAAAATTTATTTGAAAGTTACTTTGATTCAATTTTTGGTAAGTCTAATGTGTTTTCTGAAAAAGCTCGTCGAGCCAGGACCGATAACTACGAGTTAAACTATGGTAAGTTTTTGCCTAAGAACAAAGATGCTAAAATTTTAGACATTGGTTCTGGAGCAGGCAATTTTTTGTATTTTTTGAAAAACAAGGGATACAAGAACTTTATGGGAATTGATATTTCTCCACAACAGGTTGATTTTTGTAAAAAGAATGTTTCTGAACATGTAGAGGTCGCGAACGCCTTTGAATTTTTAAAAGATAAAGAAATTTTTTATGATGTTATTGTAGCAAATGATTTATTGGAACACATCGTAAAGGAAAAGACAATTGCATTTTTGCGCATGGTAAACAAGACATTGAAGAACAAAGGTGTATTGCTTATCAAGACGCCTAATATGGGAAATCCTTTCGGTATTTCATCGAGATATAGGGATTTTACTCATGAAATAGGATTTACAGAAAAGAGTTTATATCAGGTTTTATACATTGCCGGATTTAGAAACATTCAAGTTGTGGGGGCAATAGCAAAGGATAAGTGGATATTTAGAATTCTTAAAAAAATCATATATTTTTCTCTTAAAAAACTTTACTGGTATCAGGGTTTTGTTGCCCAGGAGATTTTGAATTCCAACTTGATAGCAGTGGCCAAAAAATGAGAAAAATTAAAGTTATACATTTAGTAGAGGATTTAAAAATTGGCGGACTTGAGAGAGTTGTTGCCACTATTGCTGAGGGACTTGATAAAGAGAAATACGATGTGGAAGTTTGGTGCGTTGCAAGAGACGGGGAGATTGCTGATGAGTTAAAAGGGAAAGGAATTAAAGTGAAAATTTTAGGCATACTAACCTATCATAATCCTTTTAATATTTTAAGACTTGTCTCTGCTATGAGAAAAGCAAACCCGGATATAATCCATACTCACGGTTATTTTGCTAACACTGCAGGAAGATTAGCAGGTCTTTTAGCAAGAATTCCGATAATTCTAGCTCACCTACACAGCACATATTATTATTATAAAAAGAGACATTTTCTAATCGAGAAATTTTTAAGTCTATTTACGAGTAAGATAATATGTTGCTCTGAGGCAGTGAAACAATTTGCTGTAAATTATGAGAAGGTAAATTCTAATAAGTTAATAATTATCTATAACGGGATCGACTTACAGAACTTTTGTCAATTCGGCAACTTACGAGAAACTAGAAAAAGGCTCGGTTTATCTGATAAAGAAAAAGTCATAGGAAGTGTAGGGCGCTTGAAGGAAGTGAAAGGATATAAATTTTTATTAGAGGCAGCAACCCGAGTAGTAAAAGAAATTTTCGGCGTAAAATTTCTTATTATAGGGGATGGGAGTTTAAGAGAAGAGCTTGAAAAATTAACAAAAAATTTAGGTTTAAAGCAGAAGGTAATCTTCACAGGAAAGCAAAAAGATATTTCAGAGTTATTAGGAATAATGGATATATTCGTATTTCCCTCTTTGCTGGAGGGTTTGGGGATAGCTGCGATAGAAGCAATGGCTTTTGGACTTCCGATAGTTGCAACAAACGTAGGAGGAATTCCTGAAATTGTCAATGATAGAAAGAGCGGATTTCTGGTTCCTCCAAAAGATTCCCATGCATTAGCTATAAAAATAATTGAGCTACTCAAGGATGGGGGAAAAGCTCAAAAAATGGGAAGGATTGGGAAAGAAATTTTTGAAAAAAAGTTTACTTCCAAAATAATGATTCGGGAAATTGAGAGATTATATGAAGAAGCAATTCAAAATACTTTACATATCCCATTTCGGTAAATTTGTCGGGGGCGGACAAAAGGGGCTGCTTTATATGCTAGAGCGGATAAATAGAGACCGCTTTGAGCCTATTGTAATTGCTCCGTCTCAAGGCTCATTTCTTGATAGAGCTGCAAAACTGGGCATATCAACGAAGTGTCTAAAAATGGGTAAGTTATTAAATCCATTGAATCTCATAACCACTGTTCCTAGGGTTATGAAGCTTATTTGGAAAGAAGAAGTTGATTTGATTTATACTGATTCACCAAGAGAAGGCATATATGGAGGCATTGCAGCCAGAATTACAGGGAGCCCTCTTATATATCATGCACGCGTAAGTGACAAAAGCAGATTGGACAAATTAATCTATTTTTTATCTACTAAAGTAATCGCGGTTTCAAAGGCAAGCGCAGAAAGATTTAAAAACAGTGAAAAGGTAAAGATAATTTATAATGCGATAGATCTGAATGAATTCAATCCCAACATAGACGGCAGTAAAATAAGAGAGGAATTTAATGTGCCTAATATTTTAATAGGAACTGTAGCCCAACTTATTCCGGAAAAAGGACAAAAAGACCTACTGCTTGCTACTGCTGATATTCTCAAGACTTATCCAAGAGTCAAGTTTATAATTGTTGGAGATGGAAATATTGGATACAGGAAAGAGTTAGAAAAATTATGCAGGGAATTAGGAATTACTGACAATATAGTGTTTACTGGATTTCGCGAAGACATCCCGCAAATAATGTCATCTATTGACATTTTTGTTTTGTCTACATCATGGAATGAAGGGCTTTGTCGGGCAATACTAGAAGCTATGGGAGCAGCGAAACCTGTAATCACAACCGATGTTGGCGGAAATTCTGAAACTGTGGTAGATGGGATTACAGGGGTTCTTCTCCCATACCGAAGTCCTTTTTTGCTAAAGGATGCACTGCTTGAACTTATAAGGGATAAGCAGAAGAGAGAAGAAATGGGGAAACAAGGAAGAGAACGAGTTATAAAGCTTTTTAATATTGATGAAAACATAAAAAGAATAGAGAAAGTATACGAAGAATTGACGCTAGAGGAAAAAAATGATTAAAATAATCTATCTGTTTTTAAGAGAGGGGCTGTTTAACTCTCTTTGCTTTTTTTTCTCGAAGCAAAGTAATCTTCCCAAGGCTGACGAAATTAAAAAGATTCTAATTATCCGCATTGATAGAATCGGCGATGTTATTCTTTCCACCCCTGCTTTGAAAGCCGTCAGAAAACGGTTTCCTTCCGCTCATATTTCTGTACTCGTTTCGCATGGAACACAGGATTTGCTTCTCACATGCAAATATATTGATGAAATTATTTTATTTAAGAATTTGTCAAATATAAGAAAAAGAAGGTTTGATCTTGCTATTGATTTGCATTTGGATTATCCATTGAAAACAGCACTTATTGCATACTTAAGCGGAGCTAGATATAGATTAGGGTTTAATGTTGCAGGCAAAGGTATCTTTTTCAATATTAAACTACCAGCTCCTAGAGAAGATAAATCAATTATAGAGAATACCTTGAATATCGCAAAAATACTCAACGCAAGTATAGAGGAGAAAACTCCTGAAATATCTGTCATACCTGAAGCAGAGGAATATATTAGGAACTACTTGATTCAAGAGAATGTCTTAGATAACGATCTATTAGTTGCTATTCATCCGGGTGGGCACTATCTAACACAACAGTGGTTACCTGATCGCTTTGCAGAACTTGCAAATAGAATAATCAAAAAATACAAAGCAAAGATTATCATTATCGGTGCTTCAAAAGAAAAAGGAATAATCAATCAAATAGAAAAAAACATATCAGATAGAGCTATTAGCTTAATAAATCAGCCTGTTAGAAATATTGTTGCTGTTATTCAAAGGTGTAATTTGCTGATCTGCAATAATTCGGGACCGCTCCATATTGCTACAGCTCTAGGAACTCCAACAGTATCTACAATGGGGCCAACTATTGCCAAAAGATGGTGGCCCTCCGGAGAAAAAAATATCGTCATAAGAAAAGATATCCCTTGTATAGGATGTAATTCCGGCTACTGTAGAATAAAAACACACGACTGTATGCGACTAATTACTGTTGATGAGATGTTTCAGGCAGTAGAAAAACAGATAGGGAAATGGGTAAAATGAGTATTAGCAAAGCCAATATCAAAAAAATCCTTATCATTATGCTTGGCGGTATAGGTAACATGATTATGTTAACTCCAGCTCTGAGAGCCGTCCGTGGTGAGTATAAAGACGCCAAAATTTATTTGTTGGTAGGTCCTTACGGAGCGGAAAACGTGGTTAAAGGAAGCGATTTAGTTGATGAAGTAATTATTTATAATCTGAGAAAAACAAGATTGTTTGATCTAATAGGAAAAATAAAAAGAGAGCACTTTGATTTATCTATCAGCGCAACCGGAATTAATCCTCTTAAAACTGGTTTAATTATTTTTTTAGGAGGAATAAAGTATCGTCTGGGAGAAGATATCAAGAGACGAGGATGGTTTTACAATATAAAAGCTCATTATTTCAACGAAATTCATGAAGTAGACGCAAACATCAAACTTGTTGAACATCTTGGGATAAAAGTTAATAATAAAAGTCTGTATCTTCATACATCAGAGAAAGATAAAGAATTTGCATCCCAATTTCTATCTGCAAAGAGGGTGGTAAGCAAGAACCCTCTTGTGGCAATTCATCCAGGTTCTGGTGTTCATCAGGCGGGATTTAAAAGATGGCCGGTTGAGAGATTTGCAGAACTTGCTGACGAAATCATTAAGGAGCACAACGCAAGAATACTTATTTTAGGAGGAAAAGAGGAGATTGGTTTAGAAGAGAAAATGGTTTCTTTAATGAAAAACGAGCCTATTTTAACTGCAGGACGATTCAGCCTCTCTCGAACTGCCGCCTTAATAGAAAACTGTCATCTATTAATAGGAAATGACAGCGGGCTTATGCACATTGCTTGTGCGGTGAGAACGCCAGCTGTTGCCATATTCGGTCCGACAGATTATAAGAAAACTGCACCTTATTCAAATTCTGCAGTTATTGTCCGAAAAGACCTGCCTTGCAGCCCTTGTTATAGCAAGGGAAGAGTAAAATGCAAAACCCTTGAATGTTTCAAAACGATAACCGTAGAAGATATAATGTTAAAAGTTAGAGAAAGGTTTTAAATAAAATGCAAAAAAAATTAAAGCTCAATTTAGGTTCAGGCGGCAGACCATTAGGTGATTATACCAATGTTGATATAAATCCCAAAGCACCAAAAATAGATTTGGTATGGAATCTCAATGATTATCCTTGGCCTTTTGATTCTAACTCCATATACGAGGTTGTTATGCACCAAACATTGGAGCATCTTGACGACCATAACTATGCTATGAAAGAAATCCATCGCATACTAAAAAAAGGAGGGATTGCCAGGATTTCAGTGCCTCATTTTACTTGGCAATTTGCTTTTCAGGACCCCACTCACAAACATTTTTTTGGTTATAATACATTTTTCTATTACACTGGAAGGGGAGGATATTTTGACTTTAGATTCTCTTCTTGTAAAGCACGACTGATCTTTGGGAAACGTCTATCGTTTTGGAATATTATTCTGGAGCCTATATTCAACTTATTTCCAAATGTATATGAACAAAGTCCGCTAAGGATGTTTCCTGCACTTAAAGTTGAGGCTATTTTAGTAAAATGAAATTTTCTTTAGGAAATTATAAATAAAACATGATAAAGGTGGTTCTGCGCAAAAATGATTAAAGTTCTCCATATCATCACTCGCATGGACAAAGGCGGTTCTGCGCAGAATACTCTTCTTACTGTCAGGAAGGTAAACACAAACAAGTTTGAATCAAAACTTGTCTGCGGGTCTGTAAGAGATGTGAAACCTGACGATGATTTTATTATCATTCCTCAATTATCCAGAGATATCAAGTTTTTCAGGGATTTATCAGCTTTTCTAAAACTATATAAAATTATTAAGCAAACTAAGCCTCATATAGTCCACACACACACATCCAAAGCAGGCATTCTCGGAAGATGGGCAGCCAAGTTTGCGGGAGTTCCGATAGTAATACATACACCTCATGGGAACGTGTTTTCAGGATATTTCGGTTACTTCATGACCAAACTTTTTGTTATTGCTGAAAGAATCAGCGCACATATCACAGATAGAATTATAACCCTGACACCAAAGGGAATAGATCAGCATTTACGGCAAAAAATAGGTAAAAGAAATAAATACATATCTATTTGCAGTGGAGTGGAGGTAGAAAAATTTGCAAACGCGAAGGAGAATAAAGATGTTCTGAATATTGCACAAAATGACATTATAATAGGAGTTGTTGCAAGATTAGTTACTGTTAAAGGACATAGATATCTTTTAGAAGCGATGAAATTAATGGAATCACAGAGTATAAAACTACTCATAATCGGAGACGGTCCTTTAAGAAGAGAATTGGAAGAGCAAGCTATAGAATCAGGCATAGAAAAAAATGTAGTATTTCTTGGGCAGAGAAAAGACGTTCCCGAATTATTGAGTGTATTGGATATCTTTGTAATGCCATCGTTGAACGAGGGAATGGGAAGGGCAATTGCAGAAGCAATGGTTGCAGAAAAACCTGTAATTGCCAGTAAGGTCGGAGGTATTCCTGATGTTGTTGATGATAAAATAACAGGGATTCTGGTTTCTTCAAAAAGTCCCGAAGCGCTTGCCAATGCTATTACCTATCTCATGAAAAATCCGGAGATTGCAGCTCAAATGGGACAGGAAGGCAAGAAAAAAGCTGTTAAAAATTTTGGGATTAATAGTATGATAGAACAAATAGAGAATCTTTATGAAGAACTTGTTAATAGAAAATTGTAAGATCTCATCTGCGTTATTAGCTTTGCTGTTTGTACTCCTCTCCACGCAGTTTCTTTATTCTGAAGAGACAAAACAGCTTCGGACAGCTATTCATATACATTCAATAGCAAGTAACGGCAAATATACGATTGCCGAATTAGCCAAAATTGCCAGAGTTCAGAACTTAGATGCTTTAATTTTAACAGACCATGCGCTTATAAAAGCAGAATACGGTATTTTCCCATTTCGAAATTTTCTAAGACTACCAATAACTCTGGGCTGCATTATGAAACATGGTCCGAGCAGGTATTTATATGAGATAGATGAAATAAATAAGAAAAATCAAGATGTTATAGTAATTCCAGGAAGTGAAGTTACTCCTTTCTACTACTGGACAGGAAATATATTTAAGAAAGATTTAACCATTAATGACTGGCAGAAACAAATTTTAGTAATAGGGTATAAAAATAAAAAAGAGATTGAAAATCTTCCTATTGCTTCAAATAATATTTTTTCGCCAGATATCTTGAAATTACTGAATCTCTTCTGGCCGATTGCATTTATTATTATTGGAATTAAGATCTACGCTGTAAAAAAGGACAAAGAGTTGAAATTAGAATTTCAGACATTAAGGATAAAGAAACGGCCTTATAAAAAAATAGGGGCAGTTCTCATCGTCTTTGGAGTTATGTTTTCTTTTAATAACACACTGAGTCTATGGAGAGAATATGACCCTTATCATGGAGATATCGGCATTATCCCCTATCAGAACCTGATAGACTATGCGAATAAAAATAATCTCTTGTGTTTTTGGTCAGCGCCAGAAGCTAGTTCAAATAAAGCAGTTAAGGGTGTAAGAATAAGAACAAATCCTTATCCGAACGACCTCCTGAAGAGCAGTAGCTACACAGGATTCGGGATACTGTATGAGGGGTATAGAAAGGTTGGAGGGATAGGTGGCGTATGGGATAAAGCTTTGGCTGAATATTGCAATGACAAGAGAGCAAATCCAGTGTGGGCAATTGGAGAGATTGATTTTCATGGAAATGGATCGGGAAAGCAAATTAATTCAGTGCAAACAGTTTTACCTAACTGCAAAAGAAAAAAAGCTGCAATCTTAAGTGCTTTAAAAAACGGAGCGATGTATGCATTATATAGATGCAAAGATTATTTTTTAATTCTGGAAGATTTTAGAATCGTAAATGAAGACAATGCATCTTATTCAATGGGGCAAACGGCAGTTACGGAAACACCATTCAATATATTAATTAAAGTGATCTGTTCTGACGGGAAGGAAAGAGAAATCACGGTTAATCTAGTAAGGAATGGAGAGTTATTTAAAAAAATTCAGGCAAAAACACCTTTTACGCGTATAATATCTGACATGCCAGATACAAAAATGTTATATTACAGACTTGATATAAGAGAGAAATACCCGAATATTATAATGTCAAATCCAATCTTTGTTGCAAAGAAAGGCACATGATTTTAAGTATTCACCAGCCTCAATTTATGCCATGGCTTGGTTATTTTGATAAAATTGCCAAATCAGATATTTTTGTAGTGCTTGATGATACCCAATTTAAAAAAAATGAATGGCAGAATAGAAACAAAATCAGGACGGCTCAGGGGAGCCAATGGCTCACTGTTCCTGTTATGCATGACTTTGGTCAGCAGATCATGGATGTTAAAATAAACAACACAGTTGATTGGAGAAAAAAACATTATAATTCATTAAAACTTAATTATTCTAAAGCCAAGTATTTTGATAAATACTGGGGTTTTTTTGAAAAACTTTATGAAGAGAACTGGGAATATCTAATTGACATCAATATGAAAATAATACATTATTTATTGTCCCAATTTAGCATTAATACAAAACTAGTGTATTCTTCCAAGTTGAATGTTGATAAAAAAGCGACAGACAAGCTTATTGAAATATGCAAACAAGTTGGAGCAGATACATATCTTAGCGGTCAGGGCGGGAAGGTATATTTAAAATTGCAAAAGTTTAAAGATCGCAATATAAGCGTGATATTTCAAGAATTTGTTCATCCCCATTATCTTCAGGCATATGATGAATTTGAAACCAATATGGCGGCTGTAGATTTATTGTTCAATCATGGAGGTGATGGATTTAAAACACTTACGAAAGGAGACAGTTTATGAGAATTTTAGCAATGGGCACTCATCCTGACGATATTGAATACGGCTGTGGAGGAACTTTGCTTAAATATTCTAAACAAAAACATGATATTTTTCTGCTGATTCTTACAGGAGGAGAAGTAGGAGGAAAACTTCTTGTAAGAAAAAAAGAGCAGGAACTTGCCGCTAAAATGCTGAAGGCCAAAAAAGTATTTTTTGCAGGTTTTAAAGATACTGCTCTGCCTCCGGAAAGGGAAATTATTACATATATTGATGAAGTAATAGGAAAAGTAAAGCCTGACGAAGTGTATGTTAACCATTCAAAGGATACTCATCAAGACCATAGAATGCTCGCCAACTGCGCATTAGCGTCAACAAGATACATAAAAAGAGTTCTCTTCTATGAAGATTATACATCCTATGATTTTGAGCCAGATATATTTGTTGATATTGGGAACGTTCTATCAAAAAAGGTAGAACTGCTCAGTATACATAAATCTCAAGTAACAAAGGTATATCCTACTGAGCTTGATATGCTTGAAAGCGTAAGGGCCATAGCAAATTACAGAGGTTTTCAAGGTAAGATTAAATACGCTGAAGGATTTAAAGCATTCCGATATTTAAAAGATATATGATAGCTCATTCAAAACCCACATTAGGTGTCGAAGAAGTTAAAATTCTGGCAGAAACTATTGCCTCCGGTGACATTGCTCAGGGAACATTGGTTCAGCAATTCGAGAAAAAAACAGCTTCCTTTATTGGTACTAAATATGCAGTTGCCCTAAATTGTGGAACTTCTGCTCTACATCTTGCATTACTGTCTCTCGGTATAAAGAATAATGATGAAGTAATAATTCCTTCCTTTACATGCACTGCGCTTTTGAATGCGATACATTATACGGGTGCAAAGGCAGTTCTTGCTGACATAAACATTGAAGATTACAATATATCCGTAAGTGAGATTAAGAAAAAACTAACCAGAAAAACCAAAGCCATAATTGTTCCTCATATGTTTGGTCATCCCGTAGATTTAGCTCCTATCTTGAATTTAGGGCCACCTGTAATTGAAGATTGTGCACAGAGCATTGGAGCAACATATAATAACAAAAAAACTGGGAGTTTTGGACTGTTGTCGATTTTTTCTTTTTATGCAACAAAAATGATGACTACAGGGGAAGGGGGTATGGTTTTAACCAACTCATCCATACTTGCTAAAAAGATAAAAAACCTGAGAGATTATGATGAAAAATCCAATTATGTTACAAGATATAACTATAAAATGACCGATTTACAGGCCGGGATAGGAATAAAACAGTTATCCAACCTGACAAATTTTATAAAAAGAAGACAGCAAATAGCAAAACAATACACTGAAAACCTTTCAGGAAAGGATATAGTCCTTCCCGCAGTAAAAAAGAACTGTACACATGTTTTTTACAGATATATTATCAGAATAAGACAGGGAAGCAGAAAATTCATAAAAAACATGCTGAAAAACAATGTTGTCTGCTGCAAACCTGTTTATAGACCTATTCACAGGTATCTGGAATTAGGTGGATTCCCGAATTCTGAGAAAGCATGGAAACAAGCCGTTTCAATCCCGATATACCCATCTCTTTCTAATGAAAACGTTAAAATCATCTTAAGTAATATATTAAAGTATATAAAGTGAAATTCCTCAAAAACAAAAGATATCTACTTTTAATTAACAGCGTCTTCCTTGTTTTGATTTTATATTCTAAAAACTACCTGACAGCACTAAAACTATCATGGTTTTTTATCTTGGTTACTGCTCTATTAATCTCATACCTTATTACTCCGCTTGTGAGGATTATAGCAACTAAAATGGGCGCTATGGATATTCCAGATGAAAGGAAGATTCATAAAAACCCTGTTCCGCGGCTTGGTGGACTTGCGATATATACAGCACTGATAATATCAATAACGCTTAATTTCCATTTCTCACTGGCACTCAAGGGAGTTGTTATTGGGGGCAGCATCATTTTTATAATGGGAGTGATAGATGATATTAAAGGGCTCAAGGCTTCAATAAGGCTGATAGGACAGCTTATAGCAGTCATGATTCTAATAAAATATGGAGTCATTTTAAACACATTTCCACATACAAATATGGGTCATATAGGAAATATATTGCTTACAATATTCTGGATTATTGGAATAATAAATGCACTGAATTTTCTTGACGGTATGGACGGGCTTGCGGCAGGAATTACAGTGATAAGCTCTTTTATGTTCTTTATAATCGCATTAAGCACAGGTCAGTATTATTTAAGCTATCTGGCTATTGCTTTAATAGGCGCATGCACGGGTTTTTTATTTTATAATTTTAAGCCTGCAAGTATTTTTTTGGGAGATTCAGGCAGTACATTACTTGGGTTTTTACTGGCAAGTTTTGCGGTAATGGGTTGGTGGGCTGAAAAGAACATACTGGTTGCGCTTGGAATTCCAGTACTTATATTAAGCGTTTTAATCTTTGATATGATTTATATTACGGTATCCAGGATAGCATCAGGTAAAGTAAAAAATTTTAGAGAATGGATTGAATATACTGGTCAGGATCACCTGCACCATAGATTGTCAAATCTGGGTCTTTCTGAAAAGCAGACAGTCTTGATGATATATTTAATAAGCTTCATTCTTGGAATAACTACGCTAGTTTTAAGAAATGCTAATAAGCTCAATGCCTGCTTGCTACTTCTGCAAGCTGTATTAATATTTGCGCTAATAGCAATACTTATGAAGTTAGGCAAGAAGAAAGCTTCATAACATTCTGCTGTAACACCGAAATGATAGCGCCCTATTTGGTAAATTTAACGCAAATTACCTAGTGTAATACCAAAATGATAATGTCCTAATTAGCCAAAATAGAAATGTCCGCTTTTAAGGAAGCTATAATACCCGATTTGAGAGGAGGGTATTATGGCAGAAAGGGACATAATCATGGCGAGTCAAAGGGAATTAAAGCGT
>JBDRTG010000027.1:0-152500 GCA_043824255.1 bacterium
ACAAGGAGTTATCCACAATATGCACAGAATTAACAAAAAGAAAAAGTTTGATCAAAAAGAAAAACTTACTACTACTAATCTTAACAAAATAGGACATTTCTACTTTGGTAAGAATAGGACATTTCTATTTTGGCTTGACAACTGACTTGACAAGCAATGAGTGTTTTGCTAAACTACTCTTTACCTAGAGAGTAGATTGGAATATGGAAAATATTTATCTTGTTAAAGACTTATCAGGCATAACAGGTGTTTCTGCTTATACAATAAAGTATTACTTGAAACTTGGCTTAATAAAAGAAGTTGGACGAACGTCTCAATTAAACTATAGATACTTTAATGATTCTACAGTTAAGCAGTTAGCCAAAATAAGAAGATTGAGAAAAGAGGGGATTTCTATAGGAAAAATACAGAGAAGGATAAAAGAAGAGGCATTGAAATGAGTTATTTTAAGGAATTAGGACTAAAAGAAGAGCCCTTTTCTACGAGTCCAGATCCTAATTTCTTTTATCAATCGCGAGAACACGGCAGTGCATTAAGAAGACTTGAGATTGCAATTCGTTTAAAAAGAGGAATGAGCTTAGTTCTTGGGGATGTTGGTGTTGGGAAGACTACATTGAGCAGAATTCTTATGCAGTCTTTTCATAACGAAAATGGCTTTATTTTCCATATGATATTGAATCCAAACTATAAATCAGAATTTCAATTCCTTAATTCCTTAGCAAGGCGTTTTGGCATAAATGAAGGCATCCGTTCAGCAATGGATTGTCAGGATGCTATTGAAAGGTACCTGTTCCAGAAAGGCGTAGATGAAGAGAAAACAATAGTTCTATTAATTGATGAAGGACAAAAGCTGTCACTGCCTTTTTTAGAGGTTTTGCGCACTCTTTTGAATTATGAAACTAATAAATATAAGCTCTTACAGCTTATTATCATGGCTCAGCTGGAATTGCTTCCTAAGATAAAACATGTTAGAAATTTTACTGACAGAGTTAGTTTAAAATATATTATTAACCCTCTAGGTCAGGAAGATACAAAGAAACTAATTCTGTTTCGTCTTAAGCAGGCAGGACTGAATAATTTTAGAGATGTCTTTACAGATGATGCTATAGACGAGATACATAAATGCTCTCTGGGATATCCCAGAAGAATAGCCCTGTTGTGTCACGATACATTGGAGAATTTGATTATAGAGGGCAAGAAGATTGTTGATAAAGAACTTGTTCTTAAAACTATTGAGCGTAATGAATAACTTTCATCCTGAAGATCGATTGTTAAGATTAATAAGAGGAGAAAAAAAAGAGCGGGAAGGCTCTGATCGGTTAAAACAGGTGCTTTCTGTATTAAAAGCAAAACCAGTCGTGTCAATTAATCGAATACTTCCTGTTATTATTTCTTTACTTCTTATTTATACAGCTTATATCTGGATAAGACCTGAAACATCAGAAGAAATATTAATCCCAAGCTCAAGAGTCGTTTCCTTGAAAAGCATAGATAAAAAGCAACAAATTAATCTAAAAAGCCAGAATTTAAAGCCATCTTCATTCTATTCATCAATGGCAAAAAAGCGTAATCTATTTAAGCAATTAACGGCTAATCCTGTCATTCTGCAAGAAGCAGGGATAGATATAAGGCAGCTTATAAAGGATCTAAATCTGGTTGGAATAGTCTTAGATGAGAGCCCTCAGGCAATTATAGAGGATAGAAAGACAAAAAGTGTTTTCTATCTTAATGAGGGAGGCGCGATTGGAGAGTTAAAAGTCAGCAAGATTTCAGAATCAAGCGTTACTTTAAGTTATGGAACAGAAACAATAGACTTATTTCTATAAAAAAAAGGGGTGTTTACTATGAGAATAATAGTTTTGTTTTTGATGGTAGTATTTGTTTGTATTCAACCCAAAATATCAGTGTTTTCCCAAACTGAAGAACCTTTAGAGGCGCCTCCTCTAGTATCTTTTGAAGAAGCTGAGAGAATACCTCCAGAGATAAAAAAAGAGCCTTTAAAAATGCCCATCAGAACATCTCCAAAAACATCTATCAAAGAGACAGACGATATATCTTCTTCAAAGATCACTCTTTTGGAACTCAAGAATATGGATATCCTTGAAGCATTTAAGCTTCTGTCTAAAAAGAGCGGAGTGAATATTGTTGCCAGTAATAGTGTAAAAGGGAAAATAAGTATTTTTTTAAGAAATGTGGATGCATGGGATGTGCTTAGAATGATATTTGAGACAAATAACCTTGCTTATGAAGAAAAAGGGGATATTATTAAGGTAATGACAGAGAAAGAGTATGAGGCAATTCATGGCAGGACATTCAGAGATCCGAGAAAAATTAAAATATATCAGCTAAAATATGCAACGGCTACTGATGTAAAAAAAGCGCTGGACCAGATGAAAACAAAAATCGGAAGAATTATTGCCGATGAAAGGGCAAACACGTTAATTATAAATGATGTTCTCTCTCCAGAATCAAGACTTGAGGAAATTATCAATGAATTAGATAGTCCATTCATTACAAAAACCTTTACACTTGAATATGCAGACCCCAAAGAAATGGAGGGAAAATTGAAAAAAATTATCTCCAGCAAGGGACATATTCAAACAGACCAGAAAGCAGGTAAGATTATACTTATTGATATACTCCAGAACATTGAGCTAGCAGCAAGAGTTATTGAAGAATGCGACTCTAAACCAATAACGATAACAAGAGTATTTGAACTTAATTATGCTAAAGTTGAAGATATAGAAGCAAAACTTGTAAAAGAAGTTACAAAAAATATCGGCGGTGTCATAGGAGATAAGACGACGAATAAGATAATCATAACAGACCTGCCTTCAAATATGGAAAAACTTTCTGAAATAATCCGAGCTGCTGATGCAAAAACAAAAGAGGTCCTGATTGAAGCAAGAATTATCCAGATCACTCTAACTGATGAATACAAAATGGGCGTAAACTGGGATTATCTTTTCTCAAAGAACAAAAGCGCAGAGATCATAGGTAAATTTGAACTGGCTGCAAAGGATAGCTTTTCTCCAGGTATGACCCTTTCTCTTGGTAAGCTGGCTGTAGATAAATATACAGCTTTTATTCAGGCACTGAATACAATCGGTAAGACAAATCTTCTCCAGAGCCCGAGAATAACTGTTATCAACAATGCTGAAGCCAGAATACATGTAGGAGAAACAAGACCCTATGTTACTACTACTGTCTCACAGGGCTCTTCCACAACAGAGACTGCAGAAAGTGTAACAAATGTTGATGTAGGAGTAACGCTTTCTGTTACACCAACAATAAATGAACATGGTTTTATTACAATGAAGATCAAGCCTGAAGTAAGCTCAGTTTCAGGCACTGTAACAACATCTGAGGGAAATACTATACCCATAGTCTCAAAATCTGAGACAGAAACAACAGTTATGGTAAAGGATGGTGTTACAATAGTTATGGCAGGTCTTATAAAAGATGAGTTAACCGATACAAACAGCGGAATTCCCTTTTTCAGGAAAATTCCTATATTTGGATATTTGTTTGGCAAAATAGATAAGGAGATAATTAAAAAGGAGATAGTGATTTTTCTTACGCCACATATAGTCTCTGGAGAACATGATTTACCAACTACTGCCAGGAAAGAAGCGGATAAAAAAGTATTAGATGAAAGTAAAATAAAAGAGACAACTGTTCATGAGGAGATAAAAAAGCACAATTAAGGGGGATGAGTTTTATGCTTTTCAAGGAAAATTTGCGTTTGGGTGAGCTGCTTGTTGCAAATGATATTATCTCAGATAAGCAGTTAGAACTGGCTTTATCGCAGCATCAGAAGATGGGAGAATTCCTTGGACGCACAGTTGTTAAAATGGGAATCGCTTCTGAAGAAGAAGTTTTGCCTCTTTTATCCAAGAAACTAAAGATTTCATATATTCAGATAAAGAAGCTTACTATTCCCCCAGATGTAATAAAAAAGGTTCCTGCAAAGTTTGCATGCCACTATGAGCTGATTCCTATCAAATTGGAAGGGAAGGTGTTAACTGTTGCATTAACTGATCCATCAAATCTTGAGTTTATAGATGATTTAACATTACTTCTTGGCTATAAGATCAAACCAATGCTTGCCGGTGAGTTAGATATTATGAAGGGTTTAAAAAAATATTATGGCATTGGTGCTGAAACTATAGAGGAAATGATGAAGCAAACCTCTCAAACAGAGGCAATAAAAGTGTCAGAACCTCTTACTGATAATATAGAAGAACTAGCTGCAGATGCTTCTATAATAAAGTTTGTTAATCAGATACTTTTAGAAGCATACAGAGACAGAGCTACGGATATTCATATAGAACCATATGAAGACGAGTTGCGTATAAGATACCGTATTGATGGCATACTGCATGACGCAAAGGTGCCTAAATCTGTTAAGCACTTTCGAGAGGCTCTGGTTTCCAGAATAAAAATAATGGCCTCTCTCAACATAGCTGAAAGACGTATGCCTCAGGATGGAAGGATAAAAGTAAAGATAGGAAATACTGAGCTGGATTTAAGAATATCAGTTCTTCCAACGCCTTTTGGGGAAAGTGTGAATATGAGGTTACTATCCAGCAATGTTTTTCTGGGATTGGATGTCTTGGGTCTTTCTCCAGGACATCTCGAAATTTTGAAATCTGTGATACATAAGCCACATGGAATAATTCTCCTGACAGGGCCTACAGGGAGTGGAAAGACTACAACATTGTATGCATGTTTAAGTGAAATAAACGATAGTGAAAAAAAAATAGTTACAATAGAAGACCCAATTGAGTATCAGTTAAGGGGGATTTCTCAGATTCAAGTGTTACCAAAAATAGATCTAACGTTTGCTAGAGGTCTGCGTTCAATGCTTCGTCATGATCCTGACATTATGATGGTAGGAGAGATACGGGATTTTGAGACAGCTGAAACAACAATACGAACAGCTCTTACAGGACACCTTGTTTTCTCTACACTTCACACAAATGATGCTGCAGGAGCTATGACAAGGCTTCTTGACATGGGAATAGAGGCATATTTATTGGCATCATCTCTTGAGTGTGTGATAGCGCAAAGACTCCTGAGAGTTATATGCGAGGATTGCAAAGAGATCGTAAAAAATTCTACTATACAGAAAAAAAGTTTGGGAATACCACAGGAAACAAAAATATTCATGGGAAAAGGATGCGAGAAGTGTAGATTTACAGGGTTCAAAGGTAGGACTGCAATACATGAGATGCTGGTAATTAATGATGAAATCCGTGAGCTTATAGTAAAGCGGGTATCAGCTAATATAATCAGAGACAAGGCTATTTCTCAGGGAATGAAGACACTGCGTCAGGATGGATTGGGCAAGGTTTGTAAGGGAATTACTACTATTGAAGAAGTTCTTCGAGTAACGCAGCAAGAAGAAACATAAATTCTAAATTATGAATTTTGAATTTTAAGTTAAAAGACAATTAAAAATTAATAATTGCTGACAAAGGCAGCCTAAGTTATGCCTGTTTTCTCATACAAAGCGAAACATGGTCCTAAAAAAATAATATCAGGAGTTATTGAAGCAGAAAATCAGGACATTGCATTAAGCAGACTGGATAAAATGGGCTATTTTGTCTTGTCTATAGGTGCAGGTAAAGAGAAAAAAGGCTTTAAATCCAGCCTTGGAATTTTTCAGCGTATCGGTTTAAAGCATATTAGTTTATTCACCAGACAATTATCAGATTTATTGGATGCTGGGGTTCCTCTCCTAGAATCAATAGCCATATTATCTAAACAAGCAGACAACACGCTTCTCAGCGCCGTTCTGGATGAAATATACACTGCTATTAAGGATGGCAAGAGCTTATCTGAATCCTTAGATCAATATCCAAAGCTCTTTTCTCCACTTTATGTTAATATGGTTGCTTCTGGCGAGACAGGGGGGATATTAGAGAGCGTTCTATTGAGACTTGCGGATTTTTATGAGAGCGAAGAGGAAATAAAATCAAAGATAAAAGCGGCTCTCACCTATCCTATACTTATGTTTTTTGCCGGAATAGGCACCATTATAGTGCTTTTGACATTTGTAATTCCTAAATTGGTGGTTATGTTTGAAGATATGGGACAAAGGCTGCCTTTACCAACCCAGATTTTAGTGTCTTCAAGTAATTTCATTGTTGAATTCTGGTGGGTGCCCGTCGCGGTTATATTCCTAATTATAATTCTTTTTAAACGGTTAAAGAATACAAAAGAAGGAGGTCTCGTAATTGACAGGTGGAAGCTTGCAATTCCTCTGGCCGGTAAGCTTATTCAAAAGGTTGAGGTAAGCCGTTTTTCCAGAACTCTTGCAACCCTACTTGAAAATGGAGTACCGATTCTGCAGTCTCTGAACATAATAAAGAATACTATTACTAATAGGGCTATATCCGGAGAGATAGAAAGAGCTGCTAAGGATGTCTCAGAAGGCAATAAACTTGCAGCCAGCCTTGGGAGAGGACTGTGGATTCCCGTTTTTGTAACAAACATGATTGCTGTTGGAGAGGAAAGTGGGGCATTAGAGAAGTCTTTATTGAAAATATCTGATACATATGCCCGCCAGGTTGATAGATCAACAAAGACCTTAACTTCATTACTGGAACCTGCAATGATCCTTATTATGGGGTCTATTGTAGGGTTTATAGTAATAAGTATGCTTTTACCAATATTTCAAATAAATATTTTAATACACTAGGAGGAAAATAAATGTCAAAAATCAAAGTTCAAAATGCAAAATCACAATTTAAAATTAAAAATTTAAAATTAAAAATTGCAGCTGCAAGCCGCCATGGGTTCACCCTGATTGAACTTATGCTTGTTGTTATTATTATTGGTGTACTTATTGCAATGGTGGCTCCAAGGTTTGCAGGCAGGTCCAAACAAGCAAAGATTATAGCGGCGAAGGCAGATATTGAAGCAAATATTGCAGTAGCCTTAGAGCTATTTGAACTGGATAATGGGAGATATCCTACGTCTGAAGAAGGGCTTAATGCATTACGTGAGAAACCTTCAGATCTTGAGACATGGAAGGGACCTTATATTAAGAAAAAAATGCCAGCGGATCCATGGGGTAGTCCATATCAGTACAAGTGTCCTGGAGGGCATGGCGATGATTATGACCTCTTCTCCTGTGGGCCGGACGGAGTAGTTGGTGGAGGGGATGATATTACTAATTGGGAAGAGAGTGCATCAAGCGAATGAAGATGCGGGAGAAAGGACTTACCTTTATTGAGTTGATTCTAGTTATTAGCATACTCAGTATCCTTACAGCGATATCTACTCCTCTGTTTAGACATACTTTTGATAATTTGCAGATTAGGAACCTGTGTCGGGACATATCGAAGCTCAGCAAGTATGTGCAGGAGAGAGCAATTATGGAGCAGGTAATTCACAGAATAGATTTTGATGTTAATAATAGAGAATACTGGGTCAGTATAGCAAAAGACCCCTTAAATCCAGGGAAATTTATTGCACTAAATAACAAGCTTGGTAGAAAAAAAAGATTCTCTCCAAATATACTTCTGGAGTGCGCTAAACCATATGGAGTATTTTATCCGGATGGAAGAGTTGATGAATTAACAATGTATTTATCAGGCGCAGATGGCGAAGTTTATACTTTAACCAATAAAGAGACCACAGGTTATGTTAAAATATTTAACTATCGGAAATAACAAAAAAGGTTTTCTTCTTTTTGAGGTAATGATAACAGTAGCTGTTTTATCTCTTGGTTTAGTAATCATCATACATTCATTTATTAGCTGTTTAAATGGGACAAGAACAATTGTAAGTTACATAGATGCCGGCTTTTATTTAGAAAAAAAGATGTGGGATATAGAGAATGGATTAGAAGACACATATGGGGAAGATGAGAAATACAGGTGGAAATTGGACAGGAATGTTATTGAAGATACTGAGCTGAGTAAAGCTGTATTGAGCGTGTCATGGGATCAGAATAATATTGAAAAAAAATTAACTCTCGCAACATATCTAAAAAAATGACAAAAAACACTAAATTCGAAGCACGAAATACGAAACAATATAAAATTACCAAAATACAAATGCTCAAAACAATGTTTAGGATTTCGGATTTAGGATTTCGGATTTCCCCAAACTCTTTGTCTGAAAATAGTTGGGGGTTCACATTATTGGAATTGTTAATTGCAATTCTGATTTTTGCTGTAATTGTCAGTGCAGTATACAGCACTTTGTATTCAGGCATCAAGGTATGGAATGAAGGTGATGCCAAAACACGTTTCCTGGAGTCTTCACAGATGGCGCTTAATAGGATGACAAAAGACATCAGAAACGTAACTGAATTCTCTGAGATTAAATTTGAGGGAGAAAAGCACAGT
This sequence comes from bacterium, assembly GCA_043824255.1. Classification (GTDB taxonomy): domain Bacteria; phylum JAHJDO01; class JAHJDO01; order JAHJDO01; family JAHJDO01; genus JAHJDO01. The sequence goes on from JBDRTG010000027.1 coordinate 8,364, forward strand.
ATTTCAATGCCTGTGATAAAAGATGTGTATCAAGATAAGAATCTAATAACTCAGATCTATAAAGTTAGCTATTATTTGGATAGTGATAATATAATGAGAGATGCCCAGACATATCCTGAGAGTTTAAGGGGGCAAACTAAGAAACGGGAGCTAGTTTCTGGCATTCAAGAACTAGTTTTTTCTTATTGTAATGTAGAAAAAGAATGGAAAGATTCATGGGAAGAAGGCAGCCCGCCATATGCAGTTAAATTGTCAATTAAGAGTAAAGAGGATAATATTCTTGAGGCAATAACAGAAATTCCAATATTTGATACAGGTATAAACTAAGCTGCCTTTGGCAGCAATTATTAATTTTAAATTGAGGTTGAATTATGTTCTTTAATTCAAAATTCAAAATTCAAAATTCAAAATTAAGAGAGAGTGGTTCAATTTTGATCATAACCTTGTGGATTTTAGCTATTCTTTCTCTTTTAGCAATTAGTTTTGCTCATCACACAGCTGTTGGTATAAAGCTTACTGAGTATCATATCAGCAGTCTCAAGAATTTATATATGTGTAAGGCAGGTATCAAGAGAGCATGTTATGAATTAAATAAAGATAAAGCGGAGGATATTGAACAAGGATATATATACGACTCTCTTAATGATTCATGGAGTAATAATCCAGAAGCATTTAAGAATGCAGGTGTAGGAGATAGCACATTTACAGTCGGTTATCAGATTGAAGATGATAATAAAGACATGACTAGCGTATATGGAATGATTGACGAGGAGAGAAAGATAAATATTAATAAGCTTGTTAAAAATGGTGTTCAAGATGAAATTAGATTAAGCCAGGTAAAAAAATTTCTTGAGATACTTGATATAGATACAGTAATTGCAGACTATATTGTTGACTGGCTTGATTCAAATTCTTTAGGAGATGGAGAAGAAGATTTCTATCAGGGCCTAAGTGTGCCTTATCATTGTAAAAACGATTTAATTGAGTGTTTAGAGGAGATGTATTTGATAAGGGGAATTACGGCTGAGATATTTAAAGAAATAAAACCATATATCACGATTTATGGAGATGGGAGGATTAATATAAACACTGCTGGAAAAGAAGTCTTTGCTGCTTTGGGAATGGATGATATGCTCACGCAGCAAATCTTGAACTACAGAAGCCAGGATGGAGGAGAAGAGGATTTATATTCTTTCAAGACACTTGAGAGTATTATTCCGAATTTAAATAATTATCAACAGTTAACATCTGAACAAAAGCAAATATTAACTGCTCTCATACAAACAGGATATTTAACAGTATGTTCGAGTATTTTTACAGCAAATGTGACAAGTGTATTAAATAATAGTAAGCTTGCAAAAAGAGTGGATGTTGTTTTGCAAAGAGAAGAAGATAATATAAAGATAAAATACTGGCATGAAAGCTAACAAAATTTTTAATTATCAATTATGAATTTTAAATTAAAAAGAATAAAAAATAAGTTCAACTTTAAATTAAAAATTAAAAATTTAAAATTTAAAATTACTGCTATAAGATCTTTTGCTTATAGCAGGCGTGTAATTACGGGAATTGAAATAGGCCAAAATAGCATAAAGGTTGTCCAGGGTATTCCTGAGTGGAGAAAATCCGGGATGAAAATTATAGCTCTTTTAACAGAAGAAGTTAAAAGCAATGATGAAAAGAGAGAGAAGCTTCAGCATATAATCAGTAATCTGGATATCAAGCCTAAAAAGGTTATAGCTTGTATTCCGAGAAGTCTTGTAACAGTCAGATATTTAAATCTGCCGTCAATTAGTGAAAGAGAAATAGCGCATATGGTGCAATTTCAGGCTGAAAAGCAGCTTCCGTATTCTAAGGAAGAGATTGTTACAGCTTTTAGGGTTGTAGAGAGCAATAAGGACGGTTATTCCAGAGTAATGCTGGTTCTTGTTCATCGGGATGTTATAAACAAGCAGCTTGAATTATTGGGAGATATGAAATTAAATCCGGAATACATTGAATTAAGCTCGCAAGCTGCTGCCTATGCTTTTATCAAAGAACATCCTGAAATAAATAAGTTAGTTGCCTTTGTTGATATAGACATGTTCTCAGTTGACGTTCAGGTTATATTTAATGGGAAATTAGTTTATACGAGGAATATTTCTCTGTCTGAGAACAGAACACAAGAATCACTTTTGGAAGGAATAACAAAGTCGCTCAATTCCTATTTGGGTGAAAGACGAATTGAAGAAGACAGAAGAATAAAACAGGATTCAAACTACAAAGGAGAGGAAAAAAGAAAACTAAAAGATAGAAGACTGCGTATGGAAAGAACTAAAAGCCCTTCTGCTAATGGACATGACAAAGACATATCATCTATTTTTATAAGTGGAAATGTTCAACCTGATTTAATAGATAAATTATCTAATGCTTTTCACACAACGGTTGAAGCTTTTAATTTAATGAATAGACTGCCAGTGAACGAGAAAATCTTATCTTCTGTAGACGAATATCAATGTTCTATATGTTCAATTGTTGGTCTTGTAAGTAATTTTCCTGAAGCCGTACTCAATCTTTTACCAGATGAGATAAAAACGCAGAAACAAATCAGAAAAAAGCGAAAACATTATCTTGTTTTAGCCTCTCAATGCGCGAGTATATTACTTCTTATTTTAGGTATTTTTATGAGAAACATTTATGACAAACAGAATACCCTGAAATGGCTGGATATAGAGATTAAAAAGACCAATCCAATCGCTAAAGAAGTTAATAAGCGCACCAACAGGCTGCGTGTTATAAAGAAACAAATAGATACCAAAAACTCATCTTTGGATATTCTGCATGAATTACATAAGATAATTCCTGATACTGTTTCCCTCTCAACCCTTGATTACCAGCTCAACAATACTCTTAAAATAAAAGGGCAGTCCAAGGCATTATCCGATGCATTAGGCCTTATAGATATACTGGAAAAGTCGTCTTATTTTAAGAATGTTCAGTTAAAGTCTTCTAACATGCGAAGACTTCGCAATATGGAAGTTGCAGATTTTTATATTCAATGTGAAATAGAGAACCGAGAATAATGTTAATAAAATCCATAGCTAAACTTTCAAAGAGAGAGAAGGGCATTTTTTACCTTTGTGTGGCGATTATTGCATGTGCATTACTATATGCTTTCATATTTAAACCTATAGGGAGAAAATGGGTAAGATTGAATAAGGAAATTCAGATAAAGAGAATGAGTTTGATGAAGAATATTAGAGCTGTAAAAAACAGAAAAAAGGTTTTCTCTGAGTATGAAGTTTATGCTGATAGAGTGAAGCAGAAAGGCTCTGATGAAAAGGAGATAGCAAGAATTTTTCGCGAAATAGAATCTGCTGCAAGAAATAATCATGTGAGTATCTTGAATATGAAGCCTGTGTCATTCATTGATAGATCAGGAGAAAAGGAAGGATATAAAAAATTGGCTGTTGAGGTTGAATGCGAAGCTGAGATGTCCTCGCTTGTTCAATTTATCTATAATATTCAGACTTGTTCCCAAATACTCAAGGTGGAACAAATAAAACTAAAAGCTAAGGAAATGAATTCCAATATTATAAGAGGTACGTTAAGTATTGGTAAGATCTTAATACTGTCATAGATTTGACAGACGTGGTTCTACTGAGGTATACAAGTAATACAGTTATGAAGAGCAGAACTTTAAAACATGCAAGTGATGTTTGGTTAAATTCGAAGCACGAAGCACGAGAACAATTTCTAATATTAAAACAGGAGAACAGCAGGAGCAACAGGGCAACTCTTTATCATTGACAGATTAAAGAAAGAATAACACGAATAAATGATAAAAGAAATACAGAAAATAGAAGTTCAAGGAGCAAAAATTCGTCTCATATCGAAAAATGGTCAAGATTATATTTCTCTAACTGATATGATCAAATCATTCGGAGATGAAACCATAATTTATAACTGGATGCGTAATGGAAATACTATTGAATTTCTTGGCATTTGGGAACAAATTAATAATCCAGATTTTAAACCTGTCGAATTCGATAGGTTTAAAAGTGAGTCTGGGCTCAATCGATTTGCTATGTCTCCCAAAAAATGGACAGAAGCTACAAATGCTATAGGAATTTTTTCAAAATCTGGTCGTTATGGTGGCGGGACTTACGCTCATAAAGATATTGCTTTTGAATTCGGGTCTTGGCTAAGTCCAGAATTTAAACTTTATCTAATTACAGAATTTCAACGATTAAAAGAAGAAGAAAATAAAACAAAAAAATTAGAATGGAATCTTCAACGTACATTGGCGAAAATTAATTATAGAATTCATACTGATGCAATAAAAGAGAAATTGATTCCGGCTAAATTATCAAAAGCTCAAATTAATTTTATTTATGCCAATGAAGCAGATGTTTTAAACATGGCTCTATTTGGTAAAACAGCCAAAGAATGGAGAGAGAAAAACCTTAATAAAGTTGGCAATATCCGTGACTATGCAACCATAGAACAACTTGTTATATTAACGAATTTGGAAAGCATTAATGCGATGCTTATTCAACAAAATTTTGAGCAAAAAGAGAGATTGCAAAAAATAAATGAGTTAGCAATATCACAAATGAAATCTTTATTAAGTAACCAAAATATTAAAAAATTAAAATAAAAATTTCCATATTCGGATTTTCTTGAGCCATTAGATTGAGGTTATAATGAATATAGAGCAAACAGTAAAGAAAATTATTAGTGATGTAAAAGAGAATGGTGATAAGGCTCTTTTAAATTACACTAAGAAGTTTGATGGGGTTTTATTAACGAAAAGCCAATTAAAGGTTTCAAAACAGGAAATAAAAGACTCAAGGGCTGTTCTGGTAGATGAAGTTCTCAAAGCAGTAAAAGAAGCAAAGCGCAATATAGAGAACTTTCATAAAAAACAAATTCATGGAAGAAAAACCTGGTATCGCGGTAGTACAAAGACTGTTTTGCTAGGGGAAAGATATACTCCTATTGAAAGTGTAGGTATATATATTCCTGCTGGTACTGCGCCTCTTATATCTTCTGTATTAATGACTGTTATCCCTGCAAGATTAGCTGGAGTTAGAAGGATTGTTGCAGTTACACCGCCACAAAAGAGTGGACAGATTAATAAGCATATTTTAGCTGCGCTTGATTTTTTAAGGGTAACAGAAGTATATAAAATCGGAGGAGCACAAGCAATTGCAGCACTTGCTTTTGGTACAAAGACAATCCCAAAAGTAGATAAGATTGTTGGGCCTGGGAATATATATGTTTCTACTGCTAAGAAACTGGTTTATGGAGCAGTTGATATTGATATGATTGCAGGACCCAGTGAAATAGTGATTATTGCAGATAAGGATGCAAATCCCCGCTATATTACAGCAGACCTTATTTCTCAGGCTGAACATGGAGAAAACGGAAGGTTTATCTTAATCACAACATCAAAACTTGTCGCAGAAAAAGTCAATGTTTTGATGAAAAAACAAGTTGCTTTATTGCCCAGAAGAAAAGCTATTGAGAAATCGCTGGATAAAGGGAAAGAGGTGTTAATTGTAAAAAACATGGATAAAGCAGTATCAATAGTAAATCAAATAGCTCCTGAGCATCTGGAGCTTCATATTTCGAAGCCGCAGAGACTGGTAAAGAAGATAAAGAATGCAGGAGCAATTTTTCTTGGAGAATACAGTCCTGTAGCAGTAGGGGATTACATTGCAGGGCCAAATCATGTCCTGCCAACCGGGGGCATGGCAAGGGTTTTCTCTCCATTAAGTATTGATGATTTTTTGAAAAAATCTTCTGTTATCTGTTACAGTAGAAAGGGGCTCAAGAAGATTAAGAGGTCATTGAGTTTGCTGGCAGATTTAGAAGGAATGGATGCACACAAGAAATCTCTGTTAATAAGATTGGAACATGAATCGTGAAAACAAATTTTGACTTAATACTTCGGAAAAACATAAAAAAACTAAAACCTTATTCAACTGAGAAAGTTGATTGTAAGGTCAAGCTTGATGCTAATGAAAATCCTTTTGATTTTCCCATGGAATTAAAAGAGATTATATTAAAGGATTTATTTAAACACCCATTTAATAGATATCCGGATCCTAATGCATCTGAAATAAAAGAACTGCTTTCAAAGGAAATAAACATAAATAAGAATAGAATCGCACTGGGGAATGGTTCTGATGAACTGATTCAATCATTAACACTTGCTTTTGGCAGCAAAGCCTCATTAGTTTTTTATCCATCGTTTTCAATGTATGGAATAATATCAACAGCATGTAATATAAAGACCAGAGTTATAAGTCTTGACAAGAAGTTTGATATTAATATAGATACTACGCTTAGATATATTAAGAAGAATCAACCCGGTCTCATTTTTATCGGATATCCTAATAATCCCACAGGTAATTGCTTTTCTAAAGATAAAATAATAAGTATTATCAAAAGTTCATCAGGACTCGTTGTAATGGATGAGGCTTATTCGGAATTTTCAAAGAAAACATTTCTACCACTAATTAATAAGTATGATAATCTGATCATTTTAAGAACATTTTCTAAAGCATACGGTCTTGCAGGTTGTCGTATAGGTTATATGATAGCTTCAGAAAAGGTAGTGGAACAGGTTAACAAAGTAAAGTTACCATTTAATTTAAATTCCATTTCACAGCGTATAGGAATCATAGCCTTAAAACATAAGAAGAAATGCAATGAAGCTATTAAAATTATTATCTCTGAAAGAGCCAGACTCCTGAGAGAGATGGGAAAAAACAGTATGCTCTATACATTTCCAACAGAAGCGAACTTTATTCTATTCAGACCAAAAATTTCGTCTAAAACTGTATTTAGGAAGCTTCTTACCGGCGGTATTCTCATACGCAATGTAGCAGATAACAGATTGCTAAAAAATTGCCTGAGAGTTACTGTTGGAAAACCATCTGAGAATAATGCCTTTCTTCGTGTTATAGAAAAATTACAATAAAAATTTCCCCATAACATATTTACTGCTTTTTCTCCTTTTATCACTTGATATATACTATTTTCCTCTCTTCAGTAAAATATTTTAAAACTTAAAAAAAACACTTGACATTGCTAAGTCTACATGTTATCATATTGACATGATGATTTTGGAAGCTGTTTTATAGAAGTAAAATAAACAATAAAAATGGAGGTGTAATATGAGAAGAAGAATGCATGTAAGAGTAGTAGTTCTGTTTTGTTTAAGTTTGTTGCTATCCTGCTATGGCATAAACCAGCTGCAAGCTGAAGATAAAGCCATTATATGTTTTGACACAGGCTGGAGTGGCTTTGGTAATTCTAGAGCGCTTGAACGGTTTAACGAGGCTAAATGTAATTTTACTAATCACGGTCTAACACCTTGGAAGTATGTGTGCGGGCAGGATATAGATTATACCAAAAAGGTCGAACCAGAAAGGTTTTTAAAGCACCATTATAAGCTTAACCACCTGTATTCCAATCACAGTCAAATAATTGCAAGGTTATACGCCGTTTGGGCTAGCAGTGGCATCAGTGTATCGATGGGAATGTGCAATCTCACCTATGACCAATTCCGTGAATTATGGCTGGAAAACTATGCAAAACCTTTAATACGGTCATTTTATGACAATGGTGTTTATATTTTTGATTTGACTCAGGAGATTCGTTGGTATGATAACTGCTATGGAAAAGGGCCTTCGGGACCTTTCAGAGAAGATGATACCTGGCATCCTTTTACCACTCCTGGCGCTGTAATTTATGACCCTGATCTAACAGCAGGTGAATTTAAACTAAAATTTCATGATACAATGCTCAGATTATATGAATGGAAGAATACCAATTTCCCCAAAATAATTTTTGGATCTTCTATGGCTGTCTTCACAACTGTAGAGGATGCGGCCAAATTGATGATGTATTTAAAGGATTGTATAGACTGGATGGGAGCAGATGTTGGAGGTTATGTAAATGTCCCCACAAATCCAGATAAGCTTAGAGGAACTTGGGACGACAATTATCGTTATAGCTTCGTTCCTGTTATTGAAGATCCAAGTACCACCTCCTGGGCAACAGCTATTTTTGAATCATGGGGCTGGCAAAATGGGCCTGAAATTTATTATGGAGCGCCGGGGACGCCTTATGCAAATAGCCACTATTATTCTTACGGGGTTTTTCAGGATGTAATGGACAGAGTGGTTGAGTTAGACGGCGAAAATAAATACTTAAAATTGCTAATGAATTCAAGCTGGGTTGCTGACTTTAAGGAGCATCCTGTATATAATAACCCCTGCTCAATTTTGTGTCCTGCTAATGATCTGGGCACTCTCCCGCCATGGATTGATACACCAGATATACCTTGGTTTTATACTTTAAAGGCTGTCTACAATCGCTGGGGAGATACAGCGCCGCATCCTTCAGATGATCCGGCATACAGTTCATTTGCATACATCCGCGATGTAATGCATGCGGATACCAACCCGTACTGGGATAACTCTCCAAGCACTCCTTTAGTAGTAAACCGGGAGGATATTGTGGTTATTCCTGATGAAGATAAAATATTTATTCGTGTACGCAATCTCTGCGCTCCAACCGCTATTTCCGCTAATATTCATGTATATCAGACTCCTCAAGGGACAACCCCCTGGGATCGTTCAACGTATATAAAAGCCACTCCTGTGAATGTGAAAAATTCTCTTCAAGGAGCTTATGAGATAGCCTTTATTCCGGCAGGTTCTTTCAGTGTGCCGGGTAATGGTAATCTGGATACAGAAAATAATGTTGTTGAACTTGAGGTGTCTTCTTCTGTCTCATTAGATAATGGCAAAGATATCCATGTTTATATCGAGGATTCAGACGCTGTTAAGGGGTGGACTGCATATAATGATATACCTGAATGTTCTAATTTTGCTATAGATGGAGATGGATATTATGAATTTGATTTTTATCCACCCGGAATCTCTACTGGCAATATCTATATTCGGGCCCGGGCAAAAGATATATTCGGAGCCTGCTCAAAATATACAGATGCATTGGAAGTAGAAAAACGATATGTACTAAATCTAACCTGTAATGCCTTTGATAACGATGGTATCAATGAAATAGAGTATCAGTATTCAGATGACGGTATAACCTGGCATGACGTTCCAAGGCAAAAGTATTATTGCTTAACAGCAAATGACAAAGAGTTTAAGCAAAATTCACGTTTTACCCCGGGTACTACGGATATGGGACATTACCCGGTTATAGAAAGTGTTAGTGGAACGCCGCTCAAAGGTGTAGTTCCGCTTCTGGTTAATTTTAATGTTGCGGCTTCTGATCCAGTAGGAACAATCACCTCAATTGAATGGGACTTTGATAGAGATGGAACAATCGATGCAACAGGAGCGGATGTAAGCTGGACGTTCACACAGGCAGGTGAATATAATTGTCTTGTTAAAGTTACGAATAATGAAACTTTCAGTAGTTTTGGGGAGATTGAGGTTGAGGCGCTTGATGGAACTCCTATTGCAAGTATTACTGCTTCCCCTCGAAGTGGTTCAGCACCATTAACTGTTCAATTCCAAGGGAGTGGGACAGATTATGACGGGACAATAGTCTCTTATGCATGGGATTTTACAAGTGATGGAGTGATTGATTCAACACAACAGAATTCGTCTTTTATATACACTCAGATTGGAAATTATACAGCCAGTTTGACTGTAACTGATGATTCCGGTCTCATTGGATCTGCTGCTGTCAGTATAAAAGTTGTAGACCCAGGCGCAGTTGCCTCATGCACAGTCATTGCATCTACCACAGAAGGTGATGTTCCATTAACAGTAAACTTCTCTGCTGATATCAGCGGAGGGACTGTGTCTTCTTATGCGTGGGATTTTACAAATGACGGCGTGATTGACTCGACAGAAGCAACGCCATCCTATACATATAATTCATCCGGTCTTTATACTGCAAAATTGATTTTAACAGACACGACAGGTAATGAAGTCACAGATTATGAGTACATTGTGGTTAAAGCCGTAGGATTGCCAGTGGCTGACTTTACGTTTAGTCCTGATGGAGGCGTTGCACCATTAGAAGTGAGTTTTCAACCTGCAGCAAGTGATCCTGGTGGACAAATTGTCAGCTACTTGTGGGATTTTGGCGACTGTACGTATTCTAACGAAGAGGTACCGCCTCCCCATGTATATACATTAAATAATAGTTATCTGATAAGGCTCACGATAACTGATAATGATGGAAATGAGGTTACTATCCGAAAAACAATCGGGGTTGAAAACGGCTGGGGCTGGAAGCTTTATGGTGACGGAAATGAATACAAGGATATTGCCGTTAATCAGGACATGTTAACAGGTGGTTATTACACATACTCAATAGATCCTGATGTGATGGGAGAAGAATGCGGAAGAACTGGTGTTCCCATATATTTCAGGGGACAGGATGGCAATATTGGCGGAAACGGTATAGCCAATGCTCACGGTGATCTGACAGATGGATGTTTCGCATATAGCAGAGATGAAGGGGTTATGTGGTCTGGTGGAATGGACCCGGAAATTACCTTTGATCTTCAGGGGAAATACGCGCTGAATAATATTGAGATATGGCAGGATCCACGATATGATTTTGAATCTGTTACCTGCTATTTAAGCCAGGATGGTATTAGCTGGGGCGAAATTGGGATTTTTAATTCTGATGGGCTGAAAAGAGTTCATATTGATCTTAGAAACCATTCAGCGCGAAAGATAAAACTATCTTTTGAGAATTCTGATTCGCATGCCTATTTAGCTGAAATACAGATATGGGGAACGCCTTTTGAGGAAAGTTTGATGGACTGGGTGGATGAGTTCAAATACAGTGGGTCTCCTGAAGATTATGGCTGGCAGATTAACAATGGCAGCGGAACACTTAGTACTGAATATGATGATTTTCTGAAGAGCAATGTGATGAGAGTTGATTCTCCTGATGGCTGGAATTTTCGCCTAATCAGGAAGCCAACTGATGATCCTGAAGCAAGTTATGCAGACCTTGAGAAGAGATATCTATCCTATACCATTAAATCAGGGGAACTCGTGTGGGTGTATGTCCTGGTTCGTGCGGAGGATAATCAAGGGTATTATTTAATATATAGACCTTTTGACTTTAATAAAAATGACGGTTATGTATCAGGAAATAACGTGTATTACAGCTTATCAGAAGTTTATGAAGGTAATCAGAATTGGAATACCATAAGTAGAGATCTTGAAAAGGACCTTTTTACTGCGACAGGGAAGCATCTTAAAAACGTAGCATGGGTGAGAATCAATGGTGGGGATTACTGCCTGGATGACTTAACATTCAGTTCTTCAGCTCCGTCGACCTTGGGCTGGAGTCTTATAAAAGATAGCGTTATAACTTCTAACGGGTCCATGCTCAAGGTTATGGATTATGAATTGGGACATGAAATAATAAAAGTTCAATCTGATGATCATGGTCAATTTGGTATACGAACTATAAAAACCAGTAGCGACGATTGGACAAATAAGAGATGGGTTCATTTTAAAATTAAGACATTTGTGTTGGGGATTCAGTTCAGAATCTTAGTAATGGGCACTGATGATCAAGGGTATTACCTCAGCTATCTGACAGACACAGGAGATATGCATGTTGGAGACGCATGGGGAAGAACTGTATATCATTATCTCGGGAGCGATACTAGGAACGGGGAATGGGTTGATGTATACCGGGATATTTATCGAGATTTATACGCTGCCTTTGGGGTTTATCCTAAAGAAATATTAAGTCTCATGGTAAGGGGAGGCGGGTATTATATGGATGTGGTAGAGCTCAGTGATGAACCGTTTAACAAAATAGAAATACCACTGAATTATGGGTGGGGAATTACGGGAGGAGAAGGTACTGTAGAATATTCAGTAGATGATCCAGATCTGCAAAGCCAGGTAATGAAAATTACCTCTAATGATGGCTGGGACTTTCGTATTATAGGGCCGGAAGTAAGTGCTGGGTACCTTGAGGCCAGTGCCAGATACCTATCATTTATGATAAGGGCATCGGAGCTAGTATGGGTCGAAGTTTTAGTAAGGGGAGAAGATGATCTAGACTATACGCTAATATATCGTACAGGGGAGGGTGAACCAGTTGCGAGCGGCAGCCGCTACTACTATTATCTGGGGAGCGACTTAGAAAATGACAAATGGCATTATATTATGCGAGATTTGGATAAAGATCTAAATGACGGGATGGGGGTGAATGTAAAAGACGTTAGGTGTTTTGTTATAAAGGGAGGGAACTATTCTCTGGATAATCTGTCTCTCTATAAAGATGCACCTTCAGGGATTTCTGTTCCCTTATCAGCTGCTGATTGGTACAGCTATGAGGGGGGTGCGTATATTGGAGATGGTGAGTTTACAAACGATTACAGTTTTGAGACGGGCTCTCAGGTACTACAAATAATTTCAGCTAGTGGAGAGAATTGGTATTGTTTATCACGATATCCAAAATTAGGGTACTTAGATATTACGAAAAAGTATGTTAAATTAAATGTGAAAACAACCGGGTTAGGTGGTGCTGGACTGGCATTTCATGTTCAAGGTTTGGATGGACAATACTATCAAATAACATATATTACTGATGACGGAGTTGATAGGATATATGGAGAAGGAACCGCCGTTTATATCTATCTTGGCTCTCAATATAAAGATAATTGGTGGCATGAAATATGGCTTGATTTGGAAAACGATCTTTATGAAAAATTTGGACAGCATTTAGGCAAAACTATGTTAATTGGTATCCATGGTGGTAACGTAGAGATAAGTAAATTCGAGTTTATGGATAAGGTGGGATTGCTACAAAAAGGTAATTTAGTAGGTTGCTGGCAGTTTGATGAAGGAAGTGGAACCATAGCGGAAGATTCTTCAGGGAGAGGTAATAATGGTATGATAGAAGGAGCCCAATGGGTAGATGGTAAGGGTAAAGCTTTGAGTTTTGATGGGGTGGATGATTATGTTGAAATAGAGAATGATGAAAGTTTAAACTTTGGTCCTGGTGTAGACTTTTCAATATCTGCTTGGATTAAAACTCCAAGTGATGGAAATATAAAGGTGATATATGCTGGAAGAACAGGTGGAGCTACTGATGTTGGCTGGTGGATGAGTGTAAGAGGAGATAGAAATAGGTTAGCTTTTGAATTATGTGATGGTTCAGCTCTAAGAATACAATTATTTAGTAGTGATAATGCAATTCCAGATGATGAATGGGTTCATGTGACTGTAACAGCAGATAGAGATGACTTAGCAAAAGTATATATAAATGGGATTTTTAATAATAGTGTTTCTATTTCGACCCAAGATGGAGATTTATCAAATGCTCTTAATAAGCGTATAGGTGCTACTTTAACCGGTGATGCTCCTTTCAACGGCATAATCGACGAAGTCAGGATTTACTAATCAGGCATTAACAGCTCAAGAGATAGCGGATAGGCGCAAGATTTGACGTCTCTCTTGACATTATTAAATCTGTGCATTATCATGTAAACATGATGACATATAGGGCTGTCTTATGGAAGTAAACAGAGCTAGCTTTGTTCCACGATATCAACAGTTAAAAAATATTATATTGAGTGAAATTAAATCATATAAGCTCAAACCTGGAGATAAAATTCCCTCAGAATCACAGCTATGCAAAAAATATAACATAAGTAAAATAACCACCGGTAAGGCAATCTCCGAACTAGTTGTGGAAGACATCCTTTATAGGGAACAGGGCAAAGGGACTTTTATTGCTAATTTACATTCTGCAAGAAGTGATTCCAGAAATATAGGTCTATATTTAATGTGGCTACGAAAAGATATGATTGATGCTGAAAAGCTCGCCTTTTTTAGTCACAATTATCCCCCTGATCAGGAAATCATCAAGAAATATGTTAATAGTGCGATATTCTATGGGATTACTAACACTCTTATGAATAAATCTTATTATCCAGTCCTTCTTGGAGGAGAAGAATCCCCTCTTGGCCTAGCAAAGCTAAAAGAAATACATATAGCTGGAGTAATTTTACAAGGGGCAGATGAAGAGAAATATCGTCCATTTGTACAAAAGTTAAAAAAGGCAAATGTTCCATACATTATGATGAATAGATATTCTCTGCAGGAGGATATTAATTATGTTGAGGGATATCCTGCTCAGGAAATATACAAAGCAACTAAGTATCTCCTAAAATTGGGCCACAGGAGGATTGCAGGCATAGGTTTTAAATCAAAGCGTCTGTGTTACAATAACTTCTTTTATGGATTTCAAAAGGCTCTTCGGGAAGAAAATATGTATGATCCATCTCTTGTAAAAAAAGTAAGAAATAATACAGAAGAAGAATTATCAAATACTGTAAGTAGACTATTTAAACACACCAATCCTCCAACAGCAATATTTCTATTCTGGGAGCCTGCTACAGCTAATCTCATCTCAGCTCTTGAAAAACATAGAATTAAAATTCCAGAAGATGTATCTCTACTGGCTGTAGGATGTGAGCAATATGTAAAAAAGGGACTAAAAATTACAACTATTGGTGGAAACTCCCCTATTAAATCCGGAGAAATTCTGGCTAACAAATTGATAGATTTAATAGAAGGTAAAATTCAACCTCCTGTAAATATTAAAATGAAATTAAAATTATTAGAGGGTAATTCATGCAGGAAAATAAATGGAGCTGAAGGATAAAGAGAAATTGATGATGTGAAAAGTAGAAAGGGAAAGGGGAAAAATGTTAAATAAAATAAGAAGGATTTGGGGAAGCAGAAAAAGTTTTACGCTCATCGAACTTTTGGTTGTAATAGCCATCATAGCCCTACTTGCATCTATGCTATTGCCAGCATTAACACAAGCAAGGGAAATGGGAAGACGAATAAAATGCGTGAGTAATCTGAAGAATTTAGGTCTGGCATTGCAAATATATCTTCAGGACTATGACGGACGTTTCTTCCCTGCTTATTATACAGGAACCCTGCAACCTTGGTGTAGTACAAACACGAGTAGATCATTCTGCCGCACTCACTTAAATTGCAAATACAACGATTACAAAAAACCAGGCATTATCCTTGACTGTCCCACAAAAAGAAGCCCGGTTCAGGGAATTGCCGGCTGGACCTATGTAAATTATGGATACAATAATAGCCCGTATTGTCGGGCAGGTGCACACGAATCCAGAGTTAATGAGCCAAGTAAAATAATAATGTTTGCCGATTGTTATAATGCATCAAACTTTGCATCTATAAGCTATCCTGGCGATGGGTGGGTATGGGATAATTCAGAAGGAGGACAAGAGGGTGTATCATGGTGCCATAATGATGGTGCGAATTGTGTTTATCTTGATGGGCATGTAGAATGGCATAAGAAAGAGGAACTCTCGGATGCAAACTGGCTGCCACAATAAAAAATTTACAGTTTATTTGCACAAATAAACAATCAAATAAGAAAAAGGGAGGGTGGTATTATGTTTACAAGAGCAGTCAGAAGAAGCAAAAGTCTTTTATTGTCAATGGCACTGTTGGTATGTATGAGCTGGACAGGATGGAATGCAGAAGCGCAGGAAAAAGAGGAAATTAATTTAGTAAAGAATGGTGATTTTGAACAGGGAATAGCTGGCTGGAAGACCTATAAGGAAGAAGACGGAACATCACTCAGCCAGTCCTCAGAAGAGGCCTATTCTGGCCTTCATTCTCTCAAGGTAGAGACCCCAGGAAGGGGTTCTTTAGAGGGAGCAAATATCAGTGCCAAGGTAACACCGATGAACAACTATCTCATCAGTGTCTATGCTAAAGGAGAAGGGAGAGTGATGCTTTCTGTTGGAGGAGTAGGTGGATATTTATATGGAAACAAGACCAATCTTACATCAGAATGGCAGGAGCTGAAGGTGAGGAGGTTTGAGAAGGGAAAGAATCTTTCCCTTCATGTTGTTACCTGCTCGGGTAAAAGACAAAAAGTAACGTTTTATCTCGATAATGTAAAGGCGGTAAAGGAAGAAGGGAAAGAGCTGGCTATGGCTGAAGTAGAGCCAATCTGGTATGAAGCAGAGGAGTATAAAGGGAATGCATGGATAGTAAGAGATAACTCAGCTAGTGGCGGAGCCTATGCAGAAGGAAGGTCTGGGTATGTACCCGCGCTTAAGACCCCTTTTCCCCAGACGTCTAAACCAAGCTACATTTATCTGAAGGTCTGGATTGGTGATAACAGTAAAAGCCATGTTTTGGTAAAGAGTGGGGCACAGACTGTTTTTAAGAAGAATCTCCCTGTTTCTCAGGAGTGGACATGGGTCAAGATGGGGCCTATCAGTGCTAAGGAGGTTGGTGAAGTATTCAATATAAGATTCGGCGGGCCGGACAAAACGGTTAAAATCAGGCTGGATGCCATGGTAGTTACCACCATGGACAACTTGACAGATAAAGAGTTAAAAGATTTGGAGGAAGAAAATAAGGAAGGAATAATATGAAAAAGATAAAAATTTTATCGACAGTATTATTAAGTTTATTACTCATTTTAATGATTAGTTCACCCTCAGAAGCTGTCTCCAAAACAGGCTTGTTAATGGTGGGAGAAACCTCAGTTGCTCCCAAAATAGATGGAAAACTGAATGATGCATGCTGGAAAAACACTATAGAGGGCTCCCCATTTATTTTAAAGAATCAGGATAAGTTTGCCAAAGAGCAAACCAAAGCTTATCTATGTTACGATAAAGATAATCTCTATCTTGCTTTCAAATGTGAGGCAAGTATCCTTGATCCGGTCAATAATCAATTACATGCCTTTAAAAAAGATGTACTGGTAAATGATGATGATAAACTTTTTGGAGATGACTGTATCGTTATTCTTTTGGATACTAATCGGGATAAGAACACCTTCTTTGATATCATTATCAATGGGCAAGGAGCCATTAATGATGCAAAGTGTGGAGGTAAAAACCCCTGGGGAAGCAGGGATAAAACATGGAACAGTAATGCTAAAATTTCTACCAGGATAGAGAATGGCTACTGGGTAGCAGAGATGTCTATTCCCTTTTCTTCACTTAATACCACAGTTAAAGAAAAAGATTCATGGAGAGTCTGCTTAGGAAGAATAGAGCAGAATAAGAAGGAAACCAGCCTCTGGCAGCCAATGGAGACTGGCTTCCATAATGCTAAGGAATTTGGAAGAATTGTCTTTGGTAAAGGTGTCCCCAGGGTTAGCTCAGTAAAAATGGGTAATTTCAATCGTGGTAAGAACAAGCTAACTGCTGAGATTATTCCGCAGCGTCCAAATGCTTCTTTAAGAATAGAAACAACTATCAAATTTGCCAAGGGAGGAAAAAAGAGAGCATTTCAGGATTATAAGCTGGCAGGTAAAAAGCAATTGAATTATAATTACTCGCTGGATAAGGACGGTGAATTCTCTTTTCAATACCGGATATTAGACCCTGCTACCTTTAAGGTTTATTATCGTTCTCCTCTTTACTCTGCCAGTGTAAAATCATCTGTTCTCAAAGCTGATATAAGCGCTGAATCCGCTTATAAACTCTATGTTAATGAAGAAGAGATAGAAAAAGAAGCTCCTCTTGTCAAGGGTGAGAATATCATTGAGATAAAGACTGAAAGACCAGTGAAGGGAGAATTCTCAGTTGGAGATTTTGGCTTTACCGTGGATGATACATGGGAAAAAGGGAAAGGTTATTTACGCAAGATAATTTTGCTTAACAGCAGTCGTTTCTGGCCCAACTGGGAAAAGGGAGGTGTCTCAATTGCCCAGAACTCTATTCAGCAGTTGTTTCTGGTTCCTGAAGGAATTAAAGGAAGAACATTAACGGATTACAGCTTCTTCCTTGAGGTGCCTGAAGAATTTAATGTATTAGGTGCAAGCAGCTACTATGGGTGGCTCCCTGTTTCCTGCCAGGAGCAGGGGATTGTTAAGAGGAACAAAAAGAATTACAAAAAATATCTAATTACCACTCCAAAATCCATCCCTGTCCATCGGCCTATCCGTAATAGTGCTCAATTTTGCTCCATCCTGGTTCAATTGCCGGTTTTAGAGAAAAAGTTTGCCTCGGATAAGACTATATTTTACTACTATCTGAAGGCAGAAAAGGGAAACATAGAAGAAGTCCCACAGAAACTAAAGGTAAATATCCTTCCCCCATTGAGAGGGAAGCAACCTAAAAAATATACATGGCTATTAGGGACCAGTTGGCTCAGTAGGATGAACGATAAGACTTGTCAGGATTATGTGGTTAGTTCTTTCATCGATGCGGGATTTAATGACATACTGTATGCCAAGACGATTCCAGCAGGAATTAACTTAAGGATTGCCGCAATGATAAATTTTGACTCATGGAATATTAATTGTGAACCATATCTTAGCGAACATCCGGAGGAGGCTTTACTGGATAATGAAGGGATGAGAAGATTTGTCCCCGGGAATAGCCGTAAAAACCAGATTTGTGCCACATTGCTCCTGGAGGATTCTCTTGCATGGAAATACGTGGAAAAGAAAATTGGAGCATGGGTAAAGGGGAAGGAACTGGGTCATATCAACTGGGATTTTGAATCTTCACCCTGGGGTAGTCAGATTTCCTGCTATTGCCCCAGTTGTTTAGAAAAGTTCAAAGAGTTCGCTCAAATCGATTCTTCAATAAAACTCACTCCTGAAATCATTCATCCGGATAAAAAGGACTACAGGGATGAATGGATCAAATTCATGAACATGCGGATGGCATTAATATCCGGGAAAATGAGGGAAGCAGTAAAAAAGGCTAATCCAGAGGCAATCTTCTCTGTATATAGCGGTTATCAATCTGATCTCCACAAGGAGCACTGCGGGACGGACTGGAGTATGCTGGCTGATAAGGTTGATTTAGCTATCTGTGGATATGGAAGGCCGGAAAAACTGATTGTTGAGACTTTAAAGGTTTTAGGGAAAACTCCCCTGGTAGCGGGACAGCTTGTTTATCCTTATGATATCAAAAAACAGGAATATCCTGCGTTTGCCAGCAAAGCTATCTTATTACGACGCGCGGTTGATGGTACCGGCGGGATTATGATTTGGACATTAACCGAACTGGACGGAAGAACCTTTTATGCTTCAGCAGAAATATCACGCCTGGTGGCTGATTATGAAAATCTTTTTGTATCTCATCAGAAGGATAACTCTCTGGTTGAGGTTTCCGGAATGAGTCCGGATGATGTTACTGTATTTACAGATGGAAAAACACGGCTGATCCTGGTAATTAACGAAGACAACGTAAAAAAGAAGGTCAAGGTAGTTAACGAGAAGTTCGACCAGAAGATGAAGGTTTATGATTATTATCAGGAAAAGAATCTAGGGAACTTAAAGGAAATTGAAACCGAGATTCTTCCACAGGATGTTAAGGCATTTGTTGTTACAGCTGGAGAGGAATAACCATCTTTAGTGACTTTGTTCTAAAACTAAGGAGAACTATTATGCGGCGAGAGATTACAAGAAGAACACAGTGGTTCAGAGATGCGCGTTTCGGGACTTTTATTCATTTTGGCCCTTATGCACAATATGGTCGTGGGGAGCAGGTCCTTTTCAGGGAATTTCTTGATCAGAATAAATATGCTCAAAGAGCCATGGCATGGCAGGCTCATGAATTTGATGCGGGGGAATGGGCTCGTGTTTTCAAAAATTCAGGTTCTCGCTATACAGTAATGACAACGCGACATCATGACGGTTTTTGTTTGTGGGATACAAAAACAACCAACTATTCTTCAATATATGGCGCGGCAAAATGCGATTTTATCAGTAAGTATGTGAAAGCTATGAGAGAAGAAGGCTTGAAGGTAGGTCTTTATTATTCACTTGCAGATTGGCGGATACCTGCATACTTTGCCGGTCCATCTGATGATCCCGGGGGGTTCAATGATTTTGTCAGTTATATTCATGAACAGGTCAGAGAACTCATGAGCAATTATGGAAAGATTGATATACTCTGGTTTGATGGTGCGTGGCCTCACTATGCGGAGGACTGGCAGGCAAAGGGAATGGTTAATATGATACGTAAGCTACAACCTGATATTCTTATTAATCCCAGACTCGGGCCTATTCGTGGCATTGGAATCAAGGATGAAAAATATGTTAATGTTTTTGAGAACAATTCAGATGAATTAAGCGATTTCGCCACGTCCGAAAAATCTATCAGTCCTTCAGTACGGATTTGGGAAGCGCAGGACGTCAGCACCTGGCGTTGCTGGGGCTGGTCTGTTGGTGAATATTGGAAAAGTTCTGAAGAAATCATTGATAGGTTGGCGCAAACTGTTTCTCTGAACGGCAACTATCTCTTAAATGTCGGGCCAAAACCTGATGGTAGTTTGCCTTCTGAATATAAAACACTGATGGATGAAATAGGTCGGTGGATGAAGATTAACGGCGAGGCTATATATGGAACTGAAGGTGGGAATGTAGTCGAATTCTCTACTCGTGGATGGCAGATTCTTAAGGGTAACGTACTTTACCTTGTTATTTGTTTCTGGGATGGAGCTCCTTCAATGGAACTATCAGGGATAAAAACTCCTGTAAAATCAGCTCAACTTCTTGGGACTGATGTTACTTTAAAGGTTGAACAAAAGGATTTGAGAATAAAAATTAGTGGACTTCCTAAGGAAAAACCAGTGAAATTCCATCCTGTTATACGTCTTGAGTTTGAAAAAAAACCACAAGCGTATGGGATATTTAAATATCGTCTCTGGAAAGGTACCGCAAAGAGAATGGTGCCATGGGCAGCATCAAGATGTCATGGGGAAAAAATAACAGACTATACTAATAAAAGTTGAAAAATCCTATAAATTATGAAATAGATTGATCGTTTTCTTGAAGATATGCTGAGTTTGTTGAATATTTACTTATCTTCTCACCTTTCCCGCGGCTTTCCTAATTCCTTCAATCATTATATTGCAGTCTTCCTTTGTTAATCTTGGATGTATGGGGAGATTTAGTTCTCTCTTATAAAAGAATTTTTCTGCAACTGGACAGAGCTTGTCAGGATAGCCTAGCTTTTTTAAGCCGGTGTAGTGATATGTGGGTTGATAGTGTAATATTGGTTGAATGCCATACTCTCTGTAAAGAACACGTATAAAAGCATCTCTTTCTATGCCCATTTCTTCTTCAACACAAAGAGTATAGAGGTGATAAACGTGGTAACAGTTTGGGTCCTCATATACGGGGGTAATTCCTTCAATATCTTTAATCCCTTCATTAATATAGTGTCCAAGTTCTCTGCGTTTTTCATTCATCCATTTTAACTTTTTGAGCTGGCATATACCGACTGCGGACTGGGTTTCATTCATTCTATAGTTATTTCCCCATTTTCCATTGTCATCTACAACGTCATGATGAGACGGGATCCAGTAATCAGACACACCTGTTTTTGTCAATGTGTATCCTGCAAAACTGAATGTGCTTTGTCCTTCAGGGAAGTCCCACGTTGCTGTATTCATTGCGCGAAGCCTTGCTACTTTTGCAGCTATTTCGTCATTATTGGTTGTAACCATACCCCCCTCACCTAATGTAGTCATGTTTTTTAAAGAATGAAAACTAAAGCATCCCACATCCCCGACACTTCCTGCTTTTCTTCCTTTGTATTCTGCTCCAGGTGTATGTGCACAGTCTTCCAGAACGTACAGATTATGTTTTTTGGCGATATCCATAATAGGGTCCATATCACACATCTGCCCGCCATAGTGAACGACATAGATAGCTTTTGTTTTAGGAGTTATCTTGTTTTCTATTTGTTTTGGGTCGATGTTATATGTTTTCGGGTCAATATCTGAATATACAGGTTTTGCTCTCTCTTTTAAAAGCACAAGAGAAGTAGCAATAAAAGTATTCGGTGTAATAATTACTTCGTCACCTTCTTTTATGCCAAATGCCTGGGTTGCTGCATGCATCGCAGTAGTGCAGTTAGAGGTTGCAAGGGCATGTTTTACGCTGCACATAGCTGCAAATTCTTCCTGGAATTTTTCCAGATGAGGCCCTTTGGTTTGCCTGTCCTGCTTCATTGCTCTAAGAACAGCTTTTTCCTCTTCTTCATCATACATTGCGCCAAAATAAGAGTAAGGAACTCTTAGTGTAACGCCATCGTCCGGCTTGGAACTTGTTGGTTTGCTTCCAGTAGCTTCATGTCCTGCTTTTTTTTCTTCAGCCATTATTTTGCTCCTTTCATATTAACTCTACTCCCTCTCTTTCAAAGAGAGGGTTAGGGTGAGTTCTTCACTAAATACCGGTATTTCTTTAAATCTATGTTGACAGTTTTCATCATTATAAACATAAACTTTTAACACCAAACTGGATTTACCCTTTAGTTTTAATCTTATCTGATCTGTTGTGGAGTTGTAATTTGCCGCTGTTATTCTTGTGTCGTATCTGCTTCTTGCATATTCAGCAATATAATCATATCCCTTGAATATTTTTCCGTATTTTGAAGTTAATTTGTCTATACCGTCCAAAACTTGTTCCCATTCCCCGATGTTCATAGCAGATATCCTCTGTTCATGTGTCAGAAGACATCCAAAGAATAAACTGTCCAGACCCAGTGTTATTATCTCAACCCCTTTTCTTATTGCATTCTCTATAGCATTTTTTTTATTTTCTCCTTCGAATTTTGTATTCCCGTGAAGAAAATCAATGCATTCTTCATAAGGGAATGTGTTTGATAAATTAAAGAATTCTGGGTAGTCAGGCATATAATCAGCAATAAAAGCGTATTTTCCGTCGCTTCTCTTTATCCCATATGGTTTCCAATTTTCTGGCGAAGGATCGCTGTATTTTTTTCCAAACAATACAGAAATTCCCATTAAAAAGTTCTGTTCTCTCTTCTTCAGGAAGGAAATAGAGTTAATTCCTGTTTCACAGTAATGCGCGTTAAGCACTCTTGATAGTTTTATTCCCCATGAAGAAAATTTTCTATCTACTTTTTCAAAAGTCTTTTTTAGTTCTTCTTTAGTATATTCTTCTCCGTTATGTTTCATATATATCATACTCTTAATTTTTCTATCCTTACTCTCTCCAAATGCATGTGGAGAAAATTCAGCAAGTTTCTTATCATGTTTTTTCTTTATAATTTTACCGTCACTATCTGTAATGTCATCAAGAAATAAACCAATGTTAGGAATATAGCCATATTTATTTAATGTATCAATGTATCTGAAATTAACTACTGCGCTTTTTCCATTTGTTATGTAATGACTTCCTGAGCCGGAGCAGTCGTCTATTCTTGCTGTAACAAATGGAGGCATTGCTATTGTAAAAAAAGGTTTCTTTGCCGCCCAGATAATTGACTTATAAAAAAGCCCATCAAAACCGTGCAGATGTCCGAAATATTCACAGTGCCACATCCTGGGAGAGATAAAAAATTGGATAATTCTTCCTCTGCCAAGACGCGATAATCTCAAAACGGGATAATTTTCTAATGAGCTAACAAGATTATCTTTCTCAAAAGACGATGGCAGAATTGCCATTTCAATATCCTGCAAAAATTCTGCCTTTTGATTTTCTTCGTATGTTTCAGTAATAAAATGATGGGTATCTTTTATTCTTAGTCCTTTTGAGGTAGTAAATTTAATGTTTTTATCTGTGCCGATAAGTACATTACGTAGGACAGAAGGATAAGAATTCAGGTGATGATCAAAATTAATCAATCCTATACCAGACTCTTCTATGGACTTTTTAATGCTGTCTCCATCAGCCGAAGAAAACTTTTCTCCTATTCCTTCCTGTGCAATAACAACAGCTCGACAGTCACCTATTTCCCCCGGGGTTAATTTTCCTTTCGATAAATCTATTATTCTGTAAGGAATTCCTAAATGCTCAAAAGCAAGAAAAAACCCTTGCTCAACATACTTAGATTCCTTCTTGCTCCTGTCTATCACTGTTAAGACTGCAAGGTTTCCTCTGCACTCATTTGAGTTTGTCATAGTATTTATTTAATAAATTTCAGAACAGGCCATTCCTCATAAAAAGCAAAATCTGCCTTTGATAGAAGAGCACAGGAACTCAGTTCTACGCCTTTCGACAGATAAATAGAATAATCATAACGGGATAGATGAAATAACCATTTATCGTTTTCTTTTGGTGTTCTTCCCCGCAATGTTGGTAAGCTTTCAAAAGGTATTGCAACTTCCATCTGCCAGTATTCATCCACATCTTCACAATTATTCAATGTCCCTTTTATTTTTATTCCGACTTTTAATCCTTTGCAATTCCATTTACTCCAGCGGTATGTGGCACCAGCAGATTCTCTTCTGACATTGAAAGCATCAAAAACTGTTCCTAAGGCATTGATCTCAAAATTATAATAGGGTTCTTTTTTGGGATGAGTCTTAAAGTAAATTTCTAAACAATCTTCTCTGTAAGTAAATTCATCCCTTTTAGTAAAATATCCCCATATATCTTTGTCATATGCTTTGAATCCTACATAGAGATATTTGTTGTCCCATAGTAATCTTCCTTGTGTTTTACTTATGGGTTTTTCATTTGTTACGGGTATGTAAAAGTTCAGGATCTTGGCTTTATTCCATGTTTTTTCATTAAGAATGCCATCAATTTTTATTTTTTGCTCTGTATAATGGCACTCGTAAATGTATCTTTTTTTCATCCTTTGTACCTTAATTAATACTCACCGAATTTCCTTGCTGCCTGAATCATTGTTTTCATATTCTCAACTGGAACATCCCTTGGATTCATTTCGCCAGTATTGAATATATATCCACCATCCTTTTTACCAGTAGTCATGATTCTCTCTGTTTCTTTAGCTATCTGCTCAGGAGTTCCATTCATCAACACATTTATAGGATCTAAATTACCTAAAAGACATGTTTTGCCTTTTACTGTTTCCTTTGCTTTTTCAATGTCTATGCCGGGCCCTACGCTTATTGCGCTCACTCCAAGCTGAGTTTCCAATTCTATATGAGGAACAGATTCCTCACTATTATGCAAGAATGTTAGCCCTCCTGCTTCTCTATATGCTGTTGTAACTTTTTTACATGGTTCAAAAGCAAATTCCTTATACTGCTGCGCAGATATGAGATTGCTCATTGCATTACAGTCGCCTAGCCAGATAGCATGTGCACCTGCCTTGATCTGAGCTACTCCCCACATCTTTTGAAGTTCAACAAAAAATTCACAGGTATCTTTAAGCAACTTGGGATCTGTGTGAATAAGCATCATTGTTTCAGTAAGTCCGTATAGAAGCGCTACGGAAGAGAAAGGGGCAGCATTACTAGCGCACAAACATACTCTTTCTCCAAAGTGTTTTCTTATTTTTCTTATTGCTTCAAGCTTTACAGACATTCTGCCGTCTTTGTTTGAATCGGGCATCTTGAGGTTTTTTAGTGTATCCTGTGTTGCCGGCAGATAATCTTTTGTTGCGCGAAGAATATTTCCTTCTCCATGACATCCAATTCCTAATACTTCGAATTCGATACAGTCGTCAATCTGCAGCCATGCCCAGTCATAATCAAACTCTTCTACAGCCGCAATCCATACCTCTGCTAACTTGTCTGCATCCTGACATACATCTTCATATGTGTATTTCCCATACCATTTAACATCAAACTCTTCACTATTGGCAAATACAGGAACCTTCTTTGGAACGTCTAAGTTTACACATGTTCTGATATCCTCCATCACGTTTTCATAAGCCATATTTATCCTCCTCTTTGTTTTTTCTGTTAATATTCACAATTATCCCTGACGGCTTTTGCCATTGCCTTCATATTTTCATAAGCAACTTCGAGCGGAATGCTATCTGTACAAAATGCATAACCTCCATTAGGTTTTCCTAATTTCAGAATTCTTTCAGTTTCCTTATAGACTTCCTCTGGAGATGAATTTTGAAGATATTTTATAGAATCAAGATTTCCTAAAAGCCCCATTTTCCCCTGAAGCTTCTCCTTTGCAATAGACATATCCAGGGCTATCCCCACGTTTATAGCATGTATTCCTGTTTGAGAATAAGTCTCCATGTAATCAACTTTGTCATCTGCAGGTTCATAAATTATTTTAAGTCCTTTTTTCTTGAGCTCTGAGACCAATCTTTTATTGGATTCAAATGCAAACTTTTTATACATATCCAGAGAAATTAATTTTGAAGACGCAAGACAATCTCCATACCAGATTGTATCTGCTCCATATTCCTGCTGAATTAACGCAAATTTCTTTTGCAAATCATAAAAGAAGTCCAAGGTCTTTATTATCACTGTTTCTGAATCAATAAGTGCCATCATCGTGTTTTCTATGCCATAAAGCATGACAGCTGAGCTAAAAGGGGAGGCAATTCTTCCAACAACAAGAGCTGTATCTCCCACAATTTTTTTGGTCTGTTTTAATGCATTAAGAAATATCTTGATTTTTGGATCAACTTCAAAATTTGGTATTTTCAAAGAAGTCTTGGTTTCCTGTGATATTGGTAAGTGCGAGCCGATTCCAGGAAGTATATTGCCTGAACCAGTTATTTTTAAGCCAAGTGCCTCAAACTCCAGACAATCATGTAGTTGATATAATACCCAATCATAATTAAATTCTTCAAGAGCTTTTACTTGTGCTTTTACCATGGTGTCTGCTGAGGAAAGATATTCTTCATATGTTACCCCATAGTATGCTGCGTCAAATTCCTGGCTGATACAGAAGAAAGGAACTCTAGAAGGCATCTCTCCACGCGATATCTTTAGAAAATCTTCATGTATGCCTTTATATGCCATAATATTTCGCTCCTTTAGTTAAGTGATTTTAATCTGTGCTCTATCTTTTCATGCAGTTTAATCTTGAATTTTTCAGCTATTTCTGGTTCTTTATCAATAAGATTGTGTTTTTCTCCCGGGTCATTTTTTAGGTTGTACGGTTCATAAGAGCCTTTGTCTTCTTTGTTTTTATAATCATAGTGTAAAATCAGTTTCCATTCAGGCGTTCTTACTGCCCACAACATTCTTCCATCATCAGGCAAAGTCTGCCAGCCGCATTTGAGCGTTTCCAGATAAGTTTCTTCATCGAAATCTGATTTTTCTCCCTTTATAAGAGGCATGAGAGAACGTCCTTCCGTTCCCTCAGGCATAGAGAGACCGAGTATATCAAATATCGTAGGCATGATATCTACCTGACTAATTTGAGTCTCTATAACTTTCCCCTGTGGCAATGCCTTAGGATATCTCATAATCAGGGGAATTCTTATATTCTCTTCATACAGAGTTCCTGCCATTGAGCAGGATGCATGTCCCAGGGAACCTCTCTCCAGTATTTCTTCTCCGTGATCTGAGGTTATTATGATCAATGTATCATCTAAGAGACCAAGTTCTTCCAGCTTCTTAACATAGCTTTCTATTTCCGTATCCAGCACTCTCAAAGCTCCATCATATTGAGCCATCATTGCAGGTCTGTCTTCTTTGGAAAGAGTAAAAACTTTCCACGCTGTGGCTGTCTTTGCTTTCTGGTATTTTTCATTAACAAGTTTCGGATTTAAGATATATCCACGACCAGTTGTCTTTACCATTTTCATATATTTTTTAAAGTTTTCTGTAATTTTATAATCTTTAGGCAGGAACATTGTATCGTATGGAGGGACCGCTTTATAGGGAATATGGACATGATAAGGCATGGTCATCATGAAGAACAGGGAGTTCTTATATTCCTCTATTGCTTTAAAAAAGCCGCCTTTTTCCTTTATGTTTATAGTACACCCAAGAGACTGAGAGAGATTTCCTCCGAACTTACATATCGTTTGATATCCCTTTCTTCTGAGGATATTTAACGGAGGCTCCCAGTTTTCGAAACCCTCTTTAGACTTTAGATATGACCATGATATGTCTTTTATTCTGTTATAACTTTCTTCCGCCTCAAGTTCGTGAGTATGAGGATAAAGACCCGTGTAAACAGAAGCCACGCCAGGATAGGTGTGAGCAGTTTGAGCAAATGCATTCTTAAACAAGACCCCTTCACTTGCTAATTTATCGATAAAAGGACTTGTTTTCTTTGGATATCCATAGCAATGTAAGTTCATGGGTCTGAAAGCATCAGGCATAATGAGTAAGATGTTTATTCTTGAATCAGGTCTTTTAGAATCCGTGAAACCCGTGCTCCAAGCAATAAAGCTGAATATTAATCCTACGGTAAGCATTAGGACTCTCCTTGTTATTAGTTTTTTCATTATACCAGGATTATAGAGTAATTTGTCTATGGATTATATTACTTTTTTCTGGATATTCTTGTGATTTTTATCCTAGGAAATTCTGGCGGTATTTTTGTGGAGGATAGCCTGTTATTTTTGCAAACACTCTGCTGAAGTGATTCGGATCATCATATCCCACAAGATTTGATACCTGTGATACATTGAGGTTTAATCTACTAAGAAGCTTTTTCGCATTTTCAATACGGATCTTCATCAGATATTCATGGAAGGTATGGTTTGTATGGTGTTTGAATAGATTGCTGAAGTAGTTAGGACTCAGATAAACTGCTTCAGCAACATCTTTAAGGTTCAGAGTTTTTGTATAATTGGTTTCAATAAATCTTTTAGCTTCTATGATAATCTTTTCATGTCGTGAATGTTCCCGGGATGGGACATTTTCTATTTCAATAAAAGGCATGGCTTTTCTAAGCTCTTTTTTCCACTGTTCTTTTTGTTTATTTGCCTCTACTATTTTCTTCTGCTGTTTGATAAGCTTTTCCTGAAGCACAATTACAGATTCTTTTTCTACGATGAAATTGGCCATGAAAAACATGAGGTTTACTACTATATCCAGTTTCTCATGTGAAATAACTTTAACCTTTTTATACGCATCTTTAAGTTTGTTATGATCAATTTTTAAATCCAGAGTTTTCTTTCTTATTGAAAGGAATTTTTTATCTGTTGGTTTATTAGTAAGTATTTGTCCTGAAACAAGAGCTCCTATAAGCTTATTTTCCATTATTATAGGAACAACAATGTCAGTTAGCCCCCCGTGACATTGGTAAACATGAGGCTTTCGGTTCAGGAAGGCAGTATTAATAGCTCCTGCATCCGAGAGAGCGCATCGAGCTTTACCTTTTTGTGTGGAATGTATGATTTTGCAGAACAGGCTTCTTTCCGACTTAGGGAAAAAATCCATATCTCCCCCTCGTCTGCCTACTATAAAAGATATCGTCATACCAGTTGCTTTATAAAACAACCTTCGGAGTTCTAATAGGAGTTTTTTACTTAAAATGCCATCTATTGATTTATGATCCATGGTTATTAGTTTTTTGTGCCTTGTCTGACTAATTCTGCACATTGTTTAAAATTATTTTCCAGAGTTTTATACAGGTTTTTGTATAGTTTATAGTATTCATCATAAATTTTTGTATTCTTTGTAACAGGTTCAATTTTATCTATTGTTTTTATAGTATGCCTGCAGGCTTCAGGTACAGAAGAATAAATTTCTGCGCCAACCATAGCAAGTAATGCAGCTCCAAATGCTGGGCCTTCATCAACATTTATTGTATAAATTGGTTCTTTATTAACATCTGCCTGGATCTGTTTCCAGAGTTTACTTTTTGCGCCTCCTCCAGAAGCTCGAATTTCAGATACTGGAATACCTAATCCCTTAATAATTTCTAATGAATCTCTTAATCCGAAACTTATTCCTTCCATTACTGAGCGAATAATGTGAGCTCTTGTGTGCCGCGGGGAAATTCCAAAAAACACTGCCTTTGCGTCCGGGTCAGCATGAGGTGTTCTCTCTCCCATAAGATAAGGGAGAAAAATTAATCCTTCACTTCCAGTTGGAGCTTTTGATGCCTGTTCAGTCATTATCTGATATGAATCTTCACCAAATGTATCTCTGAGCCATTTAAAAGATCCTCCTGCAGCAAGCATTACTCCCATTACATGCCATTTGCCGGGAACTGCATGACAGAATGTATGAAGACGGCCCAATGGGTCGGTCTTCACTTTATCTGCGTATGCAAAAACAACCCCTGATGTTCCTATTGTTGAGGATATGATGCCTTCTTCTACGATTCCGCATCCAACTGCTCCTGCAGCCTGGTCTCCAGCACCAGCAACAACTATTGTTTCTGTTGATAAGGCAAGAAGCTTGGAAGCGTCTTTAGTTAGCGTTCCTGTGATTTCTGTAGATTCACAAACTTCAGTCAACAGATTTCTGTCAATGTTTAGCTTTTCCAAGACCTCATTTGACCACTTTCTATTCTTCACATTAAACAATAAAGTTCCTGATGCGTCTGAGACATCACTTGCAAACTCTCTGGTTAACCTGAACCTTATATAATCCTTAGGCAGTAAGATCTTGCGAGTTTTCTCGTATATTTGAGGTTCATTTTTCCTGACCCAGAGAATCTTTGGGGCAGTAAATCCTGTGAGAGCAGGATTAGAGACAAAATTTATTAGATTTTCTTTTCCAATAATTCTGTTTATGTCATCGCATTCAGAACTTGTTCTCTGATCACACCAGAGTATAGCTGGCCGAAGTACATTATTATTGCTATCAAGAAAAACAGCGCCGTGCATCTGCCCTGTTAATCCTATTGATTTAACATCTTCTCTATTGATGTTTGTCTCATTCAGAACAGATCTGATAGATTCTATTGTAGCCATCCACCAGTCAGCTGGATCCTGTTCTGCCCAGCCTGGCTTTGGATGGGATAAAGGATATTCCTTAAGGGAACTGGATATTATTTCCCCCTTGTTATTGCATAAAAGAGTCTTTGCACCTGTTGTGCCTATATCAATTCCAATAACATATTCCATTGTTATTTCCTCTTACCTGTTTTTCGAATTGGGTAATTTTATCAAATAGTTAGGGATCATAGCAAGACTATATAGCTGCAGGTCGTTAACTTGACAACATATATCTTCTTATGTAGAATTAAATCAACGAATATGGAGGCATGAGTGGCCTGGTTTGGTAAGCGGAAATATACTGTACTTCCTGCTACGAAGAAGCGAGACATTCCTGATGGCTTATGGACAAAATGTCCCGGATGCGGTGAAATTATATATAATAAGAATCTGAATAAGAATCTCAATGTGTGTCCAAAGTGCTGGTTTCATAATAGAATAACAGTACAAGAAAGAATTACCCAGTTAATAGATAGGAATACTTTTATTGAATACGATAAAAGCATGCAATCGCTTGATCCATTAAATTTTAAAGCTTACAAAAGTTATAAAGATAAAATAGCGCAGGAGCAGAAGAAAACAGGTTTAAAAGAAGCAGCTGTGTACGGGGAAGGAGATATTGGGGATTTTCATATATCCATTGTGCTTACAGATTATAGATTTATTATGGGAAGTATGGGTTCTGTTGTTGGAGAAAAGGTTACAAGAGCTGTTGAACTTGCAATAGACAAAAAAATCCCCTTTATAAGTGTGTCAAGCTCAGGAGGCGGTGCAAGAATGTATGAAGGAATATTTTCTCTTATGCAGATGGCAAAGACAAGTGCAGCTGTATCTCGTTTAAGTGACAAAAAAATCCCGTTTATCTCAGTAATAACTGATCCTACAGGAGGAGGAGTTTCGGCAAGTTTTGCATTTCAGGCAGACGTGATAATTGCTGAGCCGCGTGCTTTAATAACATTTGCTGGCCCCAGAGTAATAGAACAGACAATTCATCAGAAGCTTCCAGAGGGTTTCCAAAGGGCGGAGTTTCTTCTTGAACATGGTATGATTGATATGATTGTTGATCGTAGGGAGTTGAAGAAGAAACTTGTAAATCTTATTAAGCATTTTGATGCTCGCAAGAAGTAAATGACCTATCTTGAGGCATTGGACTACCTGAATAGCCTTCAATACTTTGGTATAAAGTTTGGATTAAATAATATAAAAGTTCTACTTAAACTACTTGGAAACCCGCATAACAAATTCAGAGTCGTTCATATTGCAGGAACTAATGGCAAGGGTTCAGTTGCTGCATTCACAGGTTCTATAATTGCCTTATCAGGATATAAGGTTGGAGTTTATACATCCCCCCACCTTGTTGATTTTAGAGAAAGAATAGTTATAAAAACACAGTCAATCAGGCAGGAATCTGAAATCACAGAAAAGTTTATTCCTAAGACAAGAGTAGTATCAATCGTTTCTGATATAAAGAAAGCTGTCAGGCATATGAAGAATACTCTTGGCGTGAATCATCCAACTTATTTTGAGATTATTACTGCTTTAGCCTTTAAGTATTTTGCTGATGAGAACATAGATGTTTTGATATGTGAGACTGGCATGGGCGGGAGGTTAGATGCAACAAATGTGTCTAATTCGATTATATCAGTAATAACTAATGTTGGGCTTGAACACACAGATATGCTTGGTAAGAGAATTACAGATATAGCTTATGAAAAAGCGTGCATAATAAAAAAAAACAATGTGGTAATAAGTGGCAGCGGAAAACGGAAGGTGCTAGATATAATTAGCAACATGGTAAAAGAGAGAAAAGCAAGATTAGTTGACATAAACTCTGAGTATAAATGGGGAAGAACAAGTTCTAATGTTAACAGGCAAAGGTTCTGGATTAAGGGGAATAATTATTCATATAGTGATTTAGAAATCAGTCTACTCGGAGAGCATCAAGCAACTAATGCTGTTACGGCTGTTGCAGTAGCAGAGAAGCTTCGATTATTTGATTTTAAAGTTCCTGAAGATGCTATCAAAACAGGTCTTAGCAGCACAATCTGGCAGGGTAGATTTCAGGTATTAAGAAAAAATCCTTTGCTGATTTGTGATGGAGCGCATAATCCCAGCAGTGCAAGGGTTCTGAAGCAGACTATTTCTGAAATGGAATATGATAGATTAATATTCATAATTGGAATATTGAAAGAGAAAAATTACAGAGATATTTTAAAAATACTTCTTTCAGAGGATTCAATCGCAGTTTTTACTAATATTACAAGCACTGATCGTGCACTAAAGCCTGAGATTCTGGCTCAAGAGGCGCAAAAGTTCACCAGTAGTATTATTGTAAAAAAAGACATATCTTTATCGTTAAAATATGCATTTCGGAAGGCAAATAGAAATGACTTGATTTGTGTTACTGGCTCATTATATCTTGTTGGAGAATTATTGGAGGTGATTAGAAATGAAATCATATAGAAAAGAGCTGGTTTTCCAGACGCCACACAGGCGAGATTATATAAACATTACACCTGAAGTGGAAAAAGCGCTCAAGGAAAGTGGAATAAAGGATGGCTTATGTCTTGTTAACGCTATGCATATAACAGCCAGTGTATATATAAATGATAATGAACAGGGGTTAATTCATGATTATGATAAATGGCTTGAGAAGCTTGCACCGCATGAACCAGTTTCTCAGTATGAACATAATGGTTTTGAGGATAATGCAGATGCTCACATGAAACGGCAGGTAATGGGACGGGAGGTTGTTGTTGCAGTAACAGGTGGGAAGCTTGATTTTGGTCCATGGGAGCAAATATTCTATGGGGAGTTTGACGGCAAACGAAGGAAACGAGTTTTAGTAAAGATCATAGGGGAATAAAAATGGGCTTTTTAATTAATTAGAAATATGATAATGTAGCGAACTGATAGTAAACTTAAAACCATTAGGAGTAAACGTATGAAAATAGTTGAAGATTTAAAGCAAAAGATAGAGACACTAAAGAAAAAGCTTGCTGAGAAAATAGAGAAAGCAGAAAAAGTAGCAGGAAATAAAGAAATAAGGCTTTTGAAGAAAAGAATAAAAAGAAAGCAAAGACTAGTAAACGAAATTCTGCGAAAAGAACAGAAAGAAGAAGAATCAAAGAAGAAAAAAGCAGAACCGGAGAAGAAAGCTCCCAAAGAAGCTCCTGCAAAAGTTGAGGAAGCAATAGAGAGCAAGCCGGAGGAAGAAGCTCCCGAAGAAGCTGCAAAAACAGAAGAGAAGAAACTTGAAGAACCTATCAAAGAGACTCAAGAATTAGAGAAAACTGAACTATCCGAAGAAAAACCACAGGAAGAAATCCCTGCAGAAGTTCAAGAACCAGAGGAGAAGCCTCAGGAAGAGACACCTGAAGAAAATCAAAAGTCAGAAGATATTAAACAGGAAGAAAAGAAACTTGAAGGAACCGAATCTGAGACAACCCCTTCTTAACCCTTATGAGCTTTACACATCCCTTCTTTCTCATTTTGGCTCGCAGCACTGGTGGCCTGCAAAGACTCCTTTTGAAGTAGTTGTCGGTGCAATTCTTACTCAACAGACAACATGGAAGAATGTAGAAAAAGCTATTGAGAATTTAAAGAGTAGCCATGTTCTGGATCCATGTAAAATATCTAATCTTTCTCTCAGAAAATTAGAGGTTTATGTAAAGCCAACAGGTTTCTACAGGCAGAAGGCCAGAAGACTAAAGGATATATGCACCTACATTTTTAAAGAATATAATGGCAGCTTAAAGAGACTATTCAATAAAGAAACTTGTTCTTTAAGAGCTGAATTACTGTCACTTAAGGGCATTGGTCCGGAAACCGCTGATTCAATAATTCTTTATGCTGCAGAAAAACCTTCTTTTGTAATAGATGCTTATACAAAACGCATCCGTGAAAGGCTGCAGTTAACAGATGAGTTGGACTATGAATCATTAAAGAAATTTTTTGAAAGCAATATTCCAGAAGATGTAGAAGTTTATAAGGAGTTTCACGCTCTTCTGGTTGAGTTAGGCAAGAATTACTGCAAGACAAAACCAGTGTGCAAAAATTGTCCGTTGAGCAAAAAATGCAAAAGTTATACACAGGAGAAATAGAGTGAAAACTATTTTGTTTGTATCACATTGTCTGTTAAATCCTGAAGTTAGAGCAGAGGGCATTTCTAAACCTGATGTGAGTACAGTAAAGGCTCTTGATGAATTAATGTCTGGACATGATGTTTTGTTGGAACAATTGCCATGTCCTGAATTCTCTTTTCTTGGGAAGCGAGCTAAAATGCCAAAGGATGAGTATGAAAAGATAACAGGCTTTAGAGAACATTGCACAGGATTAGCCCAAAGTGTAGTAAAAACACTGGAAGATTTTAAGGGGATAGATCATAAAATAATAATTGGCATAGCACGTTCTCCTTCATGTTCGCTAAGTAAGGTCTATCGCGGAGAAAAACTTGTTAATGAAAACGGAATTTTTATTGAAGAAATAAAAAAAAGAACAGGGAATATCATAAAATTCCTTGAAATTGATTATAAAAATTTTGTAAGCTCGTTAAAAGGAATAAATAAGTATTTATATAGAATAAAACTTGAGGAGTAAAGGAAATGTTCCCACTATTGAAAACTGAAAAAGTCATTGAAAAAAAAGGCGGCAACGTTTATGTAGCGAGAAGAGAAAAAGGGAAAATCGTTAAGAAGTTTGATAAGGGAAAAATATGTATACAAATTTACGATAAATTTCCTTGGTTTTCTGATTCAGAAGTAAGTAAAAAAGGGAAAAAAGTCCAGAAAATCATAAATTTTAATGGCGAAATTTTAAAAACTTTAGAAAGAATAAATCCTAGGGCAAAAACACTTCTTTTCAATCTTGCTTTTTATTTTGAAAAACTTATTCTCTCAGGAGCAGGAGAAAATGAGGCTTTTGGAAAGCTTTCTGTATTTTATAGTTCCCTTTCTGACAAAGAAAAAGAAATTGTTATTAATGCGTTAGGGAATCCGGAAATTGATCCAGGTAATAGTTTTAAGGATTTTTTAGAAAAGTACTCTGCTTCGCCTGACAGTGAAAAGAAGAGATTGATTGCTTTATTAAAGGCAAGAACACTGATTGACATTCCCTATGATAGACAAATGGCATATGAAGTGGAAAAGAAATTCGAGGGGGATCTGCCTTCTCTTCGTTTACAAACCTTAAATGCTATTTCTAGCACCTATGATCCTTCTGTAGATATAAGAAATGCAGAAAGAGTTTTTAAATGGTGTCTCGAGAATAATAAGAGACTACTTGTATGCCGTTTTGGACGCGCTTTTTACACTGATGCATTGCTTATTGCCAATTCCAAGGGCATAAGAAGAGAGGAAGTGTTAGAAGAGATTTCTTATCTGGAGGAGAAATTTAGAGATCTTTGCTCTTTGGAAAAGGCGGAAGAAATCGGACCGGAATTGCAAAGAGTCCTGAATTTAGCAAATGAAGAATGGTTTTCATTGGCAGGTATCCAGGGGGCTCTGAAGGAGTTGAAAGGTAGCTTAAGAAACCTGGAAACAGGGTTAATCGAAAAATTTGATAAATCCCTGCAACTCGAAAAAATCAGAAAAGTTCGTTCTCAAATAGACACATTCAGAGCATGTGTTTATAAATTAGAGAAAAGAATTTCTCAGACCCCTAAATTCGATCCTGCTTTTGTATCCTTTATTTCCCGTATTCATGAATTAGATGCAGTTAATATTGTAAGAGTAAATGAGTTGTTAGATCCATTTTTCGGAGAGAATCCAAAAATGGAGAAACTAATTCTCGATACTGGTCATAACAATACCATTTCCCCTAATCCCGGGGCATGGCTTCCTTACGCTTCTGATTGGGTGGAAGCGTTACCAGCTTATGCGCATTACTTAATCGTTCCTCATAATGAAGGATATAAAGTAATCGCTCTTACGGAGAGGGAAATTCTGGAAATAATTTATAAGACCTGCGCTGATGATTGGGCAAAGAATATCAAAGATGTGATTGCAAGAGAGAATGTAAGTATTGCAAGAAGATTAATTGCAAAAAAATACGGATTTAAGAAAGAGAAAGAAGAAGACATTATTGAATTTATAAAAAATAAGAAGAAGGGGGAAGAAGTAGGGCAGGTTGCTTTTTTAATTGAAGAAAAAGCAGAAAGTGAATATGTAAAAATTGCCGCTTTGCAGGAAAAAGAAGGTTTAAGAGAGAAAGTGCTTCTTCAATTATTTGGTTCAATGAAATGGGGCAGTAAGGATTTAGAAAATAATTCGCGTACGCAGTTTTACGCTTCAATAGCTTTAGAGAAAAAGAGACATCTTCCAAATGTAAATGTTCTTACTACATTAGGACCTACAGAAACGGAAACAAATATTGCCAACTGGCTTGAGGAAGCAATGACTCTATATAACATTGAATGCGCATATAATTTAGGGGATAAGGTACAGAAAAAAATCAACTTTTTCCGAGAGAAAATCGGGGAAATTGCTTTAGCTGTCATTGAAGAAGAGCAAATGGAAGGGGAGCTTTTGAGGGTAATGGGAGAACAGGGGTTAAAAGGGGAAAAAGAAGATAAGACAAAGGTTGCACTTGTTCTAACTACCCTTTATCCTGAAATTTCCTATAAAACAAATAAAAAAATAGCCGAGAAATTCAATATAAAGGGAAACTTTTCTCACTGCTTGCGTGATTATGTAGGAGCGCTTTCCAGGTTTACTGCCAGAAGAGAGGTAATTAAAGAAGGCGGGCTTTCAAAGCTTCTGGACGATGGAAGATATCGTTATGCATCCTCTGGCGCCTACAAAAGATATAATCTGATTTATACGCCTAGCAGAGTAGACCTTGGACCGGAGATTATTGAATCTGTGCAAAATGTGCCTAAATGGGTAGGAGGAGACGGGCATATTGCAGCAAAAAGCGGGAAAGCCCTGTATTCTCTTTTTAATTTAGCAGGAGTTACTGCGGTTAATCGTCCGCAAATTGCAGAATTTCTAAAAGTAGGAGAAAATTTCTTTACTCGAGGGGGAGTTTATTATCTTTCTTTAACAGCCGGTGCGAATTTAAACACCCTCGGTGTGGGAGATTTTGAATTCTTCCGCCAGGAGTGGAACAAGAGAGGAGATAGAACTGTTCTTCCTACAGGAGAAACATATGGCGGTTTTTGTGTGCCTAAAGAGTTTTCTCTGCTTTTTGCAATTGTTACCCGCGCTCTGAGTCCAGAAACAACAAAAGAAATTTTTGATAACTTTGGAATACCAGAGGATGAGGGACTAAGAAAACAACTTGTTCGGGATTTGCTAAGTGTTTTAAAGATGCGTCGCCAGATTCCTGAACAATTAAGATGGGAAGAGCAAGCAATAAAGTTTCTAGAAAGCCGTTATTCTCAATATATACCCCGGCTTCCTCAACTCGCTTTAACTCTGAATAAGGCAGGTACTCTTTATGAGGACAAAGAAGTACACAATAGTTATCTTATTGCTAACTGGAAGAATAAAAAGGCACTGGGAAATGAGGAAATAAACAGGAGCGGGGTATTTGATAAGGTTCGGCTGATTAATCTACTTATAAATGAGGCAAAAAAGAAAGATCCTGAAATCTCTATGGAAAATTTAGCAGGAGTAATGCCGGCAGGCTATAAAGAAGATGTTACTGACGTAAGATTCTCTGCTGGAGCAAGAAAACTGGAAATATATGCAGGTCTGTTCATGCATCTTTTAGAAGACATTGATCCAGAGGGAAGAGAGATTTATAAAAATGTAATGTTAAAATATCCTTCACCTTTGGATATCCGTTTGGTGGGTGTTTGTACCGCAAAAGATATGTTTGGTCATGTACCAATGAATTTTTCTTCTTACGCAAGAGAGGTTAAAGAGATTCTTTTGAAAGAGGGATACAATGAAAAATGGATTGCTGAGAACGTAGAAAATTTTGGAATAGACTTAGATAGGTGGGAATGGGGAAATAAAAATAAAAAAGAAAAAATAAAACCTCAAATTGAAGATAAGATTCTTTTTCTGGTTTATGGAGATAATCTTGCGCAGATATCTGATGGAATAAAAAAGAGAATTTTAAAGTATGGATTAACGGAAGAAACAGTTAACGCAAATGCGTATAGTTTTGGCGGAGACATCAGGAGTTGGAAGGGGCTTAAAGAAAAAGACAAGGAAAGATTAATAAGAGAAATAGGCTCTGCAAAACATGTTTTCATAACAGAAGCAAGAGGAATTTATTCAAAGGAAAGGTATGAGGCAGCAATTGGAGGAAGTGACTTTATTGACCTTGGAATTCCGGACAAAGAGTTATTAGATTTAATAGATAATCTCCCTAAACTTATTTATTTAATGGAAAAAGGGGATAAAAAATCTTTGATTTTTGCCGATGGAACTTCAGGAGCCAGAAGACCAAGTTTTTCTTTCCGTTATCCAGGAGCAACCGAAAAAGTCAAAGAACTTTTTGCCTTATCGGAAAATGCGTTATATGGTTGTCTGGGAATTGGAAGAGAAACAATCCATGAGTGGAAGAAAGAAATGCTCGAGGAGAAAGAAGATGCGCGTCTCCTACTATCGGCAGTTTCAGAAAAAAGATTAAAAGAAGCAGAACTAATTTACGAAAAAATCGTTCAGAAACTGAAAGACAGGGATAAGGACGAAGAATTTATCAGACAGGAAATTAATGCAAGAGAATTTGGTGTATGGAGAAAATATTATCGTTACGCTTCAAGTAAAATAAGTGCAATTATTAAGGGAATTCCTCTGAAAAAATTAGATTTCGGCTCATTTTTAATTATAGGAGGAAGATGGCTCTTAAATGGGAAAGTGAGTATAGAGGAACTTGAAGAGATAAGAGAAAACTATGAGTTTTCATTAGTTCAGGAAGGCAAGAAAGAAGAAATAGGCGAAATTATAGCTCACTGTTTTAAAGAAAAGCACATTCCTGAAGAAGAAGAATTCAAAGAGGTCTCAACAGGGGTAAGCGGGTCGTTAAAGGCAGTAGAAGAGCTTGTTTTGAAGTTAGAAACAAAGGAAATAAGAAGGCAACAATTAGAGTTGGCATTGAGATTGAACGAAAGAAGAAATGCTTTCCATGAAGAAATTAAGAAACCTGCAGAAAATTTTGACGTCAATTATAGGAAGGCGTTAGAACAAATTGGTTTTGGAAGATTTTCAGAAGAGAAGTTTGGCAGATTTCTTGCATTAGGGAAAAAAATATGGATGAAAATCGTTGATGACTTTCTTAAAGAAGATTCATTTAAAAATGAATTTGTGCAGGAATTAAATAGCACCTTTAGGGGAGGGAATATTCTTGATACGGAATATGATTCTTTGGAGAGAAAAGGAACAAAGATTTTCGAAAACATAAAAAATTCTAAACAGAACATCACGAGGATTGCAGAAGCATTGGAGTTATTAGATATATCTCTTCTGATAGAAAAAACAATGTATGTAAATGATTCCTTGGAAATGTGGAAAGCAATTGCCAGGTTTTTTGATGCCACTATCAACAATCATATTTTTGATTATGTTCCTTATCACTACTCTGCAGAAAGAACATCTGCCTTCAAGAACTGGTCAAGGGAAGAAATATTTTCTTTTGCTATTGGAAGACATAAATTTCTGCATCAACTAGTTCTTTATCTGTTGAGGGAGAGAACAAGTCTGAAGGATAAATCTGAAGCCTATAAAAATTCACTTCTTGGAAAATTTGATAAAAATGGAAATCTGATTGATTCTCCAATTGGAGTAAATTTAAAAAATGGACTGGAGAAAAAATGGTTTTCTTATGCAAGATTAAGAGATCTTACCACTTTAGTTTTTGATGGATATCCTTTGCCTGAGATAGAAGAGAATTTAAAGCTCAAAGATGGAGTAAATGTAGGCATAGTTTATCCTTTAGGAAACACGACTGTAAGCGTTGCCCTTGAGCAGGCTCCCAGACTTTCTTCAAAGAATATAAACCTTTTCCTTGTTCCTTTCCCTGAGATTGTTGAGAAAAAAGGAACAAAATTCCTGGTTGCTAAGGAAATATTTTTTAGAGATGAAAAAGGAACGTGGATACTTGGAAGATTAAATAAAGAATTAATCATTCACGCTGTTTGGTTTCACTTTACTCATTTCTTAAGACCTGAAATTGAGAAAATAGGCATGCCGTTAATTCAGCCGCTCTTATGGGAGGCAGCAACCTATCTAAAATGCGATTTACCCGGGATGGTTAAGGGAAGCGGTATATCCTGTCCTGACCAATATAACTGGTACAGCAGCCAAACAGAAAAATTTTCCATGAAACAAGTTCAGGAGAAAATCGAAAAAGCCATAAAAAACATGGCAAAGAAACATAAGGTTTTAATTGTTAAGGCAGAAAAAGAGTCAGGTGGAAGAGGATCGAAAATATTGCCGGTAAGAAATAAAGAAGGAGGCTTAAATTTAGAAAATATTAAAAAATTAGCAGATCTTACATATGACCTTTCCAAAACAGACAATGTGGTGATCCAGGAAGTAATACCTTCCAAAGTAAGAAAAATTTATTCACAGGATTCTCTTGAGAAAATAAAAGAGAGATTTATTACTGAATTGGGCATAGGAATTCAAGATGATACTCCTCTATTTTCGTATTTTCGTCTAATTGTAATGAAAAAACCTTCTGGCGAATACGCAATTACTCATCGCATTACTGTAGTAAGCACAGCAGGAATTGCTAATGTTGGACAAGGGGGAAGGCTCTTTGAATATCGTAACGAGAAAATAAATGAAAAATACAGTAAGGATTTGGAGGAGGAGTTGGAGTTTGCTGCTCTTTCTTCTTTGAAATCACAGGAGGGGTTCATTAAAAAAAATCGCAGGAGAATCCTTGGGAGCTATCTGAAAGCCCACAGGGAATTTAGCTTTGAGAAGGAAGCTTTAGGGCCGCATTCCAATGCGTTAGGAGTCCCTGACTGGGAAATTCTTTATGAGATGGGAGATTATTTACCTGTTTTTCTAGTGGATGATCACGATAATTTGCAAAGGATCTATCATCCTGAGAAAGAAGAATTTATTTCCCTCTATGAAAATGGCAAGCTGAATTCTAAAATAAAAGTTTATAACGAAAAAGGAATAAAAATACAGCAATTTCCAATTAAGCTTTTTGAGGGAGGGATAAAAAGAAAGCTTTTCTGGCAGCTTGAAAAAGGCAAAAAATACTCCGTAAAATCTCTGACGATAGTAAAGATTGAACCTAACCCGGGTGCAGGTTTGTGGAGGCCGCATAACGACCGCTTGAAGCTCGTGGGAAGGGATGGAGAAGGAGTATGTCAGGTTTTTGAGATTCTGGGAGAATGGGGAAAAAAATACAAGAAAAAGATTATGTAATTGTCTTTAATGCCTCTCAAGACACTTTTGAAGATATGCTGTTCTATTTTCACTGTGACCTGCAGGAATTTCTGCTAGAAAATCAGGACCTGTCTTCAATTCTGGGAGACGTTATTGGAGTGCATGCAGATTTTCTGGGAAAAGATTTGTCCTTTAACCGGTACTTTGCCATTAGAGATGAGAAAATCTCCCTTTTCTCTTCGAAAAGTTCAGCTTTGCCAGGAATTGTCCATTTTCTGCATTTTGACGCAAAAAACGAGATAAAGACCCATAGGCAACTTTCTTCCAGATTCAACACTTCAGCAATCAAAATGGTTAATCCCTATAACAAAGGCACCTCTAATTGCGACAGTAAATTCAGGATGTTTGAAATTTTGAAGAGCAAAAGAATACCTACTCCCGAAGCAAAACTAATTTCGAGATTTAATAAGGGGAAGATTAATTCTTTTAAAAAAATTCTAAGCGGATTTTCTTCAGGAGAACTCTATCTCCAGCCTGATAGAGGCACAGAAGGCAAAGATTGCCTGTTCTTTAAGAAAAGTAAATGTGCAAAGTACACCCAGAGTACCGAAGTAGTTCGATTTTTAAACTCTATAAATGAAGATATAATTATTAGAAAAAAAGTGGGCAACTTATCTTACAAAGGAGAAGATTTTGTTTTAAGGATAAATGTCTCTTTTGACGGAGAAAGCTTTCATGCGAATTCAGGTTATGCAATGGTTGGAGAAGAAGTGGTAAGTGCGGAAAAAGGAGCTAGGAGGGAAAATATTAACAAAGTTCTAGATTTCTTAAAACTCAGAGATAAAGATATTGAGAGAATAAAAGAGACTTCATGCGATGCTGTAGAAGAAGTATTTAAAGACAGAGAGCCTCCTTTAATTGTAGGTGTTGATGTAGTTTTAGAGCAACATAGAGGATTAATTC
Organism: bacterium; assembly: GCA_043824255.1. Classification (GTDB taxonomy): domain Bacteria; phylum JAHJDO01; class JAHJDO01; order JAHJDO01; family JAHJDO01; genus JAHJDO01. The sequence continues at coordinate 51,219 of JBDRTG010000027.1, forward strand.
CTTATGTTATTGATTTAAACCCTCGTCCGGTAGTAGTCGGTTCAAGAATAATCGGAAAAAACAAAATAAATCTTGGAGAAAATTTTTGGAAAGGGGTGTTTATCAGGTGTATATAGATTTAGCTTTGATTTTATGGTATTTTGACTTTTGTAACCTAACTGGAGATAAACATGGATAAGACAAAAACGCTTTCTGAATGGACTTCCTTTTTTAACTCTTCAGCTTGTAAAGAGAGATTAATATCAGTTTATGGCAATTACTCTGAGTTACTTGAAGAACGAATCCAGTCCTATCGCCAACTTCTGAAGACTTTTGAGGCAGCGTTTGGTTCAAAAAAGCCCATTTTCATTGTCCGGATACCTGCCCGGATTAATTTAATGGGAGTGCATATTGAACACCGGGGAGGATATGTTAATTACATGACGATTGCAAAAGAGACCTTAATGGCGGTTTCTCCTCGAGAAGATGATGAAGTCCATTTTGTGAATGCAGATCTTAAATTCAGGTCATTTTCATTTGCAATAAGTACTGCTTTTCCAAAATCTGAGCGTGGCGATTGGCTTAAGTATATCAATTCAGTACAGGTTGAACGTGGGAAATGGGATAATTACATAAAAGCGTCCTGCTTTTATCTTCAAAATTTAGATAAAAAATTGCTCAAAGGTATGGACGTAGCAGTAACAGGTAATGTTCCTATGGCTGCTGGGTTAAGCTCATCCTCCACATTAGTAGTTGGTACAACCGAGGCACTCAATTATATTAATCAGTTAAATTTATCTAAAGATGTAAAAACCACAATGAATGGCGAAGCAGAATGGTATGTTGGTACGCGTGGAGGAGCAGGAGACCATGCCGCGATGATCTATGGAAAACAAAATTTTATAACACATCTTCAATTTTTCCCTATCCGAGTGGAGATGATCCCGCTTCCGTCAGAAATAACTGTGGTGGCATGTAATTCAATGATTTCAGCTGAGAAATCGGCGGGTGCTAAAGACATTTTTAATGAACGTGTTGCCACGTATGAGGTTGCTTTTATGTTGCTTTCTCGAAACTATCCGCATTTCAAAAATGTCCATCATCTAAGGGACTGGAATACGAAAAATTTGAATATTGATTTGGCAGAGTTGTATAAGATACTCAAATCATTACCAATCAGTTTGACACGAGAGCAAATCATGGAGCAATTGCCCGAGCATCGGAGAAAATTAAATACACTTTTTTCAACCCACCGAGAACCCAAAAATGGATATCAAATCAGGGCGGTTTGTCTTTTTGGCCTGAGTGAATGTGCACGTAGCGACATAGTTACCCAACTCATGCATGCTGGAGATGTTGCTGAGTTTGGAAGACTTATGTATGTCTCCCATGACGGCGACCGGGTTACTATTCACGATGAGAATTTAAAAACACATCCATTTCAAAAAGATTTTAGCAATAAGTATTTTGATCAACTCATTGTTGGTGCAAAAAAAGGATTAAGAACTGCAGAACTCGTTTGTCAATCAGGAGGTTATAATTGCAGTACTGAAGAAATGGATTTATTAGCAGATATTGCTCGAAGTCAAGAAGGGGTATACGGTGCAAGCCTGACCGGAGGCGGATTAGGAGGCATTGTATTAGTTCTTGTAAAAAAGAGCTGTGTCGCAAACCTGTTAGAAAGTTTGGAACAAAAGTATTACCGGCCTAAAGGTTTACCTTTAGGAGCAGAAGAGTGTATTTCTGTTGAAGGAGTTTCAACGTTATAAGCTTTTTTAATTTCTAAATCTCTTGCCATTAATATAGAAATTTGTATAATTGCCAGTGTGTTAGGTTTAATTCGCCGGGGTAGCTCAGTCGGTAGAGCAGCGGACTGAAAATCCGCGTGTCCGCAGTTCAATTCTGCGCCCCGGCACTTTTTTTATGCCCACGTAGCTCAGTTGGTAGAGCACGTCACTCGTAATGATGAGGTCACCAGTTCGACTCTGGTCGTGGGCTCTGTGGATACGGAATATAAATTTATAACTGATGAGCAGGATGCCGGGGAACGATTAGATAAATTTCTGGCAAATAAACTTGATGTGGTTTCCAGGTCTTTCATTCAGAACCTGATTATTGCCAATCATGCTTTGGTAAATGGGGAAAAAACAAAGCCGGGATATTTTCTTAAGATAGGGGATAATATATTAATAACTATCCCAGAGCTTCAAGATAATGCTGAGTTAAAGCTGAAGCCAGAGAATATGGCGCTTGATATACTATATGAAGATGATAATATAATAGTTATTAATAAGCCTGCAGGGATTATTGTACATCCTGCACAGGGAGTTGTCTCTGGCACAGTTGTGAATTTTCTATTGTATCATTGCAAAACACTGTCGGATTTGAATGGGCCTATGCGTCCAGGGATAATTCATAGACTGGATAAGGATACATCAGGGGTTCTTATTGCAGCAAAAAACAATGGTGCTCATGCTAATTTAGCAGAGCAGTTTAAGAACAGAAAAGTGAAGAAGACTTATATGGCTGTTGTAAGAGGAGTGATCCCACAGGGTGAAGGCGAGATCGATAGACCGATTGGCCGATGTGTATCGCATAGAACGAAAATGGCAATTTCTTATGTTGGCGGAAAGAGAGCGCTTACTAAATTCAATGTGATTGAACGCTACCATAAGGATACACTTATTAACGCTCATCCAATAACAGGAAGGACACATCAGATTCGGGTTCATATGGCTTATCTTGGTTATCCAATTGTAGGCGACAAAACATACGGAGAAAGCAAAGGGTTAGGATCTAAGCTGGATAGTCTGATTGATCGTCAGGCATTGCATGCTTACAGAATTAGTTTTTCTCATCCGACTTCGAATAAGGCTGTAGAGTTCATAGCGCCTTTAGTGGATGATATAAAAAAATTAATAGATATGGAAAGGGAGTTAGGTTATGAAAGAATTAAAATTTGAGCAGGCTCTAGACAAACTGGAAAACATAGTAAAAGAGATGGAAGAGGGCAGTGTTTCTTTAGATAAATCTTTGGAACTCTTTGAAGAAGGCGTAAGGCTAGCGAAGTTTTGCTCGGTTAAATTGAGAGAAGTTGAAAAAAAGGTAGAGATACTTAAAAAAGATGTTAATGGCATTGCATATAAAGAACCATTTGAACTGAGCGATAAGGGAAAATGAACTTAAAAGGTTATCTATCTGCAAAAAAGAAGATCATAGACAGCAAACTTGATAAGTATATGCCGAGGAAAACTGAATATCCTCAGATCATACACGAAGCTATAAGATATAGTGTATTTTCAGGAGGGAAACGGCTAAGGCCAATCTTGATGCTCGCTGCCGGAGAGATATTTCAGCAGGAAGAGAGAATACTGTTGCCAGCTGCGTGCGCAGTAGAGCTTATACATAATTATTCATTAGTTCACGATGATCTGCCGGCTATGGATAATGATGAGTATCGAAGAGGGAGGTTGACCTCTCATAAGAAGTTTGGAGAGGACATAGCTATTCTTGCAGGGGATGCATTATTAACTATTGCGTTTGAAATACTGTCTGAAGAGGCAAAGGATAGCAAGCTTGCATTAAGGGTAATAAATCTAATATCTAAAGCGATTGGCACATTTGGCATGATAGGTGGACAGGTAGTTGATATATCATGGGATAAGGATAAAGCTGAATTGCCTGAATTAGAGTTTGTTTGCACTCATAAGACAGGAGCTCTTATTGCTGTTTCTCTTAAGATTGGAGCCATTTTGTCAGGAGCAGCTAAAAGGGAAGAAGAAGCATTGTATGAATACGGGAAGTTGATAGGAATTGCATTTCAGATTACAGATGACATATTGGATGAAAAGCAGGATAGTGAAAAAGGATTTAATTATCCTGCTTTTTTGGGCATAGAGGAATCTGGAAAAAGAGCAGTAGCCCTAGTAGATAAAGCATTAGTAAAGCTTGATATTTTTGGCGAAAGAGCCGATATTCTCAGACAGATTGCGCAGTTTATAATAGAAAGGGAAGAATAATGGATGCGAACTGGTTGAAAAAAACAATTGTATTTAACTTTATATTTTGCTTATTTTCTATTTATGCATTCGGCGAGGTGATTGATTATATTATGGCAACAGTCAATGGAGAGGTAGTTACTTATAGTCAATTTAAGCAGCGTGTTTTTGAAATTGAAGAAGCGTATAGAAAAGTCTATTCAGGAGAGGAATTAGAGAAGCGCTTAAAAGAGAGAGGAAAATCGATACTGGATGATTTGATTGAGGAGTGTCTGTTATTGGGAGAAGCGAAAAGAGAAAATATTAAGATTGACAAAATAGAGATAGAAAAAATGGTAAATACTGCAAAAAGCAAGTTTAAAAGTTTAGATGATTTTTACGACACGTTAAGAAATGAGGGGTTAACTCTGGAGACTTTAGAAGAGAAATATAAGAGAAGTTTAATGATAAAGAAAATAATTCAATTTAAAGTTAATTCAAAAGTAAGAATAGAGCCATACGAAATTAGTCAGTATTATCAGACTCATAAAAAGGATTTTTCAGAACCTGAGCAAGTAAAAATAAGGCAGATACTTATCAAGATAGATGATGATGAGAAAACAGCGGAACAAACAGCGAAGGGCATTCTGGAAAGAATTAAAGGCGGAGAGGACATGGCCAGGGAAGGAGAAGATCTTGGTTTTATTAATGTGAGCGAATTACTGCCTGAACTGGGCGTGGCAATATCAAAATTAAAAGTTAACGAGATTGCAGATTTAGTTAAAACACAGACAGGGTATCATATTATAAGATTAGAAGGAAGAAAGCTATCAAAGGTGAGAAAATTATCAGAGGTTAGAGATGAGATATATAGAATTCTATTTAGTAGGAAAGCAGACAAGATATATGTTGATTTGGTAGATAAGCTTAAAAAGAAAGCAGATATTTATATTAAAAAGAATATGGGAGAATGAATGGACCTCTTTGATTTTGACAAAAATTCAAAATTCAAAATCCAAAATTCCCCGAAGGGCAAGCCTACGGGGCAGGCAAAATTTGACAGTAACGCTCCTCTAGCTGTTCGAATGAGGTCCAGAACCCTTATAGAGTTTGTTGGTCAGGAACATATTCTAGGCAAAGAGGGAATTCTTAGAAAAGCTATTGAGAATGACAAAATAACCTCCTTAATGCTATACGGCCCTCCTGGGACAGGGAAAACAACACTTGCTTACATTATTGCCAATGTAACAAAATCCCGTTTTGACAGAATTAATGCAGTTACATCCGGCATTTCAGAAATACGCGAGATTATTGAGTCCGCAAGAACGAGGAAGGAAATAAACAATATAAAGACAATACTTTTTATTGATGAAATTCATCGGTTTAATAAGGCGCAACAGGATGGATTGATGCCTGCTGTTGAAAATAATATTGTAACATTGATTGGAGCAAGCACTCACAATCCTTTCTTCGCAATAAACAGTCCATTGCTTTCAAGATCAAGGGTATTTCAATTGTACCCTCTTTCCAATGAAGATATAAAGCTTATTATAGGAAATGCGTTAAAGGATAAGCAGAGAGGACTTGGCAAGTTGAAAATTGAAATGAATGATAACGCATTGTTACATATTGTTAAATGTTCAGACGGAGATGGAAGAAGAGCCCTTAATGCTCTTGAGTTGGGTGTATTATTAGGCAAGCCTGATAAAAGTGGTATTATTCATTTTACAATAAAGATGGCTGAAGAAGCTGTTGGTAAAAGACAGGTAGTATACGATAAGGATGAAGGCGCACATTATGATACGATCTCTGCGTTTATAAAGAGCATGAGAGGCTCAGATCCTGATGCAAGTCTTTACTGGCTTGCAAAGATGATTTACGGGGGCGAAGATCCAAGGTTTATAGCAAGACGAATTGTTATATGCGCTTCTGAAGATGTTGGCAATGCTGATCCTCAAGCTCTGATTTTAGCTAATGCAGCTTTGCAGGCATCTGAATTTGTGGGTTTGCCAGAGGCCAGGATAATTCTTGCACAGGCGGTAACTTATATTGCGACTGCTCCAAAAAGCAATGCTTCTTATCTTGGAATAGATAGGGCTTTAGGGGATGTAAAAAGCAATAGATTAAAACAAGTTCCCATACATCTTAGAGTAGGAACATATCCTGGAGCAAAAGTTTTGGGACATGGCGGGGATTATAAGTATTCTCACAGTTATAAGGACCATTATATAGAGCAGGAATATGCGCCTGATCTTCCTGCGTATTATAATCCTACTGAACAGGGATATGAAAAAAAAATAAAGGAGCGTATGGAGATTTTAAAAAAAAGGAGTAATGAAGGTGTGAGCAATATATCAAAACATATATTACGCCAGAATATGATAGCGAAACGCCAAAGGATGTCTTATGATGAAATAGCAACTAAGAGTGAACAGATTAAGAAGCAGCTTTTCGAACTGGATGTTTTTGAAAAATCTAAAACAATTATGTTCTATGTTGGAAAAGGAGATGAGGTTCAAACCAAGGATATGGTTTTAGAATCAATGAAAATGGGTAAAATAGTGAGTGTTCCTTATATGGAAAATGGAAATCGTGAAATGCATGCATCTCTTTTGAAAAATTTTGATAGGGATCTTGTAAATAGTAAATACGGGATTTTGTCTCCCAAAAAAGAAAGTTATAGACCTATAAATACAAGTAGTCTTGACTTAATTGTTGTTCCATGTGTTTGTTTTGATAGGAATGGAAATCGCATAGGACGTGGGGGAGGATATTACGACCGCTTTCTAAAATCAGTTTCCCAAAAAACTATGTTAATGGGGCTTGCATTTGATTTTCAGGTTGTGGACAAGGTGGAACATAATGAAAAAGATATTCCTGTGCATATAATTATAACAGAGATGAGAATCCTGAAGCGTGAAACAAATCAGGACTAAGGATTAAGTTTATAACGTTTTTTTACTTAATACTAGAAATTTGAAATTATTAGGAGAGATATTATGGCTGATGTAGTGTGTCTTGGTATTCTTGTTGCTGATGTTGTTGCGAAACCTGTTAATGATGTTCCTGAGAGAGGAGAGCTTGGGATTGTTGAGAAGATTGAACTTCATACGGGAGGATGTGCAAGTAATACAGGAGCAGCTCTGAGAAAGCTTGGTGTTGATGTAGCACTGATTGGAAAGGTTGGGAATGATGGTTTTGGAGATTATCTTATAAAAGAGATGTCCCAATGCGGATTAAATATTCAAGGCATAAGAAAGGACAATAATGTAAATACATCATGTTCATTGGCACTAGTTGAGGATGATGGAGAAAGAAGATTTATACATTGCTATGGTGCAGATGGAAGCTTTTCTGAGCGTGATATTGACTGGAATATAATTAAAGGGTGTAAAATTCTTCATATTGCGGGAAGTTTCCTTATGCCAACCTTTGACGGAATTCAAACGGCACATGTTTTAAATGAAGCTAGGAGCATGGGTATTATGACCTCACTAGACACTGCATGGGATGCTAAGGGAAAGTGGCTTGAAATTATTGAGCCCGCTCTGAAATATATAGACATATTCCTGCCTAGTATTGAGGAAGCAAGAATGATAACAGGTTTAGAGTCAGCAGAAGAGATAGCGGATTTCTTTCTTAAATATGGGATGAAAATTGTTGGCTTGAAAATGGGCAGTAAAGGTTGTTTTGTTAAGTCTAGTGATAATGAAACAGTAAAAGTTTCTCCTTTTATAATCAAACCTGTGGATGCTACTGGTGCTGGAGATGCTTTTGTTGCTGGGTTTTTAGCAGGGGTATTAAAAGGTTGGAACTTACGCAAGGCAGCTGAGTTTGCCTGTGCTGTTGGAGCATGCTGTGTGCAAGCAATGGGGGCTAAAGCAGGCATCAGAAGCTTTGATGAGACAATTAAGTTTATAGAAGATCATAAACAAGGCTCTTTCTGATGGTATTCAGGCTTATTGATTCAGAAAGCAACACTGCCTCAAGAAATATGGCAACAGATGAGGCTATTTTTTCCTGTCATGGTAAAGGATGTTTTGAATATACATTGCGTCTGTATACATGGACTCCTCCTGCTGTCTCAATTGGATATTTTCAGGATTTACGTAAGGAAATTGATCTGGAAAATTGTAGGAGCTTGGGCATGAACTATGTGCGCAGACCTACTGGAGGAGGAGCAATACTGCACGACATGGAGTTAACCTATTCATTTACTGCCAGTACCGGAGGGATTATTCCCATGGATATTTGCGAATCATATAAAGTCATATGTGGAGCTATTATTATTGGTTTGAAGTCATTAGGAATTAGTGCAGGAAACAGAAAAAGAGAAGTAAAATTGCGAGAAAGAGAGTCTCCTGTATGTTTTGTTGAATCATCGAATTACGATATTGTAGTTCGTGGGAAGAAAATGGTTGGGAGTGCTCAAAGAAGGATCAAGGACAAGCTTATCCAACATGGGTCTGTTCTAATTGATTTTGATACAGGGAAAATGCACAGTATTTTTAAAACTAGTTTGCCATTTGGAAAGTTTAATAAAGATTTTGTAAATAATGTAACCTCTCTAAAACAGGAGTTAGGTTATTCTATTGATCTAGACAAATTAAAACGCGCAATATGTTTTGGGTTTGAAGAGCTGTTTAAAACTGAGGTTAGGGAAGAGGGTTTGACGAATACAGAGATAGCTCTTGTTGAAAAGCTAGATAATTTACAGTATGATAGCCTAGATTGGAATGTGAATAGAAAAAGGAATTTAGCAGAATGAGCATGATAGAGATGTTTGTTGCAGGGGTGGCAATTGATCCAACAAATAATATGCCTATTATAATCTTGAAAAATAGTGATAAAAAAAGAACCCTCCCTATATGGATAGGAATATCTGAGGCAAGTGCTATTGCAATGAAATTAGTTGGGGCGAGTTCGGCAAGGCCATTAACTCATGATCTTATAAAATCTGTAATTGAAGTGTGCAGAGCAAAAATATTGGAAGTAAACATAGACGGCTTTAATGAGAACACGTTTTTTGCAAAAATAAAGATTAAATTGGGAAGAAGGACATTTCTTATTGATTCACGTCCAAGCGATGCAATAGCTCTAGCATTACGTGCTGGTGTTTCTATTCTCGTTGATGAAAAAGTAATTGAGCGGGCTACAACAACTGTGAATGTTACAGAAGTTGAAGGGAAAACAGAAGATTTTAAAAGTCTTTTAAAAGATCTTAATACAGAGGATTTTAGTAGGTACAAGATGTGACGGAGAAGCAAATATAATGAATACAGGAAATATACCGGTTATATCTGTTAGCGGGAGAACTTTAGCAGAGGTATGGGAAAAAGCGGTGCTTGAGACATGGAATAAAGGGCTCAAGATAAAAACAGAGTATGATAAAAAAGAGGATCCTCCTAGCAGAGATTGTACAATGATAATGGTTGTGGATGATCCCTTTGCTGAGCCGCGAATTCATCGCGCTTTTCCAGCGGGACTTGAAGAGTTAGAGATCTACCGTCAGGAGGTCGTAAAAGGTGTTCATGATCACTGGATTAATCCTGAACAAGGGAAATGGACATACACATATCACAAGCGACTTTTTGGATATGAGGTTGAAGGCGCAGAGATTAATCAGATAGATTATATTGTAAATAAGCTCGTACAGACTCCCTATAGCCGTAGAGCTCAGGCAATAACATGGAATCCTAAAACTGACCCGCTTACATATGATCCGCCATGTCTTCAAAGATGCTGGTTTAGACTTTCAAGAAATGAGCATAAGAGATTAGTATTGAATATGAATACACATTGGCGTTCAAGAGATGGCTTTAAGGCTGCATTTATGAACATATTCGCCTTAACTGACCTGCAGAAACTGGTAGCTGCGCGTATAAGTAAGAAGGTTCATGAACAAGTTGTTGTTGGTAGATATGCTGACATAACAGACAGCTTTCATATTTATGGTTCATATCTTGAGCAATTTCGGGATTTTCTAAATACCGTAAAGAACCGAAGTTTTCAGGAGAGAACCTGGACAAGCGAATTCTGCGAACCGTTCTTTGAAGAGGGTAGAAGAAGACTTAAGGATGAACAGGACAAGGAACAAAGTGCCGGAGGCCGGACTTGAACCGGCATGAACCAAAAGTTCGAGGGATTTTAAGTCCCTTGCGTCTGCCAATTTCGCCACTCCGGCAGTAATACTTAGAGGCGGCAAGCGGACTCGAACCGCTGGATAAAGGTTTTGCAGACCTCTGCCTTACCACTTGGCTATGCCGCCACATTATAACTTCTAAATTGTCAATTATTAATTTTAAATTTTGAATTAAAAAGGTAATTAAAAATTAAGAATTCAAAACTAAGAATTAATAGAGTTATGATAGCTATTTTTACAATTTCAGTCAATAAGTAATTGAAGCGATATAAAGTGTATGTTATGATTATCTCCAGTTAAAATGGAATAAGGGAAAAAGTATTATGAAAAAAGATGTTCATCCAGGATATTATGAGACTACTATTACATGTGCCTGTGGAGAAGTTATCCATACACGTTCTACAAAAAAAAGTATCAGAGTAGAAATTTGTTCAAAGTGTCATCCTTTTTACACAGGTAAACAGAAGTTTGTTGACAGTGCTGGAAGGGTTGACAAGTTTAAGAAAAAATATAATCTCTAAACTGGGAATGGGCGGAGGCAAGCCCCGCCCCCACAATGTGAAAATTGGGAAATGTAGGGGCAGACCTTGCGTCTGCCCTGATACGCTTAAACGAAGGATACTATGCTGTTAGACAAATTAGATAGTATTAAAAAAAGGGGTGATGAACTTACTGAGTTAATGAGTGACCCTCAAGTTATAGCTAATAGAGACCAGTATCAGAAGTGTGCCAAGGAATACACTGATATAAAGGACATAATAAAGGAATATGGAAAATATAGGGAAAATTTGAATGATATATCGAAGCACAAAGAAATTCTCTCAAACCCCGCTGAAGACAAGGATTTTCTAGAACTAGTTGAATCAGAGATAGTGGATTTGAAAGCTAAAAAAGAGAAGATAGAGGATAATCTCCGGGTATTACTGGATCCAGAGGCGCGCGATTGGAACAAAGATATTATTATGGAAATACGTAGTGGAGCTGGTGGAGATGAAGCCAGTCTTTTTGCTGAAGACCTATTTCGTATGTATAGTAAGTATGCTGAAAAGAAAGGATGGAAGATAGAGATTTTGTCATCGCATACAAGGGAATTGGGCGGTTTTAAGGAGGTAGTTTTTGCAGTAAAAGGAAAGAATGTTTACAGAAGATTAAGATTTGAAAGTGGAACGCACCGTGTTCAAAGGGTTCCAGTTACTGAGACTAGCGGCCGCATTCACACATCTACAGTTACTGTAGCAGTGCTTCCTGAACCTGAAGATGTTGAAGTTATAATAAATCCACAAGAATTAAAAATCGATACATTTAGAGCCTCAGGAGCTGGAGGTCAACATGTTAATAAAACAGACTCAGCAGTTAGAATAACCCATATACCAACGAGTCTAGTTGTTGAGTGTCAGGATGAAAGGTCACAGCATAAAAATAGAGTTAAGGCAATGAGAGTATTAAGAGCGCGCTTACTGCATAAGGTGAAAGAGGATCAACGGAAACAGATTTCTCAGGATAGAAAAAATCAGGTTGGCACAGGAGATAGAAGCGAAAAGATTCGCACGTATAATTTTCCCCAAGCGCGGGTTACAAATCATCGCATAAATTTTACTTCCCATAAGCTTCAGGCTTTTCTTCAAGGTAATATGGATGAATTGGTAGAAGCTGAATTATCAGTTGGTCTTAGAAGTTCCACTTTGTAACAAATTTATGGCAAAAACCAAAAAAACATGGAAGATTAAAGAATTAGTTCTTCGCACAGCAGATTATCTTGCAAGGCATAAGATTCCCTCTCCTCGTTTGGATGCAGAGGTTTTGCTATCATATCTCTTAAAGAAAGAAAGAATATTTTTATATCTTAATTGGGATAGTATTCTTAAAGAAGACACCCTAGACATTTTTAGAAAACTTGTTCTAAAAAGGTCAAAGCACGTACCAATTGCATATTTAATAGGGCATAAAGAGTTTATGTCCATCGATTTTGAGGTAAATAAAAAAGTATTAATTCCTAGGCCTGAGACTGAAACATTAATTGAAGCAACGTTAAAGAAGATGGCGCTTCAACCAAATAGAGAATGGGTAGCAATTGATATGGGAACAGGCTGTGGGAATATAGCAGTTGCTCTTGCCAAAAGTCGGAATGTCAGGATCTATGCTTCTGATATCTCAGAAGATGCATTGAGCATCTCCAAAAAAAATGCAAAAAAAAATAAAGTAGAAAAGTCAATAAGGTTTTTTTGCGGAGACTTGTTCGAAAGTTTTAATGGTCTCAATCTTGCCGAAGAGATTGATTTTGTTGTATCAAATCCTCCTTATGTTTCTTCAGCGGATTTTGAGAAATTATCTATTGATGTAAAGCAATATGAACCTAGAATCGCGCTTGATGGTGGAACTGATGGTATTGATTTTTATCCTGAACTAGTCAAAGGTGCAGAGGAATTTTTAAAACCACACGGGTTTCTTATTATGGAAATAGGATATGGCCAGGTTGAAGAAATTAAAAAACTTATTTCCTCAAGAGACACATTTTTTGCCCCTGAAATTGTCAGAGACTACGGAGGTATTGAGAGAGTAATTATCTGCACACGCCATTCTTGACATTATGTGTTTCTTTAGGTAGAATTTATACGACTAATTTTGGAGGCAGGCAAAGTGGTGGAAGATAGAAGAAAATTTCTGGGAGAAATACTTCAGGACATAGGTTTGATCTCAGAAAAGAAGCTGGAAACTGCTTTAGCAGAGCAGCGGCAGACAGGTGAAAGACTTGGAAATATACTAATAAAGCTTGGATATATAGATAGTGAAGGGCTCTGTAAGGCATTAGCTTCGCAATTCGGTCTGAAGACGATAAATATATCAGAATATAATGTTGCACAGGAAGTGATAGATAAAGTTCCTTCATCAGTCGCAAAAAAACATAAAATTGTACCTTTGAAGTTTGAAAATAATACTTTAACAATTGCTATGGCTAGTCCACTGAATCTTCTTGCATTGGATAATCTAAGAATAGTGCTGAATTGCGAAGTTGAAGGATTGTTAGCTACAGAAGAACAGATTGAAAGTTCCCTGGAAAGATATTATGGTGTCAGGGAAGAAACAATTGACAGCATGCTTCAAGAGTTGAGTGAACAGGACATAGATTTTGTTAGTGGTGAAGCTGCCGAGGAAGAAGAAGGGATATCTGATGAAGCGCCAGTTATAAAATTAGTCGGTTTATTAATATTGGAAGCACTTCGTGCCGGAGCAAGCGATATACATATTGAGCCTTTAGAGGATAGATTTAGAGTAAGATATCGTGTGGATGGAGTGTTGCATGAAGTACCTGCTCCTCCTAAGAGACTGGAGAAATCCGTGATCTCCCGTATCAAGATTATGTCCGGTATGAACATTGCAGAAAAGAGGCTTCCTCAGGATGGTAAAATAGGATTATCTTTATTGGGGAAAGATATTGACTTGCGTGTATCGGCTCTGCCTGCAATACATGGGGAAAGTGTCGTATTAAGAATCCTCGATAAAACCAGTTTATTACTGGGCATGGCTGAACTTGGGTTTTTAAAGGAGGATATGAAAAGATTTGAATCTCTGATTGCATCGCCTAATGGTATTATTCTTGTCACAGGTCCAACAGGCAGTGGTAAAACAACAACTCTTTATGCAGCTCTCAATAAGATAAATCAGCCGGACAGAAAATTGATAACAGTTGAAGACCCTGTTGAATACCAATTAACAGGGATCAATCAGGTTAATGTAAAAAGCGAAATTGGATTGACGTTTGCTAATGTTTTAAGGTCTATATTGAGACAGGCTCCGGATATTATAATGATTGGAGAGATTCGCGATAATGAAACAGCGGAAATTGCTATAAGATCTGCTTTAACAGGACACCTGGTGTTCTCTACGCTTCACACTAATGATGCTCCCAGCGCAGTAACACGGCTTATTGATATGGGGATAAAGCCTTTCTTGGTGGCTTCATCGATTCAGGCAGTTCTTGCACAGAGATTGGTCAGAACAATTTGCCAAGAATGCAAAGAACCATACACTCCAAGGGAAGATGAAATTTTACAATTAGAAAGGGCATTTAAGAAAAAAGACATGGGTAAAGCACAGTTCTGTAAAGGTAAAGGGTGTCCAAAGTGCTCTCAGACAGGTTATAAAGGGAGGATAGGTATTTTTGAATTATTTGTGCTTAATGGTGAAATTCGTGCGTTGATTCTTAAGAGGGCTTCAAGTGCACAAATTAGAGAAAAGGCATGTGAGTTTGGTATGAAGACCCTAAGGCAAGATGGATTGGAGAAAGTTGTAATTGGAATGACTACGCTTTCTGAGGTGGAACGAGTAACTCAAAAAGATGTAGAATTATAAGGAGCAGTATAAAATGGAGATGAATGAACTGCTGAAAATCGTTGTGGACAGGAATGCCTCTGACATACACTTAGTAGTAGGGAAGCCTCCTGTTTTGCGTATAGATGGAAGACTGGATGTTCTTGACTTTGAGGAGCTGACAAACGAGAACACAGAGAAGTTAATGAAAAGTATTACCTCAGAACATCATCAGCAAAAATTACAAGAGATGGGAGGAACAGATTTTGGTTTTTCTTTTGGAGATATAGCAAGGTTCCGTGTAGCTATTTATAAAGAAAGAGGAAATACTTCAATTGCAATGAGGCTTATACCTATGAAACTTATGACATTTGAGGAGCTAGGATTGGCAGAGCAAGTTAAACAGCTTATGTACAGACCGCGTGGTCTAATTCTGGTAACTGGTCCAACTGGTTGTGGTAAGACAACAACACTTGCCACAATGATTGATTATATAGCGAGAAACAGAGATGCTCATATAATAACAGTTGAAGACCCTATAGAGTATTACCACACTCATCACAATGGTGTTATGTCTCAAAGAGAATTGGGGGTGGATGTTCCTTCGTTCTCTGAAGCCCTTGTCAGAGCCCTAAGACAGGATCCAGATGTTATAATGGTGGGAGAGATGAGAGATCTGTCTACAATGGAGGCAGCTATTTCAGCCGCAGAAACTGGGCATCTGGTATTTGCAACCTTGCATACAACAGGCGCTGCAGCTACAATTGACAGAATAGTAGATGCTTTTCCTACTGCACAGCAGGAACAAATAAGAACACAATTATCTGAGTCTCTTGTGGCAGTAATTTCTCAACAGTTGATTCCTAGAACCACAGGGGGAAGAATAGCGTCTTATGAGATAATGGTTGCTACTTCAGCTATAAAGAATTTAATAAGGGAAAAGAAGAGCTATAGAATAATTTCCTCTATTCAAACAGGGAAAAAGCTTGGCATGAAGACAATGGACGATTCTCTAACAGAGCTTTACAACAGCAAAATAATAAGCTATGAAGAGTATATTACACGTTGTTATAGTGTAGCAGATGCTGAAGTGAAGGCAGGAGAGAGAGAAAATGCCTAGAAAAAAGAAGCCTATTGGACAGTTATTGCTTGAGAAGGGGCTAATAACATCTGAGCAGTTAGAACATGCTCTGAATGAGCAACAAAAATCCGGCGGCTTGCTTGGCAGAATTTTGGTAGATCTTGGTTTTGTGACAGAAGCAGACATCTTGTCTACATTAGGAGCACAAACCGGAATGCCTGCTGCAAATCTACCTAAAATAGATATCCCTCCAGAAGTTTTGGGAAAGGTTTCAGCTCCAATCGCAAAAGTATATAAGATTATTCCTGTAAAAATGGAAGAGAATATTCTGTATATAGCTATGTCGGATCCTTTAAATATTAACGTCTTAGACGATTTGCGGTTCATGTTGGAATGTGAAGTAAGGGGTATGGTAAGCAATGAGAAAGATATTGAAGAAGCTATTTTTAAATATTATGGAGAAAAAACAGAGACCGTTCAGGACGTGTTAAAAGAGATGGAAACAGGAGCCATGGAAATCAAGGGGAGCATTGAGGATGAGGATGAAGATGTTCATGATGTAGCAACTCTACAGGAACTTGCGCATCAAGTTCCTGTAGTTAAATTGCTTAATTTAGTGCTTATTCAGGCAATAAAGGATAAGGCTAGTGATCTGCATTTTGAACCATTTGAGGATCAATTTAAGATCAGATATCGTGTGGATGGGATGCTTTATGAAATGATTCCGCCGCCTAGGCATTTGGCTTTAGCAGTAACTTCCAGGATTAAGGTTATGGCAGGAATGGATATTGCAGAGAGAAGATTGCCCCAGGATGGAAGGATCCAGCTTAATATGGGTGGAAGAGAAGTAGACCTCCGTATATCAACTTTACCAACAACTTATGGAGAAAGTGTTGTAATACGGATATTGGATAGAGGAGCTGTTATGCTCTCTCTAGAGCAGGTAGGGCTTTTGGAAGAAGATTTAAGAATATTAAGAGATTTAATTAAAAAGCCTAACGGCATTATTCTCGTCACAGGCCCAACAGGATGTGGCAAGACTACAACTCTTTATTCTGCTTTAGGAGAAATTAATTCTCCGGAGGACAAGATAATCACCACAGAAGACCCTGTTGAGTATGATTTAGCAGGTATTATACAAGTGCAAATAAGGTCTCATATAGGTTTAACTTTTTCCAAGTGTCTCAGAAGTATATTAAGACAGGATCCTGATAAGATTTTAGTAGGAGAGATCCGCGATCTGGAGACAGCAGAAATGTCTATTCAGGCTTCACTTACAGGGCATTTAGTGCTGAGCACGTTACATACTAATGATGCAGCTAGCACGATTGTCAGGCTTATTGATATGGATATTGAGCCTTTTCTTATAACATCAACGCTGGAGGCTATTATTGCGCAAAGACTTGTTAGAAAAATATGTTCTAGCTGCAAAGAAGAGTATTCTCCAGATGCGCGGGAATTCTCCTTAATTGGACTCAAGTCTGGGGATGCGGAAGGCAAGAAATTTTATAGGGGCAAAGGATGTGAAATATGCAATGGTATTGGATATAAGGGGCGAATAGGTATTTTTGAGATACTTGTTGTTAATGATGAAATAAGAACTCTTATTGTTGATAAGGCAACTGCTGGTGAGCTTAGAAAAAAATCTCACGAAAAAGGGATGTCAATGTTAAGAGAAGATGGATTGAGGAAGATATATATGGGCATCACTACTATTGAGGAAGTAGCAAGAGAGACACAGGGAGTGGAGATATAGTATATGGCTGTTTATGCTTATGTTGCGATGAACAATCGCGGTAAAGAGATAAGTGGAAGTGTTGAGGCAGAAACTTCTACTTTGGCAATATCCCAGATAAGGGATATGGGCTATTTTCCTACGAAGGTTTATGAAAAGTCTCCAGCTTCTGGCACTTCAACATCTGCTAAACCAGCAAAGGCTAGTGGTCTTGCAAGTATGAATATTCAGATTAAACTGCCAGGAATTGGTAACAAAGTAAAGCCCAGACAATTAGCGGTTTTTGTCAGACAATTAGCAACCTTGCTTGGTGCAGGTCTCCCTTTATTGAGGAGTCTTAATGTTCTGAGCAATCAGGCCAAACCTGGTATTGTGAAAGAAACTTTCTCAGAGCTAGCTGCAGATATTGAGGGAGGTGCTACATTTTCAGATGCGCTTGCCAAATATCCCAAAAGCTTTTCAAAACTTTTTGTTAATATGATAAAAGCTGGTGAAGTTGGCGGGATTTTAGAGGCGGTTTTGGAAAGGTTGGCCGAGTTTTCAGAAAAAGAGGAAGCATTAAAAAAGAAGATTAAAGCTGCTATGGTTTATCCTATACTCGTTACTGTTGCGGCTGCAGGAATACTTACTTTTTTGATTATAGTAGTTATACCAACCTTTAAAAAGATGTTTGAAGATTTTAATACAGAGTTGCCGGGCGCTACTGTAATGCTGCTAAAAATGTCGGATGTTTTCAAGGATTGGAGAAATATTCTTGTTGTTCTGGGATCATTAGTTGGACTATTTATAATATACAAGCTTATTAGAAAAACACGGAAAGGGCTGTATTATTCAGATAAACTTAAATTGTATATCCCCATTATTGGTCCTTTGGCCAGAAAAACAGCTATTGGCAGATTTGCAAGAACATTTGCAACCCTGATTGGAAGCGGAGTTCCAATACTTCAGGCGCTTACAATTGTAAAGGATACATCAGGCAATGACGTAATAGCTCAGGCAATGGCATCTGTTCGTGATAGTATCAGGGAAGGAGAATCAATAGCAGGGCCTCTTCAAGCAAGCGGAATATTCCCTCCGCTGGTTACCAATATGGTGGATGTTGGAGAAGAAACAGGAGCCTTAGATAAGATGCTGCTTAAAGTAGCAGACGCATACGACCAAGAAGTAGATGCTGCAGTAGCAGCTTTGACAAGCGCAATAGAGCCAATTATGATTGTAGGTATGGGGGGAATTGTGGGTTTTATAGTTGTTGCGTTATTCTTACCCTTGATTAAGCTGGCTACAGCGATTGTATAGAAAAAAATTTCTAATTTCTAATTTTCAATTATTAATCAATTTTTAATGCTTTAATTTGTTATGAAACCAAGAATTTTAGTTGTAGATGATGAGCTAAATATGCAGAAGACACTTTCTGGTATCCTTCATCAGGAGGGCTATGATGTCAAGGTATGTGGAAATGGAAAAGAAGCGATAGAAATTTTAGATACCGAGCAATTCAATTTAATAATCACTGACATAAAGATGCCTTGTATGGATGGAATGACTATGTTGTCAACCGTAAGAAAGAAGAACCAGGAAATACCTGTTATAATTATTACAGGGCACGCTACAGTGGATTCAGCAATTGATGCAGTAAAGCTTGAAGCTTATGATTACATCAGGAAACCGTATATGCCAGAGGAGATTCTTTTATCTGTGCATAGGGCGGTGGAACACGAAAAGCTGATAAGCGAGAATTTATATTTGCATAATCAACTGAAAGAAAAATTTAGTTTTAGTGGATTAATCGGGAAGAATAAGAAAATGCAGGAGGTCTATCAACTGGTGCAAAAGGTCTCTAACGCCAATGCTTCTATACTAATAAGAGGGGAGAGCGGAACTGGTAAGGAGTTGATAGCCAGTGCAATTCACTATAACAGTCAGCGTAAGAACAACAAATTTCTTGCTATAAATTGCGGAGCTTTGCCGGAGAATCTGTTGGAAAGTGAATTATTTGGTCATGAGAAAGGCGCATTTACAGGCGCTATAAGCAGTAGAAAAGGAATATTTGAGGCGGCTGATAAAGGGACTATTTTTCTTGATGAGATAGGAGATCTTTCTTTAGCTACGCAGATGAAATTATTGCGCGTTCTTCAGGATGGAGAATTTAGAGGAGTGGGAGGAACTCGGCAAATTAAGGTTGATGTGAGGATTATAAGCGCAACTAACAAGAATTTAGAAGACTGTATAAAAGAGGGTCTGTTTAGAGAAGATTTATATTACAGAATAAATGTAATTGCTATTGATATGCCTCCTCTCAGAGAAAGGAAAGATGATATAGCTCTTTTAGTAAAGCACTTTTTAGAAAAGTATAATCCCTTAAAATCTAAGGGAGCCATGCCTAAACGAATTTCCTCTGAAGCCATGGATTTACTTATAAACTTTGACTGGCCTGGTAATGTTAGAGAGCTGGAAAATGTAATTGAACGCGCAGTAACATTGCAGGAAGGGGCATGTATTCTTCCTGAGGATTTGCCTGTAGGGGTAGGTTTTCGACCTGCCCACATCCCCACAATTACAGGAGAGAATTTTCGTGAAGCACGAACTGCCTTTGAAAAGGATTTTTTAGTTAACGTATTAAATAAGGCAAATAGAAATATATCCCTTGCTTCAAAGAAAGCCGGCATAAGCAGGCGCCATTTCTATGAGAAGATGAAGTTATATGGAATTAAAAGATAAACTTTTTTCTCTGTTTTCGCGGCTTGCATACCTATTTATATTAACCGGTTTAGCCATTTTTCTTATATATGTTGCTGTGATTGTATGGAGAGCTCCTCTTCTTCAGTACAGGGATTTTTTTATTGCAATTATCTTTTTTTCTCTAGGGTTTGTTGCCTTTGCTTATATATGGAAGGTTGTTCTTCAGCCAATATTTGGATCTTTGAACAGCACAGCCTTGAACAGGGGGTTTAACCCCCCTGTTCAAGAACCACTTGTTCAAGAGAGGAGCTTGCAGCCCCTTGTTAACTCAAGGGAACAACTTAAAAAATGGTCTCAGGAGCTGGAAAAAAGGGTAGAGAAGAGGACATCAGAGCTAAAGAAAGTCAATAGGGAATTGCTTGATACAGAATTTGAACTTATGGAGCGGGACAAACTCTCCTCTATGGGAGAAATATCGGCAAAACTGGCGCATGAAATCAAGAATCCTCTTGCGATTATTAATAATGCAGCGTTTTTTCTCAAGAATGCTTTTAAGAAACCGGGTTCTGAAGTATCAGAACAAATTGGAATTCTTTTCCAGGAAACAGGTCGCATTAATAAACTTGTTACTGATTTACTCCAGTTTTCCGGAATTTCAGTATCCAAGGACAGGGATATGGATATGATTGATGTTAATGAGGTGCTTGACGATGCGATTGTCTCTTTTGAATCCGTAGAGGCACGGCGCGCCGTGCCCATACTAGAGAAAAAATATGCTATAAGATTACCAAAAATAAAAGCTAATCCAGGTCAGTTGAAACAGCTATTTTTGAATATAATTGCCAATGCCTATCAATCTATGGGAGACAGTGGGAGACTTACGATATACACAGATGTTGACGCAGAGGCATCCCGAATAGAAATTGTTTTCACTGACACAGGCTGTGGAATTGCGCCTGAAAATTTAAAGGAAATATTTACTCCGTTTTTTTCGACAAAAGAGCCGGGAAAGGGAACAGGACTTGGACTTTACATCTGTAAGTCATTAATAAAAAGTCTTAATGGGGATATCTCCGTTCAATCGGAAGTTGGAAAGGGAACAAGTTTTACTGTTAGTTTGCCGGTGAGAGAAACCGCACACATGGGAAGGGAAAAGCACTAACTGAGGATTAAGTAGTAAGGATTAAGAATTAAGTGAAAACGTTTAAAGATTTAAAAGTATGGCAGAAATCTCATGAGCTAACATTAGAAGTTTATCGGATTACAAAGTCTTACCCAAGCGAAGAAAAATTTGGTCTGGTTTCGCAACTTAGAAGATCTACTAGCTCGATTCCGACTAATTTAGCTGAGGGTTTTAAGAGAAGAAGCCAAAAGGATTTTGCGCATTTTGTGAATATGGCTGAAGGTTCGTTAGAAGAAACAAAATATACTTTATTCTTATCACACGAGTTAGGTTATTTAGACAAGAATAAATTAGATAGACTTAACAAAATAGGAGATGAAGTTGGTAGGATGTTAACAGGTTTATATAAAAAACTTAATTCTTAGAGCGAAGCGGCTTAATCCTTAACTCTAGGGTTGGCATAAATGTTGCTTTATAGTAATATAGTGGATGAAAAGGAGGTGGAAATGAAATTCAAAAAAGGTTTTACACTTATTGAGCTTTTGGTTGTAATAGCGATTATTACATTGCTTGCCTCAATAGCAGTGCCTAATTATCTCAAACAGCTTGAGAAAACCAAGGTTGGAAAGGCAACGGCAGATATAATGCTTTTGAGAAAAAGCGTTGACCTATTTAGAGCTAATCATGAAGGAGATTTGCCCGACAGTCTTGCTGTTTTAGTTTCACAGAAGTATTTAAGCAAAGCAGTCCCTGCTGATCCATGGGGAGGAAGTTATTCCTATACATCAACAGCCAGCAGCTACACAATAACTGATGGAAGCAGTAAGGGCGTATCAGAGACAATTAATTTTTAGAGGAGGGGAAATGGAATTTAAAATTAAAAATTCAAAATTAAAAATTGTCCCGAAAGCTTTCGGGACAGGCTGCCGTGGGTTCACGCTTATTGAGCTTTTGGTCGTAATTGGCATCATTGTGCTTCTTGCAGGTATTGTAATGCCGAATTTTATGAAACAGATTGATAAGGCGAAGAAAACACGCGGAAGAGCCGATATTCACAGCCTTGAGAACGCTTTGGCAATGTATCAGACGGATTATGGAGTGTATCCAGGTGAAACAGGTGGTAATGCTGATGGGGCTTATCCTAGTCTTGAGGGGAAGCTACAATATGCAGGGACTGAGGGAAAGGGTCCCTATCTTTCAAAGGATATTCCAAAGGATCCATATGGAACTAGCTACTATTACAAATATCCCGGTGCAACATCAGGAAAAAATCCACTTGGCATCCGAGGTTATGATCTCTGGTCGTACGGAAAAGATAAGGCTCCCGATACTACCGATGATATAGCGTGTTGGGATACGGAGACAAACTAGAAATGAAAATTTCTAATTTTCAATTTCAAATTATTAATTCACTAAAAATTAAAAATTCAAAATTAAGAATTGTCCCGAAGGCTTTCGGGGCAGGGTTCACAGCAGTGGAATTAATGATAGTGCTTGCAATCATGGGTATTATGCTTGTTGCAGCAATACCATCCTTTGTTCAGTTCACAAGAAATTCCAGAATAAAGAGCGGAGCACAGACCGTTGTTTCAGCTCTTAGAACTGCGCGCAGTCATGCGATAAAGAGAAGAAAAAATTGTGCAGTTCTTTTTAATATGGATATAAATAACAGCGGATATGCGGTAAAGATTTACTGGGATCCTGATGAAAGTCACGCTGCACACTACCGTGACGGAGGTTCTGTAACTAACTGGAAAGCTCTTCCTAAAACGATAATTATGACAACAGAAAGCGCTTTGACTACATCTCCTGATATTCCCTTTCCTAATGATGCAGATACCAGCAATCCAAAAAGCATAGAAAGAATTGTTTTTAAGCCAACAGGTGGAGCGTCTGGAAACGAGACAATTCAGGTTAGTGATGACGATAAAACAAATCCTGACACATCCTATATTGCAATACAAATGATTACAGGCAGGATAAAAACGAGCAGAACACCGTGAGTGAAATGGCAATTATTAATCAAGGCTTTAATGTTTTAATTTCTAATTGTAAATTGAGAAAGGCACAAAGTGGTTTTTTTGTCATTCCACGACTTGATCGGGGAATCCAGTATTCTTCTGGATCTTCCTGTCAAGCAGGAAGATGACAGGTGACGAGTGATGAGTAAAATGGAAAAAATAATTAAGAACTTAGGAATTAGTAATTCATTCAAAATTAAAAATTCAAAATTAAAAATTGCTCCGATGTTCATCGGAGCTTTCAGTCTTCTTGAACTTGTTATTTCAATGGCTATTCTGTCCATTGCTCTTCTTGGACTTATTCAAATGTTCCCTGTAGGCCTCAGGGCAAGCAAGCATGCAGGAGATCATACAATGATGACATTTCTCGGTCAGCAGAAAATGAGTGATATTGAGCAGGAAAAACCGGAAACTTCCACAACAAGTAACACGTTTTTCTCTGTTCCCGGTGCTGATCCTGATTATTCTTCGTTCTCATGGATACAAACAGTTACTCAGGATTCAACACTCACAAACCTGTATCATGCGTCTATATTGATTTACTGCAATGATAGAGGAGATACCAGAATTGAGGAATTTGTAACGCTTTATGTTAAGTAGAATGGCAATTATTAATTTTCAATTTAAAATTATTAATCAAGTCTTTAATGCTTTAATTTCTAACAGTAAACAACGTGTCATTGCGAGGAGCAAAGCGACGTGGCAATCTAAAGTGGCGAGATTGCTTCACTTCGTTCGCAATGACTGTGAGGAGTAATGAGTGAAATGAGGAAAATGTTCAAACAACAAGGGGTTGAAACCCCTTGTTCAAGGATTTCGGATTTCGGATTTCGGATTTGTTCCACTCGTGCTTTCACCCTGATCGAAATCATGATCACAACAGCGGTTCTGGCTCTACTGATAACAGGCATTTATTCTATTTTTAAAGGCGGTACTGATTCATGGACAAAGGGTAATGTAAGGATGGAGCGGTATCAGAACGCAAGAGCAATTCTGGAAATGATGTCAAGAGAGATCTCCTGCGCAATGGTCAACGAGGCGAGAAAGATATATATGCTTGGGATAAATGATGATGGGTTTCAGACTGACAGTACCAGAGATGAGTTGTTTTTTGTCGCTCCTATATATCCAACGTCAAGTCTGACAAATACACAATCTGATATGTGTGAAATAGGATACTGGATAAGAGGAGATACCGAAATTATGCGTCATTATGCAGTTGGCACCAGTAATAGCATTGATTTTGTTTATGATACAGGTTCAAGCGATTCACTTGGTGTAAGGGCGGTAGATCTTCAGTTTTATTATTACTATGACGATTGTGGTGAAGCGGATTCTCAGGTGAACTGGGATTCTCTCGAGGATCAATATCCAAGTGATGGCTATGCTGACGGCTTACCAAAGAAAATAAAGATAGTTCTCAAAACCCGTGACGAAGAGGCGAGAGAAGATACTCAGACATTTGAGACCACTGTGTTTATGCCGGGAGCAGAATAGAATGGCAATTATTAATCAAGTCTTTAATGCTTTAATTTCTAAGAATTTAACACTCTCCCTTCTCTTGGGAAGAGATAGAAAATGGAAGCAATGAACAAAATGAAAAAGATAGTTAAAAATTTAGAAATTAGTAATTCATTCAAAATTGAAAATTCAAAATTAAGAATTATTTTCGGAAGACGTTCCGAAAATGGCATTGCTTTAATCATCGTTGTATCCATTATGGCTGTTCTTGCCTCTATTGCGGCTGCTTTTTCATACAGTATGATAATGGACCAGCGCGCAGCAGCCAATTATATGACTGGAATAAAAGCGGACTATGTTGCAAGAGCAGGCATTCAGCACGCTATCGGTGTTCTGAAAAAGGATGGGGATCCATCTAATACTACAGGTTATGCTTACGAAGGATATGATTGGTACGAGGATGATTGGGGATATGATTCTACGCTTTTTGGCGCTAACGATAACACATTAAACTCAGATTCATGTATAAGTAACGATGATAATGTGGTTTCAACAAATGCGCCAGCTGCAGTTACTGGAGCGGATTCCCGCTGGATAAATCTAACAGATTCGCAGGGAAGCCTGATTGGCAGATACGCTGTTCTGGTTATTGACGAGTCAGGCAAGATAAACATAAATACAGCGCGCTATGGTTCTTCTGGACATGAGGGATGGACAACAGGTGAGATAGATATTGAGCCGGTTTGCACTCTTGCTAGTCCTGATCTTACTTCATCGGAAGCGAGAGCAATTACAAATGTGCGCTATGGAACAGATGGATGCGCAGGGATTTCGGGTTATGATGACAATGCAGACAGCGTTGTTCTTAATAACGACGGGATAGATAATGATGGAGACGATGATCCTGCTGGAACTGATGGGGCTGACGAAGGAGATGAGGGAGTGGACGATTCCGCAGAGTTTTATATTGCCAGTCCTTATACTGATTCCAATGATCTCAGCACTGATACGTCTTATCTGACTCCGGCTGAGGTTGTTTCACTTGCGGACGTAACAGGCGCTGAATACGCTAAGTTTGATTCCTACATCACAACCTTTTCCTCTGACAAAAACCTCACGGATTCAGGGCTGGCGCGGCTGAATATCAACGCGGTAAGCTCTGCAATGGAATTGTATTCAACTCTAAGGGATGCCTTTGATTATTGGGGAACTTCTGCTACAACAGCAGAACTTGCGCAGATGGCAGTTAACATAATTGACTACAGGGATCGCGATCATGGCTCAACACGAATTGATATTGAAGATGGCAGTAGTACTGTGTTTACCCGATACGGCGTTGAAGGCATAAGAATAAATGAGGTTATGGTAAGGCCTGTGTTCAGGAAGGATGGTGGTGATGCTGGAGAGGAAACAACCACTGTTGGATGGACAAAGGCAGGGGATACTTGGACAAGTTCAGCTGTTGATGACAGTGGTATATGGTCTTGGAGTAGTATTCCTGATGGCACATATAAAGTAAAAATTTACGGTTCAGGAAATGTGGATTACTGGATATATCCTAAAGTTAGCGATTCATGGTCAGTTATACATACAGAAAATCTATCTGATACCTCAACGGCAGACACAGTAATAATATCTGGGGGAGTAGGTGTATTTATGCTCAATGTTCAAGCTAATAATAATGATGACACATGGTATCGCGTTGATCTCTCCCAATCCCCTGACTGCGAATATGTTGAGCTTGTAAATATTTCGCCAAATGCAGTTATAATGTACGGCTGGCATCTGGAGTTTCCGAACGGTCAGGTAGGGACTATCCCGAGCGGGACAAGAATTGCTGCAATGGGAGACAGTAGTGGTGAAGATACAATAGTTCTTGCAATAGACATGGCTGATTCAACGGTTGATAATGGTTCTGAGGTATATAATAACGGTATCTATTTTACAAATACATATACCAGCGCAAATTCAGCTAATGTTTATCAGCTTGGTTTTACGAATGATGTTCAGGATGATATTCTTTGCGATACGGTTTTAGTGGACAGTCCTTTGCGGCTTTACGACGGACCCATCGCGCCGACATCAGGTAATCCTGCGGGACATATTGTTGATCAGGTCCTATATGACAGCCTGATAATACAGAATAATGATTTTGTCTCTATGGAAAGAAACGACCCGGCTTATTTGGGAACAGATGTATTGAACGATTCCGGAATTTTTGACACATGGCTTGTATCCACAGCAAGTCCGCCGGCTTCTCTTGCAAGCGCTGGAACTCCAACGTCTGCAAACAACAACTATTCTCCAACGAATTCTATTAAGGTTAAAAACTCTCCTTTCGCAAACATAGGAGAGATTGCGGATGTATCCTACAGCAAAACTGCATGGACTAATATTGGGGATACTGAGGCAAGAATAAAGAATATTGCGGACAGGATCACTGTTTCAGGCAGACGGCTTGACGCGGAGTTTGCGGACTATACGCCTGGCGCTAGCGCTGATTGGACTTTAGAGAGTCTCTTAGGTGATGATGAGGAGACAAAACGCAAATATGGGGGAAGAGAGCTTAATGATGCAACTGATGAACTCTACTGGTTTAGGGCAAATAGCGGGGGAGGAGTAACTAATGAGGATACTTGGACATGGTACACTACAATAGACAGATTTGAAGCGGATACCTATATTATGTATGTTTACGGCAGAGAGGGTGGAGCAATGAGGGTGAGGGTTGGGAATGACACTGCGATTATTATTCCAAGCTCAGACTATGGCGCGCGGTTCGGCCAGGTTGTAATAGAAGATACCACTCTAAACGTTGCTGTTTCCCCTGAGGATTCAGATTCAGACTCAACATACTTTGATTATATTCTTCTTACACCGGCTTCAAGGACTTATGGCAGATTGAATATAAATACAGCCTCTGTTCCTGTGCTTGATGGACTAAAAAACATAGGTGCATCCACAGCACAGGATATTGTTAACTATAGAAATACCTTGACTCCTAAAGCATTTAAGTCTATTGGTGAAATCCTTGATGTAACTGGGTCTGGTATTGGTATTGCAACGTTCAAACCTATTTCCAATCTCATTACAACAAAATCCAATGTATTCAAGATAATCTGTACAGGTCAGTCAATTCTGGATAAGAATGATAACAAGGTTTTTGATACTGACGACGAGGTGCTCGGAGAGAGGAAGATTACTGTTATTTATGAAAGATAAAAAGATAGAAGCAGGATTAAGGATTAAGACGCTTCGCTCTAAGGATTAAGTTTGTAGTATGTGGATGTTTTTACTTAATTCTTAATCCTTATGACTTAATACTAAAAATTCGGATTTTGTTTGGTAAAATATGGAGCATCTAAAACAGAGATTGGATATATTGAGAAAGAATTTGGATCACGCAAAGGTGTATCTTTGACTACCCCAAGAAACAGGAAGAAATAAAGCAGTTAGAAGAAGAGACTTCAAAGCCGGGCTTCTGGTCAGATAACAAAAAAGCCGCCGGAATTATAAAACAGATCAAAATCTTAAAAGGTATTATCACGCCTCTTGATACCCTCATTAGAGAAACAGATAACGCTTTAGAACTTGTTGAGCTCGCCTTATCAGAGAAGGATAACTCAATCTCTTCTGAGATTACCGAGGAACTTGAGAAACTGGAGAAAGAGTATAAGAAATTTGAAGTAACTTTGACTTTAAGCGGTAAGTATGACGGAAATAACGCTATTATGACTCTTCATTCAGGCGCAGGAGGGACGGAAGCGTGCGACTGGGTGGAGATGATGCTAAAGGTGTATATCAAGTGGGCGGAAAGAAGAGGTTTTAAAACAGAGATTGCGGACATTCTGGCAGGTGAAGAAGCAGGTATAAAAAATGTGACAATTATGATTAAAGGTGATTACGCATATGGCTATCTGCGTTCAGAAATAGGTGTGCACAGGCTTGTAAGAATATCTCCATTCGATGCGAACAAAAGAAGACATACCTCATTCTGTTCAGTTGATGTAATTGCAGAGGTGGAAGACGAAATTGATGTTGATATTAAGGAAGACGATCTAAGAATTGATACTTACCGTGCAAGCGGTCATGGAGGACAGCATATCAATACCACTGACTCTGCTGTGCGTATCACGCATCTGCCTACAGGCATAGTCACCCAATGCCAGAATGAACGCTCTCAGCTTAAAAACAAGTTGACTGCAATGAAGGTCTTAAGAGCGCGGCTAGTTGAATACCACATGCGAAAGAAGGAAGAAGAAATGCAAGAATACAATAAAGATAAGAAGAAGATAGAATGGGGTTCTCAGATTCGTTCGTATGTATTTCAGCCGTATACGCTTGTTAAGGATCACAGGACAGGCGCTGAAGCAGGAAATGTCCAGGCAGTTATGGATGGAAATATTGATAAATTTATAGAAGCATTTTTAAAGATAAAATAATCTCCCTTTTCTATTGCACACCTATATGGTGTATGCTAGACTTTATTAGGATTAAGGATTAAGACGCTTCGCTCTAAGGATTAAGTTTGAAGTGTGCGGTGTTTTTACTTAATTCTTAATCCTTACAACTTAACACTGGAAATTATGGAAAATAGGTTATTGGTTTTTATTTCAAATGTGGTTTTTATTATGTTGGCGTTTTGCCAGCATGCTTTTGCCGTTAGTAAAATTGAAAGATTCGTAATAGAGCATCCTGTAGGGGTATTTTTCTCAATTATAGGGCCTGTAGTAGGCGCTTTATTTATTTATTGGATAGTTCTTTACATATTCCATTTTGGCAAAGCAGAAATAGATATTGTTAAAGAAAAAAAAGAACGGTTGAAGATAGATGAACAAAAGCACGAATTATTCACTGAAATTCCTGAAGGGAGTGTTGAACAAGACCTTTCCCTGCCTTCTGCCAGATTAATTGCTAGAAGTCAGCATGGGTTTTTAAAAGAGCATAAATTGCACTCTGATAAAGAATTTTCTATCGGAAGGAGCGATACCTGTAACATTGCGATTAAGGAACCCAGGGTATCCAGGCTTCATGCAAAAATCAGGCCTGAAAAAGAGGGATACCTTCTCTATGATTTGGTTAGTAAGGGAGGAACCAGGGTTAATGCTGTAAAGATAAGGAGACATCGTCTTAGACATAATGACAGAATTGGAATAGGATATACAGAAATAATATTCAAGTTAGAGGTATAATTATAGTGGAGGCGAGAACATGTTTGAAGGGTCAATAGTTGCAATAGTTACACCATTTAAAGATGATAAGATTGACGAACAGAGATTATCAGAGCTTATTGAGTTTCATATTTCAGAGGGCACAAGCGCAATTCTTCCATGCGGATGTACAGGAGAGGCAGCTACGCTTACTCACAAAGAGCAGGAATACATGATAAAATTAGTTATTGATATTGTTGAGAGGAGAGTCCCTGTGATTGCCGGAACAGGTTCAAATAGCACTGAAGAAGCTCTGGCGCTTACAAAATCTGCTAAAGGCGCTGGGGCAGATGGAGCCTTGCTGATTACTCCATACTATAATAAACCAACTCCCAGTGGACAGTACTTGCATTATGAGAAGATAGCAAAGGCAGTGGATATCCCTATCATACTGTATAATGTGCCTTCAAGAACAGGCATAAGCATTCTGCCTCAAACAGTTGCTGAACTTTCAAAGATTGATAATATTATTGGTATAAAGGAAGCAAGCGGGAGCTTGGATCAGGTCAGTGATATAATAGATCTGTGTGACATAACTGTTCTTTCAGGAGATGACGCTCTAACCTTGCCTATGATGGCGCTTGGAGCAAAAGGAGTAATATCAGTCGCAGCAAATGTAGTTCCAAAGCATATGGCTATGATGGTAAAGAGTTTTTTGAATGGTAATTTAGAAGAATCCAGAAAAATTCATTTTAACTTGTTTCCGCTGTTTAAGGCATTATTCTATGAAACAAATCCAATACCTGTAAAAACAGCTCTTGGAATGATGGGGAAGATTAGCCCTCAATTAAGACTACCTCTCTGCGAAATGAATAAGGAAAACACAGGAAAATTGAGAAGAGTATTGACTGACATAGGAGTTTTGTCATGATTAGTGTAATTGTTAATGGTGCGTGCGGAAAAATGGGCAAGAGAATAATTGCTCTCTTGTCCATGCAAAAAGATTTAGATCTTTGCGGAGCAGTTGAAATGTCATCTCATCCTGATATAGGAAAAGATGCTGGTGTAGTGGCAGGCATTGATAAATCAGGCGTAAAGGTGAGTTCATGTATTAAGGACATTATAAAGGATACAGATGTTGTGGTTGATTTTTCATCTGCAGAGGGAGCTCTTGATTCTGCCAGGATCTGCGCAAAGTATAAGAAAGCGTTAATTGTCGGCACTACCGGGTTGAGCGTTGAAGCGTTATCTGAGATAAAAAGCATCTCTCGTATAGTTGCCTGTCTTGTTTCTTCAAATATGAGTGTTGGTGTTAATCTTTTGTGTAAACTTGTTGAGCAGGCGTCAAGCATATTAGGAGATGAATATGACGTGGAGATTATAGAGGCTCATCACAGGTTTAAGAAGGACGCTCCAAGTGGTACGGCAAAAACTCTTGCTGAGATTATTTCAAAAGTGATGGGTAAACAGCTTGAGGATATGGCTGTCTATGGCAGAAGAGGATTCGTTGGAGAAAGAAAGCGAAATGAGATTGGAATACATGCTGTTAGAGCAGGCGATATAGTCGGAGAGCATACAGTTATATTTGGAGGAACTGGCGAAAGAATAGAACTAAAGCATATCGCTACCACAAGAGATACATTTGCACAGGGAGTTATTAAAGCAATAAAATTCATTAGCACCCAAAGAGCAGGGCTCTATGACATGAAAGATGTATTGTGTGTATATATTTAAGTCTTGGTTCAAATATAGGAAATCGCAAGGCGAATATTCAGGAAGCTATTCGGCTCTTGTCTCAAAACCAGCAGATTGAGGTCAAGAAGTGTTCTTCGTTTTATGAAACAAGTCCTGTTGGCATAGAGAAACAGCCGTGGTTTGTGAATTGTGCAGTTGAAGTTGAGACAGATATTGAGCCTGAAAACTTATTGAAGATCATTAAAGATATTGAACTTTCCATAGGAAGAGAGCATTCCTTTGTTTGGGGTCCTCGGGAAATAGATATAGATATAATTTTTTTTAAGGATATTGTTTTGAATGAACAGGTTTTGAAAATTCCTCATTCTCAAGCGCACAGGAGAGCATTTGTACTGGCTCCTTTAACTGAGATTGTTGAGGATTTTATACATCCTCTTCTTGGAAAGTCTGTGAAACAGTTGCTGAATGAGATAACAGAAGAACAAATTGTTAGGAAAATAGGGTAAATGTTAGAAGGGAAGTATATTGTTGTTGAAGGCACTATTGGTGTAGGAAAGACTTCTCTTGCTAGAGAGCTGTCAAAAGAGATTAATGGGAAACTAGTTCTTGAGAAAAGTGAAGAAAATCCATTTCTGGAGAAGTTCTATGGGAATGCAGAAGAATATGCCTTTCAAACGCAGATTTTCTTTCTTCTCTCACGATATAGTCAGCAACAAAAACTGTTGCAACGAGAGCTTTTCAAAAGGGCTGTTGTGTGTGATTATTTATTCACAAAGGATAGAATATTTGCGTATCTTAATCTTAATGAAGATGAATTGGTATTGTATAATCACCTTGAGCCTTTACTAGCTAAGAGGATTCCTGCACCTGATTTAGTAATATATCTTCAGGCATCTACCTCAGTTTTGATTCAACGCATAAAAAATAGAAGAAAGCAATATGAAATAGGAATTTCCCAGACATATATAGAAGAGCTTAATAAAGCGTATAACCATTTCTTTTTTCTATATAAGGACAGCCCGTTGCTTTTTGTGGATACAGACCGGATAGATTTTGTTCATAGCAAGATAGACCTTAGTGATTTAATTAAAACAATAAAAGACATGCGAGGAGGCACTCAATACTATAAACCTGTTTCCTCAGATATATTTACAAAAATGTAATATTTATAAGGATAATGTGATGAAGAAAACAGCTGTAGTAATTCGAAGTATGAAAGGAAGAAAAAAAATTGTTGCGCTTACTTCTTATAATTATTGGATGACAACAATTATTAACCAGGTAGATATTGATTTGATTCTTGTTGGTGATTCGCTTTCATCTATGATTCTCGGATACAAGGATACTATACCAGTGACAATGGATGAAATGATACATCATACCAAAGCTGTATCGAGAGCTAATCCAGATTCGTTACTTGTTGCAGATATGCCATTTATGTCGTATCAGGTGAGTCAGGAGAAGGCTTTGGAAAATGCAGGTAGATTTATAAAAGAGGCAGGAGCTGAGGCAGTTAAACTGGAAGGAGGAAAGCAGATAAAAGATACTGTATATAGGATTGTTCAAGCAGGGATTCCAGTGCTGGGTCATATAGGTCTGACCCCTCAATCAATTCATCAGATCGGGGGATATAGAGTTCAAGGAAGGGACCCCGAGAGAGCTAAGAAGCTCCTTGAAGATGCTTTGCTGCTTGAGAAAACAGGGGTTTTTGCCATTGTTCTTGAATGTGTTCCGTATGCACTCGCAAGGGATATAACAAAGAAACTTCATATCCCGACTATTGGGATTGGAGCAGGTCCGTACTGTGATGGACAGATATTAGTAACACACGATATGCTGGGCTTAAAGGGAGGACATGTTCCAAAATTTGTTAAACAGTATGCTAATTTGACAGAACAGATCACAAAAGCACTTGAGGACTATAAAAAAGATGTAACTGCAGGAAAGTTCCCGGATAAAGAGCATAGTTACAAATGAAGATTGTTAAGACTGTTCAGGATATGCAGCAATTATCTAAGAGAGTAAAAATCCATAATAAAAGCATTGGTTTTGTTCCAACAATGGGGTATCTTCACAACGGGCATTTGAGTCTTATACATAGAGCAAGAAAGGGTTGTGATATTGTAGTTATGAGTATATTTGTGAATCCAATGCAGTTTGCCCCAGCAGAAGATTTAAAGAAATACCCGAGAGATTTTGGTATGGACAGGAAACTGGCAGAAAAGGCGGGAGTGGATGTTATTTTCTATCCAGATACGAAGCATATCTATGTTAAAGGTTTTTCCACCTTTGTTAGTGTTGAAAATATGGATAAAATCTGGGAAGGGAAAACAAGACCTGCGCATTTTAGAGGAGTATGCACTATTGTCGGGAAACTTTTCAACATTGTAGACCCTGATATTGCTTATTTTGGCCAAAAAGATGCTCAGCAAGTCGCAATTATTAAAAGGATGGTAAAAGACCTGAATTTTAACATAAGGATTGTTGTTGTGCCCACTGTTAGAGAAAAGGATGGTTTGGCAATGAGTTCAAGGAATAAATATTTATCTTCTGAGGAAAGAAAAGGAGCGCTGGTATTATACAGGTCTTTACAGGAAGCAGAGGAAATGATAAAGAATGGAGAAAAAAAATCTGATAATGTGTTAGAATATATGAGGAGTGTGGTAAAAAAAGAGAGATTGGTGCACTTGGATTATGTGGGCATAGTCAATCATGAGGATTTTTCACCTGTTTCTGAGATTTCAAAAAACAGTTTAATTATAATCGCTTGTCGTATAGGCAAGACAAGGCTTATAGACAATTTTTTATTGATATGATAGCATAACGAAAATTTTTAATTTCTAATTTTAAATTATTAATCAATTTTTTAATGCCTTAATGCTTAATTATAACTATAGTGAACAGTGATGGGTGAGCGGTGATGAGTGATGGGTACAAATGCATGAATAAAAAGTCCCCCTTTGAAGGGGGATTCAGGGGGATGTTGAGCAGGTACTTAGAAATTGTGGAATTTAGAAATTCATTGGAAATTAGTAATTGAAAATTAAGAATTTAGTCTTTTAACAAGGGGGTTTTATTATGCAAGTTTATATTGATGGAAAATTCTTTCCAACATCAAAGGCCAATATTTCTGTATATGATCATGGGTTTTTGTACGGAGACGGAGTTTTTGAGGGAATCAGGATATATAATGGCAATATCTTCATGCTGGATGAACATATAAACAGGCTTTATGATTCTGCAAAGGCGATCAGATTAAAAATACCATTATCAAAGACCGAAATCAAAGGTGCTGTTAAGCAAGCTCATAGAGTTAACGGATTGAAGGATGGGTATGTAAGATTGCTGATAACAAGAGGTGTAGGGGATTTGGGTATTGATCCAAGAAAAAGTCCTAAACCATCAATTGTTATTATTGTTAACAAAATAGCTCTTTATCCGAGAGAGCTTTATAATAAAGGGATGGAGATTATAACTGCATCTACGCAAAGAACACCTGTCAGTGCTCTGAATCCTCAGATAAAATCCATGAATTATCTAAATAATATTCTTGCCAAGATTGAAGCGGTAAATGCTGGTGCTAACGAAGCGCTAATGCTGAATTCCTCTGGCAATGTTGTTGAATGCAGCGGGGATAATATATTTATATATAGGAACGATACTCTTATTACTCCGCCTACATCTATTGGCGCATTGGACGGGATTACAAGAAGAATAGTTATGAAGCTTGCTGAGCGGGAAGGTTTGAAGGTTAAAGAACTTATTTTTTCAAGACATGAAGTCTATACTTCTGATGAATGCTTCTTGAGCGGAACAGCAGCTGAGCTTATTCCTGTAGTAAAAGTTGATGGAAGAGAGATAGGAAACGGAAAGCCCGGGAAAATCACAGCGCTTCTAATAAACAAGTTCAAGAAATTTACCGGAGAGAACTAAAATGATCTGTCAGATTTGCAATGAACAGCAGGCGACGGTTCATTATACAGAGATTATCAGTAATAAAGCAGTAGAGCTGCATCTGTGTGAGGATTGTGCCAGGGAAAAAGAGATAATAGGTCAATCCGGAAATTTTCCCATGGCAGATTTGGTTAAAGGGCTTACAGGTTTTGTAGGGACAGAGGACGAAGAGGAAAATCTGAAGTGTGATAATTGCGGTCTTCTATTTTCGGATTTTAGAAGGACAGGGCGTTTTGGCTGCAGCAGATGCTATAGGGCATTTCAAACTGAACTGGAACCGCTAATAAAGAGGATTCATGGAAGCGCAAAACATGTTGGAAATGTTGTGCCGGCTAAGCATGCTAAAGAAGCTCAGACTTTATCAAAGATCGAAAAGCTGAAGATGGAAATGGAGGGGGCTATTCAGCAAGAAGTGTTTGAGAGGGCAGCAGAGATCAGAGATCAGATAAGAAAGCTAGAGAAGGGGATTAAGAAATAATGTCTGTTGATAAGTTGGTTGGACAGATTGCCAGTTGGCTGCAAAAGGAAGGGCCTCTATCAGACATAGTTGTAAGCAGCAGAGTAAGACTTGCAAGGAATTATGATCTGATACCTTTCCCTCATCGCGCTAATAAGGAGCAGCTCAGAGAAGTAGTATCAAAGACAGAGAAAGCTATAAAGAATAGTAAGTATTTAAAGAATACCTTAATTGTAGATATGTCGGATTTAACAGATATAGATGTTCAGTTTCTGGTGGAAAAACACCTTATAAGTCAGGAGTTTGGAAAGCCAAAATCAGAGCAGATATTAGTAGTAAGTGATAGAGAGATAATTAGTATAATGGTTAATGAGGAAGATCATTTGCGGCTTCAATGCATACAGCCCGGTTTACAGCTGTTAGATAGCTGGAGATTGATCAATCAGGCAACATTAGAACTTGAATCACAAGTGGAATTTGCTTTCTCTAAGACATGGGGATATCTAACATCGTGTCCTACTAATGTTGGGACAGGCATACGAGCCTCAGTCCTGATCCATCTGCCTGCCTTAGTAATTACCAAGCAAATAGGAAAGGTTCTGCAGGCGGTTGCCAAGCTGGGTATTGCAATTAGAGGGCTTTATGGAGAAGGGACTGAAGCATATGGAAATTTCTTTCAAATATCTAATCAGGTTACTCTGGGATATAGCGAGGAGGATATAATAAATAATATTGAAAGTGTAGTAAAACAAGTTGTTGGTTATGAGGAGAATGCCAGGGCACTAATCATGAAGGAAGATAAAAAAGCTATAGAAGATAAGATTTGGCGCGCGTATGGAGTGCTTTCAAATGTTAGAATCATTGATTTTCAGGAGACTTTAAACTTGTTGTCTCTCCTGCGATTAGGAATTGGATTGAAGATGATAGATAAAATAGATAGAATATTAGTCAATAGAATGTTTATTATTACACAACCGGCGTATCTTCAGAAATTAGAAGGAAGAAAATTGGAGCCTTATGAGCGTGATATAGCAAGAGCAAATCTTATCAGGAAAAATTTAGAAAGAAGGGGAAAATAAAGATGTTCAGCAGATTTACAGAAAGAGCAAAACGTGTAGTTATAATGGCAAAGGAAGAAGCTACTCGCATGAATCATCCACAGGTTGGAACAGAACATATTTTACTTGGTCTTCTTAGAGTGGGTAGTGGAGTGGCTCTAGCAGTAATTGAAAAATTGGGTATAGATTCAGAAAAGATAAGAGTGGAAATAGAGAAAAAAGCACAAACAGGTTCTCCTACATTAATACTTGGAGAGATGCCTTTAAGTCCACAAGCCAAGAGAGTTCTAGGGCTTGCTCTGGAGGAAGCGGCTGCACTTGGACATAATTATGTTGGAACAGAACATATGTTTCTTGGCTTAATTCGTGAAAAAGAGGGAATTGCGGCTCAGGTTCTTGAACAAATGGGACTTAATTTGGAAAAGGTGAGAGCTGAAATAATGAGCCTTCTCGGTGGCGAGCCTTTAGGCGCAGCAGCAGGTCATGCAGGAGCAGGAGGGGCTGGAGCAAAGACTAAGACACCAGCGCTTGATGCATTTGGCACTAATCTCACAAAACTTGCAATTGACGGAAAGCTTGATCCTGTTATAGGTAGAAAGGATGAAATAGAGAGAGTAATTCATGTATTAAGCAGGAGGAAAAAGAATAATCCTGTTCTTTTAGGAGATGCAGGAGTTGGTAAAACAGCCATTGTAGAGGGATTGGGCCAGCAAATAGTTGCTGGAAATGTTCCTGATTCCATTAAAGGGAAAAGGCTTATAACCCTTGATTTAGCTTCTATGGTTGCCGGGACAAAGTATCGCGGGCAATTTGAGGAAAGAATTAAAGCTGTTATGTCAGAGATAAAAAAATCAGATGATGTGATATTGTTTATTGATGAAATACATAATTTAGTAGGTGCAGGTGCTGCAGAAGGAGCAATAGATGCTTCCAGTATACTGAAGCCTGCGTTAGCCAGAGGAGATATTCAGTGTATTGGAGCAACAACTGTAGATGAATACAGAAAATACATTGAAAAGGATGCTGCTCTAGAAAGGCGTTTTCAAACAATTATGGTTGAAGCTCCGTCTGTAAAGGAAACAATAGAGATATTAAAGGGACTAAGAGATAAGTATGAAGCGTATCATAGAGTAGGGATAGCAGATGAAGCACTTGAGTCTGCAGCTAAACTGTCTGATCGTTATATAACTAATAGATTTTTGCCAGATAAAGCAATAGATGTCATAGATGAAGCTGGTGCAAAGGTTCGGCTATCAGTCACAACTGCGCCTTTGGATGTAAAGAAACTTGAAAAGCAGCTAGATGAAGTTAGAAAGGAGAAGGAAGCAGCTATCAAAACGCAGGATTTTGAAAAGGCGGCAGAATTAAGAGATCGAGAGAAAAAGCTGAAGGATGAACTCTCTAACCAGCAGAAAGACTGGAACCGGTCAAATAAAAAGGTGTCTGCTGTAGTAACTACTGAGGTGATTGCAGAGATTGTGTCCAAGTGGACAGGAATACCGGTTCAGAGACTTCAGGAAGCAGAGGCTAAAAAGCTTCTCAAGATGGAAGAGGCTCTGCATAAGCGTATTATTGGACAGGATGAACCAATAGAAGCAATCAGCAGGGCAATAAGACGCTCACGATCAGGGCTGAAAGATCCAAAAAGACCTGTTGGCTCATTTATTTTTCTGGGACCTACAGGAGTAGGAAAAACGGAGCTTGCAAAGACACTGGCAGAGTTTTTATTTGGTGATAGAGATGCTCTTATACGTCTTGATATGTCAGAGTACATGGAGAAATTTGCTGTATCAAGACTTATTGGAGCTCCTCCAGGATATGTGGGTTATGAGGAAGGTGGGTTGCTTACTGAAAAGGTAAGAAGACGGCCATACTCTGTGGTTCTTCTTGATGAGATAGAAAAGGCGCATCCTGATGTTTTTAATATACTCTTGCAGGTATTTGACGATGGCAGGTTGACAGACAGTTTGAACCATACTGTGGATTTTAGAAATACAGTATTAATTATGACATCAAACATTGGTACACGTGATATAAAGCGCGGATCTTTGGGGTTTCGCTCTTCAGATGCGAAACTGACGTATGAGGAAACCAAGTCCAAGCTTATGAGCGAAGTTAAACAGGTGTTCAGACCCGAATTTATTAATAGATTGGACGAAGTAATAGTGTTTCATGAACTCACTAAAGATGAACTAAAAAAGATAGTGGATTTGATGTTAAGCGATGTATATTCACGTCTCGAATCAGATAGGATAAAATTGCATATTACTTCTCAGGTGAAGGATTTTCTTATTGAAAAAGGCTATGACCCTGTTTATGGAGCAAGACCTCTTCAAAGGGCTATACAGCGTTATATTGAAGACCCTCTCTCTGAAGAAATATTAAGGAGAAAAATTTCCAAAGGCTCTATAATAGAGGTTGTTCAAAAGGGGGATAAATTAGATTTTAGTATAAAAAGGCAAAAAGCTGTTAACAACACAAGGAGCAGAGGATAATGGCAAAAAAACGTTACGTAAGTATTTTTCTCTTTCTCTTTATTTCCTTTCTCACACTCTGCGTCTCTGAGGTATGTGCTGAGCAGGCTCCTAAGGATGTAAAAAAAGTGACCAAAGTAAGTGTGAAAGGGAATAGCAGAATAAGCACTTCCACTATTCTGAGCAGAATAGAAACCAAGGAAGGAATGCCGTTTTTGCAGGAAGTAGTGAGCGCGGATATTGAAAGGCTGTATGAGCTTGGACATTTTCAGGATATAACTGTAGATGCTTCTGAGTTTCTTGGAGGGCTGAACATTACTTTTGCTGTTCAGGAGAGACCTGCTATTGAGAAAATTGTGATATCTGGCAATAAAAAATTAAAGCTAAAAAAGATAAAAAGAATTATGTCTATTGTCATGGGAGATACATATAATGAGAAACGTCTAAAGAGAAACGAGGAATCTATATATGAACTGTACAAAAACGACGGATATTATGCAGCTATCGTTAGTCATACTGTTGAGGAGAAGGAGCTCGGCAAAGTTGTTGTCAATATCAAGATAAAAGAGGGGAAGAAAGTAAGGATAAAAAAGATTATTTTTGATGGAAATAGCCATTTCAGTAACTGGAAGCTAAAGAGACAAATGATAACGAAAAAAACCAGACTAAAATGGTTCCCAAAGGGATATTATGACCCTGATAAATTAAAAGAAGATATAAAGCGGCTTAAACTTTATTACGACAAAGCCGGGTATATAAAAGCTGAGATAGAAGAAGCAGACATAACCTTTAATGAGGCAAGAACTAAGATGTATATAAGAATTCCTATTAGTGAAAATAATAGGTATTTCACAAACAAAATCATTGTAGCTGGCAATAAGAGTTTCCCTCCTCAGGAGATTATAAATATGCTGGATATGAAAAAAGGCGATGCTTTTAGTGAATATGGAGTTTCTAAGGATATTTATAATATACGAATGTTTTACGGAGAGAGAGGATATATAGACGCTTATGTGAATCCAGAAACACAGATTAATGATAAAGATAAAACAGTTGATGCAGTGTATAATATATACGAAGGGAGTATTAACTATGTTCGCCGTATTATTATTAATGGGAATCTGGAAACAAAGGACAAGGTTATTCGCAGAGAAGTAAGAATAAAGCCAGGAGAAAAGTTTGATACAAAAAAGGTTAAGCGAAGCAGGGAAAGGTTAATGAATCTAGGTTATTTCTCAATGGTAAATTTTTCTGATGAGAAAGCAGAAGAAATAAATGTCAGGGACTTGATTTGTGATGTAGAAGAAAAAAAGACAGGCAGTTTCTCCTTTGGCGGCGGATACAGCACAGTGGAGAATGCCATAGGATTTATAGAGCTTAGACAGAGTAATTTCGATATCAAGAACTTTCCGAGTTTTTCAGGCGGGGGCCAGTATGCCAGTATCCGGGCTGATATAAGCGCAAGACGGCAGAATTTTGTCCTGAGCTTTACAGAGCCGTGGTTTATGGATAAGCCTCTTTCCGCAGGGTTTGATCTATACAATAAAACCTATTATCAGGAAGAATGGACAGAAACTAAAACTGGCGGGGATATAAGAGTTGGACGCTCCATTACAGAATATACACGAGGCTCTCTTACATATAAATGCGAGAATGTAGATGTGGGCGACTTAACAGATGATGCTCCTGATGTAGTAGCGGATGATGAAGGATCAGCAACTATCAGCAGTATAACAGCCAAGATAAAAAATGATCACAGAGATAATATTTTTGATCCGACTAAAGGTTATCTAAATGTAGTGTCTGTAGAGTGTGCTGGCGGTCCTTTTCTCGGAGATAAGGATTTTTATAAAGTAACAGGCAGCACAAGCAAGTATTTTCCTTTAACTAAAAAGTCTGTGTTCAATATTCGTTTTAGAGCGGGAGTGGTTGACAATTATGGAAGCACGAAGCGAGTACCAGTTTATGAACGATTCTATATAGGAGGACCAAGCACAGTTCGAGGATATGATTACAGCAGTATAGGCCCTAAAGACGATGATGTTAATGTTGGTGGAAATTCGATGTTAGTTGGTAATCTGGAGTACTCATATCTTTTGGTAGACACAACAGATACTCCAACCAAAAGTCCTATGAAGATCAGAGGTTTGGTATTCTATGATGCTGGAAACGCATGGAGAAGCTCAGGCGGTTTCTCAGGTTCACTAAAAACAAGCATAGGAACCGGTATAAGAATACTTATACCTATACCTGTTACATTATTTTATGGATATGGGATAGATAGGCATAAAGGCAGATTTGACATTTCCATATCTTATAGTTTCTAGGAGAAGTGTAAATGCAACATATTAAATATTTGCTAATTTTTTTATTTTTGTTTTGTATTCTGTCTTCAACCTGTCATGCAGCAGATGAGTTAAAGATAGGGTATGTAAATTTCTCTGTGCTGTTTGAAGATTACTATAAGACCAAGAAAGCAGAGGCAGAGTTGAAGACAGAAGCGGATAAGAGAGAAGAGAGGATAAAAGAAATTCGAGAGGAGATTAATAATATTCAGAAGAAGCGGGGATCGGGTGTGTTAAAGCAAGAGGAAAAAGATAAACAGAAAGGAGTTCTTGAACAAAAAGCTCTTCAATTGAATAGAGTTATTAGAGAAAGCAAAAGAGAACTGGAGGTTAAGAGAGAAAAAGCCATTAGGGAAATTATAAAGGACATAGAGGCTGTGATCAGAGAATATTCAGAAAAAAGTGGATATACTCTGGTAATGGGGAATCGTGATCTATTATATGTGGATAAAAAATTGGACATTACAAAGCATATAGAAGATTTATTGAAGAAAAAAGAAATAAAGGAAAGCAGAAAATGACAAAAGGGAAGATTATGCAATTACAGACAACAATAAGCAATGAAGCGAGTTGCGAAGGTATTGGCTTGCATACAGGAAATGAAACCACAATTTATTTTAAACCTGCAGATGAAAATACAGGTATAAAATTTATAAGAGCAGATTTACCAGAAAGGCCAACAGTTAAAGCGGATATTAGTGGAGTTGTTGATACAGCCAGAGGGACTTCTCTGGGTAAAAGCGATATAAAAGTGCATACTGTAGAGCATGTACTGGCAGCAGCAGCAGGTTTAGGGATTGATAATATGTTGGTTGAACTCAGCAGCAATGAGCCTCCTGTAGTTGATGGAAGCGCTTTGCCATTTATAGAGGCGCTGGAAGGGGCAAAGCTTGTGCAGCAAAAAGCGCCTAAGAAGTTTTTTGAAGTAAAAGAGCCTGTCTGGGTTTCAGAAAATGGTTCTTCTTTGGTTGCTTTGCCATCAAAAGATTTTCGAATCTCATTTACTATTGACTACAACCATCCTGTGCTTAATTCCCAATTCGCCTCAGTTATAATTACCCCGGAATCTTTTAAGGGGGAAATAGCCTCTGCAAGAACATTCTGTTTTCTGGAAGAGGTGGAGATGTTGCAAAAAGAAGGGCTCATAAAAGGTGGTAGTTTAGAGAATGCTGTTGTTATAGGGGACGAAGCTCTTCTTAACGATAAATTGAGGTTTGAAAACGAGTTTGTTATGCATAAGATACTTGATTTAATAGGCGATCTGTATTTGCTTGGACAGCCCCTGAAAGCACATGTTATTGCAATAAAGAGCGGTCATTCCTTAAATATAGAGCTGGTTAAAAGACTTAAAAAAATGGGAGGGCTGGTGGATGACGATGATACGGAGACAAAAACTAGTTTAGACATAGATGAGATAAAAAAGATTCTTCCGCATAGATATCCATTTTTACTTATTGACAGGATAACAAAGATTGAAGGAGATAAAAAGGTAGTAGGGATTAAGAATGTTACTGCAAACGAAAGTTTTTTTCAGGGGCACTTTCCAGACTATCCAATAATGCCTGGCGTACTAATTGTTGAGGCAATGGCGCAGGTAGGCGGGATTCTGTTATTGAGAAAGAAAGAGAATAGAGGAAAGACGCCATTTTTTGCTAAGATGGATAATGTCAAATTAAGACGACCTGTCAGACCAGGAGATCAACTTGTTATAGAGGTTGAGGTAATTAAGGCAAAGAGCAGAGTTGGAAGGATAATGGCAAAGGCTTCTGTTAATGGGGAAATAGTATGCGAAGCGGAATTAACATCAATCATACAATAAAGGATAATAGAAAATGACAATCCATAATACAGCAGTCATTTCTCCAAGCGCTAAGATTTCCAAAGGTGTAAAAATCGGGCCATGGAGCGTTATAGGAGAAAATGTTGAAATAGGGAAAAACACAGAGATTGGCTCTAATGTTGTAATAGATGGCTGGACAACCATAGGGGAAAACAATAAGATATCTCCAGGGGCAGTTATTGGAACAGCTCCACAGGATATAAAATATACGGGTAAACGCACATATGTTAGAATAGGGAACGGCAATATCATAAGAGAATATGTTACGATTAACAGAGCAACAGAGACAGAGACAGAAACAGTAGTAGGGGATAACAATTTTCTTATGGCATATACACATGTGGCTCATAATTGCAGAGTAGGGAACAGTGTTATAATGGTTAATTTTTCAGCATTATCAGGACATAGCGTACTGGAGGATGGATGTGTGCTGGCCGGTGTGGTAGGCATTCATCAAGGTGCAAGGGTTGGTAAATTTGCTATGGTAGGAGGATTATCCAAGGTGGTCAAGGATATTCCTCCATTTGCAAGGGCAGATGGCCATCCTACAAGGATATATGGACTGAATACTATAGGATTAACCAGAAAAAACATCCCTGCTCCAGTTATAGAAAAACTTAAAAAGGCTTATAAAATCTTATTTAGATCCGGCATGAATACTAGTCAGGCTATAAAAAAAATTGAGGAAGAGATTCCCTTAATAGATGAGATACAATATCTTATAAATTTTATTAGAGCATCTGATAGAGGTATATGTAAATGAAGGATGTAATAACTAGTTCTAGGATTGGCTTGATCTCTGGGAAAGGAAAGTTTCCCATTATTTTAGCGCAAGAAGCTAGGAGAAGGGGCATGAAGGTAGTTGCTATTGCATTAAAAGAGGCAACAAATGCTGAGTTGGAAAACTATGTAGATAAAATATATTGGATCAGTATTGGAGAGATGGAAAAAGGTTTAGATATTTTAGTCAAAGAAGAGTTAAAAGAAGTTTTTATGGTAGGGAAGGTAGAAAAGAGCCTGCTGTTTAAAAATATTTCAAGAGACGGTATGATATCTAGTCTTATTAAATCTGCAGCTGATAAATTAGATAATACACTGCTAAAGGCAATATCAAATAAACTGGCTGAATTAGATATAGAGTTGCTGGATTCTACTATACTTATTAGGCCTCTTATACCTCAAAGAGGCATCCTTACAGAAAGAAAGCCTACACAAGAAGAAGTGGATGATATTAGTTTTGGGCAGAGAATAGCCAAATCGATCGCAGCGCTCTATATAGGACAAACAGTTATTGTAAAGGATAAAGCTGTCCTGGCAGTGGAGT
The DNA here is from genome assembly GCA_043824255.1 of bacterium. Classification (GTDB taxonomy): domain Bacteria; phylum JAHJDO01; class JAHJDO01; order JAHJDO01; family JAHJDO01; genus JAHJDO01. The sequence continues at coordinate 96,022 of JBDRTG010000027.1, forward strand.
CAATAGAGGGTACAGACCAGACAATTAAACGAGCTGGCATGTATTGTAAAAAGGGCATAGTTATGGTTAAAGTCAGCTGGCCTGATCAGGATATGCGTCTTGATGTTCCTACAATTGGTACTGATACAATCAAACTTTTAAAAGAGGCCAATGCATCTGCAATAGCTATAGAAGCGCAGAAAACTATCGTTCTAGATATAGAAGAATCTGTTAATATGGCAAACCGCGCTGGAATCTGCATTGTTGCGTTCTAATGTGTTAAAGCATAAGCAATAATATTTGTAGCAAGTTTTATACTGTCCGGATGTTTTATCCCAAGCCTGATGGGATAGGATACAACGTTCTGCCATCCCCACGCCAAATCGTATTTGCTGTAAACCAGCACAATATTCCCTCCTATACTGATTCCTTCAAGAGATGGCGAATCTGATGCATTAATCAGGCGAACATGATCTGTATATTTAACTGATTTAATATCATGTATAGTGCTATAAATAGGATGAGTTGTGGAAATCTGTGTTAATTTTTTATCAGGGAATATATTTTTAATATAGTGCCTAAAGGATGTGTCAAATACTTTCATCCCTGCTCTATTATCAACAAGCAGAAAGCCTCCTCTGGTTAAATATTTTCTGAGATTGCTACACTCCTGATCTGAAAGAACAAATTCTCCATGACCAGTCATATATAAAAATGGATATGTAAACAGATTGGAATTTGTTAATGTTATTTCTTTTGGACGCAAACTTACTTCACATGATGTGCTATTGGCAAGTTCTCTCAGCAGATTGGAGAGACGGGATAAAGAAGGGTCCCAGTATCCACTGTGTTTGATTTGAGCAATAAAGAATTCGGACGATTCTTTTTCTTTAGGAGATTTATAGAGGCGCTGAACACTTAGATATTCTCCAACAGGATAGAAGCTTAAGATGTAAGCAATGATGTTATCCCCCATTTTTAGAGAATCTGAGATAGAATATCTTTTCCCATAATTATGAGTGTGGCCAGACCATCCACAGCTAAGATCATATATGGATAGAAATAACGCTGTGCGTGAGCCAATATCAATTCCATAGAGAACTGGCTCTGAATAAAAATATTTTTTATCAATCTTCATACGCTCTTTCTCTATAGTATGAAGCGTCCTATAAACAGGATGATCAAGTGGTAATTTATATAGAGGTCGATCAGGAAACATTTCTCCAATCAGCTTGGTAAAAGACTGTCTGATTTCGTCTCTTCCACAACAGCAGTCACAAATCAGCGTGCCACCGCTCTCCAGATATCTGCGTATTGATATGAGCTCTTTTTTATCAAATGAAAATGAAAGGTGTCCTGTAATATAGAGAATTGGACAATCCTTTGGACTGATTACAGGATTTTTTTGAACATAGGAGGAGAGAGAGAGCCGTGAAGTTTTATACTGGACATTAAGTGTTTTTTTTATATGTCCTAAGAGCCCATAGTCATCGCTCCAGTCGCTGAGCCATTGCTTATTTACGCCATATTCGATTTTTACAAGAAGCACAGGCGGAGAAGGAGGGCGTTTTTTTTCCGTTCTGCGTAAAGGAGCAACAGGTAACGGTAAAGGAGGAAAGGATTCTCCTCCTGCGCGTCTATGAGCCTTTGCTTTAGGAGGAGGACCGCACACATCCAGAACTTTTTCTTCCTGCGCTAATGAATAAGAAAAACAAAATACTAAGAGAATATTAAAAATTATGAATTGGAATTTTTTTATCATATTAAACCTCTTCCATGCATTATACACAAAATCTTAATAAATAAAACTTCCCATTGTCTTATATCATTAAAATATGATACAATTCCCTTTATTGAAATGTGAGTATAAAAAATATTGAATCCTACAATTTTATTACTAATTTTTGTTTTGCTTTTTGCAGTTATAACACATGAAGTTGCCCATGGCTGGGTTGCCTATAAGTGTGGAGATCCTACTGCCCGGGATATGGGAAGACTTACGCTTAATCCCCTGCCCCACATAGATCTATTTATGACGATAATAGTTCCTTTTTTAATATATCAGATGTCAGGGTTTATATTTGGAGGGGCAAAACCAGTTCCCATTAATCCTAATAATTTCAGGCATCCTAAAGGAGACATGATTCTCGTGTCTCTTGCCGGATGTGTGTCGAATTTTATAACAGCGATTTTTTTTGCACTTCTTATAAGATTGGGGATTGCGGGAATACTGCCGGCTTTTACTACGCTGTGTATGTATGGTGTGCTGATAAATATTCTTTTGGGGGTGTTTAATCTTATCCCAATACCTCCGTTGGATGGTTCAAAAGTGTTAATGTCAGTTCTACCGCACAGACAGATGATGACTTACTTAAAATTTGAGCGGTTTGGATTTATTTTGATAATGCTATTCGTTTTTTCTGGGATGTTTGGCTTTGTTGTTAGATATATCGTCTTGCCATTAGGATATTTTATGACTGGTGGATTAATTAATAGGATATTATAGGAATGATAGAAATAGAGATGAAACGGAAATGCGAATATGTCTAACAAGGTAAAAAAGAGAATTTTAACAGGTGATAGACCGACAGGACAGTTACACATTGGACATCTTCTAGGCGCCCTGCAAGATCGTGTAGCACTTCAGGATGAATATGATACCTTTGTAATAATTGCTGATGTACAGGCGTTGACTGACAATTTTAAAGATCCCCAAAAAGTGCGAAGCAACGTTTTTGAGGTTGCAATTGATAACCTTGCTGTTGGTATGGACCCAGACAAGTCAATCATTTTTATTCAATCTCTAATCCCTGAAATAGCAGAACTGACTGTTTTTTATTCTAATCTAGTTACAATTGCCAGATTAGAGAGAAATCCGACAGTTAGAGAGGAGATTAAACAAAAAAAGGATTTATTTGGCGATAGTGTAACATTTGGGTTCTTGGGATATCCAATTAGTCAGGCGGCAGACATTACTGCGTTTCAGGCTGATTTGGTACCGGTAGGCGATGATCAGTTACCTCAAATTGAGTTAACGAGAGAAATTGTTAGGAAATTCAACCAAATTTATGGGCAAACACTAAAGGAGCCGGAACCTAGAATAGGGCGGTTTCCCAGGGTTAAAGGATTAGATGGGAATAAAATGAGCAAGAGCTTGAATAATGCTATATATCTAGCTGATTCTCCGGAAATAATTGAAAGAAAAGTTCTCTCAGCAATAACTGATACAGAGAAGATTCGTCTTAAGGATAAAGGGCATCCGGATATCTGTACAGTATATCATTATCATGAAATGTTTGGTGCTGAAAAATTAGAGATAATTAGAAAAGAGTGTAAAAAGGGAGATAGAGGTTGTGTTCAATGTAAAAAACAATTAGCTCAAGATATAATTAAAAAATTGTCCCCTATTCGGGAAAAAAGATTATACTATCAAGAGAGAAGAAAACTAGTTGAAGAAATTTTGTATGAGGGAACTAAAAAAGCGAGGCGAGTTGCGCAAGCTACTATGTCAGAGGTTAGGAAAGCAATGAAACTATACAGCGGAGGCTTTTAAATGGGTATTAATAAATTGAGAAAAATGATAGATGAAGCGGATGAGGGGATTTTAAACCTATTGAATCAAAGAGCAAAAACAGCAGTAGCTATTGGTAAGGAAAAGCAGAAAAAGCGATTAAAAACACACGATAAGCTTCGTGAAGAGAAGATTCTCGAAAAACTTGTTTTGAGAAATGAAGGCCCCTTATCAAAAAAAATGATTATTGCTGTATATCGTGAAATACTATCTGTATGTCGCAGCTTGCAGTCCTCTATTAAAGTAGCATATTTGGGGCCAAAAGCTTCTAATGCCTATCTTGCTGCAAGGAAGAGATTTGGAGCATCTGTTGATTTTGTTCCTGTTAGTACTATTTTTGATGTTTTTAGAGAAGTTGAAAAAGACAAGGTGCATTTTGGTCTTGTTCCTGTTGAAAACTCCACAGAGGGAATGGTTTCCTATACATTAGACATGTTTTTTAGCTCTGAGCTTAAGATATCTGGAGAAGTTAGTTTGCCTATTACTCATAATTTATTAGCAAAAGGTTCTAAAAAGGAAATTAAACGTGTGTATTCTCATCCGCAGGCTCTAGCGCAGTGTAGAACATGGGTAAAGAATAATCTATCCTCTGTTCAATTCATAGAAATATCCAGCACTGCGGAGGCCGCAAAGTTAGCATCTCAGTCAAAACAGAATGGGGCAATAGCCAATGAACTTGCTGCTGAAGTGTACGATTTAAACATACTAGAGCAGCATATTGAAGATTTAGAAACTAATTTAACGCGTTTTCTGGTTATTAGTAAGGATCTTAGTGAAAAATGCAAGCATATGAAGACCTCTATCATGTTCTTTGTAAAAGATGAGCCCGGGTCACTCTATAATATACTCGAAATTTTTAAAAGACGTAATATTAATTTAACAAAGATTGAATCACGGCCGTCCAAGCAGAAAGCGTGGGAGTATATCTTCTTTATTGACTGCGAAGGGTACTGGAAGGATAAAGAGATAGAACTTGCACTAAAAGAATTAGAAAAAAAGTGTATTTCTTTGAAAGTGCTGGGTTCATATCCTGTTGACACTACTGTGTAAATCTGCTAAAAAGCGAATACTTCTATAAGGGAAAACACACGTGTATGAAGTAAGAACATACCAACGATTAGTAAGAGAGGATGACTTAGTAATAACTAAAGTAATTGCTAAGGAAACAGAACTATTTATTAAAGCATGTGTGGATTTAGAAGAGGAGGCTTTGAATTCTCTCTTAAAATATCGTAAATACATAGAGGATTATATAAATCAGGATCCTTTATTTGAGACAGCATTGTCCTCTTATTCTCTAAATGATGATGCTCCTGAGATAGTAAAAGAAATGGCTGTACAGGCAAGCAAGGTTAATGTTGGACCTATGGCATCGGTTGCTGGTGCAATTGCAGAATATGTGGGAAAGGATCTTGCTGAATTTAGCGACGAGCTTATCATAGAGAATGGCGGCGATGTGTATATGAATAGTAAAAAAGCGAGAGATGTTTGCATTTTTGCCGGAGACTCTATTTTTAGTGAAGATATAAAAATTAAAATAAAATCTCAACACATGCCAATAGGCGTCTGCACATCAAGTGGCTCAGTAGGACATTCTATGAGTTTTGGAGCTGCAGATGCAGTTACTGTTTTATCTAAGTCAGCTGTCTTTGCAGATGCGGCAGCTACGGCTATAGCAAATATGGTAGAAACAGAGGAAGATGTGGAAAGCATATTGAATTTTTCAAAAAAAATCCACAATCTTAACGGAGTAATTATCATAAAAAATAATACTCTAGGGGCATGGGGAGATTTTTGTATTGAAAGGAGGGGAGGAATAAAGTGCCAAAAGTCAGGGTGCGGAAAGATGAACCGATTGATAAAGCACTGAGGCGGCTAAAAAGAAAGATGGATAAGGAGGGTATAATAAGACAGATAAGACAGCTTGAACATTTCGAAAAACCGTCTCAAAAGAAGCGAAGAAAAATGCTCAAAGCGAAGAAAGACGCCTACAATAGAAACAGGAATAAGGATAAGTAATGGGACTGTTTTTTCTTATTATTACCATAGCGTTGATCTTCTTGGTATGGGAGATTGCGTCAGTTGCCCTTTCAATTACAGGGCTGGCGCATGACAAAGCTCGCTTTCAGGCTCTTTCTGCTTTAACAGGAACAGGTTTTACAACAAGAGATTCAGAGCTTATAATTAGTCATCGTCAGCGGCGGGCAATTGTCATGGCATTAATGATTCTTGGGAATATTGGTATTATACTGATTCTTTCAAATATTATTGTTTCCAAGACTACAGTGTATTTATTTCTAAAACTGGGCATTCTTTCTGTATTGCTGTTCCTCTTATATAAGATTGCTTCTCATAAAGGATTAATGCGTAAGTTAAAGGGAAAGATAGAAGAGAGATTACTTAAGAGTTCTGTGTTTGATAAGAAAGCAATAGAAGAAATTCTTAATCTAGCTCAGGGATATGGCGTTGTAGAGTTAAATCTGAAAGAAAATTTTCCTTATATTGGGCGTACGCTTGCAGAGTCGCCTTTAAGAGAAAAGGACATATTAGTATTAGCAATAAATAGGGATCAGATAACCATTCCTGCGCCAAAAGGCCAGAGGAAAATGCAGATAGGTGATACATTGATTTGTTATGGTAAATTAGCTAGCATGAAAAAATTGATTAGTCAACAAAAGTCAAAAAGAGGGGCAAAAGTTGAATAAGTTGGATTTAATAAAAGATTTGTCAATTACTAATAATACAAGGATAGTTCTGTTAGTTCTTGACGGACTTGGAGGGCTGGGTTTAGAAGCAGGAGGAAAGACAGAGCTGGAAACGGCAAATACTCCTAATCTTGATTTACTTGCAGAATCAGCTGCTTTAGGAATGACTGATCCTATAATGGCTGGAATAACTCCTGGAAGCGGGCCTGCGCATCTGGCGCTTTTTGGATATGATCCGATCAAATATGCAATAGGCAGAGGAGCTCTTGGAGCTGCAGGGATAGGATTTAATATGCAAGAAAATGACTTAGCAGCTAGAATTAACTTTGCTACAGTTGATAATAATGGATTGATAACAGATCGCAGAGCTGGCCGTATTACAACAGATGAAAGCTCTCAGTTATGCGATCTGTTGGATAAAATAGAAATCAGCAATGTTAAGATATTTGTGAAACCAGTAAAAGAGCATCGTGCAGTAGTAATATTCAGGGGATCTGGTTTATCAGATAAACTTTCAGATTCTGATCCTCAGAAAACAGGTGTGCAGCCCAAAGAGGTAGTTGCGTTAGATAAGGGTGCTAAAACTACTGCTATTTTGATGAACAAATTTATTCATAAAACGCAAAATATATTGGCTGATAAACATCCGTCAAACACAATATTATTGAGAGGTTTTGCAAGAAGACCAGGATTGCCGCAAATGAAGGATGTATATAAGTTGAACGCTGCTGCTATTGCAGGTTATCCTATGTATAAAGGGTTGGCTCAGTTTGTTGGTATGGAGATACTTCAGACAGGAGACAGCATCCGGGAGGAATTTGAGACTTTAAGAACTAATTTTAGCAGGTTTGATTTCTTCTTTATCCATGTAAAGGCAACTGATAGTTCAGGAGAGGATGGTAATTTTGATAAAAAGGTGAAGGTTATTGAAGAGGTTGACAAAAATTTAGCGCTTGTTACTGATCTTAAACCTGACGTTATGGTTATAACAGGCGATCATTCTACGCCTGCTTCCCTAAAATCACATAGCTGGCATTCTGTCCCTTTTTTATTGTATTCAAAATACTGCAGACCTGATGACGTGAAGCATTTTGGGGAAACAAGTTGTTTAAAAGGAGCTCTTGGCAGGTTTCCAGCTCTTGATATAATGCCTCTAATGATGGCTAATTCATTAAGATTAACAAAATACGGAGCATAGGATATGAAGATTTTAATTACAGGAATTACTGGTTTTGTAGGCAGCCATCTTGCTGATTATGCATTAGCAAAGGAGAATGTTGAAGTATATGGAACTATAAGATGGCGTAGTAAAACAGAGAACATTGAGCATGCAAAGGACAAGCTCCATTTAGTTCACTGTAATATTAATGATGCATCATCTGTAAATGATTTAATTGTAGATATAAAACCTGACAAAGTATTTCATCTGGCTGCGCAAAGTTTTGTACCTACTTCATGGAACAGCCCTGCAGAAACTCTGAGTTCAAATATTATTGGCGAATTGAATATATTTGAAGCTATTAGAAGGGCAAAGATTAATCCATGGATGCAGATTGCAGGTTCTTCAGAAGAATATGGAATGGTTTATCCTGAAGAGACTCCTATTAAAGAGACGAATCCATTGAGACCGCTGAGCCCTTATGGAGTAAGTAAGGTTGGGCAGGATCTTCTAGCTTACCAGTACTATATGAGTTATAAACTTAATGTTGTAAGAACCAGAGCTTTTAATCACACAGGACCGAGAAGGGGAGATGTTTTTGTTTGTTCGGAGTTTGCAAAGCGGATAGCAGAAATAGAAAAAGGGAAAAGAGAACCTGTGATCCTTGTTGGGAATCTTGATGCTCAGCGAGATTTTACAGATGTTAGAGATATAGTTAAAGCCTACTGGCTTGCACTGGAGAAATGCGAGCCAGGAGAGGTCTATAATATTTGCACGGGTAAATCCTACCAGATTAGTGAAGTTCTGGATTTGTTAATTAGCATGGCAAAGGTTAAAATAAAAGCAAAAAAAGATCCAGCAAAAATGAGACCTTCAGATGTTCCATATCTTGGCGGAGACAACTCTAAGTTTAGAAACGTAACCGGATGGAAGCCAGAGATTCCTTTTGAGAGAACATTGAAAGACCTGTTGAATTACTGGCGAGAGAAGGTTTGATAATTGGTATACTAAGTGAGTATCCAAACCACAGAGGCAGTTGTTCTTAGAAGTACAAATTTCGCAGAGTCCAGCAAAATCGTTACATTCTATTCCCCTCAATTCGGAAATATAAAGGGCATTGCAAAGGGTGCCAGAAGCGCAAAAAACAAGTTTGGCAGCAGCTTGGAGATATTTAGTCACGTTATTTTGGTATTTTATCAGAAGAAAACAGATATTCAGCTTATTAGTCAATGCGATCTGGAAAATGCATTTTTAAATATACGCAATGATATAGTTAAGATAGGTTATGCGTCTTATTTTGTAGAACTTATCAATAAAACTACTGAAGGGGCTCAAGAAAGCGAGCAGATTTTTAGCTTAATTCTTAATGCCTTAATTACATTAGAAACCACTAATGTAGAGCTGGAAGTTCTTGCGCATTTTTTTGAAATCAGGCTTTTAAAAATGCTCGGATGTATACCTGTTTTTGATAGGTGCGTGAATTGCGGAGCAAAGATAGTCAACGGAAAATTCAGCTGCAGACTTGGAGGTATTCTTAATAATGAGTGCTGGGGAGCAGATGAAAGCGCTCCTCGTATATCTTTGGGCACTATACTGACTATACAGCATTTACAGATATCGAATTTTTCAAATCTTTCCCGTTTAAAACTCAATAAATTATCTAGCAAAGAGCTTAAACTAGTGCTAGAATCCTATATAAAATATACATTGGTTAAGGACATAAAATCACTAAAATTTTTAGAGGAGATTAGTGACATTTCAGGAAATCATATCAGCACTTAGTGAATATTGGGCAAAACAGGGTTGTGTAATTGCTCAGCCTTATGATGTTGAAGTTGGGGCAGGGACATTCTGTCCTCATACCTTTTTGAGAGTGCTTGATGGAAAACCATGGAAGACTGCCTATGTCCAGCCGTCCAGAAGACCGACAGACGGCAGGTATGGCGAAAATCCAAACAGACTTGGTCGCTATTATCAATATCAGGTAATACTGAAACCTTCTCCAGATAATGTGCAGGACATATATCTGGACAGCCTTAAAGAGCTTGGAATAAATCTTTCCAAACACGATATAAGATTTGTTGAAGATGACTGGGAATCCCCAACACTTGGCGCAACGGGGCTCGGCTGGGAAGTTTGGCTTGACGGCATGGAAATAACACAGTTCACGTATTTTCAGCAGGTTGGAGGAGTTGAGTTAGCTCCTATATCAGTTGAGCTAACTTATGGCCTGGAGCGGATTGCGATGTATCTTCAGGGAAAAGACAATGTCTTTGATATCCAGTGGACAAATGAGTTTAAATATGGAGATGTTTATAAGGATAATGAAAGAGAGTTTTCTATATATAACTTTGAGAAGGCTGATACAAAAATGCAGTTTAAACTCTTCAATATGTATGAAAAAGAAGCAAAAAGGTTGATAGAGGAAGAACTAGTTCTCCCAGCGTATGATTATACATTGAAATGCTCTCACACCTTTAATATTCTGGATGCAAGAGGAGTTGTAGGTGTAGCAGAAAGGGCAGAATTTATACAAAGAGTGAGAAAGCTAGCTTGTATGTGCGCAAAGACTTATCTGGGAAAAGAATGAAGAATTTATTGTTTGAGATAGGGGTAGAGGAATTACCTGCTTCATATGTTAGTTCAGCAAGAGATGATATTAAGAGAATTGCCTCTGAGAAGTTAAAGGAGATAGGACTAAAATCTTTAGAACCACGTTGCTTCGGCACTCCCAGAAGACTTGTTCTTTTCATTGAAGACCTAAGTGAAAAGCAGGGAGATAAGGAGATAGCGGTTCAGGGTCCGCCGCATGATAAGGCATTTGATGAAGATAATAAACCAACTGCAGCTGCAATTGGCTTCGCCAAAAAATTTGGTCTAGATGTCAATGCTTTAAAAGTAGAAGAGAGAAAATCAGGAAAATATATTTTTGCAAAGAAAATTGAGAAGGGGAAACCAACTAATGAACTGCTCAAGGAGCTGCTTCCAAACCTGATAAAAAGTATACCCTTTCCAAAGACTATGAGATGGGATGATTCAGGTGTCAGGTTTGCGAGGCCAATAAGGTGGTTGATATGTTTGTATGGGGATGAAGTGATTCCTGTTAAATTCGGGAAACTTGAGGCAGGCAATATAACTTATGGACATCGTTTTCTTGCGCCTGAGGCAATAAAGATTAAAAGCGCAGATATTGATGAATACAAAAAAAGTTTGAAGCATGCTTTTGTTATTGTTGATCAGAATGAAAGAAAGAAGAAAATAGAAGAAGATTTAAACAAAATACTAAAGAAATATAATCCTGCTTTTTTTGTGCCACCTGATGAAGAGCTTTTGGAAATAGTAACTGATCTGGTTGAATATCCAAATGTTCTGAAAGGCACTTTTCCTGAAGAGTTCTTAAAGGTTCCTGATATTGTGCTTGAGGCGGCAATGAAATCTCATCAAAAATATTTCCCTGTTATTAAGGGAAAACAACTTGAACTTACTAACAAGTTTGTTTTTGTCTCTAATATGAAAGGCAATGAAGAACAAATCATAGAGGGGAATGAGAGAGTGCTTAACGCAAGACTTGCCGATGCTAAATTCTTCTGGGATGAGGATAAAAAAACAAGTTTGGAAGAACGCGCAAAACAGATAATGAGCGCAAGAAATGCGCATCAGTTCGGAACCTTGCCAAAAAGAATCAGAGCAATAGAAAGATTAGCAAAGGTAGTAAATAAAAATGTAGGTGTAGACCCAAAGATACTTAAGCGAATATGCAGGTTATGCAAAGCAGATCTGGGCACTCATATGGTTGATGAATTTCCAGAACTTCAGGGAAGAATAGGCGGAGAGCATGCGAAAGAGAACGGAGAGGATAAAAGAGTTGTTGGTGGAATTTCGTATCATTATTATCCTCGATTTGCAGATGATAAGCCTCCAGCGTGCAAGGAAGCTGATGTTGTTTCTATATCTGATAAGATGAATGCGATTGTATCTCATGTTATTGAGAATGAGAACGCAATAACAGGCTCGGGCGATAAATTCGCATTAAGAAGGCAGGCAATAGGAATTCTTAGAATAATTCTTGAAAGAGAATATGACATTGATCTGGAGAATATAATTGGCGAGTGTATAAAACTTTATAAAATCAGTGAAGATGGACATGAGAGGGTTTTTCGCATGGTCGTTGATTTCTTCAAACAAAGATTAAAAAACATTCTTATAAGTTGGCATTTTCACAGATATGATTTTGTTGATGCTGTGCTTAATACTCATGGTTTTAAACCGGCAGAACAGGATAAAATTCTGTACGCACTTTCTGGACCAAGTAAAAATGATTTTGAATCAATAACAACCTCTTTTAAGCGTATTTCCAATATTCTGAAACAGGCAAGAGAAAGAGGGATAGAGTTTATTTATTTTAACAAGAGAAAACTTGTTGAACCTGAAGAAAAGGCACTTGCTAAAAAGTTTTTAGATATCAGTAAAAGCGTAAACAAATTAATAAAGAAAAAAGAGTATACTAAGGCATTTAATCAGATTATAAGTCTGAGAAAACCTCTGGACGATTTTTTTGACAAGGTTATGGTAATGGATGAAAATCATGTCTTGAGAAACAACCGCCTTGCATTCCTGCAGGAAATAGAGAGCATGTTTTCACAGCTTGCCAATTTCTCGTATGTCGTAACAGAAAAAAACAAGTAAAAGAAGAGTTGGGGCAGTAGCTCAGTTGGGAGAGCATCACGTTCGCAACGTGGGGGGTCGGGGGGCAAAATCATGGAATGGATAAATTCTAATTACAGGCTTCCAATCAAATCGTGGTGCAAGGATGTTGAAAAGGAAGCAATGGCTCAAGCAGTGAATCTTTCAGAACATCCCAGAACTTTTCATCACGTTGCCTTAATGCCGGACTGTCATATGGGGTATGGCATGCCTATTGGAGGCGTGATTGCTTGCAAGGATTCTGTTATCCCAAATGCTGTTGGAGTTGATATTGGCTGCGGTATGTGTGCTGTTAAGACTACATATGATACTGCTGAAGTTTCAGAGCGAGTAGTAAAAGACATTATTTATAAGCTGAAAGGTATAATACCTGTTGGTTTTGCGCATCATAAAAAAGGACAAAGCTGGCCGGGTTTTGATAAGGCTCCGGATATGCCTGTTATTCAAAGGGAATTAGATTCTGCAAGAAGGCAGCTTGGTACTCTTGGTGGAGGCAATCACTTCATAGAGATTCAATCTGGTTCAGACGGATTCGTTTGGCTGATGCTTCATTCCGGCAGTAGAAATTTTGGTTACAAAATAGCAAAAGAGTACAATGCGATTGCTCAGAGGATTTGCAATAGGGAACACTTCAATGGGCAGAAGGATCTTTCATTTCTGTCTATGGGCACAAAGGATGCTGAAGAATACGTTGAGGCTATGAAATACGCCCTTGCATTTGCACAGGAAAACCGAAGATTAATGATGACACATTTTAAAGTAGCAGCCAGGGAAGTTCTTCATTGTGAGTTTGACAGGGAAATAAATATCCATCATAATTTTGCAGCTCTGGAGAATCATTTTGGAAGAAGTGTGTGGATTCACAGAAAAGGCGCTACTCAGGCGAAAAAAGGGCAGATGGGAATCATCCCGGGCTCTATGGGAACAACGTCGTACATTGTAAGAGGATTAGGCAATCCTGAAAGTTTTATGTCATGTTCGCATGGAGCAGGTCGGTGTATGAGCAGGACAAAGTTTAATAAAATCCACTCTGTTGAAGAATGCAATAAGGCTATGTATGGTATTGTTTACGCTCAGTGGAGCAAGGACAGAAGGGGAAATGTTGATTTGAGCGAAGCGCCGCAGGCATATAAGGATATTGACACAGTTATTGAAAGTCAGAGTGATTTGGTTGAAGTTATTATTAGACTCAGGCCATTGGGAGTAATAAAGGGTTGATACGTTTACATGTATTTTTTTCAGGGACAGTTCAAGGAGTAGGATTCAGATTTATTACAAGAAGGATTGCGCAGCAGTATGAAGTTACAGGCTTTGTCAAAAATCTTCCAAATGGAGATGTAGAGGTGTTGTCAGAAGGTGATAGAGAAGTCGTTGAAAGCTTCATAAACGCTATATACAGCAGCTCTCTCTGCGATTATATAAGAAGCACAGAAAAGGAATGGCAACCTGCAACAGGAGAATATAAAGAATTTGAAATTAGATTTTAGGGAGGATTTAGGTGACTGACAATATATATTCACGTAGGGCGGTTTTTTTAGATAGAGACGGAACAATTAATACAGAGGTTGATTATTTAAAGAGTGTGAAGGAGTTAATGCTCATCAAAAATACTGCAAAAGCTATCCGGATTTTAAATCAGAACCAGATTAAAGTTATTATTGTTACCAACCAGTCAGGCATTAGCCGAGGTCTATTCTCTATAGACGATTTAGATAATGTGCATAATGAATTAAAGAGGAGATTGCGTAGGAATGGTGCTTATATAGACGCAATATACTATTGCCCACACCATCCTGATGAGGAATGCTCTTGTAGAAAACCTAAAAAGGGGATGTTCAAACTAGCTGCAAAGGATTTTGATTTAAAACTCAATAAATGTTATATTATAGGAGATAAATTAACAGATATTAGGGCTGCCTATAATATATCTGCAACGGGAATATTGGTTAGGACAGGTTATGGAAAATCAGAGCAAAATAAGCTAAAAGAGGTTGGTGTTATGCCAGAACATATTGCAGAGAACTTATATGAAGCAGTAAAATGGATAATAAAAAATCTAAACAGAGAAAAAAATGAGTGATTTAGCAGGTATTACTAAAAAGTTCAGCGGTAAAAGAGTACTTAGCATTGGGGATATGATATGTGACGAATATATATATGGGGAGGTCTCTCGCATATCAAGGGAAGCACCTGTATTGATTTTAAAGTTTGATTCAAACATGTTCAGGGTCGGAGGAGCAGCAAACGCAATATCAAACCTAAAAGCGTTAGGTGCAAGAGTATATCCCGTTGGTGTGATAGGGAATGATAATGCTGGAGAAGAGGTTATTTCCTTTCTCGGGAAAATGAGGGTGGACACAGATGGAATTATTATTGATAAGGGCTGTTCAACAATTACAAAAACACGGATTATGGCAGGTAGTTACCATACAACAAAGCAGCAGGTTATACGAATAGATAAAGAAAAGAATTTTCGCATAAGTTCAATTAGCGAAACAAAAATGCTTACTTATCTTGATGAAGTATTAGATGCCATGGACGCTGTGCTTATTTCGGATTATGGATATAAGACTATCTCAAAAGCAGTGTATTCTGCAATATCTAAGTATGCAAGAGAGAAGAAACTTGTTCTGGTTGTTGATTCCAGGTATGGATTACTCAACTATAAGTATGCAACAGCAGTAACACCGAATGAGACAGAGGTTGAAAATATTTTTCATTGCAGCATTAATGGGAAAAAATCCCTGTGCAGCATAGCAGAGAGGCTTAAATCCGAGATAGAGTGCGGGAATGCAATCATAACGCGCGGCAGTAAAGGCATAATGGTATTAGACGAACACAGTAAAAGTACATTTATACCGATACACGGGACCACAGATGTGGTTGATGTTACTGGCGCAGGGGATACGGTTTCTGCTGTAGTAACTCTGGCTCTTTCAGCAGGAGCAAGCGCAATTGAGGCTGCAAGGCTGGCAAACTATGCTGGCAGTATTGTTGTTATGAAAACAGGCGCAGCTACAGCCACACAAAAAGAGTTGATTGATGTTGTAAAACACGCAAAAAAAACATGAAGGTTTACAGTCTAAATAACCTTCCTAATCTGGTGAGAAAACTTGAAAAAGATAACAAAAAAGTAGTTTTTGCAAATGGCTGTTTTGATATTCTTCATGTAGGGCATATCAGATATCTTGAGCAAGCAAAGTCTTTGGGCGATATATTAATTGTAGGGATCAATGATGATGAATCTGAATCACAATTGAAAGGGCATGGCAGGCCAATTATGCCGGAGGAAGAGAGAATAGA
This sequence comes from bacterium, assembly GCA_043824255.1. Taxonomy (GTDB): domain Bacteria; phylum JAHJDO01; class JAHJDO01; order JAHJDO01; family JAHJDO01; genus JAHJDO01. The sequence continues at coordinate 111,443 of JBDRTG010000027.1, forward strand.
GATTGTAGCGGCTTTAGAATGCGTGAATTATGTGGTACTTTTTTCAGACCTTACTGTAGAAAATTTATTAAGGATTATAAAACCAGCAATACATGCAAAAGGAACAGATTACACAGCTGAGACTGTTCCAGAACAAAATATTGTTCTTTCCTATGGTGGACAGATTGCAATAACTGGAGATAGAAAAAATCATTCAACAACCGATATAATAAAAAAAATACAACAGCAGTTATAAATTATGATTGGCACATACATATCAGAATACAAAATAATCAAACATCTTTCTTCTACTAGTCTTACTGATGTTTATTTGGGGATTAAAGACAAGAGAAAAGCAGCCATCAAGGTGCTGCAAATAAAACCGGATACTGACAAAAAACATGTCAGTAGATTTTTTTATGAAGCCGAGATAATGCAGAAATTAAATCACGAAAATATTCCTAAGGTGTATGATTTTAACAGAGAAGATGATATTTGTTATATTGTATTAGAATATTTTGATGGACACAATCTCAGGGAGATGATAAGAACGCATCATACTCTGTTAAAAGACTATATTGATATAATTTTGAAGATGTGTGTAACACTTGCATATATTCACGAAAAGGGGATTATCCATCAAGATATAAAAAGCAGAAATATGATTTTGACAAAAGACATGGATGTAAAAATAGTAGATTTTGGTTTAGCTTATGAAAAGAATAAATCTAATGTAAGGATTAGAGAACGGGCTGGTACGCCGCATTATATGTCGCCTGAACAAATAAAAGGCTATAGAGGAGATGAGAGATCTGATGTTTACTCTCTTGGTGTTGTTATGTATGAACTTATAACAGGCAGGAGGCCATTTGAAGGAAATTCATTCGATGAAATTGTTACTCAGCAACTGAATATGCTTATTAAACCACCTCGATTTTATAATCAGAAGGTGTCTAATGGCCTTGAAAATATTATTCTAAGAGCTCTTGATATTAATCCTGCAAAAAGATACCAGAGTGTAGAAGAATTGGTTTTAGATATAAAAAAGGCATGTAGATGATCGAAGATAAGTATCTAACAAGAAAACAGGTTCAACGAATGTTAAAGCTTACTAGAGAAGAGATGCTGAAACTGATTAATGAACAAAAGCTGAAAGCCTACCGTCTAGACAATCGCATTGTGTTTAAGTATGAGGATGTAGATAAATTTTTGCTTGCAATTGAGCAAGAAGGAAGCTCTGACAAGTCAAAGAATAGATGAATCCCTCTGTTATAGTCCTTGTAGGTCCTACAGGTATAGGTAAAAGTAAAATCGCTGTAAGCCTTTCTGCATTCTTCCCTTCAGAAATTGTATCAGCAGATTCAATGCAGGTATATAAATACATGAATATTGGAACAGCAAAACCCTCAAGAGAAGAGAGAAGAGCAATTCTTCATCACATGATAGATGTTATTTATCCTGATCAATATTTCAGTGCAGGGGAATATGCGAAAATGGCAAGAGATAAAATAAATAGAATTATTAACTCAGGCAAAACTCCAATACTTGTCGGGGGCTCAGGTTTATATATAAGAGCTGTAATTGACGGTCTTTTCTCTGAACCTATGGTCAAAGAGACTATTAAAAAAAGAGTAAGTAATCAGCTAGCTAATAAGGGTTCGCATTATCTGTATGGAAAGCTTAAAAAAGTTGATCCTACGTCTGCATCAAGGATTCATCCAAATGACTGGAGAAGAATAATCAGAGCTCTGGAAGTTTTTTTCTCAACAGGAGAGACTATTTCAAGTCTTCAGAGTAAAGCCAGAGCAGAATCTATAAATTGCCAATATATCATAATAGGGATTAAGACAGAGCGCAAGAATCTTTATAGAAAAATTGAGAGCAGGGTGGATTTAATGTTCAAAAAGGGGCTTGCGAGAGAGGTTAGGCAGCTTATAAAAAGGGGATATAGTCAAGACCTTTTGCCTATGCAGAGTTTGGGCTACAAGGAAGTTTTGGGACATATAAACGGGCATTATGGTCTTGATGAGGCAAAAGCACTTCTTAAGAAAAATACCCGTCATTTTGCAAAAAGACAGATGACCTGGTTTAACAAGGATTCTCGGATTAAGTGGATAGAAACAAGTGATATAGATAGAGAAACTGACTTGGTTTGTCACAGAATTCTCAAACTAACAGGATTGCGAGAAATTTGACATGAAACATAAAATTTAATATCATGCGGATTGTATCCAAATATAAAGGAGATTGTGGTATGTCAAGATTAGGAAAGAGTATACGTTTGGAGAGGATAATTAATAGAAATACTGGGAGAACTGTTATTGTGCCAATGGACCATGGTGTAACCGTAGGTCCGATCAAGGGAATTGTGAATATGCGGGATATGGTAAATGACATTGCTGAAGGCGGCGCAAATGCAGTTTTAGGACACGTTGGCCTTCCCAAGCATGGTCACAGAAGACATGGTAAAGACATAGGATTAATTTTGCATCTTTCTGGTAGTACTCTCTGGAGTCCTGACCCGAACGCAAAGGTGCTGGTAAATACAGTTGAAAATGCTCTGAAAATGGGCGCAGATGGAGTATCTGTTCATATAAATATTGGTGCTGAGAACGAGGCAGAGATGCTAAGGGATCTTGGTATGGTCAGTGTTGCATGTATGAACTGGGGCATGCCTCTTCTTGCAATGATGTATATACGTGGGAAGAAGTTCAAGAGTGAATCAGATGTTGAAGGAGTTAAACATGCGGCAAGGATTGCAGCAGAATTAGGTGCAGATATTGTTAAGGTTACATACACAGGGTCAAAGGAGACTTTTTTCGAGGTTGTTGAAGGATGTCCAATACCAGTAGTTATTGCTGGAGGGGAAAAAGCGTCTAATGACAGCGAAGTGCTTGAAAATGTCAAAAACTCGCTGGAAGCAGGCGGAGCGGGGGTTTCTATTGGAAGAAATGCATTCCAGCATAAGCATCCTAAAAAGATGGTTGAGGCAATATGTGAGATTGTTCACAAGAATATATCTGTGAAGGATGCATTAGAAATTTTGAATTCTTAATTCCGAATTTTTAATTAAGGAAATAGACAATGAAACAAGTTTGGGTTAATGCGAGACCGTGGAATAAAGAGATTGTTATTGCAGCTCTGGAATGTGGAGCAGATTTTGTTGTTGTTGATAGAGGATTTAACGGGAAGGTAAAGGAACTGGGAAAAATACAAACTGTTTCCGAGGATGGAGATCTGCGAATAGACAAGGATGTTGCGCAAATAGAAATTAAGAAAAAAGAGGATGAAATCAAAGCAGCAACGATACATAACAAATGGATAGTTATTAAGACGCATGACTGGAAAATTATCCCTCTGGAAAATCTTATTGCCCAAACAAAAGGGTTGATAGCAGAAGTTAAGAATTTACAGGAAGCAGAAGCAGCCTTGAATACCCTTGAGAAAGGGGTAGATGGTGTTTTATTGGATATAAAGAATCCTGCTGAATTGAGAAAAGTGATTAAACAGCTAAAAACAGAAAGCGTCTTGCTATCTATTAAAAAAATAAAGATCAAGTCTGTAAAGTCACTAGGCGTTGGAGATAGGGTTTGCATAGATACATGTACTAATATGACTATTGGAGAAGGAATGCTGGTTGGCAATACAAGCTCAGGAATGTTTCTTTTGCATTCAGAATCAGTAGAAAATCCGTATGTTGATCAAAGACCTTTTCGTGTAAATGCAGGAGGAGTGCATGCATATGTGATGGTTACAGAGGGAAAAACGCGATATCTTTCGGACCTTAAAGCAGGGGATAAGGCACTGATTGTAAACTGGGAAGGAAAGACACAAGAGGTAATTGTTGGTAGAATAAAGATTGAGAAAAGGCCTATGCTTCTTGTGGAAGGAACCTGCAACAAACAGAAAGTATCACTTGTATTACAAAATGCAGAGACAATAAGATTAGTAACTCCGGAAGGGAAACCAGTTTCTGTCGTCAGCTTAAAGCCCGGAGATGAAGTGCTCGGGCACATAGATAAAGCTGGCAGGCATTTTGGAATGAAAATTGAAGAAACTATAGTTGAAAAATAGTTATAACATCAGTGAGGGATTATCAAAATCTGACCTGGATTTAAGAGCTTAATTTGTGGCACTCTTTCCTTGTTTGCATCATAGATTAGTTTCCATTTTGCTCTGTCTCCATATATATCAGGATTTCCGGCTATGCTGTGTAATGTATCTCCTTTTTTAACCATATAGTATCTGGCAGGGTGTTTTTCTGTATTAATATGTTCTTTTGGGTAAAGAGCAGCTTGCTTTTTGCTGAGACGCTGCAATTTTTTTGCTGTTTCAATCTTGATAAAATGAGAAACAACATCCTCTTTATGGATCCATCCAAACCTGGGAGTTTGCGACTCCTTATCTTCAGTGATTTCTATAAAATACCAATCATCCAATCTGCTAATCATACTAAATTTTGTTTTTCTTAACGCGCTTGCGATAATTTCAGCATTCCTTGATGGTTCGGAGTAAATTGAAGCAGTTTTATTATTTATGATAACTGTGGGAATCAAAGGAGTACCTACATCTGGCAGGGTTATGGATATATCTCTAAAAAGCTGATCAGAAACCCGATATATCCATGTCTTTCTCATATGCAAAGCTGCCTTAAGACTTCCCATCACTAAGTCCTGTGGAGATAGATATAGTCTGCCTTCATGACTTGTAGATATACCGCTTGCCTGCCATAATAAGTTGCCTGTGTGTGAATCAACCATTTTTACAGAAACCCCAATACCTACCTGGGAATAAATTACCCCATAGAATTTTCTGTAATGAGTAACCTTTCCGTAGATCAGGGCATCAGCAGGCAAGGTTTTTCCTATTTCCTGCGTTGATTTTTCAAAGAGCTTATCAGGATCTATCAAACCTTGTTCTTTAAGTAAAGCATCACTCTTTTTGAGTTTCATATATGCATAGGATTTTGTGCTTATATGCCTGAAGAATGTATCTCTTAGGAGGTCAGCTATATCTTTTGGAAGATTGTTGTTTTTTATTTGAATGCTGCCATCTTTGCTTATTTCACGTGTTGTATTTTTAAATGGAAGTATTGCTACAATCTTAGGAGGATTTTTATAAAGAAAAGAGGATACTATATAATCTGGTTTATACTTTATTCCAAAATCCTCAAAAATATGGTTATTTTTACTTTCTTTTCTGGTAAGTCTTAAGGAAGTGATGCAACCTGTAAGAAATACACACAATAAAACGAATACGAAAATCTTTTTTAACATATATTAGCTTTTTTTTTGATTTTTGGTAACACATCTAATACTGATTTATAACCCTCTGCTATGGCTTCTGCTCCTTTGTGGAATTCCAAGATAGAGATATGGTTTACCTCAGGATTAATTATTATGTCAGCTTTCTTTAGTTCTAGAACAGCTATTTTATATTCCATAATATAGAACGAATGCATTAAAACATCAATTATATTGGGAGTGTTCGGATCTATTTTTTTAGTTGATTTTGCCATGGATTTATTTCTCGTATGATTTCGTCCTCTTTTTTGAGGTTCAGGTATTACATTACAGGCAATAGCAAATTCTGCTCCCATATTTCTTACTATATTTACAGGAACAGGATTCACTATACTTCCATCTACTAAAAACCTGTTTTCAAACTTTACAGGCGTAAATATCACTGGAATTGAGATGCTTGCTCTTACAGCTTCAGCTACAGAACCGCTGTCAATCACTACTTCTCCTCCTGTAATGATGTCAGTAGCTATGACTTTAAATGGAATTTTTAAGTCCTTAAATTCTATGTCTCCGATAATGGAACACAGAAGCTCTTTAATCTTTTCTCCGTGAATAAATCCTTTTTTCAATATAGCTAAATTCGGATCAAGTAAAAGAGCCAATTGTCTCCAATCTATGTTTAATACGATTTCTTCAAGAGTATTTATTTCACCATCTTTAGCGAAACAGGCGCCTACTAATGCTCCAATGCTTGTTCCGGCTATCATGTCAACAGGAATATTATTTTCCACTAAAGCTTTCAGAACTCCGATGTGAGCCAGACCTCTTGCAGCCCCGCCTCCCAGGGCAAGTCCTATTTTTTTATTCATTTCGTTACCCGTTTATTTTTCTTTCTTGTTGCTTTGATAATGAAATCGTGTCCCATAGACTTTTTGCGGAAAATCTCCTGTGGCATACTTGATCGTCCGACGCCCCTGTTCCACGTCTTCGTCTGCGTAAGCGTCAAGCACAGTCGCGATGAACAGATGTTTGTCGCCAGCGCCTACGGACTGTTCGACGCGACATTCCATATGCGCCAGACACTCGGCAATGATTGGTGTGTTGATATGGCGGGCGGGCAGGGGAGTCAATCCGCTTTCTTTGAACTTGTCCACGTCTCGTCCTGAATGAAGACCACAGTAGTAGATCTGGCGTTTCAGCTCCTGCGCAGGGACGTTGATGACAAACTCTCTGGTCTGCTGAATGAGTTCACAGGAATACGTCTTCTGTCCAATCGCGCAAGCAACCATTGCTGGTTCTCTGGATACGGGCATGCAGAAACTGACAGCGATGATGTTTGTCTGCCCGCTACTCCCGCATGTCACAAGATAGTGCTGCATGGGCCAGAAATATTTGAGATGCTCGGTCTCGATCTTGTTCATTACTGCCAAGCCCAACATTAATTATTAAAGATTTACTTCCTAAAATTCGTTCATCAGTTCGTAGCATTGTCTGAGACTTGCAATGGATTTCAGAGTTGCCTGGAACAAAAGCCAGCTGAGTACAAGAATGCCTATTGTCAGTCCGATTTTCCAGGCTCGTGTTGTTTGCGGGCGCCACCATATCAGAGGAAGTGCCAGGGGGCCCACACAGCCAACTGCAATGACAATAAAGGTTTTACTGAAATACCATTTAATCTTCTTCCTCATGAATTCGCCACAGTGCTTACACTTTATCGCTTCGTCCTGAATCTCTTCGGCACAGAATGGACACTTCTTCATTACTTATCTCTCCTAAATATCACCATATCTCAAATTGCTTAAAACCTCAATAAAGATTGTATACCTTCTTAATCCTTTCAATAACTGTCCAAGTACAACTGAGTCCTTTAGGGAATTGGACCAGGTCGCCTTTCCCAAACTCAACTTCTTCTGATACAGTCTTTACCTTAGCCCTGCCCTCTAAAATATAGCAGTCTTCATTGGAGTTATAAGACCATTCAAATGTGCTTGGTTCACACTCCCACAGGCTCCATTTATCTGTTCCCAGCTCCTTCAGCTTTTCCTCTGATGGCTTTTTAACTTTGATTTTTGTCATATCAACTACTCCTTCTCTCGTCTAATAGACGGCAATTTCATTCTATTCCTCATCCTTTTTTACCGTTGTGTGTCCTGCAATCTTAAGTGTTATGTCATCAATAATGGCATAGATACATGGAAGGACAATCAGGGTTAGCAGGGTGGCGCAAACAATGCCCCATACAATAGTGAGAGCCATGGGTCTTAAAAATGGGTCGTCTCCCCAGATACCGTAGGCGGTTGGTGCAAGACCCAATGCCGTTGTAATTGTAGTAAGTAGAACAGGTCTTAATCTTAACTGTCCGCTCTGGATGATAGAGGCTCGTCTCGTCACTCCTTTTCTGCGCAGATTATTGATGAAGTCAACGAGTACGATAGAGTCGTTTACTACAATACCGTTGAGTCCTACAATACCCATCATCATAAAGAAACTTATAGGAAGCTGATGGAAGAAAAATGCCCATATAACACCTATCAGGCCAAAAGGAATAGCCATCATTACTATAAGCGGCTGAATCAATGAGTTAAAATTAGCGGCTAATATCAGGAATATCAAGAAGAATGCCAGACCAAAGGCTTTAACAAAGCTGTTGACCATTTTGATATTCTCCTCTTGCTCTCCTGTGTATTTTATATCATAACCCGGATACTTCCCAGGGATGTACTTAAAGTTTTCAGCCAAAAGTTGATTAGCCTCTGAAGAAGTTATCTTTTTGGTATCAACATCAGTGTGAATTGTAATTACCCTTTTCCCGTCTAAGTGACGGATACGGGTTATTGATGTTCTGTCTTCCAGACGCGCGACTTTTTTTAGCGGGATAAGATTGCCGAATTTGTTTGGTATAAGTATTTTCTCAAAGGTTTCTTTTTTGCTGCGGGAAGTTTCAGGGAAACGAACAATTACATCAATTTCTTCCTCAGCTTTGGTCGGTTTAATAGATGTAGCAAGTCCACCTTTAAATGCAGAACGGATAGCAGAGGCAATCTCTTTTACTGAAAGATAGGAACGCGCTGCCTGTTCCTCATTAATTACAACCCGAATTTCACCTCTTCCTACTTCATAATCAGAGGCAATATCTGTTACTCCTTCTATGTTCTTCAGGAATGGAAATATCTCATCTGATATTTTTTCTAATACTGCGAAGTCTTCTCCGCGAATTCTAATCGCCACAGCTTTTCCAACAGGCGGACCTTCTTTGGGTTTTTCAAAATAAATTTTTTCAAATCCTTTAACATCTTTAGTTCTGTGTCTCAAGTCCTCAATAATTTGCTCAACGCTTCTTTCCCGCTCAGTATTTGGAGTAAGGTAAACTACAACCTGCGCTACGTGAGGGCCTGATTTTCCGTAAGGGTCAAACATCCATGTATTGCCAGAGGAACCAACCTGAGTTGTATAGGCATCCAGCTCGTTTTCAGGAAGCTGCGCTACTTTCTCCTCAATCTCTTCTACTAACTTGTTTGTAGTATAAAGGTTTGTGCCTGATGAAGCTTCTACACGTACAAAGAACTGCTCTATACCTTCAGATCCAAAAAGGATAAAAGGCATTATCCTGCTTAGTGCAAAAGTTAGAAGGAGCACCACGATAACACCAGCGAGCACCCAATAGCGCCGATTCAAAGCTTTGTTAATTATTCCCGTATAAAATTTGAGTAATGTCTTGAACCATGGCAGGTCCTTCTTTGATCTGTATTTCTTGTTTTTACCTATTCCAACAAAATCCGCAAAATGAGACGGGAGAATTACTAAAGCTTCAAACAGTGATGCGCTTAAAGCGATAATCACAACTATCGGTATGCCCAATATAAATTTACCAATTATCCCTTCTATGAGCATAAGCGGACTGAAAGCTACAATAGTTGTAATTATTGTAGCTGTAACAGGTTTAACGACTTCCTGTGTCCCGATAATAGCTGCCTGATGAGGATCTAAGCCTGTCTCCAGATGGCGCGCGCAATTCTCAGCCACAATGATCCCATCGTCCACTAACATTCCCAGAACTATGATCAGACCAAGCATCGTTATAAGATTTACACTTAAGCCTGTAAATCCCATGATTGTCAGTGTAACGCAAAAAGCAATAGGGATTCCCAATGCTGTTAACAAAGCTACTCGATAGTTAAGGAATAACATAAGAACACATAAAACGAGAACCAATCCGATAATTCCGTTATTTCTTAATACACCCAGCCTCCTTTCAATATAAAAAGATATGTCATTGATGTAGGAGACCTTTAATTTCGGGCCTGCTCTATGAATGAAGTCAGCTGTTTTATCCTTAACAATCTTAACGATTTTGACTGTATCTCCTGCCGATTTTTTGATTACAGTTAGATTAATTGAACGTGTTCCAAAGCTTTTATTGATCACGTCCTCTTCTTTAAATGAAAAACGAACTGAAGCAATATCCTTTATGCGCAGCCAATTGCCAAGGTCATTGGCGCGTATAATCACGTTTTCAATCTCCTGCTTTTTGTGAAATTCCCCGGTGGTACGGATGCTGAATTCTTTTTCCCCACGCAGTTTTCCGCCCGGAATACTGATGTTTTTCTCACGCAAAGCATTCATTACTTCTTCCACGCTGACGTGAAAGTCTTTCATTTTATCAGGATCCACCTCCACCCACACTTCTTCATCTCTCCAACCCCGTTTGGAGATAGACGAGACACCGGGTATATCCTCAAGTATATCCTCAAGGTTTTCTGCGTATTTTCGAAGTTCAGCCTCCGGCAAATCCCCGCTCAATGCGATTTCAATTGCTGGAACCTCACCTGTAGTGATTTCTGTTACAATTGGATCTTCGGCATCGTCAGGAAGATCCTGAACCTGATCAACAGCTTGTTGAATATCATCTACAACTTTGTCTTTTGCATCGTGGCTAATATTGATCATGATAGTAGAAACGTTTTCATCAGATATAGACTGTATCTCTTCAATTCCGTCTACGCCCTTGAGCTCTTTTTCAATAGGTACTGTTACTAATTTTTCAATCTCTTCAGGAGGGGCGCCCGGATAAGCAGTGTTGATAACTACTGCATCCATTGAGACTTCAGGGAAGGCCTCTTTCCTTATTTTATAGATGTATAAGGTATAGAAACCCGCAATCAGGATAAAAACTGAAATGAGATTAATTAAAAGAGAATGTTTTACGGAAAATTCACTTATTTTCATAACGCGTCTTTCCAGTATTTGTCAAGCAGTGTATTTTTTGCCAGATCCAGGTCAATAAGGCTGACCCTGTATTTAAATAATGATGAGCTTAGATCCAGACTGGCTTGTAATAAATCTTCTTCATAACGAATAATAATATCCGAGCTTGAACGTCCATAACTAAGATGCTTCATTTCTTCTTTTAGTTTGTTTTCCTGCAATTTGCTAATGGAAGTAAGCAGTTCAATTCGATTCTTCAGACTGTTTACTTCTTTAACTTTGTTGTTGATCTCTTTTAATATTAGTCGTTCAGTCCGTTTAAGGAAAAGAAGAAGCTGTTCCTTGTTTAGTTTTGCCTTTTCAAGGCCTGCCTTTGCCGAGCGGTTTTCAATGGGTATTCTAAAGGTAATCCCCGTAAAAAACTCGTAGTTATTTTCGTCAGAAGTTTTATTCCACGAGTCTTGATAGTTTGAAGCCAGCCCGTTCTTCAGAAAACTGGCCTCCAGATCAATTTCAGGCCATAGAGCATTCTTTTTTATTTTTATATCTATATTTTGCGATTCTATTTTATTCTTTATAATCTTATAGTCCCTACGATGCAAGATTGCCTCCTTCAATATTGCATACACATTGACGCTGTGCAGAGTGGTAACCAGCGGGTCAAGAGGTTGCAGCTGAATGTGTGTATCTTCTTCGTTCAGCAGGAATAACAGGTTGTTTTTTGCAATTTCCTTCTCAAGATGAGCTATAAGCACTTCATTTTTTCTTGTGCGCATATTGGCTTCAATTGCGAACAAGTCTACTTTTTCAGTTGTTCCTCTTTCATAGTTTTCTTTGTATATGGAATATAGCTTTTCAGCTTCTTTGAGCATATCTGATTTTATATTGAGTTCTTTTTCTTTGAGAACAACATTCCAGTAAGCCGCCTGGGCTTTATAAAGAGCATTCTCGATTTCATCTAAAGAGGAATATTCTACATTGTCTATATTGATTTTTGTTATCTTAATATTAGATCGGTCAGTTAGCCCAAAAAAGTTTTTCCCCAATGATTGATTGAGAGAAAATTTAATACTTGATTCATTATAGTTGTTTATTGCTGAAGAAGAGGAATTGGCATCAACTAATGAATGTTCTGCGTCTATTTTAATGCTCGATCCTGTTGGAAGCTTTTTCTCAAGTCCAAGTGAATATTCATTTGCAGCAGTTTTTGTTCTGGAGAGGGTTGTTGCGGTCTTTTTCTTATCATCCTCATAGCTTGCTTCTGAATTCACGAATGTATCAAAGATTGATTTTGCCTTTCCAAGAGATGTTCTTTCTTTATAGGCATCAATCCTTGCAATCTGGATATCCAGTGAATTTTCGAGCGCTAATCGAGTAACATCATCAATTGAAATTTGTTTCGGAGAAGACGCATTATCAGCGAACAGACTCCAGAGAGGCAGAAAGAAAAATATAAAGACAAAAACAATTCTATTTCTCATGATTCAAGATACCTTTTAGTTTTTTCAAAATGCTTAGATAGCTGTTTCGTTCGCTTTCTGTCAGGTTAACAAAGACTTCCTGTGTTGCTTTTTGTTGTTGTGAACTTACCTGTTTAATAGTTTTTTCCCCTCTGGCAGTTAATCCAATGTGTATTACACGCCTGTCATTCTTATCATAAATTCGTTTAATCATTTTTATGAGGTGTAATCTGCTGACCAATCCTGTTGCTGCAGGAAGGCTAATGTTTAATTCTCTGGCGATATCTTTCATCTTCAGCAGTTCATGTGTGTTTAATAGGTCAAGTAAAAGATACTGGGGGACAGTTATTTTGCCGCGCCCTAAGGCATCAGACTGTTTTTTTAGCATTCCTCTAATTACGTGTGGTAGTAATCGTGACATTTTGCTTGAGAATAATGTAAGAGAATGCTTTGCCATTGTTAATACCCCCAATAGTTAATGTAAGAAATACTTAACTATGTGAACTATATCGCAAAGGCATAACATCTGTCAACAAAAAAATCGCACATTAAAACATCCCCCTGATTTCGCCCTTTTTTCTTTATGATTTGGGGATAGTGGGGTATAATAGGGGAAGCAAGCCAAAGTCCGCAAGTACGAAAAACAAATTGACTCGATGGTCTATAAGTTGTATGGATTGACTGAGGAAGAAATTGCTTTAGTTGAGGCAGTATGAAAAATAGGAAAGAGGTAAAAAAAGTTAGAAATATTAGAGATAGGTTAAATAAAATTTGAACTGTGAGTAAACCCCATTCCTCAAAGATATACATACGACACAAGGAAAAGATACTTGATTTCTTGTGGGCAAATGTTTGTTCTGATGGCTCAGTTATCATCGGTTTTTCAGAGCCAGGGGCAGAAGAAATTCTATTCGTTGTAGATGAGAAGCTAGGGGAACTAAGACCAAGAGATTTCAAAGTTTGTAGAGCACCAGGCAATTCAAAAGTTACTTTCCATCCGAGTGGCATTTACAAATTAACAACCTATATAGGACTCACACATGAATCTATGGATCGATGTACTATTATAGGAACACCTTTTAAACAAATCACAAAACCTACAAGGATGGTGGAAGTTTTACTCTCAAAACGTCTTCATATAACAGAAAAGAAATTATCCAAACGTGATATCATTTTAGATACATCGGAGTTTCCTCAAAAACCTCTTTGTTGTACCATATCCTGTATGCCTGCAGATAAATATCACGAAACTATGAAGTTTGTTAATACTTCCGAATGTGAGTATACTAACGCACTAGAACATGGAGGGTTAGTCTGGTCTTTTACGTTGCGAGTATCTCGTAATGTTAACTATGCAGATAACCAACATACATTTTTCATATATGGAAAAATCAGGTGGGGACAAAAAGAGAAATAATAACAAAAGAACATGACACAAATCTTTAACCGTCCGGATTCCCCAATCAATTCGTGGAATGACAAACGGGCAGCTGCAAGGGCTGCCCCTACAATAACCGCCAGCTAAAGCAGGCGGTTGCGGGGGCGAAACTGTCCCCCTTCAAAGGGGGATGTAAAAAGTCCACTTTCCAATTGACAAAGGTTGTATAATTGAATAAAATTCAGGTGCTTTTCTGATAGATTGTAGGTCGAAAAACTAACATAAAGGTGAAAAAATGAGAAAAAATTATCTTCTAACTCCAGGCCCGACTTCTGTGCCTTCTGATGTTCTGCTGGATCTGGCTAGGCCTATTGTGCATCATAGAACCCCTCAATTTGCTGAGATATTTCGTTCTGTTAGTGAAGGGCTGAAATATGTTTTTCAGACAAAAAACGATGTTCTCATATTTGCTTCATCAGGTACAGGAGCTATGGAAGCCAGTGTTGTTAATCTTCTATCTCCCGGAGATAAAGTGCTGACAATTAGAGGTGGTAAGTTTGGAGAAAGATGGGATGAAATATGTAGGGCATGCAACATAGAAACTTTCCCAATAGATGTTGAATGGGGTAAGCCTGTTAATCCTGAGGATGTAAGGAGCATTTTAAAAAGAGAAAAGGGAATAAAGGCTGTTTTTGCCACATTGATAGAAACATCAACAGGTATTATGCATGATGTCAAGGCATTAGGCAGTATTGTCAAAGAATTTCCTGCTGTTTTAGTGGTAGACGCTGTCAGCGGGCTTGGAGCGGTTGATATACAGACTGATAATTGGAATGTGGATGTGGTAGTTGCCGGTTCTCAAAAGGCGTTAATGCTGCCTCCTGGATTGGCGTTTGCAAGCGTAAGCAATAAAGCATGGGATTTGGTAGAAAGTTCTAAATGTCCTAAGTACTATTGGAGTTTTGCAAAGGCAAGAAAATCATTAGAAACTAATCAGACGCCATATACCCCTGCTGTGTCACTAATAGTTGGTTTAAGTAAGTCTTTGGAGATGATAAAAGAGGAAGGACTTGAGAATGTGCTTGCAAGGCATAGCAAACTGGCTAAAGCTACGCGAGCTGCAATAAAGGCTATGGGACTTGAGCTTTTGGCTCCGGAGGCTCCATCAGACGCAGTAACGGCTGTTAAGGTTCCACAGGGAGTAGATGGTGTGGATTTAGTAAAGAGCTTAAAGAAGAAATATGATGTTATGATTACCGGTGGACAAGAGCAACTTAAGGGAAGGATAATAAGAATTGCTCATATGGGTTATTCCGATACATTTGATATTATTACAGTAATTTCAGCCCTTGAAATGGCTCTGGTAGATTCCGGATATAATCTTGAACTTGGTAAAGGTATAAAAGCTGCAGAGGAGGTTCTAAAGTGAAGATATTAGTAAGTGATTCCTTAGCAAAAGAGGGAATAGAAATTCTTAAGAATAGTAAGATAGGTGTTGATGTAAAAACAGATATGTCTCCTGAAGAGCTCAAAAGTTGCATCGGAGATTATGAAGGCTTGGTTATAAGAAGTAAAACCAAGGTTACAAAGGATATAATTGAATCTGCAAAAAAGTTAAAAGTAATTGGCAGGGCTGGGGTTGGCGTGGATAACATAGATATACCTGCAGCTACGGAACGCGGTATAGTTGTTATGAATACCCCTGGAGGCAATACTATTTCAGCGGCGGAACATACACTAAGCATGCTTCTGGCTCTTTCCCGCAATATTCCTCAGGCAAACCAATCGTTAAAGAATGGTCTCTGGGATAAAAAGAAATTTATTGGAACAGAGGTGTATGGCAAGGTGTTGGGTATAATTGGGTTAGGGAAGATTGGCACAGAGGTTGCTGACCGTGCTCAGGCATTTGGAATGCGTATTATAGCATATGATCCATTTATCCCTGTTGAAAAGGCAGATAAACTTGGCATAAGACTTGAGACTTTTGAGAATGTTTTTAAAAAGGCAGATTATATAACAGTTCACCTTCCTCTGACGTCTGATACAAAGCATATAATAAATGATAAAGAGTTTGGTTTGATGAAACAGGGTGCAAGGATTATCAATTGTGCGCGTGGAGGCATAATAGAGGAGAATGCCCTATGTAGAGCTGTAAAGTCAGGAAAACTTGCAGGAGCAGCTGTGGATGTTTTTGAGAGAGAACCTTTGCCAGCAGACAGTCCTCTTTTGTTATATGAGAATATCATAGTTACGCCACATTTAGCTGCTTCTACCGAAGAGGCTCAGATTAATGTTGCTCAAGACATTGCGCATCAGATAACAGATGCATTGCAAAATGAGAATTATTCTAATGCTGTCAATATTCCGAGTATAGATCCTAAGGTGTTCAAAGAGATAAAGCCATATTTTAATCTGGCAGAACGGTTGGGGAAGTTGCAGCGGCAGCTGGTTGATGGGCATATAAAGGTCCTAAGAATAGAGTATAGCGGAGATGTTACAAACTATAATGTGACTCCTATAACAGTAGCTATAATAAAAGGTTTGCTGGAGCCTGTGCTTAACAAGGCGGTTAATTATGTGAATGCATCTTTTATTGCGAGAGAGAGAGGAATAAAAGTTGTAGAGAGTAAGACTAGTAAGGCAGAGGATTTCGCAAATTTAATCACTATATACACACAAACTAATTCTGGAGAATCTTCAATAGCGGGAACTCTGTTTAGGGAAAATGATCCAAGGATTGTACGCATAAATGATTATCATGTTGATGCAGTTCCTGATGGGTTTATGCTTGTGTGTATAAATAAAGATATGCCTGGAATAATGGGGAATATGGGAACAATACTTGGCAAGCATAATGTCAATATTGCAAGCATGACACTTGGTAGGAAAAAGCAAGGGGAGCAGGCGGTGACTGTATTTAACCTGGATAATGAGCCTCCCAGAGAAACGCTAGGTGAAATCGAGAAACTAAAAGAGATAATATCAGTCAAGTTAGTAAGGTTTTGAATGTGAAGTCAGTAACAATAAAAGTTCCGGCAACAACAGCAAATCTCGGGTCAGGTTTTGATACGCTTGCTTTGGCTCTGGATCTGTATAATTATGTTACAATTGAATTAAATACAAAGACGCATATAGAGATTGAGAATGAAGGAAGAAATAGTTTGCCTCTTAATGAAGAGAACATAGTATATATTGCTGCAAAGGCTGTTTTTGATATGGCTGAGGTCAAGATGGATGGATTGAAAATAAAGTTGGTTAATAATATTCCATTGGCCAGGGGATTAGGAAGTAGCGCAGCAGCACGTGTAGGAGGAGCAATAGGAGCAAATTATTTGCTTGGAAACAGGTTTAGCAAGGATGAAATTATGTCTATAACTGCAGAGCTTGAAGGCCATCCTGATAATGTAACCCCGGCTCTTTTTGGAGGTTTTACGATTTCTTATATTGATAAAGGAGAATTAAAGTATTTCAAGATTAGTCCAAGTGTTGAGTTTAAAATAGTAGTGGTTATTCCGCAGTTTGAGGTATCAACATCCAGGGCGCGTAAAATACTGCCTTCGAAAATTCCCAGAAAAGAAGCTGTGTTCAATATAAGCCGAGCATGTTTGTTAGTCAGCTCTATTCTAACCGGACAGCTTGAATATATTGGTGCCGGCATGCAGGATATGCTGCATCAGCCTTACAGAAAAAAACTAGTTCCTGGTATGGAGGATGTTTTTGAAGCTGCTATGAAAAATGGTGCCAGAGGCGTGGCTTTAAGTGGAGCAGGTTCTTCAATAGCTGCTTTTGCAACAGAAAGATTTGAGGCAATAGGAAAGTCCATGCAAGGAGCTTTTTTGAAGCACAATATAGAGAGCAGATTTCTTGTAACAGAAATCAATAATAATGGAACGGAAATTATAGAGTGCAAAGGAAAGAGATATGGAACAGAAGAAGAATAAAATTTATATAATTGATGTTACAAATCGAGATGGTGTGCAAACAGCGAAACTTGGTCTGGCAAAGCTGGAAAAAACAATGATAAATATTATGCTCAATGACATGGGTATATATCAGAGTGAGTTTGGATTTCCTCTTACAAAACACGAAACTAATTATATTAATGCTAATCTTGAACTTGCAGATCTGGGGCTCCTTTCTCCTATAATTCTTGAAGGCTGGAGCAGAGCAATGGCAGAGGATATTGAAGAGTCTTACAAGAATACTAATGTTAAGCATTGGAATCTGTCTATTTCAACATCCAAGCAGATGATAGATGGAAAATTTAGAGGGGGCATAACAAGGGATTTTGAGAGTAAAGATAAACCAAGTGTTTTAGGCCTTATGGCAGATGCCGTAAAAACGGCAAAGAAGCATGGAGCCTTGACAATTGGTGTTAATGCAGAGGATGCATCAAGGACGGATATGGAGTTTCTCATTAAGTTTGCAAAATATGCCAGAGAGCACGGAGCAGACAGAATTCGCTATTGTGACACATTGGGTTATGATGACCCTTTCTCAATTTATGGGAGAGTAAAAACACTTGCGGATGAAATAAAAATACCGATAGAAATTCATTGTCATAATGATTTAGGGCTTGCAGTAGCATGTTCTATAGCTGGAGCTAAAGGTGCGATAGACGGAGGAGTAGATGCATACATAAATACCACACTTAATGGTATGGGAGAAAGAGCAGGGAACGCAGATATGGTGTCAACTATTCTTGCTATTAAAAAGTCTGCAGGATTTGAGGGAAACTATAAATTGGACGATAGGATTAAGTTAAAGAAAGCATGGAAAATAGCGAAGTATGCATCTTATGCATTTGGAGTTCCAATACCTGTAAATCAGGTTGCTGTTGGAGAGAATGCCTTTGCGCATGAATCAGGAATACACGCAGACGGCGCTCTCAAGGATAGAAGAAATTACGAATTGTATGATTTTGAGGAACTGGGCAGAGGGGAGCCTGAGGTAATAGATACGGGCAGAAAGATAACAGCAGGGGAGTATAGCGGAGTAAAGGGCTTTAGAAACGTGTATGGAAAACTGGAAATAGAGTTCAAAGATGATAAAGAAGCTGCTAGAGTTCTTGATCTTGTTAGATATGCCAATGTGCATACACAAAAGCCTCTTACTAATGATGAATTGAAGTTCATTGCGCATTATCCAAAGCAAGCAAAACAAATAATGACAGTAACACCATGAGGAGAATTGATGAGTAATGTAGCTGTTGTTGGTACACAATGGGGAGATGAAGGTAAGGGGAAAATTATTGACCTGCTTACTGAGAATGCTGATATTGTAGCTCGATATCAGGGCGGAAACAATGCCGGACACACTGTGATAATTAATGAGAAGGAGTTTACTCTTCATCTTATTCCTTCCGGGATATTGCATAAAGATAAAAAGTGCATAATAGGCAATGGCGTTGTTATTAATCCAAAAGCATTATTAGAAGAGATTTCTGAATTGGAAAACAAAGGAATTAAGGTAAATGAGAGTAATCTGTGTATAAGCAAATCAGCGCATGTGACAATGCCTTATCATATAGTCTCAGAAAAGTTAAAGGAGGAGAGGGATAGAGGCAGAATCGGGACAACTCTTAGAGGTATTGGTCCAACATATGTGGACAAAATAGCAAGAATGGGAATAAGAATGTGCGACCTTATTGACCCGGACAGCTTCAGAAGAAAGTTAGAAGAGAATTTAGATCAGATCAATGTGCTGTTCGAGAAAATATACGGAGTAAAAGGGTTTCAAGTAAATGAGATATTTGATGAATATTCTGGGTATGTAGAAAAATTAGTCCCATTTATTAAAGATACTGTTTTTATGTTAAATAAAGCGATAGATGAAGGTGTTAGCGTATTGTTTGAGGGAGCGCAGGGTACTCTCCTTGATGTTGATCACGGCACGTATCCCTATGTAACATCTTCAAATTCTACTGCTGGAGGAATTTGTACGGGACTTGGCATTGGCCCAACAAAGATAGATAGTATTATAGGAGTAGTGAAAGCTTATACAACAAGAGTTGGAGAAGGGCCGTTTCCAACAGAGCTCAAAGAGGATTTAGGTGACAAGTTGAGAAATGCCGGCCCAATAGGTGAATATGGTAGAAGCACAGGCAGACCACGTAGATGCGGCTGGTTTGACGGGGTTATTACCAGATATTCAGCAATGTTAAACGGGCTGAGTTGCCTGGCAGTTACACGGCTTGATATACTTGATGATCTTGATGAGATAAATGTTTGTGTTGCGTATGAATACAATAATAAGAGGTTAGAAGAGTTTCCATATCGTTCTGATATACTTCAGCAATGCAAGCCGATTTATGAAAAACTTCCAGGCTGGAAACAAAGCACGGTTGATATAAGAGAATATAGCAAGCTACCTGAAAATGCGCAGAAGTATCTAAGCAGGTTATCAGAATTAATGAATGTGCCAATAGCTATAGTCTCTGTTGGGCCGCAAAGAAGACAGACGATTTTTATTGAGAAAGATTTCTAAATTAGTATAATCGACATTTTTGGGTCGCTAGCTCATCTGGTTAGAGCACCGGCCTTTTAAGCCGGGTGTGGAGAGTTCGAGTCTCTCGCGACCTACCAATCCGAAAAAATCGATTATACTTGAAAGTTTCTGTCTGATTTGATATCTTGCCAACTTAAAGGTAAATTTTACGATTGCTTATGAATAAGTTTAAAGAAATTAATAAACTTCTCTTATCTACTGCATTAGTGATAATCGTCGCAATAAACAGTGTAAGCCTATTTGCAGACACGATATTTCTAATACATGGAGATACCGTTAAAGGCATAGTAACAGAGCAATATGAAGACAGGGTGATTATTAGAGTTCCCGGTGGAGAAATAGGGATATATAGAAACAGAATATTACGTATTAAATTTGATGAATCTGAGCAGAATTACTTGCAGCTGGGAGATAAATACCTGGAGAAGAAACAATTTGATAAGGCATTGCAATTATATAAAAGGGCAATAAAAACAAATCCTAACTTTCAGCAAGCAAAAGATGCATTATTAAGGTTAAAGGACGTAAAAAAAGCACATATAATGGAGAAACAGAAGAAAGAAGAATTATTAAGAAAAACAAGAGAAGAGTCGGAAATTACATTGGAAAATATGCTGGGGATAAAAATAGATAATGAAAATAAAATGGAAATCTATCCTAACAGTCCAGCAGCAAAAAAGGGAATTCAGGCAGGCGATAAATTAATATCAATATATAACCAGTTAGTGAGATACATGTCTTTATTGAATGTGCAAAAATACTTAATAGGCTCTGGAACAGGGGAAGTAAAGCTCACAATCGAAAGACACATAAGGATAACCGAATCTGATAGATTGGGGATAAGGATAGACATTAAACAAACAGGGTTAACTATAACAGAAGTAGTGAAGAATAGCTTGGCGGAGAGAGTAGGGCTGAAAGCCGGGGATAATATAATAGTGATAAATGGGAAAAACACAAGATATATGAACATGAAGCAGGTAATAAAAAATCTAAAACAGCGATCTGCAGGGCAACTAAGTTTAGTAATGAGAAGGGATATTGTCTTAAATAGAATACATGTTGAAAAAACCAATGTTTCTGTTCAAACAGAAACGTTACAAACAAAAAAGAAACAAGAAGGATATTTAGGATTGAGATTAGAGGGCAATAGCACAAAAATCACTTCAGTAGTCAAGAATTCTCCTGCGGAGAAATCCGGATTGAGAAAAGGTGCTCAAATAATAAAGATAGCTAGAAAAAGCGTTAAAAATATGAGCTACGACAGTTTTATCAACAAGTTGAAAGGACCAGCAGGAGAAGAAGTAGAATTGACAGTGGAAAGAGATATACCAATAAAAATGTTAAAAATTCCAGGTACAGAGAAAAAAGGGCTGGGAATAAAAATAAAGGAAATTCCAGAAGGAATAACAATAACCCATGTGACAGAAGGCAGCGCTGCGGATATAGCAGGGCTGAAAGTGGGCGATATAATAACAGCAATAGATAAGAAATCTCTGAAAGGCATGAGCATGTCAGATGTAATAAAAACGCTGAAAGAGAAAAAGGATGTTGAATTTACTATAATGGTAAGAAAAGAAATTAAAATTAGGAGGGGTAAGTATAATGGAAAATAAGAAGAAGTTCAGATGGCATTATTTGGTGGACAAGAAATTTCAGATGAAGTACGCAGTAGTAACATTAATATTTATGTTCATTATAAGTGCGGTGTGTGGATATACAGTATATCATACACTCTGGACACAGTTAGGAGAAAAACTAGCACAGGTATATCCTCAAGCAAGGTTAGTAAGCATATTAAATGTAGTGAAAATAAAATTGGCAATGCAACTGATATTACTTGTTCCTGTAGTAGTTTTGGCTTCTGTTTTTTTATCACACAGAGTAGTAGGACCTGTTTCTAAGATAAGAAAACATATGAAGAAATTAATTGAAAAAGATTTCAGCAAAGAAATTCATCTACGAAAAACAGATGAGTTTCGTGACATTGCAGAGTTAATAAATAAATCTATAGATTCAATAAAACAAAATTTAATGAAGACTAAGGAATCTGTAGATAAAATAAAGTCGTTATCGAAAAACGCAGCGCTTCAGGAGAGTGAGAGAGAAGCCTTGCAGCAGGAAATAGAATCTCTGGATAATATACTCTCAGAGTTTAAAATAGTGTAATTATTCAGTCAAGTCCGTCGTTGCGAGGAGGTCCAAAAGCTCTTCTTGGACAACGAAAGAATATCTGAGATTGATTCACTTCGTTCGCAATGACACGGCGTTTGCTAAGAGGAGTAGGAGTGGTTGATAATAATAAAATAAAAAAGATAAAGCTGCTTATTCTTGATGTGGATGGGGTCTTGACAGATGGGCGGATTATATGGACTAGTTCAGCTGAAGAGATGAAGTTTTTTAATGTACAGGATGGTGTTGGAATAGTTTTAGCTCAAAGAGGAGGCTTAAAGGTAGCAATAATATCTGCGCGAAAGTCTAAAGTAACTGAGATCCGTGCAAAAGAGCTGAAGATAACGGATTGTTATCAAGTTGTTGAAAATAAGCTTATTACATATAAAGAGCTTATAGATAAATATGGATTGGCTGATGAAGAAGTTGCTTATATAGGTGATGATCTGCATGATGTCCCTGTTCTCAGGAGGGTGGGCTTTGCAGTGGCCACAGCAAATGCTCAAGAGGAAGCAAAACAAGTTTCACACTATGTAACTGGGAAGAATGGCGGCGAAGGAGCTGTACGCGAAGTTATCAACATGATCCTTAAAGCAAAGGGATTATGGGATAAAGCAGTGGAAAAATATTACATATAAGGAGAATAAAGGGTGAAACTAAAACTTGGATTACCAAAAGGGAGTCTTCAGGAAGCAACTGCCAGAATATTTAAAAAAGCTGGATTTAATATATCAACTTCTGAACGTTCTTACTTTCCAATAGTTGATGATAACGAGATTGAGGCCATCCTTATCAGAGCGCAGGAAATGGCAAGATATGTATATGATGGGGTTCTGGATTGCGGTCTGACAGGGAAGGATTGGATAATGGAAAATGGCGTTCAGGTTGTTGAAGTAGCAGATCTTATATATGCAAAAAGTGGGATGAAACCAGTTAGGTGGGTTTTAGGAGTTAATAATAATTCAGAAATAAAGACAGTTAAGGATCTGGAAGGAAAGAGAATTGCAACAGAACTTGTAAATGTTACAAAGAAATATCTTAAATCACAAGGTGTGCAAGCAGAAGTAGAATTTTCATGGGGTGCAACTGAAGCAAAAGTTCCTGACTTGGTAGATGCGATTGTTGAGCTTACTGAAACAGGCTCATCTTTACGGGCAAATAACATTCGGATAATAGATGAGATTATGACTTCAACAACTAAACTTATTGCAAATAAGGGTGCATGGAAAAACACGTGGAAAAAGAAAAAGATCCAGAATCTTGCAATGCTTCTCACAGGCGCGCTAAACGCTGAAGAAAAGGTTGGTCTTAAAATGAATGTTGCTCAGAAAGATTTAAAGAATATCATAAAAATACTGCCTGCAGTAAAGACTCCTACAATATCACAATTAGTTGGGGAAAAATGGGTGGCACTGGAAGTAGTAATAGATGAAGATATAGTTAGAAATATTATCCCTAAGTTAAAGGAAGCCGGCGCGCAGGGCATTATAGAGTATCCGCTTAACAAAGTAATCTACTAAATAAAAAAGGCATACAGGGACAAAGTGACAAGGATACATAGTGAAAGAATCCGTGGTCTCTGTGCCTTTGTGCCTCTGTGCCTTTTCTTAATATCTTTATCGGGTTGTGCAATACTTACACATAACAGAGACATATCTCCTCATGATTCTAGTGCCTATGCGCATTATTGTATGGGCACTATATACGAGAATAAAAGGGAGATTGATAAGGCTATAGCTGAATATGAGGGCGCAATACAGGCAGACAGGACAGCAATAAGGCCAAGATACAGCTTGTCTAAACTCTACGTTAGAAAGGGATTCATTGAACAGGCTCTAGAGCAATATAGAATATTATCTAAGTTGGATCCGAAGAATACAAGACTCAGTACAGTTCTTGGCGCTTTGTATTTACATCAAGGACTTACATACAGTAAAACAGGAGATTATGAACATGCTGTTGGATCCTATAAAAAGTTATTAAAAATATTCAGATCTGATTTAAGTTATTATTATCTTGGGGTTGCCTACGAGCGCATGGGAAAAATATATCATGCAGACAGGCAGTTTAACCGCGCTATAAAATTAAATCCAGATTATGCGGAAGCTTATAATTATTTAGGATATATGTATATAGATAAGGGGAAGAAACTTGATAAATCTATAAAATTAATTAAGAAGGCTCTTGAAATTGAGCCGGAGAACGGCTACTTTGTTGACAGCTTAGGGTGGGGATATTACAAAAGAGGAATGCTTGAGGCAGCAATGTTACAGCTTGAAAGAGCTGTGGAGCTTACCAAAGCAGAAGGAGATGATCCCGTAATAAGAGATCATCTTGGGGACGTATATTTTCAAAAAAAGATGTATAATAAAGCTATTGAGCAGTGGAAAAAAGCAGTAGAATTGGGCGCAGAAGATAAGAAAATAATTGAAGAGAAAATAAAAAATGCAGGAGGGAACTAATATGGACATTAGATTTAATTATGAACCAAAGTCTGGTTATACAAAAATATTGTTTCCTGACGGAGAAATGTTGAATTATATTGAGTTCGGAATTATAAAACTTTCTCCAGGAGAACAGTATTCAGAAGACACAGAGGATGATGAGGTTGTCCTGGTTATTCTCAAGGGTAAGTGTGTGATCAGTACAAACATTATAAAGTGGGGGCCGATAGGTGGGAGAAAGGATGTATTTAGTGGTAAGGCTTATGCTACGTATATACCAAGACAGAACAGATATGATATTACTGCAACAAGTGATTTAGAAGTGGCTGTATGCAAAGGAAGAACTGATTTTGCCGGGGAACCTATTGTTATAACTCCTGATAAAGTAAAAGTTCGATCTGTTGGAAATGGGATCTGGACAAGAAATGTATACGATATTATTGATGAAAGAACCCCTGCAGGGTGTCTTCTTGTTGGTGAGACAATAAATCCTCCTGGCAATTGGTCATCATTTCCTCCGCATAAACACGATATTGAAAATCCACCAGAAGAAACAAAATTAGAAGAGGTATACTTTTTTAAAATTCAGCCTGAAGAGGGATTTGGTATGCAAAGGCTATATACTGACCCTGGCTTGGATGATGAGGGTTTTGATGAGGCACTAGTTTTGAAAAACAACACTGTGACTGTTATGCCTAGAGGATATCATCCTGTCTGTGCCGCGCCAGGATATTCAGTTTATTACCTCTGGATACTTGCAGGGAAAAATAGAAAACTCATTCCCAAAGAAGACCCTCAACATTCGTGGATTGGGAAGAAAGATAATTTAGAAGGAGAACTTTAGGATATGTCTAAACTCAAAAATGTCATTATTGCTCAATCCGGTGGGCCATCCCCAGTAATTAATAATTCTCTCAGGGGAGTTATTGAGACATGTAAGATGTTTCCCGAGAAGTTCGGCAGAATATACGCCGGATACCATGGAATAGAGGGGATTCTTAAGGAGGAATTGTTGGATTTGAGTGCTCAGAGTGAAGAGGAAATATCTCTTTTAAGGACAACTCCAGCTGCTGGAGCAATAGGAACATGCCGCTATAAATTAAAACAAGAACAAGTTACGGATTTTAATCGTGTTATAGAGGTTTTCAAAGCTCATAATATTGGCTATTTCTTTTACATTGGCGGCAATGATTCAATGGATACAGCCAACAAAATTAGCGTGCTTGCAAAGGATAAGGGGCTGGATTTAATTTCCGTAGGTGTGCCGAAAACAATAGATAATGATGTTGGAGATGAAGAATTCAAGCTTATAGATCACACTCCGGGATATGGCAGTGTAGCAAGATACTGGGCGTATTGCATCCAGAATGCAAATGAAGAGAATGCTGGTTCTTCTCCTGCAGATCCTGTTACGGTGATTCAGGCTATGGGAAGGAAGATAGGTTTTATTCCAGCAGCAGCGCGTCTTGCAGATCCTGAAAGAGAGATGCCGTTACAGATATATCTTGCTGAGACTGAGCTTTCGATAGAAGATCTTGCAGATAATGTGAATGAAGGGTTGAAACGATCAGGCAGAGTTATTGTAGTGATAAGTGAGGGATTTCAGGTTGGAGATATTGGAGAAGCAAAGGATGCTTTCGGACATACTGAGTTTGGGGCAAGTCGAGGTACTGTTAAGCAGACGGTTGTGAATTACTTAAATAAAGTTGGGCTTAAAGCAAGAGGCCTTGCAAGAGGCTTTATTCCTGGAACTGACCAGCGTGATACGGCAATTTATGCCTCTACAGTGGATTTGGACGAAGCTTATAAAGTTGGCCAGAAAGCGGTTCTGATAGCTTATGAAGGAACTAATGGTTTTATGTCTACAATTCTCAGAAAACCAGGGGCAATTTATAGTGTTGAATATGACAAGGTTTCTCTTGAGAAAGTTGCAAATTCTGAGAGAAAGTTTCCTTCAAACTGGATAGCAAAGAATAGGATTGATGTAACTGACGAATTCATAAAATATGCAAGACCGCTCATTGGAGAGGATTGGGTGAGTGTGCCAATACTTAATGGTATACAACGGTTTGCTAGAATTAAACCTGTATTTGCGGGAAAGAAATGCACTGAATACATTCCTCAGGCATACAAATAAAAATTCTGAATTTTTAGTTTTTAATTTTAAATTAATTAATAATTGTAACTATAGATTGCAGAGAGAGGAGGATGTTTTATGCAGGATGCGGCAAAAGAATTAATGGAATTCAAACCCCAAAAAGAATTTTTTGTAGGTATTGATTCTGACGGGTGTGCGTTTGACACTATGGAAGTAAAGCATAAAGAATGTTTTATTCCTAATATTATCAATGAGTGGGAGCTTCAGGCAGTATCAAAGTATGCAAGAGAAGCTGCGGAATTTGTAAACCTTTATTCAAAGTGGCGCGGAATAAACAGGTTTCCTGCTCTTACAATGGTTTTTGATCTTCTTAAAGAAAGAGGAGACGTAAAGAAACGTGGCGTTAATATACCTGAAGCAAAATCTCTGCGTGAATGGATTGAGAAAGAGACGAAGCTCGGGAACCCTGCTTTAGAACGAGCTGTCCATGAAACAAATGACCCTGTGTTAACTCAGGCTTTAAAATGGTCTAAGGCTGTTAATGAAACGGTAGCAAAGATAGTTCGTGGGGTACCTCCGTTTCCTTTCGTCATGGAAAGTCTTGAGAAGATTTTCAATACAGTAGATACAATTGTTGTGTCTGCAACTCCGTGTGAAGCTCTCAAAAGAGAGTGGGATGAACATGATATTGCTAAATACGTTAAGGTAATTGCAGGCCAGGAGATGGGAACGAAAAAAGAACATCTGGCATTTGCTGCTGTAGACAACTATAAACCGGATCATATTCTAATGATAGGGGATGCTCCAGGAGATATGAAAGCAGCACGCGTTAACAATGCCCTGTTTTATCCCGTTAATCCTGGAGATGAGGATATATCATGGGAAAGATTTCACAATGAAGCCTTTGATAAATTTATAAATGGAACATATGCTGGGGATTATGAAAAGTCTCTGATTGATGAATTTGATAAGTATCTGCCCAGCATCCCACCATGGAAATAAAAGAAGGGGCACGGCGTGCCGTGCCCGTACGTTATGAAAATAGTTGTTGATGAGAATATTCCATTTGGCAGAGAGGCTTTTTCTACTTTGGGAGAAGTTGAGACTTCTCATGGAAGAGAGATAGCTCCTAAAAAGTTAGAGAATGCTGATGTTTTGATTGTCCGCTCTATCACAAAGGTTAATTCTGAACTTTTAGAAAGAAGCCAGGTTAAGTTTGTTGGAACAGCTACGATAGGGCTTGATCATATTGATGTTAAATATTTGAATGATAGAAATATCGGGTTTGCAAGCGCGTCCGGCTCTAATTCTAATTCCGTTTCAGAGTATATAGCCTGTGCATTATTATACACAGTAAACAAGTTGTGTCTCAATCTTCGCGATTTGACAATTGGGGTTGTGGGAGTTGGTAGTGTTGGCAGTAAAGTTGCAAAGAAAGCTAATGCTCTGGGAATGAAAGTACTTCTTAACGACCCTCCTCTTTCTGATAGAACAGGAGATATAAAATATCGTCCAATACAAGAATTGATGGCAAATTGTGATATATTGACCTTTCATGTTCCTCTTGAAAGACAGGGCAAGTATCCTACGTATCATATGATAGATGAAAAGTTTCTGAGATGTTTAAAGAAATGTCCTGTAATTGTAAATACCTCTCGTGGTGGGATTATGGATACAAAGGCTGTTAAGAGCGCTCTGATGCATTGCAGAATATCGCAGGTTATTTTGGATGTGTGGGAGAACGAGCCGGATATTGATACAGGGATGCTTAAAATGTCATTGGTTGGGACTCCTCATATTGCAGGTTATTCCTTTGACGGCAAGGTCAATGGGACATTTATGATATATAATAGTTTGTGTCAATATTTAAATAAGAAAGCGAAATGGAATCCTAATGACTTTTTGCCGGATAGCAATTGTCCTGTTATTAAAGTTGGTGAAATGAATAATGGTTCATTAGAAAAAAAATTACACGAAGTTATTTCTCAAGTGTATGATATTGAAAAAGATGATTCAAAACTTAGGGAAATTGCAGCTATAACTGCTGAAAAACAAGGTATGTATTTTGATTCTTTGAGAAAAAATTATCCTGTGAGAAGAGAATTTTTTAATACAGAGATTTTGTTTGAAAAAGAAGATTCGCAATTAGCGAATATCTTATCAGAGATTGGTTTTAAAGTAGATAAAATATAAGAGGAGACATTAAAGATGCCATGGTTTTATGAAGAATCAAAAGAGATAGATTTAAGTAAAAAGCAGGAAGTAATGGAGAGAGTGGTGCAGGAAGCAAGTGAGCGGATAATAAAGGATTTCAAAAAGGTGCTTTTATTACCGCCGGATATTACCCGTTATCATTCAGGTGCAGGACAATTAACAGAGATGATTTACAAGCTTCTTCCCAGGACTTGCAAGGTTGATGTTATACCCACATTGGGGCAGCATGTTCCTCATACTGCTGAAGAAAACAAATGGATGTTTGGCTCTATCCCTCAGAATTGTTTTCTTAAGCATGATTGGCGAAAGGGTTGTGAACCCCTTGGAGAGATTTCTCGGGATTATGTAAAGGAGGTCAGCAAAGGTAAAGCTGATTGGCCGATACCTGTTGAGATTAACAGAGCAGTTGTAGATAACAGTTATGACTTAATAGTAAATATAGGGCATGTTGTTCCTCATGAAGTACTGGGTTTTGCCAATCACAACAAGAATTATTTTATCGGTCTTGGCGGAAAAGAAATGATATGCGCTTCCCATATGATGGCAGCCTGCTGTGGTATTGAAAATAATCTGGGACAGCTTATAACACCTTTGAGAGCATGTTATAATAAAGCAGAGAAAGAGTATTTAAATAATCTTTCTCATGTATATATTCTAATCGTTATGGCAAGAAATCAATTGGGAAAACTTATTACCACTGGATTGTATATTGGAGATGATATTGAAACATATTTAATGGCAGCCAGAAAAAGCAAAGAGCAGAACATTACTGTTTTTGATAAACCTGTTAAAAAGATTGTTGCAGTAATGCAGGCAGATGAGTTTAAAAGCACGTGGGTAGCTAATAAAGCAATATATCGCACACGTATGGCTATAGCAGATGGAGGAGAATTATTGATTATTGCTCCAGGACTTGAGCGTTTTGGAGAACAGCCAGAAGTTGATGAAATTATCCGCAAGTATGGATATGTTGGAACTCCAGCTGTTATGGAGCAATATAGAAAGAATGAAGATATGCAGGATCTAAGGCATGCCACTGCACACCTTATTCATGGATCATCTGAGGGTCGTTTCAGCATAACATACGCTCCCGGGAAATTGACAAAAGAGGAGATAGAAGGAGTTAATTTTAAATATGCAGATATTAAAGAAACTTTAAGCAGATATAATCCCGAAAGGATGTCAGAAGGTTGGAATACCATGCCTGATGGAGAACAGGTCTATTTTATCAGCTCTCCGTCAGCAGGTTTGTGGGCATATAGAGAAAAATTAGAAGCACGAAATTCAAAGTCCGAAACAAAATAAAACAAACAGATAAAAGGAGATAAGCAGATGCAGAAGGCGGACATTGGACTGATAGGACTTGCTGTGATGGGAGAGAATCTTGTTCTTAACATGGAAAGCAAGGGATTTACTGTAGCAGTTTTTAACAGAACTGTTGAGAAGGTTGATAGATTTATGGATGGCGGGGCAAAAGGGAAAAATATTATTGGTACTCACTCAATAGAAGAATTTGTTAACTCTCTAAATTCTCCGCGTAAGATTATGCTTATGGTTAAAGCCGGACAGGCTGTTGATGATTTTATAGAAAAACTTATACCTTATCTGGAAAAGGGAGATATTATTATTGATGGAGGCAATTCTCATTTTCCGGACACTATACGCAGAACAAAGCATTTGGAATCTAAAGAACTTCTTTTTATAGGAACAGGTGTTTCAGGAGGAGAGGAGGGCGCTCTAAAGGGTCCCAGTATTATGCCTGGCGGTTCTCCTGCGGCATGGGAACATGTTAAGCCCATATTCCAGAGCATATCTGCAAAAGTAGCTGACGGATCGCCTTGTTGTGAATGGATAGGTTCAAATGGGGCAGGACATTTTGTAAAGATGGTGCATAACGGTATTGAATATGGAGATATGCAGCTTATATGCGAGGCATATTTTTTGATGAAAAACGCTTTGGGAATAGAAGCTCCTGAGCAGCATAAGATCTTTGCAGAATGGAACAAAGGAGAATTAGATAGTTATTTGATTGAGATAACCCGAGATATATTATCGAAAACTGATCCTGATACAGGAAAACCTTTAGTGGAGATAATACTTGATACTGCAGGTCAGAAAGGTACTGGAAAGTGGACTTCTCAGGCTGCGTTGGATCTTGGTGTTCCAGCGCCAACAATTGCTGAAGCGGTATTTGCAAGATGCATTTCTGCTATAAAGCAGGAAAGAGTAAATGCATCTAAAGTGCTTAACGGTCCGTCAGGGAAGCATGAAGGAGACAAGGACGAATTTGTAACTGCCATAAAGGATGCGCTTTATGCGTCAAAGGTATGTTCTTATGCTCAGGGATATGCCTTGATGATGACTGCTGCGAAGGAATATGGATGGAATCTAAACTTTGGAGAGATCGCATTAATGTGGCGCGGCGGATGTATAATCAGAGCGCGGTTTCTAGGAGAGATAAAGAAGGTCTTTGATAAAACTCCTGATCTGCCGAATCTATTACTTGACTCCTATTTCAAGGAAATTGTTGAGAAGAATCAGGATAACTGGCGCAAGGTTGTTGCAACAGCAGTAGAGCTTGGCATACCAGTTCCTGCATTCAGTTCAGCGCTTGCATACTTTGACAGCTACAGAAGAGAAACCCTTTCTGCAAATCTCTTACAGGCCCAAAGGGATTATTTTGGTGCTCATACTTATAAGAGAATTGACAAAGAAGGTACATTCCATACGGATTGGCTGAATATATAAGAGGATTTATAAGGAAACTAGTTTCCTTTTTCTTTAAAAACCTGTGCGCTGAAGATACGAATTTCTGTGGTTTTATCTTTCCATGCATCTGAAGAAAGGCCTGCTTTATGACTGCAGAGAGAGGATAAGAATTCCTCTTTTGACCAGCCTGTTTCTTTGGCAACCTGTGGCAGGAATACTCCTTGATTAAAACCTCTCTTTATTATTACTCCATGTTTGCCTAAATGGAATTCGTCAATATTTTCAATCCTTTTTGGATGAGTGAGAACAGAGATCTCTATATCTATTTGCTCTAATTCATCCTCTCTGACAGCAGAAAATCTCGGGTCACCTGTTGCGGATTCAATTGCCATATTCCTGACTGTTTCCCAGAGAGGCGTTGTGCCAATAATATTCCCTATGCAGCCGCATAATTGACCTTTTTTGTGGAGGGTTACAAAGGATCCATATTCTTCATTTAATAGTCTATCATCAATTTTGAATGTTGGTGTTTTACCTGTTTTGATATAGGTTTCCATAGTTTCTCTGGCGACTTTTAACAGAATTTGTTTTTGCTCGCTATTTAACATGACTTATAAAATCCTATTTTGATTGACACACTGCTCACTCTTATGCTATTAATATAGCCTATTTATAGATTTTAAGAAAGGAGAACTTTATGCCGTGCGGCAAGAAAAAAAAGAGAAGTAAAATAGCCACGCATAAGCGCAAGAAAAGATTGCGCAAAAATAGACACAAGAAGAAAATAAGATAAATAATTATACATAGGGGTTGTCTTATGTATCAGAACAATATATCAACTTTGAGGAAACTACAGGTAATAGCTGTAGTTATTACTACTATTATTTGTTGTCTCTCTATTGAGGCTTCAAGCGAGAATGTCTCAGATAGTGTTATAGCTGACACAGGTCTTTATAGAGAGCTTAAATTATTTAGTGATGTGGTCACTGTTATACAGTCTTCTTATGTTAGAGAAGCCACGCCGCAAGAGCTTATCTATGGCGCTATCAACGGAATGTTAACGGGGTTAGATTCATATAGTCAGTTTATGCCTCCAGACATTTACAAAGAAATGCAGGTAGAAACGAAAGGAGAGTTTGGTGGAGTAGGAATTGTCATTGGTATCAGAAGTGGCTTATTGATTATAATTTCTCCAATTGAAGATACACCTGGAGATCGGGCAGGACTTAAGTCAGGAGATGTGATTGCAGAGATAAATGGTAAATCAGCGAAAAACCTAACGCTCATGGAAGCAGTGAAAAAATTAAGGGGACCAAAAGGAACAAAGGTCTCAATAGAAATTGCAAGGGAGGGAGAAAAGGAACTTATTCACTTTGACATTGTACGTGAAGTAATAAAGATAAAAAACATAAAAAATGCCAGTGTATTGGGTGATAATATAGGATATGTGCGAATAGTACAGTTTAATCAGAAAGTAGCTCAGGAACTTGAGAAAGAAATTAGTTTTCTTTTAGAGAAGAAAATAGATGGATTGATTGTTGATGTAAGAAGCAACCCTGGTGGTTTATTGGGAGCTTGTGTCAAAGTAACAGATCTGTTCCTGCCAAAAGGGAAACTCATCGTTTCTACAAAAGGGAGAAAGAAAAGACAGAATATAACGTTCGTCTCAAAAATTGGAGCTGTTTACCCTATGGATATGCCATTAGTTGTTCTTATAAATGAAGGGAGTGCAAGCGCTTCCGAAATTTTTGCCGGCGCAATACAGGACTGGCACAGAGGTATTATACTGGGGACTAAATCATTTGGTAAAGGGTCTGTTCAAACAGTTATCCCTCTATCTGACGGATCTGGCATAAGATTGACAACCGCTAAGTATTATACTCCCAATGGACGTTGTATTGATGAAGTTGGACTTACACCTGATGTTATTCTGGAGATGACAAAAGAAGAGCAAATCAAATTATATGAGATTAGAATTAAAGCTATTGAAAATAAAGATAAAGCAAAACACTCCATTCTAATCGGAGACAAACAACTTCAATCTGCCATTAGAATAATAAAAGCAGCCAGGGTCATAAGGCAAAGTTTGAAGTAGAAATAATTAAAGTTTTACGCTTTTTCTTGACCTATGCTAAAAATTGAAAGTTATTATGCCTGATACATTTGCTATAACTATAGTTTCTATTATCGCATTTACAGTGGTTGCTGCTTTTATTAGAGGAAGAGTTAGAGATAAATGCCTGGGGGATTTTTCAGAGGACTTGGTAACTTTAGAAGAAACAAACGGCAAAATAATTTGGGGTAAACTGAGTGTTGAAAATACGGGGCTAGAACTAATTTATTCAACCAAGCACAAAGATAAAAGTGGACATGATGAGACGAGCTACATTCTATATAAACAGGAGTATCCTAATATCCAAACCTTAATTCGCTACCACGATGAATTAAATGAACATAGAAAGAAAAAAAGGGAGAAGGAATTAAAAAGAACCTATCATCCCACGGCCTTAAGAAGGCTTAAAAGAAGAATGCAAAATTTCTTCAAGACGGTAAGAGATTCGATGATGGAGGTAGTGAATCTGTTAATCGGTCAGGCCAAAAGAAATGCTCCTGCTGGGGCGATACTAACTTCTCAAGATAAATACGTCTCCCAGATAAAACAAGAATTGATGGGTTCTATGGGAACGTCTTTTGAGCCTTTATTAGAAAGACATATTGGCAAGAGAGTTGTGCTTGAGTTGAGCAAAGGTGATAAGCTATTTGAATACCCTGGAGTGTTAAAGGACTATACGGCGGAATTTATAGAAATCATGGACGTTGATTACAGAATAAAAGAAGACCAAACAGCCAGAAAGGCAGATCTTGCGATTCCAAGGAAATACGGTGTCATCCGACATCTCGGCGAATAGACAATGACGTTACTTTTTCTCTGATAAAGTCTGAGGAGTCTCACAAATTGTTAATTTTAGGAATAGAAACCTCTTGTGATGAAACTGCAGCGAGCGTTGTAGAAAATGGAAAGCATGTTAGATCTAATGTGGTCGGGACACAAATTGATATTCATAAAAAGTTTGGGGGAGTGGTTCCCGAGCTTGCTTCACGTGCGCACATTGAACTGATTAGTCATGTAATTTGGGAAGCTTTGGATAAAGCAGATTGTAAGTTATCCGAAATTGGTACAGTAGCAGTTACCAACAGTCCCGGATTGGCAAATGCGCTTCTTGTAGGCACAGAGACAGCCAAAGCCCTGAGTTTTTCACTAAGTATCCCTCTTATAGCAGTCAACCACATACATGCACACTTATACGCTAATTTTATGGAAGAACAGAGCAGTATTGTCTGCCCTGTTGTTGGTTTGGTTATATCTGGGGGGCATACAGCAGTATTTTATGTGGAGAAGAGTAATAATTATGTATTACTCGGACAAACATACGATGATGCAGCAGGTGAGGCTCTGGATAAGGTTGCAAAAATGCTGAATTTAGGCTATCCGGGTGGACCAGTAATATCTAAAATGGCTGAAAAAGGCAGCTCTAAAGCTATAAACTTTCCAAGGGCGTTTCTTGGCAAGGATATTTATAACTTTAGTTTTAGTGGAATGAAAACAGCTGTAGCCAGGTACCTTGAATGTAATTCCTATAGGAATCTAGCAGATGTTAATGACATTTGCGCTGGATTTCAACAGTCTGTAATAGATGTTTTGATAAAGAAGATTGTTAATGCAGCAGAACAAAAAGATGTTAAGACAATTTTGATTGGTGGTGGAGTATCTGCTAATACAGAATTTCGGAAACAACTTTCTGAAATTTGTAAAGAAAAGGGTATGAATTTGTTTTACCCTTCATTAAAACTTTGCACAGACAATGCGGCAATGATAGCAGGACTTGCATATCATAGGTATAAAGAAGGGAAATTTGAGGATCTTTTGTTAGATATACATCCGCAGTTGCAAGTGTAAATAGTAGTTGATATACTAATAAGGCATTAATAATACAAGGGGATTTTTTATGCACGATTTTTCGTATGTTGGGAAAAGTTTTTATTGTGAGAATGTAAATCTTGAGAAAATTGCTCAGAGATTCGGAACCCCCACTTATGTGTATAGCTATAAGACTCTGACAGATCATTATCTCAAGCTTGATAGAGCTTTTGATTATATCCGTCACACAATATGCTATTCTATTAAGGCAAATTCAAATATAGCAATATGTAAACTGCTTGCTGATCAGGGATGTGGTGGAGATGTAGTTTCAGGAGGAGAATTGTATCGTGCTATAAAAGCAGGAGTTAAACCGGATAAAATAGTTTATGCAGGAGTTGGTAAGACGAGTGATGAAATAAAATTTGCTCTCTTATCCAATATATTGCTATTTAATTCAGAATCTCAAGCTGAACTTGCATTGATAAATAAAATAGCTGGAGAGCTTAATAAACGACCTAAAATTGGTTTGCGGATAAATCCTGATGTTGATGCTAAGACACATGCATATATAACAACAGGAAAGAAAGAAAATAAGTTTGGAATATCTTTGAATGAGGCCTTTAAGATATATAAGACAGCAAACAGATATAGAAATCTGGAGTTTAGAGGGATTCACATCCACATTGGGTCTCAAATAACCTCGGTTCAACCTTATGTTGAAGCTATTAAAAAAACAGTAGATTTTATAAATAAGTTGAAATGTGAGGGAATAAAGATAGATTACTTTAATATAGGAGGAGGACTAGGAATAATTTATGACAAAGAAAGCCCTGCAAAAGCCAGTGAATTTGCAACTAGTTTAAAGCCATTGTTGAAAGAACTTAACTGTTCATTAATTCTCGAACCTGGAAGATTTATAACAGGAAATGCAGGAATTTTATTAACAAAGGTGCTATTTGTTAAGAAATCGGTGAATAAGAAATTTATTATTGTTGACGCAGCAATGAATGATTTAATAAGACCAAGTTTATATAATGCGTATCATAAGATACTGCCTTTACAGAAATCTAACAGAAAGAGACCTTCAAATATTGTTGATATAGTTGGGCCTGTGTGTGAATCAGGAGATTTTTTTGCAAAAGACAGGAAATTGCCTTTTGTTGAATCAAATGACGTATTAGCAATTTTGAGTGCTGGAGCTTATGGATTTAGCATGTCATCTAATTATAATTCAAGGCCAAGAGCAACAGAGGTGTTAGTAAAGAATAATCAATGTTACTTAATTAGAAAGCGGGAGACATACCCTGATTTAATAAGGAATGAAAAAATCCCTGAAGCACTAAAAAAATTGGAACGGAAAAATGAAAAATAATAAGGCGCTGGAGGAAATAAAAAAGGGTGTAGCAGAGATCATATCGGAGGAGGAACTTAATAAAAAATTGGCTCTTAGAAGCCCTCTGAGAGTGAAATATGGGATAGATCCTACCACAGCAGATATTCACATAGGGCACATGGTTCCTGTTAAGAAAATGAGACAAATGCAAAATATGGGACACATTGGAGTAGTAATAATAGGGGATTATACTGCTCAAATTGGGGATCCTACAGGACTAGATCGTTCCAGGCCTTCTTTGTCAAAGGAACAAGTTAGAAAGAATGCAACTGAATATATGGATCAGTTATATACTGTGCTTGATAAAAAAAGAACAGAAGTTCATTGGCAGAGTGAATGGTTTGAAAAGATGGGAATTATGAATTTAATAAAGCTTCTTGGTAAGTTTACGGTTGCACAGATAATGGCGCATGAGACGTTCAGAATGCGATATGAAAAAGGACGGCCATTGTCCATGAATGAACTTTTGTATCCAATACTTCAGGCATACGATTCTGTTATGGTTAAGGCTGACATTGAATTAGGAGCTAGTGAACAAAAATTTAACATATTGTTAGGAAGAGAAATACAAAAAAAATATTCTCAGGAACCTCAAGTAGCTATTTTATCGCCAATTCTTATAGGAACTGACGGGGTAAATAAAATGAGCAAAAGCCTTAATAATTATATTGCCATTTATGATACTCCAAAGGAAAAGTATGGAAAGATAATGTCCATAAAAGATGATTTGATAATGAATTATTTTAAATTAGCTACTGATATATCTGTTGCGAGGCTTGACGAAATTAAAAGTACGTTAGCTAATAGTAAAAAGAATCCTATGGATGTTAAAAAGCATTTGGCAAGAGAAATAATGAAAACTTTTCATAATGAGAGTGAAATAAAAGAGGCTGAAGAATACTTCATGAAAGTGTGCAGCAGAAGGGAACGCCCTGAAGAGATAGAAGAATTACAGATTAACAGCAGCAAGATATGGATAGTTAAGTTACTAATTGATGCGAGGATGGCTAAAACAAGTGGTGAGGCAAGAAGGCTTATAAGAGGTGGAGCTGTGTATATTGATGGCAATAAAGTTGTAGATGAAACTCTTGACATACAGATAAAAAAAGAGTTTCTCCTAAAGGTAGGAAAGAGAAAATTTGTAAAAATAAAATCAAATGTCCAAAATGGACTTGACAGGAATTAATTCTTTGTTATAATCCAATCTCTTAAAGATTATATAAGATGTTCTTTGACAAGCGAACAGCGGTCTCTGTTTAATTTTTGATGTTTTTTGAAGAGTTTGATCCTGGCTCAGGATTAACGCTGGCGGCGTGCCTAACACATGCAAGTCGAACGAGAAAGGTCTCTTCGGAGGCTTAGTAAAGTGGCGCACGGGTGAGTAATACATAGGTAATCTACCTCTAAGACTGACATAACTTCGAGAAATCGGAACTAATATCAGATAATATCCTAGAAGTATAAGTTTTTGGGTTTAAAGGTGGCCTCTACATGTAAGCTACTGTTTAGAGATGAGCCTTTGTCCTATCAGCTAGTTGGTGGAATAATAGTTCACCAAGGCTATGACGGGTAGCCGGCCTTAGAGGGTGTACGGCCACACTGGGACTGATACACGGCCCAGACTCCTACGGGAGGCAGCAGTGGGGAATTTTGCGCAATGGACGAAAGTCTGACGCAGCGACGCCGCGTGGGTGATGAAGGTCTTCGGATTGTAAAACCCTGTTAAGCAAGATGAAATATCTATTGCATAATACGTAATAGGTTTGACAGTATTGCTAGAGAAAGCCCTGGCTAACTCCGTGCCAGCAGCCGCGGTAATACGGGGAGGGCGAGCGTTATCCGGAATCACTGGGTGTAAAGGGTGTGTAGGTTGCAGGGTAAGTCAGATGTGAAATCCATTCGCTTAACGGATGAACTGCATTTGAAACTGTCCAGCTAGAGTATAGAAGAGGAAAGTGGAATTCCTAGTGTAGCGGTGAAATGCGTAGATATTAGGAAGAACACCGGTGGCGAAGGCGGCTTTCTATTCTAGTACTGACGCTGAGGCACGAAGGCTAGGGGAGCAAACAGGATTAGATACCCTGGTAGTCCTAGCAGTAAACGATGGACACTAGGTGTGGGAGGTATTTATACCTTTCGTGCCGTAGCTAACGCGTTAAGTGTCCCACCTGGGGAGTACGGTCGCAAGACTGAAACTCAAAGGAATTGACGGGGGCCCGCACAAGCGGTGGAGTATGTGGTTTAATTCGACGCTACGCGAGAAACCTTACCGGGGTTTGACATGTATTTGACAGATATAGAAATATATTCTCTCTTCGGAGCAGATACACAGGTGCTGCATGGCTGTCGTCAGCTCGTGTCGTGAGATGTTGGGTTAAGTCCCGCAACGAGCGCAACCCTTATCGTTAGTTGCTAACAGGTTATGCTGAGAACTCTAACGAGACTGCCGGTGATAAACCGGAGGAAGGTGGGGATGACGTCAAGTCCTCATGGCCCTTATGTCCCGGGCTACACACGTACTACAATGGGGTATACAAATGGTTGCAAGACTGTGAAGTGGAGCCAATCCCAAAAAGTATCCCTCAGTTCGGATTGCAGGCTGAAATTCGCCTGCATGAAGTTGGAATCGCTAGTAATCGCAGATCATCATGCTGCGGTGAATACGTTCCCGGGCCTTGTACACACCGCCCGTCACACCAGCTGAATCAGGTGTACCCGAAGCTCCCGAGTATTCGGGAAATAAGGTATGCTTGGTGAGGGGGGTGAAGTCGTAACAAGGTAGCCGTATCGGAAGGTGCGGCTGGATCACCTCCTTTCTAAGGAGAAAAGGTTGTGTTAAAGAAAGGTGACAAAGACCGCTGAATTCGCTTAAAGAAATTAAATGTAGTTATAGGCAGTTGGGCCTATAGCTCAGCTGTGGTTAGAGCGCACGCCTGATAAGCGTGAGGTCGATGGTTCGACTCCATCTAGGCCCACAAAAAGCGGCAGGAGCCGCTTGCTATTAGCTGATAACTACTAGCTTTTGGCTAACGGTGAAAGCGCAGCTTTTTTTGGGGGTGTAGCTCAGTTGGGAGAGCGCCACACTTGCACTGTGGATGTCGCAGGTTCGACTCCTGTCATCTCCACTAAAAATGAGCAAAGCTCATTTGCTTTTAGCTAGTAGCTGTCAGCTACTAATAAAAGCGAAGTTTTTTTGTTCTTTGAAAATTGAAACATAGAGAAAATGGCAAAGAAAAGTATTAAATTTATGGTTAAGTTACAAAGAGTATATGACGGATGCCTTGGTGCCAGTAGGCGAAGAAGGACGTGGTAAGCTACGATAAGCCCTGGGGAGTTGCAAACTAACATTGATCCAGGGATTTCCGAATGGGAAAACCCATCATAGGTAATGCTATGATATCCTTTTGGAGGCTAAACTAAGGGAAGTGAAACATCTCAGTACCTTGGGAAAAGAAAGCAAAAGCGATTTCCTGAGTAGCGGCGAGCGAAATGGAATCAGCCTAAACCTAGTGAATGAAATATCCTGTGAGAGTTGTTCAATAGGGGTTATAGGATTTATTGTAATTAAGACACAGCTTAATTGGCAAGTTAGAAAGATATATCTTAGCTGAATAATTCTGGAAAGAATAACCAAAGAAGGTGATAGTCCTGTAAGCGAAAAGATGTGTTCTTGCTAAATAAGTCCTGAGTAACGCGGGACACGTGGAATCTTGTGTGAAGGTAGGAGGACCATCTCCTAAGGCTAAATACTAACTGGCGACCGATAGTGAACAAGTACCGTGAGGGAAAGGTGAAAAGAACTCCTTTTAGGAGAGTGAAATAGTACCTGAAATCATATACTTACAAGCGGTAGGAGGGCTATGTTCTTGCTTCGGCAGGAAAATGCCTGACTGCGTGCCTTTTGTATAATGAACCGGCGAGTTACTTAGGTGTAGCAAGGCTAATCCCGTAGAGTGGGAGTAACCGTAGCGAAAGCAAGTATTAATTGTGCGTATAGTTACATCTAGTAGACCCGAAGCTGGGTGATCTACCCATGGCCAGAGTGAAGCTCCGTTAAAACGGAGTGAAGGCTCGAACTAGTTGGTGTTGAAAAACCATTGGATGAGCTGTGGGTAGGGGTGAAAGGCCAATCAAACCCAGTGATAGCTGGTTCTCCCCGAAATATTTTTAGGAATAGCCTCATATAAATTGGATAATGGAGGTAGAGCACTGGCTGAGCTAAGAGCCTTACCAGGTTACTAAGCCCAATCAAACTCCGAATACTATTATCTTTACTATGGGAGTCAGAATGTGGGGGATAAGCTCCATGTTCAAGAGGGAAACAGCCCAGACCA
>JBDRTG010000028.1:0-17267 GCA_043824255.1 bacterium
TAGTGAGGCTGGCTTTGTGAAGGTCGATACCAACAGAGGTTTTTGGGGTCATTTTGTTTCTCCTTATAAATTAATGGTTAATTGGTTTAAAGGAACCACCCGCAGTGTAACACACCACTTAATGTCCCTACATTCTTTCACCTTAATAGAGTTGCTTGTGGTAATAGCGATCATAGCTCTTTTGGCATCAATGCTATTACCGGCTCTTAGTAAAGCCAGGGAGGCGGCAAGAAGAGTAGTATGTATAAGTAACTTAAAGCAGATCGGTCTGGCCCTTATGCTATATGGAGAAGACTATGGGAGATTGATACCCAGTGGTGCTCAGTATGGAAACACTTGGCCCTGGTACCTACGTGATTATGGAGCAGGAACAGGTTATAAGATTTTTTACTGTCCTTCCCATCCGAAGGGGAATTTGTCTAACACCTATGGATTCATCGTTGACTATTGTGGCAACTACACTAC
This sequence comes from bacterium, assembly GCA_043824255.1. Taxonomy (GTDB): domain Bacteria; phylum JAHJDO01; class JAHJDO01; order JAHJDO01; family JAHJDO01; genus JAHJDO01. Next base: position 466 of record JBDRTG010000028.1, read on the forward strand.
CGTTGCTAAATTAGACAATATGCTTGATCGTAGCAAGAGGGTAATGGTAATGGATTGGGATATCCCCTTCATTTACTATAATACTTGGAATGTTACAGCAAGCATGGATTACGCTTGTCGCCATTCAGGCGGCATAAATGCTGTTTATTTGGATGGACATGCCAGGTGGTCAAAATATGATTTAAGCAATGTTAGCTGGAGTGGCGGAGTCATCATAGACGATAATTAAAAAACAAGGAGGATAAGATGAAAAAGCTATTTTTGTTTTTAGGGATATTTTTATTGGTCAGTGGAGGTAAAGGAATTTGTGTAGAGCAGTCTGTAAAAGAATCCGCTTTATCCTGGATGCTCATGGATATGGTAGCGGATAATGATGGGAACTTTTATGTGTCCGCTTTTGCTGCTGAAAAATGCATCGTAAAGTTCAATGATAAATTTCAAATAGATAAAGATTTCGGAGAGAATGGCCTTATCAAGAACAAAAAGGACGAGAAGAAGATAATCCTTTTTGAAAATGCCGGGGTAGGAAGATTGGCCATAGATAAAGAATATCTTTATGTAGCCGATTTTCACAACGGGCTCTTAAGATTTGATTTATCCGGCAAGAGAATTCCACTTCCTGAAGGTTCTGATATAGCTGCAGAGATGCCCCAGGCTGTTACTGCGGACAGCAACCAGAATATTTATACTTCGGGTTGGCAGTATATTAAGAAATTTCTTAAGGATGGCTCCTTAGATAAAAACTGGGGAGCAGGCGGCAAGATTACTACCGCCGCTGATTCTCACATCAGGGCAGATAAAAAGAATAACCTTTATGCATCTTTCAAGAATACGGTAACTAAATATACCCCGTACGGCAAAAAAGACCTCTCTTTTGGAGAACAGGGTTCTATCGGAGGAGATGAGGAATTCGAGGCTATTATAAATATCGCTTTAGATGAAGATGAGAATCTCTATGTGGCCGATTATGCGGGCAAAACGGTAAAATCATTCACCCCTGATGGTCAGTTCATTGCTTCTTATGATGCTAAGAAAAAACTCCCATGCGCAGTAGCTGTATATAAAGATAGGCTTTATGTAAGCATCTGGAGCTGGCCTTCCCAACTGCTCATATTTAACCGAATTACCAAGGTATCCCAAAGAAAGAATCACTTTCTTTATGTAAGTAAAATCGGTAAAGTTCCCAAAATAGATGGAAAGTTAAATGAGACATTCTGGAAAGAGTCTACCTGGTTACCTTTATCAGTCAATAGAAAAGGAGTAAATGAGAATGAGAAAACCTATTTCTCCGTTGCCCGTAATAACCGGGACCTTTATCTTGGCTTTGAATGTTTTCTTTCTAAACTTAACCCTGTTTTAAACCTGCTTTCTGAAGTGCTTCCCGAAGTAAAAAACCGTGATGGACGCATCTGGAATGAGGATGTGGTAGAGGTCTTTTTATCGCCAGAAGAGGGTATGTATTATCATGTTGCTGTCAATGGTCTGGGAACCGTCTATGATGCTATCTGTAAAGGAGGAAAAGGGGAAAGCAGAGACACTGGTTGGAACTGTCCAGGACTTAAAGTTGCTTCCTGTATTGATGAGAAAAAATGGAGCTGTGAAATGAAGATACCCCTTTCTTCCATAGGTCTGGATAAAAAGGGGATACCATTTACCATTACTGGGAATTTCTATCGGGAGTTTGCAAAAGAGAAAATAGAGAGTGCTTGGTCTCCTACCGGAGGAAGCTATCATCATACAGACAAGTTTGGAGATATTTTAGTCGGAAATAAATCCTATGGGATAAAGGTAGTAGAAAAGAATTTTTCTTCTCGAGGTTTCCAGACCTCAGTTAACGAACTATCAGGAAAAAGGTTAAGTCTTGAGGTTGCCTCAATCAGGAATAATATACCTATAAAAAAAGCTCTTCTTGAAATATCTCCTCTTAGTAAAGAAGATATCCTTCTGCCTTTAGATAAAAAGAAAAGACTGCAAAGAATAGATTATCTTATTGAGAAAGAAAGGATTCTTTCCTTTGCTCCTTCTAAGAAATTAAAAGCTGGTTTAGAAGCCTCTTTGACCTTACAACTGAAAGGAGCAGATGCTGCCCTTTATTTCAATAAAAAACTATTAGGCAAGAGTAACAATTTTAAAGATATTAAAATAGAAATTCTTAAAGGAAATAATACCCTTGCTTTAGCGATGGATAAGAATAAAGATAAGGTTGAATTAAGCGGTTTCCTTAAATATAAAGAACATATTCTGCCTCTTGATGTCTGGGTCTATAACAATAATAAATCTAATAATTGGGATTCCCCTGACTCTAATGACTCAAACTGGGAAATTATCACCGGAAACAATATAACTTCCTCTTCTGCCAAGTTCTACTTAAGAAGAAATATCATTTATAAACATACCATCTTTGCTCCGCAATGGGATGATGATAATAGTACTGGATACTTTGCCCAAGGGACAATGCAGAGAGTAGGGGTAAGATATAACTCTCCCTTTCCATGGAAATGTCAAGATATGGTGTTAAATTTAGTTTTACCAGAAGAATTAGAGCTTCCTTTATACCAGCCAGAGAAAAGGGCCTGGTCCAGCGCTCCTCATAAATTTCTTGGGGTTACTGAAATCGAAGAGGGTGGAAGGAAGAAGAAACTATTTAAGATATTATTTACTCAAAAAGTCCCCAAGCAAAAAAAATATAACTTTTACGGGAGTAACCTGCATCTCTATTTCAAGGTCAACAAGGTCTCTGATGGTAAGGATACCTATAATCACTCTGGAGCCATCTGGCACGAGTGGAGAAAAGGTGCTGACATTGAACTGAAGAATGACTTAAAGATAGTCGTTTTACCTGAACCACAAGGGAAAATGCCCAAAGATATTATCCTTGAAATTGGGGATGGGATGATAAAATCTTTAGTAACTCAGGAGGAATTTCTGCCCTATGTAGAAACCTTTAAACTCTGTGGCTTTAATACCATGGACATTGACGACAGTCATGGCTCTACCCATCTGGTTAATGAAAAAGCGTATAAATCAGGTTTCAGACTTCATTATATGACTTCTGGCCCTTCAACGACTGGAATAGTGAGAGATTATGTCAGGAAACATCCGCAATCGGCAATAGTAAATAAATATCATAAACCTCAATCCTGGCAAGCTTTTATGTGCCCTCTCTATTTTATGGAGGAAGGCTCTTTTCTTCTGAAGGACGCTCTGAAGAAATATATTCTGGAAGAAAAAGCGAGTATAGTTTGCTATGACCTGGAAGCCGGTCCTTTTAACTCCTGTTTCTGTGAAAGATGCCGAAAGGGTTTTTCTAAATACTTAGGAACAAATGAAATCTATACCCAGGATGAAATATTGAGTAAATACAGGAATGAATGGATTAAATATGTCTGTTCTGTGCATCAGAGAATTGCTAAATTTTATAAAAAAACTATTAAATCTCTCTCCAAAGATGCGAAATTCAGTATGTATTCTGGTTATGAGAACGATGCTCTTGCTTCCGCCTATGGGGTAGATTGGTCTCTCTATAAAAATATCTGCGACGTCTTTATGTTTGGTTATGGAAGAAACCCCTCCGTTATCGTTAGAACAAAAAAAGCCATTGGAAATAAACGGATGCTATTGGGAGAACATCTGGACACTAATATGTTTGAAAGAGCCTACGTCCGTCAGGATGTTCTCAAATCCATTGTTTTTAGACGGCTTGTAGACGGGGATATGGGTGGATGCATCATCTGGTTCTGGCCACAACTGGATGGAAGAGGTATGGTCTCTTTCGGGGAAACCTCTCGGGCCATCGCCGCCTTTGAGGATATTTTTCTTTCTGGAGAGGATATATCTTTAAAAAAAGCGTGTCAAGGCCTTCCTCAGGAAGATGTTTTTGCTTATAGAAAAGGAGATGATATTCTCTTTGTCCTTTTCAATGATGCCTCTAAATCCCCTAAGAACTTTACCATTAATCTACCCGGTAATAAAAAATATCAGGTCCTGGACTTCTATAGTCAAAGAAGAACAACAGTTTCTAATTTCTATAGTTCCTCTGTTCCTGGAAAGGATACGAGTTTGGTTAAATTTAGCCCGGTTAATTAGAATAATCTCAGAAGCGGTATATAGAAGCTATAGAATTAGCGGCAGAAAGAACGATAGAAAAATGTCTCCAGGCAAAGGAAACTATTTTAAAAACATGGGAGTAAAAAATGTATAAAAAAGGCAAGGCGATAGTTGTAGAACGACCGAGAAAAGCAGTTGTTAAGGAAATCAAACTGCCGGAGATTGATGATAAAACGGTGGTAATTAAGACTACCTACAGCGCTATCAGCAGTGGCACGGAGATGAAAGTGTGGGGAGGGTTGTCCGGGCATCTCGATGGCAATCTCTGGTACCCGTTAGTCCCAGGATATGAGGAAGTAGGAGAGGTTGTCCATGTGGGAGAAAATGCCCCTTTAACAGCCTCGGGAGAAAGATTAAAAGTCGGCGATAGGGTAATGGCTAATGAAGTAAGGCGTTATCCAGAGTACTGTGCTGCCTGGGGAGGACAAGTTGAGTATGCTGTCAAATCTCCCAAGACTGCCAGCTCTCCCTCTGACCTGTGTGCCAGGATACCGGATAATGTTTCTTATCAGGAAGCAGTAGTAACCTATCTTGCTTGTGTGGCTATGAAGGGCATAGAGAAGGTAGGCATAAAAGAGGGCGAGACGGTTCTTGTTATCGGCACGGGGAATATAGGTCTCTCCGCCTTACAGCTAATAAAGCTAAAAAACGCAGGCAAAATCATCGCCATGGATAACCAAACGTCGAGATTAGCACTGGCGAAGAAATATACAGAGCATTTGATAGATGCCTCCAAAGATCCTCTTGCGCAGTTAAAGGATATGACTGAGGGCAGATTAGCTGATGTTGTTTTTGAATGTTCAGGAAATTCTCAAGTAGTCCAGGAGACTTGCCATTATCTTCGGAAAGGCGGTCGGGATAGAGACGACGAAGGAGGTAGAATTCACCTTCAGGGGGATTATCCTTCGCCAATTATCCTCTATCCATATTCTCCATGGTTTTGCAAAAATCTCAGTCTTTCGATGACCTGCGCGGTAAGACCCGGCTATAAAGAATGTATCCTCGGTCTTATAAGTGAAGGCAAATTCGACGCAAAATCTCTTTACACAAAAGAATGTCATCTTGATGACGCACCGAAAGCCTATGAGGAGTTAGAAAAGAACCGTTACGATATTTTGAAAATTTTGTTTAAATGGGGGGATTAAAAAGATGGGAAAAAAATTTACCAGTTCGCCGTGGGGATTCAGGTTCTACACATTTGAGAAATACTGTCAATTCATGAAAAAGATTGGCATCTCTGATATCTGCGCTATGTTTGGCGATCCATGTAAATTCCCGCTGGCTTTTACGGGAGAAGAAAAAGAAATCACCGACCACAAAAGAATGGGGGATGAGCTGGGTGTAAATTTCCTTGAGGTTGCCGGGGCAAGAGATTTTGTCAGAGAACTGCCGTTAGCCCATCTTCTGGGTGTAAAATATTTCAGGGTATGTCATATCTGGGAAGATACCGAAGAAAAATTCAGATGGGCGGTTAAGACATTAAAAGAAATGGGTCAATTAGCTCAGGATGAGGGCATAACTGTAGTCCTGGAAAATCATGGCGGACTTTTAGCTAAAGCTTCGAACTGCAGGAAGCTCCTGGAAGAAGTAGGCATGGAAAATGTCAAATTAAACTATGATCCGGCAAATTTTCTATATTATGGAGAAGATCCCGTCAAAGCGTTGGATGAAGTTTTGCCGCTTATTGACTTCACCCATTTCAAAAGCGTAAAATATGAAAACGGAAAGCCAAAACACTGCCGTTTAAATGAAGGCGTGATAGACTATAAAAAAATCTTTGAGAAACTCTTACCGTCATACTCCGGCTATCTGGGATTGGAATATGAAGAGTCAAAAGATGTTGAACGAGGCACAATGGATGATCTGGAATATTTGGGGGAGATTGTGTCTTAGTGAAAGTGACTGCCTCTATCAGGATGTTTATTGATTAGGTTACTATAATCAGGTTAAGTAAAATTCAGGAATATATCAAGCATCAAAACTCATAAGTAGCTTTAGTTGGGTAAGATGTGTGAATCAAGAAGTGAAACAATAATTCTTTCAGATTCTTGTTATTATTATAAAAATCGGTATAATAAATCTATCAACTTAACATGCGCCTGTAGCTCAGATGGATAGAGCGTTGGGTTGCGGAATCTAATTAGCCAATTTTTTGCAACTTCTTGAGCAGTAATAAATTACAACATAACTCTTTGAAATTTAAGAAGTTAGCAAGTCTCGATGTTTCCTTTTGTTTCTCGTAATTTCCTGTTGTTTTTTGACTTTTTTGGTCACTATTTGGTCACAAGAATCACCCCTATATCTTCACTGCACAGAGTTCGCTGATAAAAAGAGGTTATATATACTTTCGGGAATATCCCCCCAGAAAATAGTCCTTAAAATTTATAACTAATTTTAATAGAAAAAATATGCGAATTGTGATTCATTAGGAGTAGAAGGCAATCACGGTGGTGCTGGAGTTTAGTGAGAACTCGATTTTTTAATGTTAACAATTACACATAAGGCACCCTATATACGGATATAGATTTTCCAGAATAGAATACAAAAGTAGCTTAAAATAGAGGAAATAAGAAGAATTTGAGATGAATCGAAAAAACCTATAAAAAAATACTTGTTAAAGTTTGACAAATTACTGCAAAAGTTCAGAAACATAATGGAAAACAGTAGTAGTAAAGGAAGGGGGCGTCCAGAGGGAAAAAATGTGGATAAATGTGAATATGGGGGTAAAAATGAATGGAACAGTTTTTAAGGATCTGGTAGAATATAAGTATCCAAATCAAGGAGAGGGGATATAAATGAAACATTCATGCCGACAAGTCGACACAAAAGAATATGAAAATGTCATTGCGAGGAGCGTAGGCGACGTGGCAATCTTAAAAGGCGAGATTGCTTCACCTTCGGTTCGCAATGACAGAGAGGACATTTTCAAGTGAAATCGGTATAGTTGGTGAAAGGAAATTAGGTAAAAAGTTCGCTCTTTCATTTAATAACAGAAAAGTCTTCACTGCTAGTTCCATGGAATATATCAAGAAGGTCATAAGATGATATATGATGAGTAAGTCTATAGAAGAGGTTATCGATTTAGAGATAATTCCTCGATTAGAAAAGGGTTCTTTGAGGGTTCTTTCTCATAATCTTGAATCTAAGATAGAGCCTTCACTTAAACGTCCAAAAAGTCACTATCCAGAATCTTTTCATTCTTGTATTGAATTCTGCTTTGTCTTAGAGGGGGAATGCGTTATTTGGATTGAGCGAATTCCGATAGTGGGTAAGAAGGGGTCATTGTATATAATCCTTCCAGGAGAAAAACACTTTGAAAGTTATATCTCTCCTCATCAAGATTATAAAGATATGTGGATAATACCGAAAGGGAATGACGTCAGGATGCACATATTTGGCTACTCGTTTAAAAATAAATATACTGTTTTTGGAGGGCTGGATGTAAAGCAAAATCGCGAAGCCAACAAAATAGTAACAAGACTTATAGGTGAAATAGAAGCAAAACATAAGCATCGTAACGTTATGATCCATGCATATTTAGCAGAGTTTTTTACGAGCATTTTTAGAGATATGACAAGTAAGAGTTATAGCGTAAAGAAACAGAGGTACAGTTCATGGAAGAGAAAAGTTGTAGATGAAGCAATTAGTTTTATGCAGGGGAAACTGGATAATCCATTAACACTTATAGAGATAGCTCAACATGTGTATCTAAGCCCGAATTACTTTAGCTCGTTATTTCATACTAAAACAAAACGAACTGTTTTCGAATGCCTATCAAATCTGAGAATAGAGAAAGCAAGAGCTCTACTGAGAGATACGAACATGAAGATTGGGAAAATAGCTGAAAAAGTTGGCTATCAAAGCCCATACTATTTCAGCTATGCATTCAAGAAATCCGAAGGTATATCTCCGTTCTCTTATAGAAAAAGTCATTAAAATCGTAATATTTCTTAAAAAATAGTAATTTATTGTATTGTGTCTATTGTTATTCTGATTTATCCTTCGATTAGAATTTAGATTCAGAAATAAATAAGGTTCTTTGAAAAAAGGTATAAAAACTAAGACTTCCAAGGAGTAACTGTAGCAAAGAAATAGAAAAATGCAAAAAATTAAAAAAATTAATTTTTAATATTTAGGACTAAAAAATGTTAAATGTAAAAGTTGGTTATCATTGTATCACCTGGTGGCAAGGCAAGCATGGCGAAAAGAAAGAGCAAAATCTTATTAAGTCATTAGATGAAATCAGTGCAGTTGGCTACAAAGGGTTTGAAACAGGACTTTTCTTAATTGACGAATATTACGGGAGAGAAAAGGAACTCAAGGACATTATTGCAGAAAGAAACCTGGAATTGGTTACTTTATATGGAGGAGGTGGATTTATTGACCCAGCCAAATATGATGAAGAGATAGAACGCAATACTAAAGGGATGGAAATGTTAGCTAAAATGGGCGCATCTATTTTTGTTACAGCTGGAGGTACAAAAAGACCAGAAGGGAACACTGAGGCTGATTATCAGATATTAGCCAAGGCATTAAATGAGCTTGGCAGGCGGTGTAAAGATTATGGGCTGAAATCGTGCTATCACTTACATTGGAAAACAATGGTGGAAACACGGGAGCAGCTGACGTGGCTAATGGAAAACACAGATCCTAATCTGGTTTGGCTGTTAGCTGATACTGCCCATCTTATGCGTGGAGGGAGCGAGCCGGTAGAAGTATTTAAAACTTACATAAACCGAATAGCCTATACCCATTTCAAGGATATAGATATGAATGAGGTAAAAGAGGATGCAGCAAAAGGAGATTATCGCTCAGTTATCAATTATTTTAAGGAATTGGGAGAGGGGAAGGTAGATTTTTCGAGTATTATACGGATAATGGATAAATCTAGTTACAATGGTTGGATAATGATTGAACTTGACTCAACGACAAGAACGCCAAAAGAAAGCGCACAAATAAGCAAGAAATATCTTGAGGAAAAATTAGGAGTTAAGGTTTAAATGAAACCATATGTATTTAAGGTTGGAATTATTGGCATAGGTTATATTGGCAAGATTCATTTAGAAGAGTTATCTCGAGTGGAAGGGGTTGAGGTTGTGGCTATAGCAGATGCCAATGCAGAACTTGTTAAAGATATTGGGACAAGATATGGAATTAAAGGAACGTACTCTGATTGGAAGAAACTTGTTAATGATAGTGACGTAGAAATAATACATAACTGCACACCCAACAATCTTCATTTTGAAGTCAACCAAGAGGTTATAGAAAGCGGTAAAGAAATATTCTCCGAAAAGCCGTTGGCTTTAAATGCAGACGAATCAAGGATCTTGGCTGAAACGGCAAAGGAGAAAGGAACTGTTACAGGAATAAATTTTTGTTATCGCTATTATCCAGTTTTGCAGGAGGCTGCGAACAGGATAAGGTCGGGAGAGATAGGAGAAGTTCACACTGTCTTAGGACATTATCTTCAGGATTGGCTGCTCTACCCCACTGATTACAGCTGGAGGCTTGATCCCAAGTTTTCGGGTTGTTCAAATGTTATGGGTGATCTGGGCAGTCATTGCTGCGATCTGGTTCAATTTATAACAGGCAGTCGTATAAAAGAGGTTATGGCAGAGTTGAGAACAGTTATTCCCAAAAGGCAAAAAGCGAAGGATGGAACAATTTTAACATTTTCAAATCAGTGCTCACAGGATTTTGATGAGATTGACATAAAGCTTGATGATTATGGAGCTCTGATGATACGTTTTGAAAACGAAGCGAGAGGTATGTTTACAACTGCTCAGGTGTGTGCCGGGAGAAAGTGTAATATTGACGTTCAGATATACGGCGCAGAAAAATCTCTGGCATGGAATCATGAACGACCTGCTGAACTCTGGATTGGCAAAAGAAATGAGGCAAACGAAATATTCTTTGAATCTCCATTGCTTCAGAATGAATCAACCAGACATTATGCAACTCTGCCATCCGGTCATCCAATGGGTTATCGAGATGCTATAGTCAATTTGTTCAGGGATTACTACAAGGCTATTAAAGATAAAAGAGAAGGTAAAAAGCCTGTTTCAGGCCACCCTGATTTTATCGCAGGGCATAACGAAATGCTAATACTGGAAGCAGCTTTAGAATCAGCTAAACAAGGAATATGGACAGAAGTTAAATATAAAGGCTTAAATCATGGAGGGTAGATAATATGTCTGATAAGCAAAAAACTAAATATCGATTTTCTTTTGGTCCTTGGAATGTTCATGAGGGAGCGGATCCGTTCGGGCCTGCAGTAAGGGAAAGTTTCAGCTTTGATGAAAAATTAAAAATGTATAAAAAGCTTGGTTTTGATGGTATCCAGTTTCATGATGACGATGCTGTTCCCGACATGAACAATCTTAAACCTCAGCAAATTATAAGTGAAGCAAAAAAACTTTCTCAGAAATTAAAAGATGCAGGTTTAACTCCTGAGTTTGTTGCGCCCAGATTATGGGAAGATCCAAGAACGATTGACGGCGCATACACATCAAACGATTCAGTCTGCCGAAAATATGCAATTGAGCGAAGTAAACGAGCTATTGATATTGCTAATACACTTGGAACAAATTTAATCGTACTCTGGCTTGCTAGGGAAGGAACATATATTCGCGAGGCAAAAGACAGCAGAAAGGCCGTGCAGAGACTTGTTGAAGCTATGAACGCAATGCTTGAATATGACTCAAAAATCCGTATTGCGATTGAGCCAAAACCGAATGAGCCTATGGATCAAGCATATATCCCAACAACCGGCCACGCGCTGGCGCTTGCTCAGCTTACTATTGATTCAGAAAGGGTTGGTGTGAATATTGAGAGTGCCCATGCAATTCTCGCAGGTCTGGATCCATCCGATGAAATGGGATTTGCCCTTTCCTTTAATAAATTGTGGACTGTACATCTGAACGATCAAAATGGATTAAAATTTGATGAAGATAAGACGTTTGGGTCTGTGGATTTAAGAAGGGCTTTTAATCAAGTTAGAGTATTAGAAGAAGCTGGCTATGGAAGAAACGGGGAGTTCGTTGGTCTTGACGTAAAGGCAATGAGAACACAGAAGAAGGAAGTATCTACAAAGCACCTTCTTAACAGCAGAAAAATTTTTGAAGCGCTACTGGAGATTGTAAGAAATTGCGATAAAAACTACATTCAGAAGCTTATTGCAAAAAGAGACTACGAGGAATTGGATATGTTCATAATTAAAAATCTAATGAGTTTAAGATAATAGGTGAGATTATGGCAAAACTTGCTGTTAACGGAGGAGTTCCTGTAGCCAGGGATTTAATCGTTGAGAAATGGCCGATAATTGACGATAAAGATAGGAGTGCAGTTCTTGAAGTAGTTAATTCTCAAGATTGGTGCAGACTCCACGAAAATTCGAAGGTTGGGCAATTTGAAGGAAAATATGCGAATTTTCATGGCGCTAAGCACTGTATAGCAACTGCAAACGGAACTGTTTCCCTGCAATTGGCGTTGAGAACACTCGGTATTAAAGCGGGAGATGAAGCTATAGTTCCTGCAGTCAGTTTTATAGCAACTGCCAGTGCAGTAGCTGAAATAGGAGCCATTCCGATTTTTGCAGATATTGATTCAGAAACTGCACAAATTAGCCCTGAAGCGATTGAAGAGACAATAACTTCCCGAACAAAAGCAGTTATAATAGTCCATTATAGCGGATATCCAGCAAACTTTGATGCTATCCTGCCGATTGCTAAAAAGCATAATTTGAAAGTTGTAGAGGACGCAGCGCATGCACATGGAACAGAATGGAAAAGAAGAAAAGTAGGCGCGATTGGAGATATTGGCTCTTTTTCGTTTCAAGGGACAAAATCCCTATGTGCAGGAGAAGGCGGATGTGTTTTAACAAATGATGCTGGACTAGCTGAAAAAGCGCAATTAATAGATAATATTGGAAGAGTATTAGGAGCTCCTGGTTATGAGCACCACATTCTTTCTTCAAATTACAGAATGAGCGAATTCTGTGGAGCTGTTTTATTATCGCAATTAGAGAAGTTCCCGGAGCAGTTAGATATGAGAGAGAAAAATGGTGAATTTTTAGCCTCTGAGCTCGAAAAAATAGGTGGTGTAAACCCACTTAAAAAAGACTTGCGGATTACAAAAAGAGGCTACTGCTTTTTTGTCATACGGTATGATAGAAAGGGATTTAAGGATATTCCTAGAGATAAATTTATAAAAGCTCTTAATGCTGAAGGTATTCCATGCCATGTTGCTTATAGGGTGCCACTTTATAAACAGACTGCCTTTAAAAAAATAAATATCCGGCAGCTTATTCCTGAGATACTCGGAGAAATTCCGGATTATGAAAATTTATATCTTTCTGCATCAGAGAAATTTTGTTTTGAGGAGCAGATTGCAATTTCTCACAGGATATTGCTCCATAGAGCAAATATCCAATTGATTCTGAATGCAATAGTGAAGATTAAGAATAATATTGGAGAATTAAAATAAGATTGAAGTTGGTATAGTAAGTAATATGGACTATAATAAGGGCGATAGAGAAAATAGGTGATAAGGAGTTTAAATAATCATGCATAATCTTAGGGCAGGGATATGCAAGATTGATATTACTCCACCAATAGGAATATGCCAAGCAGGCTTTGGTTCTAGAAAAGGGATGCCTTCAATAGGGATTTATGATGAGCTTTATGCCAAGATTCTCGTATTGGAGAGAGGTAAGGTAAGAACAGCTATTGTAACCACAGATACTCTTGGCTTGGATACAGAACTCACATCCAAAATTAAGAAACTAATATATAGACAAACAGGTATTAAAGATGTTTTGCTCTCTGGTTCTCATACTCACTCCGGTCCACTTATTGGTCCTGCATGGCATATGAAATCTGCCAAAAAGGATTTTGCCTATATAGATATCCTTTCCAGGCAGATTGCCGGTGCAGTTTATGCGGCAAGTAATAATATGACTGCGGTTAGAGTAAAAAGTGGAACTGGTTATGCTAAGATAGGAATTAATAGAAGACCTGTAGATAAGGATGGCAAAGTAAGAAAGATGGGAAGAAATCCCAGGGGAGTGATTGATACTGATGTGCCAATTTTAGTTTTAGAAAGAACGGATGGCAATGTTCTTGCTCTTTTGTTAACCTATGCCTGTCATGCGGTAACAGCTGGTGATTCATTTTATATCTCAGCAGATTATCCAGGTTATACTCAGAGATTAGTTGAGAACAAATTAGATTGTAATGTCCTTTTTACTCAAGGGGCAGGAGCCAATATTAACCCAATAGGCTTTCCATCTAAGACTCCATTTAGATTGGCAGAGACATTAGGAGAAAAACTTGGGAGGGCAGTTCTATTAACTTTAAAAAAGATAAAGAAGTATAAAATTAATCCTTGCTTAATGGTTACAAGCAAGAAGATTCTTATTCCACTTAGAGAAGAACTCTTTTCCGAGAAGGTTCCGGTCTACTTGCGTGGTTTAAGGGAAGAAAATGTACAACGAATAAAAGGAAAGGAATTTTCTTACGAGATATATGTGATGCGCATAGGCAACTGCCTTTTTGTGGGACTTGAAGGTGAAGTATTAGTCGAGATAGGGCTGGAGATAAAACAGAAAGTATTTGCAAGGCATAAAGGGATAAAGAATGTATCTATTATTGGATATGCTGGGAATACTTCATATTACCTTTCAGTGCCAAAGACTTTTGAAGAAGGTGGGTATGAATATAAAGAGAGTCTTTTGGCTAAGGAGGCCAGCAATATGATAATTAACTCTGTACTTAGAATTGTTGGCAATATGTGGAAGTAAAAAAGTCTGAGGAAATAGGTCTTCAGGTAGAACTAAATTTTGGCTTTTAACACAAGGAGAAGAAAAATGAGTAAAAAAGTCAGAGACCTTGTTAACGCATTTCGTAGACATAGATGTAACGTCAGTCAGGTGCCCGCCACTATCTCTAACACTGGCTTTGTGAAGGTCGATACCAACAGAGGTTTTTGGGATCATTTTGTTTCTCCTTTTAAATTAACGGTTAGTTGGTTCAAAGGAACCACCCGTAGTGTAACACACCACGTAATGTCCCTACATTCTTTCACCTTAATAGAGTTGCTTGTGGTAATTGCTATCATAGCGCTTCTTTCATCATTGCTTCTGCCTGCGCTTACTGGCGCGAGAGAAATGGCAAGAAACATCAAATGCGTCAGCAATCTAAAGCAACTGGGATTAATTGTGACTCTTTATAGTCAGGATAATGATGGATGGATTTTGCCTAGTAGTATCACTGCCGGTGTTGATGGTGTTAATCAATGGATGTTCATATTGCGTGACCACTATGGAATATCTTATCCAGGGCTGGGAATGGGAAAAGGAACTCTTTATGACTGTCCTTCTGAAACAAGAGGTTGGGGAGCATATGCCGATGGGCACTTCTATTATACTATGTATGCATCTAATTCTCGTCTTATGGGATGGACTGGCAATTATTCATTTCATAAAACATCCAGAATTTTTGATGCTACAGTAGCTATGATGTTAATAGACAGCGGTTTGAAAGCTGATTATAATATAGGCATTCTTTATGCTGGTTATGCTTGCTGTAGGCATAATGAGCGTGCAAATGTTTTGTATGCAGACGGTCATGTAGAAGGGAAAACAGTAGGTGAGTTAATGCCTGGAGGAAGTACAACACTAGCTCTACTAGCTGGTTATCACTACTAATAAATTTCCAAGTTCTTTAGTCAGGTAAAGAGAATATGAATATACACAGTTTTTTGTTAAAAATTATGATGAAGAGAAAAATACTAAACCTTTTCTGGATTTACCTTCTCTTGATCATTTTGTTTAGCTATTCAGTTAAAGCCGAAAATCTTCTTAAGAATCCCGGGTTTGAGGAAGTAGATACTTCCTCAAACCCTCTGAATTGGTCATTACATAAATTTACTGCGGACAATTATCTAAAATTAGACAGAAAAACCTATACTATTCTCCCCATAGGTAAAAGCAACGTTGTAAAAGCGTTCCGCAGAGAGGGTAGGAACTGGAGTTCTCTTTCTCAGGGTGAAATAAAGGTTGAGGGAGACACCTTTTATATATTCAGTATGAGACATATTGAAAGTAAGGGTTTTACTCATGATCTCTTCGTAGCGGTTCGCGAATATGACCAAGATAGTAAGCATCTAGAGAAGGGATATGGGGGAATGGATTATCTAAGCCTTACCGTCCCTGCCTCTTCTATCTGGAGCACCTGGACTAAAGGATTCAAGACTCAAGCCAAGACAACTACAATGAGCATCTATATCTACCCTATCGGTGCAGGAACCGCCTGGTTTGACGATTTCTCTTTAGTTAGGCATGAAGGCTCCGTTGCGGAATTAGAAGAAAAATTACAGACTTACTACCAGGAAGATTTTTCTAAGAAAGGAAACTGGGAAACCAAGGAGGTTATTTTTACTCCCACCACTGAAGGAGCAAGAATAACTACTCTTAAAAGTTATGGTTACCTGAAAGGATACATTCCCTATGATAAATTGCATCCTTATCTCCAGATTAAAATAAACAAAGTAGAAAAAGACACAAAGTGGATGCTGGTAAGTTTAAGCAAAGGGATGGAGAGAATCTCCTTACCAAGTGATAAAATTGGTCTCTTTACCTATGATATTGGAAAGATACCCGGACTACCAGAGGAAGGACAATTTCTCCTGGCTATCTATGTGCTTGGTGAGGAGAAAAATATTTCTATTGAGGGAATCAGAACTATCTCCAGAGAGGTAGCGGATACCAATAAGTGGAAAGCAAAAAGAATCACGGCTTTAAAGATAGGCTTTGTTGCTGAGTCTACAGATATCAATAACTGGAAAAATAACTATCCCATAATTAAGATTAAGAATAACACCTGTATAAGAGTAGGGAATAATCCGACTAATTGTTGGGCTCGGCTTGATTCTCCTATTATATCTCTTGATTTAGACAAATATCCTTGGCTTACCATTAGCCTGAAACATAATACCAAAGAGAAATATGGCTGGTCTTTAGCTCTTGATAATAAGATTCCTCTCTCGGTTAAACAATATACCAATAAGAGTGGAGTAATTACCTATAACTTAAGAGAAAAAACCAACTGGAAAGGGAAAAGGAGTTTCTTCCTATCCTTATATGTAGTAGGGGAGGGGAAATATGTAGATATTAACTGGATAAAACTCGCCAATAGACCAATAGAGGCAGCGTATGAGTTAACCGGTAGAGAGGCTAAAAAGGGTTATCTTCTTTATGCTAAACCTCCCTTTTCCATCAATCTTCCAACCACTCTTCCGCAGAAGGATGAAGTTAATAAAAAAGTCTCCATCTTTGCTTCTCCCAATGAGTATGAGCCAGCCTCTTTTCTTATTTATACTACCGGGGACTTAAAAAATGTTAAGGTAAGTTTGAATTCAGACCTGCGCGAAGGTAAAAACAAAATTAGCAAAAATAATATAGATATCAGGCTCCTTAAGAGATGGTATCAAGCTGGAAGAGGGGAGAGGGTCGGAGAAACAGTATTTGTTCCAGAATTACTCCTTAAAAATGACAGGCTTATCACTTCTGACCACATAAAGCAAAGGAATATCCTTAATTTTAAAGGGAGACCTGAGGATAGTTCAGTTCTATTGCCGTTTGATATCCCTGCTTATACCAACAAACAAATCTGGATGATAGTAAAGGTTCCCTCCAA
>JBDRTG010000029.1:0-73537 GCA_043824255.1 bacterium
CCAAAATTTCAAAGAACGATGTTAATACAAGGGGGTGATAAAATGAGAAATGTTGTAGCAATTAGTTTACCAGATAAGTTATTAAAGCAACTTAGTATTGAGGTTAAAGAAGAAAATACTTCGCGTAGTGAAATAATCAGGAATTCTCTTAAGCAACATTTTTTTGTCAGAGACTTTACCAGTCTTCGCAATAAAGCTATAAGTGAATTAGCAAAGCGGGGAATTAGTCTAACAGAGGAAGAAGTTTTTGAAAAGGTCTCGTGAAACTTCTTATTGATACTAACGTTATAATATCAGGCATTACCGCTAGGGGCTATTCATTTGATGTTATTAAGGATGCCATTGATAAGCACGCAGTCTATTATACTAGCTATCTATTAGAAGAAATACAACGTACTCTGTCTACTAAATTTTCTTTATCAAAAGATGTTATACATTTTTCTATTTTTATTATAAAAAGAGATCTTATTAAAGGTAAAACTGCTAGCAAAGTAGAAAATGTATGCCGAGATCCTGATGATAACCAGATATTAGCTGATGCTTTAGCAAATGAGATCGAAGTTATAATTACTGGCGATGGGGATTTACTCGATTTAAAAAGTTACAAGGGAATTAAAATTATAAGCCCTAGAGAATACTGGAAATTATAATGAACGCCGGCCTTATCCGTAAATTTAGCAACCTCGCCCGCAAAGAAAGACTTACCTATAAGGGGTTCTATGTCTAGAACCCCAGGAACAGGCTCAGTAGAGTCAGCTTCACAGATGAGAATGTTTCCAAGATGCATAACGCTGAAAGATGGCCCAATTATTTTCTCAAATGTTTTATATCCCACGTTACGTGCGTCATGGTTACCATAAACTATAAGTTTTCAAGGAACTTTGAAACGATTAATATACTCAATTGCAATTTGATATTCTGCGTAGTAACCTTCCATTGTAAGATCGCCCGTAATCAATAAAAGATCTGCAGCACTATCATTAACAAGTTTTATAGCCTTTTCCATCAGCTTCTGGCCAAAATGGTTGGATCCACAGTGCATGTCAGATATTTGTATTATTCTTTTCATGTTTATTTGCACCCCTTAGTGGTGTCCAAAATATCATACTTTTTCGAACAAAAAGCACAAAAGGAAAATGTTTGATGTATAATTCAAAACATAATACTATAATGACCGAGAAGTAATATCATAAAAAAATGAGGGAAAACAATGTCTAACGAAAGAATTTTAACAGTTGAAGATGATAAGCATATTTCAAAGCTTGTTAAATATAATTTAGAAAAAGCAGGTTTCCAATGTACTGTTACAATAACAGGGGAAGAAGCCTTAGAGATTTTGGATAAAGAGCCTGTTGATTTAATTATATTGGATATAATGCTTCCTGAAATGGATGGACTTCAGGTCTGCAAACAGATAAAACAGGACAAAAAACTTTCCGCTGTTCCGATAATAATGTTAACAGCGAAAGGTGAAGAAGTAGATAGAATTGTCGGATTTGAGCTGGGCGCTGACGATTACGTCGTTAAACCGTTTAGCCCTCGAGAACTGGTTTTGAGGGTGAAAGCAATCTTAAAACGCAGGAAATATCCAGAAGCTGCCAAAGATATTTTGGATGCTGGTAAACTTATAGTAGATATTACCCGTCACAAAGTAACTGTTGATAAAAAGGAAATAGAATTAACTCTAATGGAATTTAAGCTCATGGTCACACTTATGCAGAGAAAAGGGAAAGTTCAATCAAGGGATAAATTGTTAGAAGATATATGGGATATAGCCACTGATGTTACTACTCGTACCATAGATACTCATATCAAACGCTTGAGACAGAAATTAGGAAAAGCGGGAAAATTCATTGAGACGGTAAGAGGAATTGGTTATAGATTCAGCGAAGAAGGATGATAGTTTGAGAATAAATATCCATTATAAGATTACGCTCGTATTTGTAATGATCATTGCTGTCGTGCTTTTGGGAATCTATCTTTACCTTAACAAAAGCCTGCGAGAGTACTCCTACCAGCGTATTGAAACAAACCTAATAAAGCAAACATCATTTGCTAAATCATACATTGAAGAAGATTTTGCTAAGAAAATTCAATCTTATGAATTAGATAAAATAGCTGATAAGATTGGCAAGGACTTAGGTTTGCGCGTTACTATTATTGGTATTGATGGCACAGTCTTTGGTGATTCAGAGCTAGATGGGAAAAAACTTATTAAGGTTGAAAATCATCTTTATAGACCTGAAGTCCAACAGGCGCTTAAGGGGTTTTCAGCCGCTAAGTCCGGAATTGGAAAAAGCAGACGTTTTAGCGCCACGATAAAAAAGGATATGCTTTATATTGCTTCTGTTTTTGGCAAAGAAAAGCTACAAGGAATAGTAAGATTGTCGATGTCGCTTTCCGAAATTGAATTAATATCAAGCCACTTAAGAAAAACATTAATTATTTCTCTTTTCCTTGCATTCATTCTGGCAGTTATTATTAGTTTTGCTCTCTCATCATTTATATCAAAGCCTGCAAGGGAAATGTCTCTGGCAGCTAAAGCGGTAGCTAATGGTGATTTCTCTAAAAGGATTTCAATCTCAACAAAAGATGAAATAGGAGATCTTGCAAAGGCATTTAATTTCATGTCTCGTCAAATTAAAACGCGGATTGAAGAGGTTACTACGAATAAATCCCGATTGGAAGCGGTGCTTTTGAGCATGTTTGAAGGAGTAATGGTTGTTGATATAAAAGGAGCAATCTTATTGATGAATCAGTCCCTTAAAGATTTTTTGCTTGTAAAAGGAGACCCTGTAGGTAAAAAACCTCTTGAAATAGTACGTAACATTGAGATTCAGGAAATTGCAGATAACAGCTTAAGATTAAAGCGTGGGGTTGAATCTCGCGAAATATCTGTTTTCCTTCCGGAGGAGAAAATTCTATTACTACACGCAACACCAATTATTCGGGATAACAAAATAGAAGGCGCTGTTCTGGTTTTTCACGACATAACAGGACTGAGACATCTTGAGAAAATTCGACAGGAGTTTGTAGCCAATGTTTCCCATGAGTTAAGAACACCTGTATCAAGCATTAAAGGTTATGCTGAAACCTTGCTGGAAGGAGCAATGGATGACAAAGAGAATGCCATGGATTTCTTGAAAATAATTCATTCCGATTCTGAGCGACTGGCAAGATTAATTGATGACCTTCTGGACTTATCTAAAATAGAATCAGGCAAGCTTAAATCGACTTTAAAGCAATGTGCTGTTGAACCTATCATCAAAAGAGTGGTTTCCAGCTTGAATAAACAGGCAAAAGATAAATCAATTAAAATTCAGACAGATATTCCTAAAGATATATCTGATGTTTTAGCTGATGAAGCAAGAATTGCTCAAGTTCTGTTGAACCTCATAGATAATGCCGTAAAATATACTCAAGAAGGAGGCGAAGTTATTATATCTACTAAAGGGAAGGATGGGTTTGTTCAGGTTGATGTTACTGACACAGGTATTGGTATTCCAGAAAAAGACATTTCTCGACTCTTTGAACGCTTTTATCGTGTAGATAAAGCTCGTTCCCGCGAATTGGGCGGAACTGGTTTAGGGCTTTCAATTGTTAAGCATATTGTTCAGGCCCATAACGGGCAGGTTTCCGTTCAAAGCGTATTAGGTCAAGGCTCCACTTTTAGCTTTACTATTGCAAAAGTTAAAAAGAACGGCAAAAAATTTACTAAAGTTTAACTTTCCTGTAACGTTACTGTAACAATTCCAAAGTATATTTGTAACTGGATGAAAGCAAATAGAACCAACATGAGAGGAGAGGTATGAACAAAGGGGAAAAAGAGCAAATTCGTAAAAAGAAGATTGTTCACATATCAGATCTGCATTTAGGTTCCGCTCAATTTCTGCCAGCAGTGTTGGAGGATGCTATGAATGAGATAAAATCTCTCAGACCTGATATTGTAATCGTGACAGGTGACTTGACAATGGAAGGTTATCCATTTCAGTTTGAGAACGCAAAAGAATATCTTAAGAAAATCTCAGATACAAAAGTTCTTATCGTTCCAGGCAATCATGACTCTTACAATGTTGGCTATCTGCATTTCGAAAAAATATTCGGACATCGTTATGTCACACTTCATTATGATGGAATTACTGTTTTAGGAATGGATTCCAGTGAGCCTGATTTGGACGACGGGCATATCGGTCGTGAACACTATAAGGAGATTGAATCTACATTTAAAGAAAATCCCGGTAATTTCAAAATCTTTTTTCTTCATCACCATCTTTTACCTGTTCCTCTAACCGGCAGGGAGAAAAACATCCTTGTTGATGCAGGAGATGTTCTTGAACTATTGATTAGGTCAGGAGTTAATCTTGTCCTTAGTGGTCATCGCCATGTACCGCATCTGTGGAAATTGAATAATATGTACCTGCTTAACGCAGGAACTGTTTCCACAAACCGTCTGCGAGGCAGCTCAAAACCTTCATACAATATTATTGAAATTGGCAGGAATCTAATTATTAAACGAAAATATGTGGGAGCGGAAGATGATTGCATTCTTGATGTTCCTATTGAGACTTAACAAAATTTATAAGGTGTACTAATGCCAAAACTTAATAAAACAGGTTCAATGATGACAAAGAGCGTTGTTACCATAAGTCCTGACAGCAATGTTATAGAGGCGGTTAAGTTAATGCGGGACAATAGACTAACCTATATCGTTGTTGTAAGCAGTAATTTACCGGTTGGAATAATTACGGAACAGGATATTGTGAAGATGGTGGCGAATGGGGAAAGCTTTGAGAAGCCAGTTTCAGAAACAATGTCGCATCCTCTTATAACAGCAAGCCCAGGAACATTGTTAAACAAAGCTTTGAATATTATGAGAACCAATCATATTCGTCGTCTGCCGATCATTAAGAACGGATATTTAGTGGGACTTGTGACTGAGACACATTTATTGGTTGCTTCAGGAAGAGCAATGGTAGAAATAGAACAAAAACAGCACAAAATGGAAAATCTGGCTACGAAAGATAAGCTCACAGGACTGTACAATCGCCGGTATTTTCACAGTGTTATGAAGAAGGAACTAAGCAGAGCAAGAAGATATGGGGCGCTTCTATCTTTGATATTAATAGACATAGATTATTTTAAAAAAATTAACGACACATTTGGCCACTCGGTTGGCGATGCTGTTCTAAAAAAACTTTCTAAGATTTTTAAAGACAGCGCTCGTAAGGTTGATATTGTTTTTAGATATGGCGGTGATGAATTTGCCATTATTTGTCCTATATCCGGAACACGCTCTGCGCGGATTTTTGCAGAGCGGTTAAGAAAAAGTATTGAAAAGAAGCAGCTCAGATATAACGGAACTAAACTCGCCGTTACAATAAGCGCAGGTATATGTAAATATACTTCTGTGTACTCAAGCATGGGAAAAATAGTGGAAGGAGCCGATAAGGCTCTTTATCATGCCAAACAAAACGGCAGAAATCAAGTCTGCGTGGCAGAAGAATAACCTCCGCAACATTTCACAAATACTTCACTTGTTCGTAATCCATTCTTCATACTCATCCTATATTCTCTAATCAAAGAAAAATCAAAAGTGTTGAATATGGGAAAAACAGGAAATACAAAATGAAGATTGTTTTAGGAATGCTAATTCTAATATTTCTAGCTTTTCTTGGTTTTATGCATTACCGCTTTTCAAAGAGAACAGCGGATAGATTGGAAAAAATATTGAAAGGAGGTGAGTTAAGGGGAATAGAGATAGAAGCCGAAGGAGAGGTGTAAAGCAACAAAGTAAAGTAACGAAAACAAACAAAAGGAGATTTTAAAAATGGGAAAAATGAGTAGGTTTCTACTAAGTGTTGTTGTCTTTCTAGTGGTAAGTTTCTCAAGTGTATCCTTTGCAGGTGAAATTGACATTCTTGTTGAGAAACTTATAGCAAAAGGGATTCTTACGCCGGTTGAGGGACAGGTTATTCTGGAAGAAACAAAGCAGGAGGTTACCAAAAAAATAGCGCAGGGTAAATCTTACGCTGTTCCTGAATGGGTTCAGAATACGAAGCTCAAAGGAGATTTAAGGTTGCGTTATCAATGGGAAGATCCTACAGATGCGATTGATCGGAGCAGAGAAAGGTATAGACTTAGACTTGGCGTTGAGTCAAAGATTAATGATAACATGAAGGTACATGCAGGGATAGCTTCGGGAAGTAATGATCCTCGCTCTACTAACGAAACTCTGGACGATACCTTTGAGACCAAGGGCGCAATGCTGGATTACGCCTATGCCGAGTGGCTGGCTGCGCCTTGGGCAACAGTTAAAGCAGGAAAGATACAGGGCGTAAAAAATTGTCTTTTTACAACCTCTGATCTTCTCTGGGATGGCGATATTAATCCTGAAGGAGTTTCGCTCCTGTTAAACAAAAAAATCGGCAACGGTGAGCTATTTATGAATGCAGGGTACTGGATCCTTGATGAATGGAGCGCTTCGGCGCATGATCCATCTATGTATGTGATTCAGCCGGGATTTAAGTACAAATTCAACGAAAACACTAATTTGAAATTTGGAGTGGCATGCTACAACTTTGAGAACATCGTAGGAAACAGCCAATTAGAACACTCCTCAAATACTAACACTACTACAGGCGGCAAGCTGAAGTATAGTTACAATAGCATCAATCCGAACATAGAATTAGGCATGAAGCAGCCATTTGGAGGATTGGTTCCTTATGCGGCTGTTTTTGGCGACTATGTTGTAAATCCGGATCGTAGTGAGGCAAATGAGGGATATCTATGCGGAGTCAAATTCGGAGCTGAAAAGGTTAAAAAACTCCATGATTGGCAGTTCAAGTATATGTACAGAGAGCTTGAGAAAGATGCGTGGCTGGATACATTTCCTGATTCCGATGCAATGGGCGGAGGAACTGACATAAAATGCCATGAGCTGGTTCTTGCCTATGGATTAGGGAAAAACACGGCGTTGGGGCTTGATTACTACTACGGAGACAGCATTGGAGGCGTGGAAGCGCACCATATTTTCCAGGTTGACTGGACATTGAAGTTCTAGGAAATCACAGAATGTTTTCAATTTTGTCACACAATTGTCACAAATGAAATAAATAATGAATTAAAAAACAAAAGGAGGAATAGTCAAATGAAAAGAATGATTTTACAAGGATTGTTAGGACTGTCTATTTTGGGACTAATGACACAGGGTGTCTGCGCAGGAAGCAATGACCGGCTTGTTATTCAGGGCTCAACTACTGTCCTGCCAATTGCCCAGAATTGCGCTGAAGTATTTATGCAAAAACATTCGAAAGCAGATATTTCAGTTAGGGGCGGAGGCTCAGGAACAGGTGTTGCTGGTTTAATTGACGGAATATGCGATATCGCTGATTCTTCAAGGCCAATAAAGAGCAAGGAAATAACTAAAGCGCTAAGCATGAATGTTGATCCTGTTGCTCATGTAGTTGCTATGGATGGAATCGCGGTAATTGTGCATATTTCAAATCCAGTTAGCAAGCTCTCTCTTACTCAGCTTAAGGATATCTATACGGGCAAGGTATCTAACTGGAATCAGCTTGGAGGAGAAAATAAAGAAATAGTTGCGATCTCAAGGGACGTTGCGTCCGGAACTTATGAGTGTTTCAGCAAATTAGCCCTGAAGAAAGAGCGTGTTCGTCCTGACGCGCTTCTGCAGGCATCAAACGCGGCTGTTGTCTCAACAGTTAAACAAACGAAAGGCGCTATTGGTTATGTAGGGATGGGATATTTAAGCTCTAATGTTAAAGGGCTGGCTGTGGAGGATATTCAACCTTCAATTGAGACTGTGCAAAAAGGAACATATCCTATTTCCCGTCCGCTGTTTATGTATACGAACGGCAAGCCAAAGGGATTGGCTAAGGATTTTATGGATTTTGTTTTAAGCGAAGATGGACAGGAAATAGTTAGTAAACAGGGTTTTGTTTCCTTAAAGTAGGTTAAAAATGAGAAGAGAGCAGAAGGAAAATCTAATCAGAAGACTGTTTTGTCTGTTTTCCCTGCTCTCTATTCTCTTTCTTCTGGGAATAGTAATAGTTTTATTTAAAGAAGGTCTGCCAATTTTCAGGAAAATTTCTCTGGTAAAATTTTTATCAGGAAGATTATGGTATCCTACCTATGAGCCACCTGATTTTGGAATCCTGCCTTTGCTTTTAGGTTCTCTATGGGTTACCTTAGGAGCATTGATTATTGCTGTCCCGTTAGGTATTGCTTCAGCTGTTTACATTTCAGAAGTGGCTCAACCAAAAATAAAAGAACTTATAAAGCCGGTAATAGAACTCCTTGCTGGCATCCCTTCCGTGGTTTACGGTTTCTTTGGAATGGTAATTGTAGCTCCTTTAGTACAGAAGGTATTCGGATTGCCTGTGGGCTTGAATGCATTTACGGCCTCCATTCTTTTGGGTATTATGGCTATCCCCACTATAACCAGTATTTCCGAAGATGCAATTTCGGCGGTTCCCAAGAGTTTTAAAGAAGCCTCTTATGCCTTAGGAGCAAATAAATGGGAGACGACTATTAGGGTAACTGTTCCTGCCGCCGCAGGAGGAATAAGCACCGCCGTTATTTTGGGCATGGGCAGGGCTATTGGCGAAACAATGACCGTGTTGATGGTTGCTGGTGGAGCGGCAGTTATTCCTCATTCTTTTTTCCGACCAGTACGTACGATGACTGCTACTATTGCTGCTGAGATGGGGGAAACAGTTGTGGGAGGCGATCACTACCACGCCTTATTTGCTATTGCCATAGTTCTTTTTCTAATGACCTTAACTTTTAATATTGTTGCTGACCTTTTAGCTCAGAGATTCAGGAGGAGATTACGTTGAAACTAAGAAAGATTAGAGAATTTTTAGGTTTTGCGATATTAAGATTGGCTACAGTAATTATTCTGTTAACACTTTTTATTATCATTTATTTTATCGCTGTCAGGGGATTTAAAGTAGTTAATTGGCAATTCTTAACTCAGATGCCTCGTTCGGGAATGACTGCGGGAGGAATTCTGCCGGCGATTTTAGGCACATTTTACCTCGTTGTTTGCGCAATCTGCTTTGCCTTGCCTTTGGGAGTAGCAGCGGCAATATATTTAACTGAGTACGCAAGACAGGGGCGGTTAATAAGAATAATCCGTATTGGGATAAATAATCTTGCTGGGGTTCCTTCAGTGGTATTTGGGCTTTTTGGATTAGCGGTATTTGTTAAATTCTTCGGGTTTGGTATATCTATTTTATCAGGCGGTCTTACCTTAGGTATATTAATCTTGCCTACAATTATCCGCGCCAGTGAGGAATCGTTATTTGTTGTTCCGCAATCTTTTCGTGAGGCTTCTCTTGCTCTGGGTGCAACCAAATGGCAGACTATTCGCAAAGTGGTATTGCCAAATGCTGTCTCAGGAATATTGACAGGTTCAATATTAGGTATTGGCAGAGCTGCTGGAGAAACTGCGCCAATACTCTTTACAGCAGTAACATTCTATAGCATGAGACTGCCTCGTTCAATATTTAGCGAGGTACAGGCGCTTCCCTATCATATCTATGCTCTGATGACCGAAGGTACACATCCTGAGGCTCAAATCTCTATTGCTTATGGCACAGCGTTGGTTTTGATCTTTTTGGTTTTAGGAATAGACTTAATAGCCATTATTATACGTAATCGATTTAGAAGGAGGAAGAAGTGGTAATTAAAATTTCCATTCGTAATCTAAGTGTTTGGTATCAGGATACGCAAGCAGTAAAGAATGTAAGCCTTGATATCGAGAAAAACAAAGTTACTGCTATCATTGGTCCGTCCGGATGCGGTAAATCCACGCTTATTAGATCTATTAACAGGATGAACGATATCATTTTTGGAGTAAAAGTCAAAGGAGAGATTATACTTGATGGAGAAAATGTTTGCGGGGAAGAGATTGATGTGGTTGATGTAAGAAGAAGAATTGGAATGGTCTTTCAAAAATCCAACCCTTTCCCAAAATCTATCTTTGAAAATGTTGCTTACGGGCTTAAAGTCAACGGGTACACTAATAGAAAAGAAGAAGTCATGCAAAGGGTTGAGCAATCCCTGAAAGGCGCAGCTCTCTGGAATGAGGTTAAGGACAGATTGAATGATTCAGCATTGGATTTATCAGGCGGTCAGCAGCAGCGTCTATGTATTGCCCGCGCATTGGCAGTTGAACCCGAAGTAGTTCTTTTTGATGAACCCTGTTCAGCATTGGACCCGACTGCCACAGCAAAGATTGAGGAACTCATTCAAGAGTTAAAAAAGAAATATACCATTGCTATAGTAACCCACAATATGCAGCAGGCAGCCAGAATCTCCGATTTTTGCGCTTTTCTCATGCTTGGAGAATTGATAGAATTTGATAAGACTGATAAAATGTTTACAGCTCCTTCCAAAAAGGTTACTGAGGATTACATTACGGGAAGATTTGGATAATTTTAATAAAAAAGGGGTATAAGATGAAGAGACATTTTGATGATGAATTGGAGGAATTAAATAACCAGTTATTAAGGATGGGCGCTTTCGTTGAGGAATCTATTAGTAGATCAGTAAAGGCGTTGGTAGAGCGCAAAGCTGATTTGGCAGAGGAAGTTATCAAATCCGACGAAGCGATAGATATGTTGGAGATGGAAATAGATGAGCTATGTCTTAAGCTTTTGGCGCTTCATCAGCCGGCAGCGGTAGACTTGAGGTTTATTACTTCAGCAATGAAGATTAATAATGACCTTGAACGTATAGGTGATCAGGCAGTTAATATCGCTGAACGTACTCATGAGATAATTAAACAACCGCTTCTCAAACCGTTAATAGATATCCCGCGTATGGCAACATTAGCTCAGAAGATGGTAAAAGATTCTATTGACGCTCTGGTAAATAAAGATGAGGCGCTAGCCAGAGATGTATGCAAGAGAGATAAGAAAGTAGATATCTTAAATGATCAGGTATTCAGAGAACTCCTAACTTATATGATGCAGGACACCAAGACGATTACAAGGGCGGTAGAACTTGTTTTGGTAGCAAGACATCTTGAGCGCATAGCCGACCACGCTACAAACATTGCTGAGGACATTATTTACGTGGTTCAAGCCAAGGTAGTGAGACATCATCCGGAAAATTTAGTCGTTTAGTTTGTGACTATCCCACTGAAGCCCGCCAATAACAGCGTCTGCAACATTATTCAGATGATCGCCTATCTTTTCAAAGTTGCTTAGAAGATCAAGGAAAACAATTCCTGAAACTATATTGCATGCCCTATTTCTCAGTCTGGATGTATGATTATTTCTAAATGTCTCTGTTAATTCGTTTATCCTTTTTTCCCTGCCCCAGACTTTACGGGCAATTGCAACATCGTTTAACTCTAGCGCCCTGATTGTATCCTCCAGCATTGCTGTAACTTACTCTTACTTATAGACTTACGCTTAAGCCCCAATTTTGGCCAAATCTGTCTAGTACCCTTAATTTGGCGTTTTGTGCCGTGTACGCCACCATCTGTGCAAAATAAAGCCTTAATTGCCTTCCAAATTATCGCGTTTTTATTTTCCCCAAAGAGTGTCTTCGCAATTAGTAAGATTGAGCGAATTCTAAAAGACGAGCCTCTTGAATTCGGGTTTATAATGTTGAGCATTTGCGCAGTTTTTGTGGGTGTTTTATTACTATTGAGTCATTACAAAGCAGTTTTTACTGTAATCAGAAATTTCATAACAGCCAAAGAAAAAACAAAGGAATTTAAAATTCCCACAGGAAAGATTGAAAATCTATCACTACTAAATGCAAGGTTGATTCTGAAAGAACCAGGAGGGGGAAACAAAGACTTTATTATAACCCCAAGAAAGGAATTTTGGATTGGGAGAGATGAGGATAATGAGTTAATTTTGAAAGACGAAACTATATCAAGAAAACATGCAAAAATAAGACCAGAGAAAGAGGGTTATGTATTATACGATATGTTAAGTAGAAACGGAACATATGTAAATAAGGGAAAAATAAAAGGGTATGTTTTGAAAAATGGAGACTTAATATCTATAGGCTTCATACACACGTTAATATTTAATGAAGAAGAGAAGGGAAGGAAGTAAAAAGAGCAGTAAGTAGTAGATAGTGTACTACCTAAAGATAAAAGAGAATATAAAATATATTTAGGGGTGACCAGTAATGAGTAAGCAAAAAAAGAATATTGCTGTTGGTGTTCGATTTAATGAAGATCTTCCAAACTTGCTTCTTAGAATGTGCAAGGTTTATAGTGTGTCGCAAAAGGATATCCGGGGGCGTTCCAATAGAAAAATCTTAGTTACTGCTCGGAAAGCTTTTGCGTATTTTGCCAATTTAAACGGCGCTTCTTTTAGCGAGATCGGCGCAGCTCTTGGTAATAGAGATAATAACACAATTATTGAATATCTTGGCGGGATTAGAGGCATTAATCGTATTTTAAGGAGGCGAAGGTAGAGGCCCATTCAGGACTGACTAGACATGGGAATATTAAGTATGTGTTTTGAACTTTACTCTATCGTTATAACAAGCATAATTATCATTCTGCTCATTTTTTTAATTATACGCTCCAAAATTAAAATGAATACAATTATAAAAGAGCTTGAGAGAATATCGCTCAAGTTTGGGTGAAATTAAACATTTAGGGGAAAAGTCCCATAGGAATTATCAATGCCAATAATTCTAGAATGTTTTTTCAGCACATAACATACCTTGAACTAAACCGCTGCGCGGTAGAACTCCGTTAATCCCACCCCAGTCTCCTGTTAACATGGTCGCAATCTGATATACTTTTTCTCCAGAAGAATGTTCATGTAGAGCATTCGTTAAACTTCAACAGTTTAAGGAGAAAAGTATTATGAGTGCACTTCGTAAAAAAATGATTCGAGATCTGGAACTCCGAAGGTTTTCAGCCTCAACTCAAAAGTCATATATTGCAGCAGTAAGAGGTCTGGCAAAATATTACATGCTCTCTCCAGACAAAATCAGCAAAGAACAACTCTTGGACTATGTTCATTTTCTCATAACGAAACGCAAACTGTCCTGTAGTTCTCTTAATGTTGCCACAGCAGGCTTGCGTTTTTTCTATAGAGAAACGCTGGCATGTAATGCTATGGCAGTGGCCATACCGCCTCGGAAAAATTCAAGAAAGCTGCCGGAGATTTTCAGTCATAACGAGCTGAAACGGCTTTTCGCAAGCACAAACAACCTTAAACATCGACTCATGTTAATGACTGCATATTCCGCCGGACTGCGAGTCAGTGAATTAATTCATTTGAGAGTGAGAGATATTGACAGCGAACGTATGACTATCCGCATCAAAAATGGAAAAGGCGGAAAAGACCGTTATACTATTTTGTCCCAAAGACTGCTTGCTGAACTGCGCTGTTATGCAAAGGCTTATCGCTCTCAATTCTGGCTTTTTCTTAGCCAAATATCCCATGGAGCATTGAATAGACGTACAGCTCAAGTAATATTCGAACAAGCTAAAGAAAGAGCTGGTATTACTAAAAAAGTCACCTTTCATAGCTTGAGACACACTTTTGCCACAAATCTGCTCGAATCAGGAGTGGCGTACACGGCACAAAACGCCAAATTAGGGCGTTAGCGTCCTGCACGCATAAACATTAAGACACAAATCGGGTAGCAACAAAGCTTTATTTAATATAACAGACTATCAATAAACTGTTACATTATGCGTGCAGAAGCCAGCAAATATTTTCAAAAAAGCTATTAAAAGATATATTTTTCTCCAAAAACCGTCATTTTCCCTGTATTATGCGTGCAG
The DNA here is from genome assembly GCA_043824255.1 of bacterium. GTDB lineage: Bacteria > JAHJDO01 > JAHJDO01 > JAHJDO01 > JAHJDO01 > JAHJDO01. The sequence goes on from JBDRTG010000029.1 coordinate 13,799, forward strand.
GAGAAAAATACTTGCTTGACATTTTTCTGAAAAAGACTATTCTGCACGCATAATATGGGACATTAACGAGGGTATTGATTATGCGTGCAGAACACATGCCAAAAAACCTATGGATAAAAGATTTCCTTAAAGATATAAAATCCGAAAATCTTTCTCCTGCAACGATACGTGGATACTATTATGACCTCAATCATTTTAGAAACTGGCAGATTGAGACCCATGGAAAAGAATTGACGATTGAAAAGATAAGCGAGATTGACTTGGCGGCGTACAGACATAGTTTGGTAAATTTGGAAGCAATGAAAGTTTCAACAGTAAACAGACGGATTGGCACATTAAAACTCTTTTTCAAGAAAGCATTTGCGAAGGGACTTATCCGAACTGACCCTTCCGGAAAGTTGCGTTTTTTAAGAAGACGCAAGCGTAAAAAGCCAGATGTGCTTTATAAAGGGGAATTGAACGCACTTTTGAGAAGAGCGGGAAAGTCCGCACACAGTTTCGGCAGGCGGAATTATCTTATAATTAAACTTATTCTTGAAACAGGCATCCGTGTTGGGGAGATTAACCGACTGAGAGTAAAGGATATCAATGTTTATGAACGTTCCGGCTTTATTTCTATTGAGAATTCAAAATCAGGGGAGAAACGGGAACTTTTTCTAAATGGGGTGGTACGCCGCGCAGTGTCTTCGTACTTGTCCACCAGAAAGAATATTGAATCTGAGGATTACCTGTTTTTCAGTAAAAGGAATAAACCGTTATCTTTAAGATCAATTCAGCAGATTATCAGAACAGCCGCTGAAGGAGTGAAGATTAAACGGATAAATGTTACAGCAGAAACATTGAGACATACTTTTATTAGTAATTTTTTGGAATCAAATCCTGGACAAAGTAAGGAATTGGCAGTACTGCTGGGATATAACTCCGTAAGTCCGCTTTCAATTTATAATAAGGGGTAAAAAGAAGCTTATGAATAACACTTTGCCAAAGGAAGAACCAACTTCTAATATCATAAAATTCCAGTTTAAAAGTCATGGGTTTTCCTTACCTGAAGAACCCGCATTAGAAGAACTTGCTCTGGACTGGACATTGTCTGATGAAGATAAAAAAATGATTTATAAGTTAAGAGGAGATGATAATCTGCGAAGGTGCGCTGTTCAGCTTTGCGTGCTCAGAAAATATGGACGTTTTCTTGACGATTACGGTTCAGTCTCTACAAAGATTACAGGATATATAAGTCAGCAGCTCGAAATAGAACCCACGTTGATGGTTTTACCCTCAGGACGGGAAAAAACAGAGGAGGAAAACAGGAAGAGCGTCCGGGAATATCTCGGCTGCAGGCCTTTTGACAGCGAAAGTCAAAATGAACTTGAAGAATATATATTGCGGATTGCCCTGAATGATTTTTATCCTGACGACCTTCTGCAGAAAACGGAACAATTTTTAAAGAAAAATAAAATAGTTCTTCCCCTGCCGAAATCTATGGAAGATATAGTCAATGCTGTTTATACGAAAGTTGAGAGAAAGATATTTGACCAGATTGCCGACCAGATTCCTGATGAAGTCAAGGAAGCGATAGACAACCTTTTACAGACTCCGGAGAACAGTAATAAAACAGAATTTTTCAAACTGGATGATTATCCTCCTGAGGCAACCCCGAGAAACATAGCCGAATATCTGAGGAGATATGATCAACTTAACGCCACAGGAATAGATAACGTCAGATTTAAGGGAATATCCAAAGAACTCCTAATGAAGCTTAATCAGGTGACGAGGAGTTACAGTGCCTGGCAGATTAAAAGATTTGAGGACCCAAAAAGATATGCGGTTTCCGCTGCCTATCTCTATGAACTAAAGAAAACCTTTCTTGATAACCTTGTCTATATGAACAGAAGATACCTTACTGATATGCAGCGTGAATCCAGAAAAGACTATGAGGAAAAGCATAAGAAGGCCAGAAGGAAACTCAGGACAGGTGTTGTGATGCTGATGGATATCGTTAGGAAAATTGTCACGGCCCGCAAAAACAATCAGGATTCAGAAGAATTTTTTAAACAGAAGGTTAATACTGAAGTTCTTGAGGACGCGGTTGAGAACTGTAACAATTTTATACTGCTTGAGGACACAGGATACCTAGAGGAACTGTCCAAAAGATATAATAATTTTAGACGATATTTTCCTGGTTTTTTAACACTGGATTTTCACGCTGAACATGGGTCAGAATATCTGCTGGAAGCGATAGCTGTAGCCAGAAGGATGAATGTCGAAGGGCTGAAATCTGTGCAAGGACATGCTCCTTTTCAGTTTGTTCCTGCAGGCTGGCAAAAGATGTTGAGGTCAAAGGACGATAAAATCGTCAAAAGGACATGGGAAATAAGCCTTGCCCTCTCAATCAAAGATGCTCTTAAAAGCGGAAGTCTTTTTCTTCCGGAAAGCAGGTCTCATATGTCATTTTGGGAACTTGTCTATAATGATCAGAGATGGATTGAGGAAAAGGAAAAAGCCTATGCTCTGTTGAACCTTACGCCTGATTCAAATGAATTTTTGACAAATCTTAAGGATGAATTCAATCAAATCGCTTCTGTAACATGCGGCCGTGTCCATGACAATCCCTTTGTTAAAATTAAGGGAAACGGAGATGTGCGGTTTAGACAGGATGACTCCTTGAAGGATCCGCCGGAGATAAAAAAGCTTCGCCAGCTAATAACTTCCAAAATGCCGAAGATACGCATTGAGAAACTGGTAAAGGAAGTGGACACTCTATGCAATTTCACTGATGAACTTAAGCCTGTGAACGGACGGATTCTGAATATAGAAAATTATCATCCCACACTTCGGTGCGCGGTTACAGCTCATGGAACAAATGTGGGAATATATACAATGGGAAATAGCAATAAAAAAATTACTATTGACATGCTTCAGTATATTTCCAACCTCTGTCTCAGAAACAGCTCAGTAAAAAAATCCAACACAAAGTTGGTTAACTTTATAAACAACCTGAAAACAAGCATAAATTTAGGCTCCGATATGATGTCGTCTTCCGACGGACAGCGGTTCGGCGTACAAGGAAGCTGCCTTATAGCCTCTTTCTATCCCCGATATTTCGGGTATTATGATAAGGTGGTAACAATATATACACATGTCAGCAAATGCAGTGTGTTCGGTACCTATGTCATCAGCTGTGGTGACAGAGAGTCCTGGTTCGTTTTAAACGGACTGCTGGACAATGATACTGAGTTAACCTTAGGGCAGCATCATACAGATACTCATGGAAGCAGTGATCATATTTTTGCCTTGTGTTGCCTGCTGGGCGTTTCGTTCATGCCGAGGCTGAAGAAGCTCCATAAACAAACTCTGTATAAAATAGACAAAAATATGCATTATGGCCCCTTAGAACCTATGTTTAAGGGCACAATCGATATGGAACTGATAGCTGAACAGTGGGATCAGATGATTCGGGTCGCTGCTGCGCTAAAAAACAGAATTATTTCCGCCCATGTTATCGCTCAAAGACTGGCTGCTTCCTCTTCACTTGACCGGCTCGCAAAAGCCTTTACAGAATTGGGAAAGCTGGTCAAAACAATTTATTTATTGGGCTATATTGATAATGAGCCCCTTCGGCGTCAGGTTCAGAGAATGCTTTGTTACGGTGAGCAGCGGCAGGGACTGGTTAAACACGTCTTTTTCGCTAATCAGGGAATGTTTCGTCAGGGGGATTTAGAAGAAATTATGAATAAAGCAAGCTGTCTCAGTCTTTTGTCAAACGCTATTGTGTGCTGGAACACTGTCCAGGTGGAAAGGATTGTGAAAGACCTGAGAGAAAAGGGCCATGAAATTCCGGATGAACACCTCGCCAGGATTTATCCCTTGTTTTATGAACATGTCATAGTTAACGGTGAATATGATTTCAGCTGATAAAAATATAGTGAGCAAAAACTGTAGTATTTGCGCATTGGAAATTCAGACCTCCTGCAATCTTAAAACAGAGGGTGGATTTTCATGGGGTTTTTGCGCAGGGGGTAAAAAGTAATGAGAGCAGCTTCATACGCGCGGGTATCAAAGAAAGATCAACAGACTCTTCCGATGCAGACAGAGAAGATAAAAGGGTATATTAAAGACAGAGGCTGGGAATTACTCAGAGATCTGCAGGAGACAGCTTCTGGAGCGAAACCAAGGCCGAAGCGGGAAGAATTATTAAAGTCAGCCCGTCGCAGGGAGATAGATGTCATTGTTGTGTGGAAGTTAGATCGATGGGGAAGATCTGTGCTGGATTTGATTGCCACTTTCAATGAGCTTCAGGAAATAGGGGTGGGTTTTGTTTCCATTACTGAAGCCTTGGACTTCACAACAGCGGCGGGAAAAGCGATGGCGGGATTGCTTTCCGTTTTCGCCGAGTTTGAGCGGAGCCTGCTGCGAGAAAGAGTATGTGCCGGGTTGGAACAAGCTAAGCAAAAAGGAAAAGTTCTGGGCAGACCTAAGACAGCGATGAGTAAAACTGAGGAAGTAAGGATGTTTTGGAGAGAGAAAATATCCAAGTCTGAAATTGCCAGGAAACTTGGAATTCATAGACGATCCGTTGGGAGAATTATTAAAACATTTGATGATTAATAGGGGGGTTGATTATGCGTGCAGGACGCTAACGCCCTAATTTGGCGTTTTGTGCCGTGTACGCCTTATAACAATCTATTGCCTTTTGTGTATGTCCTTGAAATTTATGCGAGAAAGCAAGGAATCTGAGTATGCCCGCTTTATCATATTCATCCATTTTAGCCTGTGATTTGAGAGCCTTCTCAAAATAGTATTGAGCTTTTTTATAATCCTTTAACTTTGAAAAATAGACTATTCCCATTTCCTCAGATATTTGGTAGCTATCCGGATTATTTTTGATCCCCTCTGCCATAAATTTAATCGCTTCGTCTAATTTCCCAAGCCTGAATGCAAGCCAGTATCCTCCAACAGCGTACGCTCTCACATGATGGGGATTGAATATAGTTGCAAGCTTGAACCATGGCATAAGCTCATCCTCTCTTTTGCTGTGCAAATGCTCTGTAATATTCGGCTTGAGATTGTATTCAAGCTTAGCAAATAATTTGTCTAACCTGTTATATTTTAATTTATGTCTGTGCTCAATTTCTTTGTGATTATGTTCATGTTTGTGTTGTGTATGTCCTCCTATTATGCCTGCCTCTTCTAAAATATGGCAATGTCCGTGTTCCCTCACTCCCTTATGAAGATATTCGTCTGCTTTCAGCCATAACAAATCTGCAGAACCAGTAAAGACACCACCTAAAATTTTACTTACAATTTCTCCGCCAGGAATAGCAGAAACACTGCTAATCACAGCATAATGATGTGTTTGAAGAGGAATTTGAAGAAGGATAGCAATAAGAAGTAAAGCAAAGAGTTTAGATAAATCCGAAATCCGAAATTCGAAATCCGAAACAAATTTGGAGTTTCTCACAACTGTCTTCTCTGAAACTTTAATGTACCTATTAGTAGAAAGATAGATATATAAACAAGAGCGTAGATCATCACTGTTATTATTACCCATGCTGGTACTGGTGGCCACTGATGAACTATCTTTTTTGAGAGATCAAAATAATCGAGATGAGGCAGGATATAATTAATAGACTTGAGAATCCATGCCAGGAATGCTCCGCACTTATCAAGTCCCGTTAGAGGTTCGCCTCTAAGCGGGACAAGCACATCTGAGATAGCTTTGCCAATCCAATGTCCCAGAATAAAATAAAGGATAGAAACTGTAACATTTGCAGCATTTGTCATAAAAGCTGACAAACATATAACAATAGAGGATATGAGCATTAACTGAAGAATATGCAGGAATATCCCCTGGATTAAAATACCCGATACACTACTCCCTTTAGAAAACAGGAGAATAATAAATATTCCCTCAAAAACCAAAAAACAGAATATAGAAATAATAGAGGTTCCAAGCCATTTTCCTATAATAAATTCAGATCTTTTTAGGGGTTTTGCCATTAATGGATAAATTGTGCGGCTGTTTAGCTCAGTAGGTACCTGTCTTGCTCCAACAACAACAGCAATAATTACAGTTATATAAGTAACGATAAGAAAGGATAATTCTATAAAATACTTTACTAACCCTGTTAGAGAGAAAAAACTTGCCATTGCAACTATGGACATCATTGCAATAGATAGAATAAATAAAACATATATTTCTTTCTTTCTGATAGATTCCTCAATCACATTTTTCGCAATAATCCAGGCAGCTCTCATGCTCTTTTATCCTTTATCATCCGGATGAAAACATCTTCCAATACAGTTTGCTTTGTATCAATTTTACCAACAATTTGATCTAGCTTCTCAGTCTTTAGAATTTGTCCTCTGTCAATTATTCCTATTCTGTCACAAATCAGTTCTACTTCTGAAAGCTGATGTGAACTAAAAAATACGGTTTTACCTCTATTCTTGAGTTCTAAGATAATATCGCGTATTTCTCTTTTACCAATTGGATCAAGACCCGAATTAGGTTCATCAAGTATCAGAACTTCAGGATCATTTATAATGGCTTGTGCAAATCCAAGACGCTGGCTCATGCCTTTTGACAGGTTTCGGATAGGAGTATTCTTTTTCTCTGCTAATCCAACAGTTGCTAGAACAGAATCGATTCTATTGTTTAAAATGGTTTTGTCTATACGAAATAATTTCCCGTACATTGTGAGAATCTTGAAAGGCGTAAGAAATGGATAATAATAAGCTATCTCTGGTAAATATCCAATTCTAAACCTGTTTTTTAATGAAGAGGACTTTTCAGCGAATATAAGTGCTTCTCCATTAGTAGGATGCATAAAACCTAACAGGATATTGATAGTTGTTGTTTTTCCCGCGCCATTAGGTCCTATGAATCCAAATATTTCCCCCTTATAAGCAGACAGAGTTATACCTTTTAGGGCAACAGTTCTTTCTTTGCCTGTCCTGTACTCTGCATGAAGATTCCTTATTTCTATTATTGGTTCCATGGTTTTTTACTTTCGCCAAATCTGAATATAAACATACTGAAATTTTAGAATATTGTCAATTATCCATTATTTTACTTATGTCAAGGACATTATCATATGCGTATTACACTGAGTTTACTCGACAATATTTTTTTAATAGGTTTTCCCTGACTCATCTCAAATTCTTTTTGTTTCCCCTGCTTTAAGCTACTTTTATATTCTGGAAAATCCTATATTCACATAACATACCTTATCTTTTTCCCTAGAGAGTGGGTCTTGATGTTCCTGTTGATTCCCAAACTCCAGTCATTTAGAGCTTGATTTGTTTAGTAAAATATCCTACAATTATGTAGGTATTGGATAAAGAGAAAGACTATGGAGACTAAAAGAAAACGTCCAGAAGTAAGGCGGAAGGTAAAAGAGTTATCCCTGCTCTTTGAAATCAGCCAGATACTTGATCGCAGCATGGATCTTAGAGATGTGGTGAATCCGGTGTTAAAATCTTTAGCTGAGCATATGGGAATGTCGCGAGGAACGCTTACTCTCTTAAATAGGGACACAGAGGAGATAGGCATAGAAGCTGCTTATGGGCTTTCAATAAGCCAAAAGGAAAAAGGTAGATACAAACTTGGTGAAGGAATTACAGGAAAAGTGGTACAAACAGGAAGGCCTGCAGTAGTTCCGCGAATCTCTGAGAATCCACTATTTTTAAACAAGACTGGCGCTAGGAAATTGCTGCGTAAAAAGGATATTTCATTTATCTGTGTGCCGATTAAACTGGGCAATGAAGTAATAGGCGCGCTAAGCGCTGACCAGCTATTCAATAACACTATATCTTCTGAAGAGGATGTACGGCTCCTCTCTATTATTGCTTCAATGATTGCTCAAGCTGTTCGACTCAGGCAGTCTATTCAAGAAGAGCGTGAACGGTTAGTTGAAGAAAATCTCCGTCTTCAGAATGAGCTTAAGACCCGTTTTTGCCCCTCTAATATTATTGGAAGAGCAAAATCCATGCAATCGGTCTATGATCTTATTGCTCAGATATCAAACACAGATACCACTGTTTTAATCTGTGGGGAAAGCGGTACTGGCAAAGAGCTTGTTGCGCAGGCAATACACTATAACAGCCTTCGCGCTAATGAGCCGTTTATAAAGGTCAATTGTTCATCATTGCCTGAGACACTAATTGAAAGTGAACTGTTTGGGCATGAAAAGGGAGCATTTACCGGCGCAATCAGTATGAAAAAGGGAAGGTTTGAACTTGCAAACAACGGAAACATGTTCTTGGATGAAGTTGGAGACCTATCTCCTGCCATCCAAATAAAGCTTCTAAGAGTGCTTCAGGAAAAGGAATTTGAGCGGGTAGGTGGAACCAGACCTGTTAAAATCAATGTCCGAATTATTACAGCTACGAACAAAAACCTGGAACAATTAATTAAACAAGGCAAATTCAGAGAAGATCTCTATTATCGCTTAAATGTATTCCCTATCCATATACCGCCTCTGAGAGAGCGCAAAACAGATATCATACTTCTGTCAAACTTTTTTGCAGAAAAATACAGTAAAATTCACAATAAACCAATAGAACGCATATCACCACAGGCACTTGATATGCTTGTAAATTATAGATGGCCCGGCAATGTAAGAGAGCTTGAAAATTACATTGAACGTGCGGTTTTACTCAGCAGGGATGAGGTAATTCACGTGTATCATCTGCCACCCAGTCTTCAGCCATACAAACTCAATGCAAAGGAGAATAGCACGTTGCAGGCTATTCTAGACAATGTGGAAAGAGAGCTGATACTAGATACACTTCACAGTACAAGAGGAAATATGGCGAAGTCTTCCCGCATGCTTGGAATTACTGAAAGGCTCATGGGACTCAGGGTAAGAAAACACGCAATTGATATCAAACAATTTCGTTTCCATTCATAAGCTTTAATATCTCCCATTCAAATCCTACCAATGTGTATGACACTCAATAAAAAGATACAATATCGTAGGATATTGCAATGCGACTTTTTTAATATCTAATTAGATATATGATTTCAGATCCTGCAACTTAAAATTCTTTATATCATTATCACTATCCTGCGGTATGTAATGCAAACATTTAATTCATTCTTCTTAAGACTTGGCATACTATTTGCTTTTAAACAATGATAAAGACAAACCAATAAGGAGGTATAAAACATGGCTAAAAAGACTAAAGAAGATGTGCTAAAAATTGTTAAGGATCAGGATGTAAAGTTTATCAGGTTATGGTTTACCGATATTCTGGGGCAGGTAAAGAGCTTTGCGATTACTGACAGTGAGTTGAAAGGCGCATTAGAAAAGGGTATGGGCTTTGATGGTTCATCTATTACCGGTTATCAGGATATTGAGGAATCAGACATGATCGCTATGCCTGACCCTGATACATTTGTTATTCTTCCATGGAGACCTGAGGAGAAGAAGGTTGCAAGAATGATCTGTGATGTACTTAATCCTGATAGAACTTCTTATGAAGGGGATCCGCGCTATGTGTTGAAGAAAGCTCTTGCGAGAGCGGATAAGATGGGATTTGATCACTTCTATTTAGGCCCTGAGCTCGAATATTTCTATTTTAAGAATGATCAGGGTACGGAGATACTTGATAAAGGAGGCTATTTTGATCTTACTACTCTTGATGTTGCAAGCGACCTAAGACGGGAAACGGTTCTTGCTCTGGAAAAAATGGGTATGCGCATAGAATATTCTCATCATGAAGTTGCCCCGTCGCAGCACGAGATAGATATGAAGTATGCCGATGCTCTGAAAATGGCTGATGATGTATTAACATATAGAATTGTAGTTAAGGAGATTGCCAGCAAGTTTGGAGTATACGCTACATTTATGCCAAAGCCAATATTCGGTGAAAACGGCTCTGGGATGCATACTCACCAGTCATTGTTTAAAGGAAATAGAAACGCTTTCTTTGATCCAAAGACAGAGGACAATCTTTCAAAGACTGCTCATAGCTATATTGCAGGTCTCCTGAGACACTCAAAAGAGATATGTTCAATATTCGCTCAAACAACTAACTCCTATAAGAGATTAGTTCCAGGTTATGAAGCGCCTGTTTATATAGCGTGGAGCAGAAGGAACAGAAGCGCTCTTGTACGAGTGCCGCTTTATCATCCGGGGGATGAAAACGCAACACGCTGTGAGTTTAGAGCGTGCGACCCTGTATGTAATCCGTATCTCACCTTTGCTGCAATGCTTCAAGCTGGTTTGGACGGTATAGAGAAAGGATACAAAGTACCTAAGCCTATGGAACAGAATCTATATCATCTCACAGATTCTGAGAGGAAAGAAAAAGGCATAGAGACTTTGCCGGATAACCTTGGATATGCTGTAGCTATAACAGAAGAAAGCGAGCTTGTAAAAAGAACTCTTGGAGATCATATATTCCAAAGGTTTATTGAGCTTAAGAAAAAAGAGTGGGATAATTACAGGATACAGGTTTCTCAGTATGAACTTGATAAATATCTCTCTATAACTTAAGCCTGAGACGGCAAGGAGAAACATGGAAAGCGCAGTGTCAAAAAGGATAGTTTTGTGGCTTAGGAAAAAGGTGGAAGAAGCAAGAGCAAAAGGGCTGGTCTTCGGTCTTAGCGGGGGGATAGATTCTGCTTGTGTAGGAGTACTCTCCAAAATGGCTTTTGAGGATGATTGCATTGGATTGATAATGCCATGTGAAAGCCATATAGAAGACGAGAAAATGGCATTGCTGGTTGCAAACAAGTTCTCAATTCCTACAAAAAAGATATCTCTGGATGAATCGTTTAGGGAACTTTTAAAAATTTTGCCTCATTCGGGCAATCATATCTCCATAGCAAATATAAAGCCGAGGCTCCGAATGCTTACACTGTATTATTTCGCAAGCAATTATAACTACCTTGTCGCAGGAACAGACAATAAAACAGAGGCAATGTTAGGTTATTACACCAAATATGGAGACGGCGGAGTAGATATTCTTCCTATCGGAAACCTGTTTAAGAGTCAGGTGAGAGAACTGGCTCGTGAGTTGGATATACCACGAGAGATTATAGAACGAAAGCCCTCTGCAGGATTGTGGCCGGGTCAGTCCGATGAAGACGAAATAGGACTTTCATATGATGAGATGGATACTATTCTAAAAGCAACAGAAACTAATAATACAGATGATATGGACAAAACAAAGCTGGATAAAATAAAGGGAATAATATCTAAGTCACAGCATAAACGTGACGCTATTCCTGTATTTAAGCAGGGTGAATAATGCGGAATAGTAATCAAGAGAAGTTAATCAGCGGATGCAGCGTTGCTGGCATTATGAACGAATCCGGCAGGAAAATAAGCGGAGAAGCTATTATCCGTTCCATTGCTGTAATGAGAGAGAGAGCAAATGGCCTTGGAGGCGGATTTTCAGCTTACGGAATCTATCCTGAGTTAAAAGACTATTTTGTGTTTCATATGATGTATGACGACAAAAAGGCAATGACTGATGCAGAAGAGTATTTAAAAACTAGTTATAAAGTAATTAAGAGTGAGGCAATTCCTACAATAGAAGATAGGTCAATAAAGAACAGACCTCTTTTATGGCGTTATTTTATTGAGTTAAAAGACAAAGCAAGGAACTTGTATTATGACTTAACAGAGAAAGATATAGTTGTTAATGATGTTATGAAGATTAATGTGGAAATTGAAGGCGCATTTGTAGCATCCAGCGGAAAGAATATGGGAATATTTAAAGGTATAGGCTATCCTGAGGATATAGGCAGGTATTATAAGCTTGAAGAATATAATGCGTATATCTGGATTGCGCATGGAAGGTTTCCAACTAATTCCGTGGGATGGTGGGGAGGAGCTCATCCTTTTGGTCTGTTAAACTGGTCGGTTGTTCATAATGGAGAAATCTCTTCATATGGAATAAACAAGAGATATCTTGAAAATTTCGGATATAGATGCTCACTGTTTACAGACACAGAGGTTATATTGTATTTATTCGACCTTTTGGTACGCAAGCATGGATTGCCGTTTGATATAGCTTGCAAGATTGTTGACGCGCCGTTGTGGGAGGAGATAGATAGAAATAAGAACGATGATGAAAGAGAATTATTAAAAACACTGCGCATAATATACTCAAGCGCGCTTATTAATGGTCCTTTTTCAATAATTATCTCAGATGGCAACATAATGATGGGGCTTAATGATAGGATCAAACTGCGTCCTCTTGTATCCTTAAAAGACGGCGATACCATTTATATGGCAACAGAAGAATCTGCTATTAGAGAGATATGTAAGAGTAAAAAAGAAATATATCATTTAAAATCCAGAGAACCTGTTATTGGGAAATTAAAAAGCTAACATGGCTAAAAGACCAACTCCAACAGAATTTATTGTAGAAAGAGACAGTGACAAATGCATTGCCTGTCAGGTCTGTGTAAGAATGTGTTCAAATGATGTTCATACATACGATGCAGATACAAATACTGTTACCAGCGATAATTCTAAGTGTGTAGGATGTCATTTTTGCGAGACTTTATGTCCGACAAACGCAATAACAATAAAGAAAAACGAATCCTGTTTTAAGCCAAATGCTAACTGGTCTGCATCTGTAATCTCTGACATAACAAAGCAGGCTGAAACGGGCGGTGTAATATTAACAGGTATGGGCTGCGATAAGCCATACACAATATACTGGGACCACATTCTTCTTAATGCTGCGCAGGTTACAAATCCGTCTATTGATCCTTTGAGAGAGCCTATGGAACTAAGAAGATATATAGGAGGGAAGCCTGACAAATTCAAAATTGAGACAGAGTTGCCTCCTCAACTGAAATTAGAAGTACCTATTATGTTTAGCGCTATGTCTTATGGCTCCATAAGTCTTAATACATGCATCTCGCTTGCAAAAGCATCGCATGAACTTGGAATCTTTTACAATACAGGCGAGGGAGGGCTTCATAAGAGCCTCTATAAATACGGCAAAAATACAGTTATTCAGATTGCTTCCGGAAGGTTTGGAGTACATCCTGATTATCTTAAAGCTGGTGCTGCTATAGAAATTAAAATAGGTCAGGGTGCAAAGCCGGGAATAGGCGGGCATCTTCCCGGAGAAAAAGTCAGTGAGGAAATAAGCAAAACCAGAATGATTCCCGAAGGCACAGATGCAATATCTCCGGCACCGCATCATGACATATATTCCATAGAGGATTTAAGACAATTGATCTATGCATTAAAAGAGGCTACTGATTACGAAAAACCTGTTGGAGTTAAGATTGCAGCTGTGCATAATATTGTGCCGATTGCATCAGGCATAGTTCGCGCAGGAGCCGATTATATCGCAATTGACGGAATGAGGGGAGGAACCGGCGCAGCGCCTAAAGTTATCAGGGATAATGTCGGTATTCCAATAGAATTTGCTATCGCAGCAGTTGATACGCGTTTGAGAGAAGAGGGAATCAGAACCAATGTTTCTCTTATTGCAGCCGGAGGATTCCGCTCGAGTGGAGACGTTATTAAGGCAATAGCTCTTGGAGCAGATGCTGTTTATATTGCAACGTCCGCTTTAATAGCTTTGGGATGCAGCCAGTGTCAGAAATGTTATACAGGTAAGTGTAATTGGGGTATAGCCACTCAGGATCCTTATCTTACAAAAAGATTGAATCCTGAAATAGGCGTACAAAGATTGAAAAACCTGATAAGGGCATGGTCGCTTGAAATAAAAGATATGCTTGGAGGCATGGGGATTAATTCAATTGATTCATTATGCGGAAACAGAACACATTTAAGAGGCATCGGGCTTTCGGATAGAGAGCTTAAAATATTAGGAATAAAATCTGCGGGGGAACCTCAATAAATGAAAAGAATACGTATTGATGATAAACATTGTATGGGATGCAGGTTATGTGAAGTACACTGTATTGTGCAGCATTCAAAGACAAAAAATATTCTAAAAACATATACGGGAGAATATCCAAAACCTGCGTCAAGAATTCTTTTGGAGAAGAAAGGTTACGTCACATTTGCTCTCCAATGCAGACACTGTGAGGATGCGCCATGTCTGGATGCATGTATGAGCGGAGCAATGTATCGGGATAAAGAAACAGGAGCTGTCTTATGCGATGAGGATAAGTGCGTTGGCTGCTGGATGTGTATAATGGTTTGTCCTTTTGGTGTTATAGATAGAAGTTCAGACAGGAAGATAGCTTCCAAATGTGATTTGTGTATGGGAGAAGATATGCCTGTATGCGTTAAAAACTGTCCAAATGAGGCATTAAAATATGAAGACCTTAAAGACTAAATATCTCATAATGGGTAATTCAGCTGCCGGAATTGCCGGCATTGAAGGAATAAGGAAAATTGATAAAACAGGTTCTATAACTGTTATATCTGATGAAAATATATTTAATTATTCAAAACCCTTAATTTCGTATCTTCTTAGCAATAAAGTAAAAAAGAAAGATATGTTTTTTAGAAGCAGGGATTTTTACGGTGAAAATAAAGTAAATCTTATTCTGGATAAAAGGGCAAACAAGCTTGATGTTAAAAGAAAAATAGTCTATTTCGCAAATAACCAATCAATTGAATTTGATAAACTCCTTATTGCGACAGGTGGAATCCCTATTATCTCCAAAATAAAAGGAAGTAATTTGGATGGAGTTTTTGCTTTTACAACATTAAGCAATGCTGTTTCCATCAAAGAATATATAAAGAACCATTCCGTGAAAGACGCGGTTGTTATTGGAGGTGGATTAATCGGGCTGAAGACAGTGGAAGCTCTTATTGAGCTTGGCATAAAAGTTAGCATTGTTGAGCTTGCAGATAGAATATTAAGTACAACGTTTGACATTAAAGCTTCAGAGATCATACAAAAAGCGTTAAAAAAGACAAGCTGTAGTATTTTTAGAAATAATACAGTTGTAGAAATTCTATCCAAAAACGGGATAAAGTCACTTACTCTAAAAAGTCATGAAAAAATTTCGGCTGATCTGATTATTACAGCAATCGGGGTAAGACCAAATATACAGTTGGTGAAGAATACCTCAATTATTACAAATAGGGGGATTTTAGTTGATGAGACTATGCAGACAAATGTTAAGGATATTTATGCTGCAGGGGATGTGTGTGAATCCGACACTCTGCTGGATGAATGTAAAAAAAATATTCCAATATGGCCTAACGCTTTTAAACAGGGAAGGATTGCCGGAGAGAATATGGCTGGAGGAAACACAATCTATTTAGGCGGTGTTGCTATGAACTCTGTTGAGCTGTGTGGAATTTCTACTATATCCATTGGGAAAACCTCTTTAGGACAGAATAAATATGAAATCTTAGAGATGCACAAAAAAGAGGAATCAATATACAAAAAAATTGTGCTGGAAAATAATCATATTGTTGGCTGTATTTTTATAGGAAATATTGAACGCGCTGGAATATATACGGGGCTAATAATGAATAAGATAGATATTTCTGATATTAAAGATAGGCTTCTTGAAGATGATTTTGGCGTTCTTGCCCTGCCTGGAAAATACAGAAAGCATCTAGTTGGAGATGTAGGATTAGAAGTATGAATAATAGATTGAAAACTAAAATAATAAATGCAAAAGGTTTGGGTTATAGAGAGTTAAACAGACTCATTAAGAATGCTGTAACCAAAGGCGTAAAAAGCATTTATTTAACCAACGTTAATGGTCAGCGCTATATAGGCACAGGCATTAATAAAAAGATAAGTATCAACATAGATGGAGTTCCAGGGAATGATCTTGGAGCTTTTATGGATGGATGCTCAATAAATGTGGCTGGTAATGGTGAGGATGGAATTGGCAATACAATGAATAGCGGAAGAATTATTATTAACGGCGACGCTGGTGATATTATCGGTTATTCTATGAGATCCGGGGAAATTTTCATAAAGGGAAATGTTGGATATCGTGTAGGAATACATATGAAGTCTTATAAAAAAATGTATCCTGTTATCATTATAGGCGAATGCGCCAGAGATTTTCTTGGTGAGTATATGGCTGGTGGATTATTGATAGTATTGGGATTAAACAGAAAAAGCAAGAATCCAATTGTAGGAAGCTACTGTGGAACAGGCATGCATGGAGGGAAAATTTTTATACGCGGGAATGTGGAACCATGGCAGTTGGGAAAAGAAGTTAAGGTATATGAGCCAAACCAAGATGATCTTATCCTGATAGGAAAATATCTAAGGATATATTGTAAATTATTTTCGCTTGATTTTAATAGTATTACGAAAACCCCTTTTACAAAACTACTCCCAGGTTCCTCACGTCCATATGGTAAGTTGTATGCGTATTAATAATGTGATACAATTTTATCCCGTGAAAGCCTTGATTGCTTTAGAAGACGGGACAGTTTTTAAAGGGGTTTCCTTCGGCGCATGCGGCGAACGGTACGGTGAAGTAGTCTTCAATACAAGCATGACAGGCTATCAGGAAATCCTCACAGATCCTTCCTATAAAGGTCAGATTGTTACTATGACCTATCCATTGATCGGCAATTATGGCGTAAATCCGGATGACGCAGAATCAAAGAGACCATGGGTAGAAGGTCTTATTGTTAAGGAATGCAGCAAAATTGCAAGTAACTGGCGATCGCATAAAAGTTTAGACGAGTATCTTAAGGAAAATAATATCATTGGAATAGAAGGGATAGATACGCGAGCTCTTACAAGGCATATAAGATTAAAGGGCGCAATGCGGGCAGTTATTTCTACTGAAGATGTTGACGCAAAAAAAATAATCAAAAAAGCCAAAGATTCTCCGGGACTGATTGGCAGAGACTTAGTTAAAGAGGTAACCTCTGAAGAAATTCAATATTGGAATAATAAAGGCAAATACAAAGTAGTAGTAATTGATTGCGGAGTAAAATTTAATATACTGCGAATGCTTGAAGAATGCGAATGTCAGGTCATTGTTGTCCCTGCAAAAACAGAAGCGGAACAAATTCTAAACATGAAACCGGACGGAATATTGCTTTCCAATGGTCCGGGCGATCCGGCAGGTGTGCCGTACGTAGTGGAAACAGTGAAAAGATTGTTAGGGAAATTACCAATATTTGGAATCTGTTTAGGACATCAGATGCTGGGATTAGCTTTGGGTGGGAAGACTTACAAGCTTAAATTCGGTCATCATGGGGGAAATCATCCTGTTAAGGATTTAAAAACGAAAAAGGTAGCCATTACTGCTCAAAATCATGGCTTCTGTGTGGATATAGATTCTTTGAATAAGGCGGATATAGAAATTACACATGTTAATCTTAATGACAATACGCTGGAAGGAATGAAGCACAAGAATCTGCCCATATTCTCAGTGCAATTTCATCCTGAGGCCTCTCCTGGCCCGCACGACGCAAAATGTTTGTTTAATGAGTTTGCAATAATGATAAATAAAAACCGAAGAGTGCACTAAATTGTGAACAAGTCGATAGGTATATTTGATTCTGGTGTTGGCGGATTAACTATTATGAAGGAGATTATCAAAATACTGCCTGATGAAGATATTGCTTATTTCGGAGATACTGCAAGAGTTCCATATGGCACAAAGTCCAGAGAAACCATTCTGCAATTCGCCATTGAAGATATACTTTTTCTGTTAGGACTTGAGGTAAAACTAATTGTTATTGCGTGCAACACAGTTTCAAGTACAAGTCTTGATATAATAGATAGATATTTTAGGATACCGATAATAGGCGTAATTGAATCTGCTGTGCGCAGGGCAGTTAAAGCCACACAAAAAAGCATAGGTATAATAGGTACAAGGGCAACCATAAAGAGTAATACATATAATAAGAAGATAAGAGAACTGGGCAGTAATATAAAAGTACAGGGGATATCGTGCCCACTCTTTGTGCCGTTCGCTGAAGAAGGAATATACAAAGGCAAAGCAATAGAAGACGTTGCAGAAAAATATCTAAGGCCTTTTAGAAATAAGATTGATGTATTGATTCTGGGGTGTACTCATTATCCACTTCTAAAAGAAACTATAGGCAGTATTGTGGGAGATAGTATTCAGTTAATAGATTCTGCGGAAGAGGTTGCAAAAGATGTAAAGAATACACTGAGCAGATTAAAAATTCTACGCCATGGCAAAAGAAAGGCTCGTCACAGCTTCTTTGTTACTGACGAGCCAAAAAGATTTAGGCAACTTGGAAAGCGTTTTCTGGGAAGAAATATTGGTAAAGTGGAGAATGTCAGTATTTAATGATGGATAAGGATTAATCATGCCGAAAAGAGAGGACATTTATAAGATATTGATAATAGGCTCAGGCCCTATAATTATAAGTCAGGCTTGTGAATTTGATTATTCTGGAACACAGGCTTGTAAGGCGCTTAGGGAAGAAGGATTTAAAGTCGTACTTCTTAATTCCAATCCGGCAACAATAATGACTGATCCTGAATTAGCTGATGCTACCTATATAGAACCTGTAACAGCGGATGTTCTGGAAAAAATTATTGAGAAAGAGAGACCTGACGCTTTGCTTCCAACATTAGGAGGACAGACCGGTCTGAATACGGCAATGCAGATATCTGAGGCAGGTATTCTGAGTAAGTATAACGTAAAAATGATAGGCGCTAATTATGAAGCAATAAAGAAGGCTGAGAATAGAGAAGACTTCAAGAATGCAATGCAGAAGATAGGCTTGGACTTGCCTCAAAGCGCGCTGGCTCATAGTATGGACGAGGCAAGAGATATACTTAAGAAGATCGCTCTTCCTGTTATTATCAGGCCAAGTTTCACTCTTGGCGGAACAGGCGGAGGCATAGCGGAAACAAGAGAAGATTTTGAAAGGATAGTGACTCGGGGACTAAAAAACAGCATGACTAATGAGGTTCTTATTGAAGAGTCAATTGTTGGATGGAAGGAATATGAGCTTGAGGTTATGAGGGATGTAAAAGATAATGTGGTAATTGTCTGTTCAATAGAGAATTTTGACCCAATGGGCATTCATACAGGAGACTCCATAACAGTAGCGCCTGCGCAGACTTTAACAGACAAAGAGTATCAGGTAATGAGAGATGCTGCTATCGCAATAATAAGAGAGATTGGAGTTGAAACAGGCGGATCAAATATCCAGTTTGCTGTGAATCCGAAAGACGGCAGAATGGTTGTCATAGAGATGAATCCAAGGGTGTCAAGAAGTTCTGCGCTTGCAAGTAAGGCAACAGGTTTTCCTATTGCAAAATTTGCTGCAAAACTTGCAGTAGGATATACACTTGATGAGATAAGAAACGATATTACAAAAGAGACCCCTGCGTCCTTTGAGCCGACAATAGACTATTGTGTGGTTAAAATCCCGAGATTTACTTTTGAAAAGTTTCCGGAAAGCGAGGATATTCTTGGCATATCTATGAAGTCAGTAGGCGAGACCATGGCGATAGGCAGAACATTCAAAGAAGCGCTTCAAAAGGGATTGCGTGGTCTAGAGATAGAACATACCGGACTGGATAACAAGCAGGATTATAATGAGGTTTCAAACGAGAAACTTTTGCTAAGATTGAAGAAACCGAACGCTTCAAGAATATTCTATATCAAGTACGCATTACAAAAAGGTATGAGTGTTGAGGAGATTTCGGAAATTACCGGAATAGATCCGTGGTTTGTAAGCAATATAAATGACATTGTAGAACTTGAAAAGGAGATTATAGAAGATAGCCACAAAGAAAATCTATCAACTGATTTATTGCTTAAAGCTAAACAGTATGGATTCAGTGATAAACAAATTGCAGATTTGACTGATTCAAGTGAGTTATCTGTTAGGGATTTTAGAAAGCAGAATGGCATAAAAGCTGTTTTTAAACTGGTAGATACGTGCGCTGCAGAGTTTGAAGCATATACGCCTTATTACTATTCAACTTATGAAACAGAAGATGAATGCAGAACTTCCAAAAAGAAAAAAATAATGATATTAGGCGGCGGGCCTAATAGAATAGGTCAAGGAATAGAGTTTGACTATTGCTGTTGTCACGCATCATTTGCGCTCAAAGAATTAGGCTACGAAACCATTATGGTGAATTCAAATCCAGAAACCGTATCTACCGATTATGATACTTCTGATAAATTATACTTTGAGCCTTTAACGTTTGAGGACGTTATGAACATAATAGACAAAGAAAAACCTGACGGCGTTATAGTGCAATTTGGCGGACAAACACCCTTAAATCTGGCGCATCAGCTGGAGAACGCAGGAGCGTATATTATTGGAACATCTGTAAAAGCGATTGACAGAGCAGAGAATAGAGAAAAATTTTCACAGCTGATAAAAAAGCTCGGTATCAATCAGCCAGAAAATGGATCTGCCAACTCAAGAGAAGAAGCAAGAAAAATCGCAAGGAGAATTGGATATCCAATTCTTGTAAGACCTTCATATGTTTTGGGCGGCAGAGCAATGAAAATAGTATATGATGAGCGTTCATTGGACAGATTTATGAAAAACGCAAAGGATGTATCCAGAGAACACCCTGTGCTAATAGATAAATTTCTTGAAGACGCTGTAGAGGTGGATGTGGATGCTGTCTCAGACGGAGATTTAACAGTAATAGGCGGCATTATGGAGCATATTGAAGAAGCAGGAGTCCATTCAGGAGATTCTGCATGTGTTCTGCCGCCGCATACACTAAGTGATAATATTCTTAATACAATAAGAAAATACACATACGAACTATCAAAAGAATTAGAAGTTCAGGGTCTATTAAATATACAGTTTGCTGTAAAAGGCGATACTGTGTATGTGCTAGAAGTCAATCCCAGAGCGTCAAGAACAGTGCCTTTTGTCAGTAAGTCTACAGGTGTACCTCTTGCAAAGATAGCAGCTAAGATAATGACCGGTAAAAAACTGCGCGAGCTTGGATTTACAGAAGAAAAGGTCGTAGAACATATTTCGGTCAAGGAGTCGGTTCTGCCTTTTTCAAGGTTTTCCGGAGTGGATATTGTTCTTGGTCCTGAAATGAAATCTACCGGCGAGGTAATGGGAATAGATTCCTCTTTTGGCATAGCATTCTATAAGGCTCAGACTGCGGCTGGCTCTCCTTTGCCAAAAAAGGGAAAGGTATTTATAAGCGTTAAAAATGATGATAAAAGAAATATAGTGTTTATTGCTAAGAAACTTTGTGATCTGGGATTTAAATTAATAGCAACAAGCGGCACTTCAAAGGTTCTGAGATCCAATAACATGCAAATAGAGACAGTAGAGAAAATAGGAGAAGGAAGCAATAGAATATTGGAACTTGTTAAAAAAGAAGAGATTAAACTTATTATAAATACTCCTTCTGGCCAGGCAGGACAATCTGATATGCGAACTATAAGAAACTCCGCTGTTATGCATTGTGTACCCTGCATAACCACAATACAAGGAGCGCAGGCAGCTGTGAACGGTATGGAGTCGGTGCTAAAAGATGAATTTTCGCTTAAGTCCATACAGGAATATATAAGGCAATAAGATGTGCGGAATATTTGGTATTTACGGACATAAAGACGCTGCAAGGCTTGCTTATCTGGGACTTTACGCGCTTCAGCATCGCGGAGAAGAAAGCGCGGGAATTATTGCGTATAATGGGAAGAGAATTAGTAGTTATAAAGGCATGGGGCTTGTTGGCGATGTGTTTGGCGAAGAGAATATAAAGACATTAAAGGGGCATTTAGCTATTGGTCATAATCGCTATTCAACAACCGGCTCAAGCACTGTAAAGAATATTCAGCCTTTTTTAGCTAATTTTAAAAAAGCTCCTCTTGCTGTTGCTCATAATGGAGATTTTACTAATACCGCCAATTTGCACGAACAGCTTGAAAAAGACGGGTCCATATTTCAAACCACTATGGATTCTGAGATCGTAGTGCATCTTTTGGCAAGATCCAAACGAAGTAATTATAAAGATGCTGTTGTGCATACACTCAGTAAAATAAAAGGTTCTTATTCATTAGCCTTGATGATGGGAGATGTTTTGATTGGCGCAAGAGACCCTTTCGGATTTAAACCTTTATGTCTAGGAAAACTTAATGGCGCTTATGTTTTGGCAAGTGAGACATGCGCTCTGGATTTAATTCAGGCAAAATATATCAGGGAAATTGAACCAGGAGAGATTGTATTTATTGATAAAAATGGTCTGAAATCAGTAAAGCCATTTCCCGAGACTAAACACGCTTTATGTATATTTGAATATATCTATTTTGCAAGGCCGGATAGTAATATATTTAGTAAAAATGTGTATCTAACACGCAAGCAGCTTGGAAAACAACTCGCTCAAGAACATCCGGTAGACTGTGATCTGGTCATGCCTATTCCGGACTCAGGAAATTACGCTGCAGTAGGCTTTGCAGAAGAATCTAAGATTCCCTATGAAATAGGTATCATAAGAAACCATTATATTGGAAGAACCTTTATTCAGCCTTCACAGTTTATCAGAGATTTTAAAGTAAAAATAAAACTTAATCCTATAAGAGATGTTATTAATGGTAAGCGTATAGTTATTATAGAGGATTCCATTGTTAGAGGCACAACCAGTCGAACTAGGGTAAAGACATTGAGGGAAGCAGGAGCCAAAGAAGTTCATATGCGCGTCAGCTGTCCTCCTATAAGATTTCCCTGTTTCTATGGAATTGACTTCCCAACCAAAAAAGAATTAATCGCTTCAAGCCACAGCGTTGAGTGGACAAGAGACTTTCTTGGATTAGATAGTTTAAGATATTTAAGCCTTGAAGGAATGCTAAAGTCAATGTTATTACCTGAGGAAGAGTTTTGCACAGCCTGTTTTAATGGAACATACCCTGTTAAACCTGCTAAAAAATTATCCAAAAGCATATTGGAGAAAGGAAACTAGGTGACTAAGTATATTTTTGTAACAGGCGGTGTTATATCAAGCCTTGGAAAGGGAATTGCATCTGCTGCTATAGGAAAACTTCTCGAATCAAGGGGATTAATTATCTCCATGATAAAATGTGACCCATACATAAATGTGGATCCCGGCACTATGAATCCGTATCAGCACGGCGAAGTTTATGTCACGGAAGACGGTACAGAAACTGATCTGGATCTAGGACACTATGAAAGGTTTACTCATGCTGTAATGGGCGCAGAAAATAATATAACAACAGGGAAAATATACAACTCTGTTATTTCAAAGGAAAGAAAGGGCTCTTATCTTGGGAAAACAATTCAAGTTATTCCTCATATTACAGACGAGATAAAAAACTGTATTAAAAAAGTATCAAAAAAGAAAAAGGTTGATGTTGTGATAGTTGAAATAGGAGGAACGGTCGGTGACATTGAAAGCCTTCCTTTTCTTGAAGCAATAAGACAATTTACCTTTGAGAAAGGCCGTAACAATGCAATCAATATTCATGTAACATTGGTTCCATATATAAAAAGCGCGGATGAAATTAAAACAAAGCCTACACAGCACAGTGTAGGGAAGCTAAGAGAAATCGGTATTATTCCTGATATTCTGTTATGCAGGTCGGAGTTTCCTCTCTCAAAAGAGATAAAGTCTAAGATCGCTCTTTTCTGCAATGTGGAAGAAAAAGCAGTCATTCAGGCATTAGATGTTCAAAGCATATATGAGGTTCCAGTAGCTTTCAAACATGAGAATCTGGATAAGCTTATTATTGACAAACTTAAGCTAAAATGCGCTAAAAGGGACTTGAAAAACTGGACAAAACAAGTTGTAGATAAGATAAAAAATCCGAAAAGCACTATTGAAATTGCTGTTGTAGGGAAATATATAGAACTACAGGATGCTTACAAATCAATATACGAAGCACTGCTCCATGGAGGAATTGCTAATAATGTTAAATTGAATATAAAAAAAGTAGACTCCGAATACATTTCTAAGCACTGTGCAGAAAAGTATTTAAAAGGTATAGCGGGAGTACTTGTCCCTGGAGGATTCGGCGGCAGAGGAATTGAAGGCAAAATTCTGGTAGCCAAATACGCAAGAGAGAATAAAATCCCCTTCTTAGGCATATGTCTTGGTATGCAGATAGCAGTGATTGAATTTGCCCGGAATGTTTGCAGCTTAAAAGAAGCAAACTCTACCGAATTCAGCAAAAAGACACCTCATCCTGTAATCTCTCTTTTAGATGAACAGAAGAAGATAAAAGTTAAAGGCGGAACAATGCGTCTGGGTAAGTATTCATGTAATCTAAAAAAAGGAACAAAAAGTGTTAAAGCCTATAAAGAAGAAGAGATTTCAGAACGGCACAGACACAGATATGAATTTAACAATAAGTACATGGGAATGATGGAGAAAAATGGCCTTGTAATTGCAGGAGTTCATAAAAAAGGCAATCTTGTAGAACTGATTGAGATAACTGACCATCCATGGTTCATCGGCTGCCAATTTCATCCGGAATTTAAATCAAAGCCCGATAAAGCCCATCCGCTTTTTAGAGAATTTGTGAGAGCATGCTTAGCTCTGAGAAAGGTGACTAAATGAATAAAGACTGGGTAGCTATTTTAGACTTTGGATCGCAATATACACATCTCATTGCGCGGCGTGTAAGAGAATGCGGTGTGTATTCAGAGATAATCTCCTATGATACTAATGCCCGTGAACTATACAGTAATAAGCCGACTTGTATTGTACTATCTGGAGGGCCAGCCAGCGTTATTGGAAAAGATAGTCCAGTGTGTGATAAGAATATTTTTAATATTGGATTGCCAGTACTTGGGATATGTTATGGTGCGCAGCTCATGGCAAAAATGCTTGGCGGTAAAGTTCTTGCTGCAAAAGCAAGGGAGTACGGAAAGGCGGTTCTTAATGTTAAATTCAGAGAGACTTTATTTAAGAACTTGTCTCTAAAAGAACAGGTTTGGATGAGTCATGGAGACAAAATCACGCAGCTTCCTCAAGGCTTCAGGATAATTGGTGCGACTGACAATTCACAGATTGCAGCAATGGAAAATAAACATAAGAAGTTTTATGGAATTCAGTTTCATCCTGAAGTGGTACATACACCGAAAGGTAAGACAATCATTAAAAATTTTCTTACTGAAATAGCAGGTTGCAAGCCGGAATGGAATATGAAGTTATTTGTGGATAATGCAGTTCGGGAGCTAAGGAAGAAGATAGGCAGAGAGAAAGTTTTATGCGCAGTAAGCGGGGGTGTGGATTCTTCTGTTCTGGCTGTGCTTCTTAATAGAGCCATAGGAAAGAATTTAACAGCTGTTTTCGTTGATAATGGATTGCTCCGCAAAAAAGAGGCAGAGCTTGTAGAAAGCAGACTTAAAGGGTTTGGTATCAATTTGAAGAAAATCAGTGCTCAGTCTGAGTTTTTGAACGCACTTAAAGGTATAACGGATCCTGAGAAGAAAAGAAAGATAATAGGCGGGCTTTTTATAGATATTTTTGAAAAAGAGGCAAGGAAATTAGGCAAAATTAAATTTCTTGCTCAAGGCACATTATATCCTGATGTTATTGAAAGCAGGTCTCCAGTAGGGGGTCCGTCTGCAACTATTAAAACACATCATAATGTAGGAGGGCTGCCTGAAAAATTAAGGTTTAAACTAATAGAGCCGTTAAAAGAGCTTTTCAAGGATGAAGTAAGGCTTGTCGGAGAAGAATTGGGGCTTCCGGATGAGTTAATTAGAAGACAGCCTTTTCCGGGTCCGGGACTTGCAGTGAGGATTTTGGGTGATGTAACTAAAAAGAAGCTTGATGTTCTGCGTGATGCAGATTGGATCTTGATGGATGAGATCAAGAAGTTTGATATGTATCACAATCTTTGGCAATCATTCTGTGTTTTATTGCCTATCAAAACGGTTGGTGTTATGGGAGATGAGAGAACGTATGAGAATGTTATTGCAGTAAGAGCGGTTACAAGTGAAGATGCTATGACGGCGAACTGGGCAAGACTGCCGTATGAACTACTTGAGCGGATATCCAATAGAATAATAAACGAAGTAAAAGGCATAAATCGCGTGGTGTATGATGTTTCGTCAAAGCCGCCAAGTACAATAGAATGGGAATAAAACAGACTGAGCAGAAAGGAATAAACATGTTAAGAGCAAAGGTATATATAAGTTTAAAGGAGACAGTTGTCGATCCACAAGGTTTGGCAGTAAAGAATGCGTTAGGGTCTCTTAATTATGAGCAGGAGATAGAAGAGGTTAGAGTTGGTAAACTGATAGATATTAAATTGAATATATCTAATAAGGAAAGAGCAGAGCAAATAATTGACCAGATGTGCAAGAAACTTCTTTCTAATCCTGTTATTGAAGACTATAGCTTTACTTTAGAAGAAGCAGAATAATAAAAGGAATAAAATTCATGAGATTCGGAGTTGTTGTGTTTCCAGGCTCTAATTGTGATCACGACTGCTTTTATGTCCTTAGTAACGTACTAAAGCAAGATGTTAATTATATCTGGCATAAAGACACAGAAGTAGGGAATGTAGATTGCATTGTTCTGCCCGGTGGATTTAGTTATGGGGATTATCTGAGAACGGGCGCAATTGCGCGTTTCTCTCCAATAATGCAAAGTATTATTGACTTTGCTAATAAAGGGGGACTTGTTATTGGTATATGCAATGGTTTTCAAATACTTCTTGAAACAGGACTTCTACCCGGAGCAATGTTGCGCAATGAAAATTTGCACTTTATTTGCAAACATGTTCATATAAAACTATTGAATAACAACACTCCATTTACAAATCTGTATAAGAAGGACGAAGTCCTGAAAATACCAATTGCTCATAACGAAGGGAATTACTATATTGACGAAAAAGGGTTGAAAACCCTCAAAGAGAACAATCAGATCGTATTTAAGTATTGTACAAATCCTAATGGAGCAGTGGATAACATAGCAGGTATTGTGAACAAAGAAGGAAACGTGCTTGGCATGATGCCTCATCCTGAAAGAAGTTCAGAAAAAGAACTCGGCTCTGAAGATGGGATTTTTATATTTAAATCAATAGCTGAGTGGGTAAAATAATATGATTACTCCTGAAATATACAAATCTCTGGGTTTGACTGACAAAGAATATCAGAAGATGTTGAGCCTTTTAGAGAGAGAGCCTACAGTTACAGAGCTTGCAATGTTTTCTGCAGAATGGTCAGAGCATTGCGGGTATGTAAGTTCTCGCAATCTGCTTAAAATTCTGCCTAAAACAGGAAAATACGAAACCCTGGTAGGTGAGGATTCCGGAGGGATCATTGTTGATGATCTTGCCATTATTTTTAAGATGGAAAGTCATAATCACCCTTCACAGGTTGAGCCAAAGCAAGGGTCTGCTACAGGAGTGGGAGGAATTATAAGAGATATATTTACTGCCGGCGCAAGACCTATTGCAAGTTTAAATTCTCTGAGATTTGGGTCTCTTTCAGAAGCGTATAACAGATATCTTCTTCAGGGAGTAGTAGATGGCATACAGTTTTATGGAAACTGTTTAGGAGTACCTACAGTTGGCGGAGAAATATATTTTGATGAGAGCTATAAGGGGAATTGTATTGTTAATGCAATGAGTATTGGAATAGCAGATAAGAATAAACTGGCAAGAGCGTGCGCTTTTGGAGAAGGCAACTCTATTATGTATGTTGGAGCCAGCACAGGAAGAGATGGTATCGGAGGATGCAGTGTTCTTGCCTCTCATGAATTCAAAGAGGGAGATACAAAGAGACCAACTGTGCAAATCGGAGATCCCTTTATGGAGAAATGCCTGATTGAGGCAACATTAGAGATTCTTTCTACAGGCTATGTTTTAGGAATTAAGGACATGGGCGCAGCAGGTCTTACATGCGCAGTCAGTGAAATGGCATCAGATGGAGAATCAGGAATTGATATGGAATTGTGCAATATTCCACTTAGCGAAAAGAATATGGAGCCATGGGAGATAATGGTGTCTGAGTCACAGGAAAGAATGCTTGTGTGCGTTAAAGCAGGAAAAGAAAAGGCAATTAAGGATATATTCTCTAATTGGGATTTAAATGCAGTAACTATTGGCAAAGTTACAAAAGATAAGATGATTCGTATTCGTGATAATGACAAAATATTAGTTGAGGTAAAAGCTGATATATTAACAAAAGCTCCTATCTATGACATGTCATATAAAAAACCGGAGTATATGGAAAAAATAAATAATTTGGATATAGGTGCTGTTCCTGAACCAGAGGATTACAATATTGTTTTGCTTAATCTTCTTCAAAGCCCATCAATTGCGAGCAAAGAATGGGTATACGAACAGTATGATCACATGGTGCAGCTAAATACTGTTGTCTTACCCGGTTCAGACGCAGCTGTAATTAGATTAAAGGGAACTAATAAAGCTATTGCAGCTACAACTGACTGTAATAGTCGTTACTGTTACTTAAACCCTTATAGAGGAGCTCAAATTGCAGTTGCAGAGGCAGCAAGAAATCTAATTTGTTCCGGAGCTGAGCCGGCATCTGTCACTGATTGTCTTAATTTTGGGAATCCTAAAAAACCAGATAGATATTGGCAGTTTAAAAATTGTGTGCAGGGCGTTACGGATGCCTGTAAATTTTTTGATATTTCAGTAGCGAGCGGGAATGTATCATTCTATAATGAAAATTCAAAAGGAGCGATTTATCCTACTCCTGCAATTGGCATGATAGGTATTATAGATGATATAAATAAAGTCTGTACTCAATACTTCAAAAATGAGGACGAACTGATTGTCCTTCTTGGAATTTCACGGGAAGAATTAGGAGGAAGCGAGTACCTGAAACTAATTCATGGATTAGTTAGAGGGGATGCTCCTGAACTGGATCTAAGAATAGAAAGATCCGTTCAGCTTACAACACTTGAGGCAATCAGAGAAAAACTTGTCAGTTCTGCTCATGACCTCTCAGAAGGAGGGTTTGCAGTTTGTCTGGCAGAATGTTGTATGTCAAATAAAGAGAGGATGATAGGAGCTGTTATAAATAATTTAAATTTTGATATTAGGACAGATGCCTTGCTGTTTGGAGAATCTCAGTCAAGAATTATACTCAGCTGCGAAGAGAAATCTCTCAATCGGATCAAAAAAATTGCCAAGAAGCACAAAACAAGTTTACAGATAATTGGCAGCACAGGTGGAAACAGGTTTGTTATTTCAGATAATGGGAACAAGTTGATAGACGTATCACTAGAGAAATTACAAGATGTATGGTCTAATGCGTTGGAGAGATATATTGATAGCAATAATTGATTACGGATTAGGCAATTTGAGAAGCGTAAGTAAGGCTGTAGAGAAGTTAGGCGCAGAAGCAGAAGTTACTGATAATCCAAAAAGAATAGAAAAAGCAGATGGTATAATACTTCCCGGCGTAGGCGCATTTCATGTCGGCATGCAAAATCTTGAGAGATTAAATCTTCTGCCTGTTCTTCATGAAGCAATATCAAAAGAAACGCCTTTTCTGGGTATTTGCCTGGGATTTCAGATATTATTCAGTCAGAGTGAAGAGCATGGGATTTACAATGGTATGGACATAATCAAAGGGAAAGTAAAGAGATTTACTCATAAGTTAAAAATACCTCATATGGGCTGGAATCAGGTGGAATTCAAAATTCAAAATTCAAAATTCAAAATTTTTGACGGGGTTCCTAACGATTCCTATTTTTACTTTGTTCATTCATATTATGCTGAGCCTGAAGACCTGAATGTTATAATAGCTAAAACAGAATATGGACATGAATTTACTTCGGTCGTAAATAAAGGCAATGTTTGGGGCGTACAGTTTCATCCTGAGAAAAGTGGAGATATAGGACTTAAAATTTTGATGAATTTCTTATCATTATGTTAGCAAAAAGAATAATTCCATGCTTGGATGTAAAAGACGGAAGGGTTGTTAAGGGAATAAATTTTCTAAATCTTGTGGATGCCGGAGATCCTGTAGAGATAGCCTCAAATTATTCTATGGAAAATGCTGATGAGATAGTTTTTTTGGACATTACCGCAAGTGTTGAAAAGCGTAGTATAATCTTGGATGTAGTAAAAAAAACAGCTGAAAAGGTTTTTATCCCTCTCACGGTTGGAGGAGGGATCAGAAGCATAGAAGATATAAGACTGCTGCTTAAATCCGGAGCGGATAAGGTCTCACTGAATACAGCAGCTGTAGAGAATAAAGAGTTGATCAGGGAAGCATCTGAACAGTTCGGCAGTCAGTGCATTGTTGTGGCAATAGATGCCAAGAGAAAAATCCGAAATCCGAAATCCGAAATCCAAAATTTAAAGTGGGAGGTTTATACTTACGGCGGGAGAAAACCTGCGGGACTGGATGTAATACAATGGGCAGAAGAAGTTAGGGAACTAGGCGCAGGGGAGATTCTGCTTACCAGCATGGATTCTGATGGCACAAAGGATGGGTATGATTTAGAATTAACAAAAATAGTTTCAGAAACGGTAAATATTCCTGTAATCGCATCTGGCGGAGCAGGTACTCTTTACCACATCTATCAAGTCCTATCAAAAGGCAAGGCTGACGCTGTTCTAGCAGCATCTATTTTTCATTATGGTGAATACTCAATTAAAGAGACAAAAAAATATCTAAAGGAAAGAGGGATAGCGGTTCGGATATAAAGGAACATTATGTGCGGAATTATAGGATATATAGGCTTTCGTCAAGCAGTGCCTGTAGTGCTTGAAGGTTTAAAGAAACTGGAGTATCGTGGTTATGATTCATCGGGTATTGCTGTTTTAGAGGATGGTGCTCTAAAAAGATTTCGGGCAGAAGGAAAGATTCGCAAGTTAGAAGAAAAGATTGGCAAAGAGAATTTATCAGGGAATATAGCATTAGGTCATACCAGATGGGCAACTCATGGAAGGCCCTCTGAAGAGAATGCTCATCCGCACACTGATTGCAGTGAACGTCTGGTAGTAGTTCATAATGGAATCATAGAAAACTATCTTGGGCTTAAAACGCAGCTAATCTCAGAAGGACACAGGTTTGAATCTGAAACTGATACAGAGGTAATAGCTCACTTAATAGAAGACAACATAAACAAGGGACTACTTGCAGCGCTGAGAACGGCCTTAGGAGAAATAAAAGGTTCTTATGCATTGGCTGTAATTAGCGAAGACGAGCCTGATAAAATAGTAGTTGCCCGTTCTAAGAGCCCTTTGATCATTGGGCTGGGAAGTGATGAAAACTTTGTAGGCTCAGATGTTCCTGCCTTTTTGAATTATTCAAGACAAGTAGTATATTTGGAGGACGGAGAAGTAGGGGTGCTGACAAAAGATAAAGTAAAGGTTTATAAAGGAGAAGTTGAGAGAAAATTTAGAAGCGTATCGATAAAGTGGGATAGCACTATGGCAGAAAAGGTAGGGTTTGATCACTTTATGTTAAAAGAAATATGTGAACAGCCTCGAGCAATAGAGGAAACAATAAGAGGAAGAGCAGAAATAGATACAGGAAGAATATATTTAGAAGAATTTAAACAAAAAGATGTTTTAATTGAAAAATTAGAAAGACTTGTCATTACTGCTTGCGGTACTTCATGGCATGCTGGCCTGGTAGGTAAATATTTAATTGAGGATATAGCACGTATTCCGGTTGAGGTTGATTATGCAGCTGAATTCAGATATCGAAACCCGATTATTGATCATGGGACAGTATTATTAGCTCTTAGTCAATCAGGTGAAACAGCAGATACTCTGGCAGCTGTAGAAGAGACACGAAAGAGCAGGTGTCCTGTAGTTTCCATTTGCAATGTTGTTGGAAGCTCTCTTCCCAGAGAGTCTGATGTGGTTTTGTATACTCATGCCGGCCCGGAAATAGGAGTTGCCTCTACTAAGGCTTTTACCACACAATTAGTAATGCTCTATTTATTGGCCATTAATATTGCGCAAACAAAGGGATTTCTGAAACAGGCTCAGAGCATAGAACTAGTTCAGAATCTAAGACTCTTAGTCAAAAAAGCGGACGAATTGATTGATAAAAAAGAAGAAATACAAAGAATTGCCCGTAAGTATTATCAGAATCAGAATTTCCTATATTTGGGACGCGGCAAGGGCTTTCCAGTTGCGCTTGAAGGCGCACTTAAATTAAAGGAAGTTTCGTATATCCATGCCGAAGGTTATCCTGCAGCTGAGATGAAACATGGACCTATAGCGCTAATAGACAAGAATATGCCGGTGGTAGTTTTAGCTCTCAAGGGGCGCCGTTATGAAAAAATGCTTGGCAATGTTGAGGAGATAAAGTCAAGAGGTGGGAAGGTTGTTGCATTAACAGACGAAGAATCTCCAGAAATTAAGAAAATGGCAGATGACTTGATAGTAATACCTCATACTTCTATCCCACTGTCGCCTATTTTAGCTGTTATTCCGCTTCAATTATTGGCATATTATATAGCAGTATTAAAAGGCTGCGATGTTGATCAACCCCGTAATTTAGCTAAAAGTGTAACAGTCGAGTAAGAGAGAAGTTGAGAGAGCTTGTCTGACTTTCTCTACAAGGGGTAACCGTAACATAGCTGCTATTTCACCCAATAAAACTTCCGTTTTTATAAATGGAACTGGAATAATGCTCACTGAACCGGAAAACTCTTCATCACACTCCAATATTCCTTTTCTATGTCTGCTAGACTTAAATCTTGATAAATGCTTAAACTCTCCCGATTTTTATGGCCGCTGATAAGTTGAATTTTTGCATCAACAATACCTTTGCTTGTCACCTTCGTTGCACGGTCTGAATCCTGTAAAACTCCTGATAGAAGCCAGATGAATATCCCAAAGACTGCTTTTCCATCGGGATCTTTCATATTCAAGATGGTCCACATTCAGTTGTTGACTCAGCCGTGATACAATTGTGTCAGGCACATCCTCCTTTCTGCGAGGCGGAAATCCAAGAAATAAGAATGTTTTTAATAGCACGGTAAACCCGAGAATGTTCTTCCCTTTCCGCCACTGCGGTAAAAAGTATCGTTCATTTTGGGTTAAGGTAAAATGGTCAATGAGGTCTTCCTTGCTAATATGCGGGTTTATGTATGGATAATCCATTTGCCGTTCCTTTCAAACTTCCGAGATTCTAAAGAACCGGAAGTTTTTGGGGTATTTACTATCATAATCCCCCTTATTTTACGGCAAATCGGAACATTATTCCAGTTCCATTTATAAAAACGGAAGTTTTATTGGGTGAAATAGCAGCTATGTTACGGTTACCCCTATAATATCACTTAACGTCCATAAATTTCAAGAAGAAATTTTTTAGTTAATAAAACGGACGTTTTCTTTACTGCTTGTTATTCCTTTTGAAGTATATTCAAATATCTAATGGGGGTTCTAGACATAGAACCCCTGTATTCCATAACACGTGCTCCTTAACAAAACAATGTTAAATGTCAAATCAATGCCAAGATTATGACAATACATCGCGCAGTTTTTTAAATCTCTCAAATATGTCCTGTCTTAAATCATCAATGTATTCATCTGGGCCGTTTTCCTTCTCAACCATAAGACACCCTTGACTGGAAATCCTTTCAAAATATTTATTGAGGTCTTTAGAAATGTCTCTAAAATATCCCTCTTTATGATATTGCGCTATTTCTTTCATGATCCCATCTATATCCGGAGCGAATCTTAAGATGAAATACATGTAATGCAGATCTTTTGCTTGCTTCTGCTCATTTTCTCTGTCAATAAAAGTTACACCTTTGTGATAGAGAAAAGCTGATGGTTTAGGACAATAAATTTCATAGACCTTTGCATGCTTTTGATTTGTTACTCTAATAGGTATTTTGTGCTTTAGAAGAAAATCAAACTTATCGATTTTATTAATGCTAATCTGCCTACCAACGAATTTTTCTATAATATTGTGCGCAATATCCGGAGAGGTAATAAAATCAATCGGGACTTTTCCCTCTTTATAGAATACAACCGGATAGATTCTATCCATTCTAGGATGACGTTCTTTATAGTTTAAATGAGAAAGTGTGTCAAAAATGGTCTTTGGATAAACCTTAGTTGTCTCTTCTCCAAAACCAAAATCGATATCAACGGTAGTAACCGGCTTTACTGCGAGATTGTTCCATAGAAACCGTAAGTAAATATATGGCATCCAGCCGCCAACAAGTGTAAGATCGCAAAGGTAATCTTTTAGATCCTCCAGTACGTTAAAAAATATGGATTCAGTCCTATCAAAGTCAGTCAAGACTGTTTCCTCTTTCTTCCAGCAGTTTTTTAAGATATTCGGCGTGTTCTCTGCCGCGAGGTTGAAAATTATATAGGTCCAGATAAAGTTGAAGATTAGAAATAACCCGATAACCTTTTATCTTCTGAATATTTGAAAATATGCTTTTTTTGTAATAGGGGCGGATTATATGAAAGTTTCCCCCTTTTACAAGTTCTTTTAGATCTAATCTTTGTCTCATTTCCAAAATATCTTTATCCCAATCCTGAAAGCTGACATATAAATATACATGGTCTGTTCTTACGAAAGAAGTTGTTAAATTTGCGCCTGTGTGAAGCGTAAGCGCATATTGGCTGTCGCTGAGATAAGCTTTTAGCTTCTTTAAAATACTCTTATCTGAAGTGTAATAGGTATCGATTTCATTTAATTCAAACCGATATCCTTTTAGCCAATCAGCTATTAGCTTTTCCTTATTAGTAAGAAATGTATAACTATGCGGACCCTTCTTTAGTCTCTCTGCATATCCTTGTTTGGCCATTGCTTCAAGCACACCCTGAGCCATACCTATACTTACTCCCTCGGGATCTGTGAAATCACGGGTTACCCATTTCTTGTCAGGTTGATGAATCATTTTTCTCAAGATTAAAGTGGCTTTATCAGCAAAGATATTCTTCAATTTGTTATTGCCTTTCATAAAGTTCATTCCTTTTGCAATGTTCACTAATTAATGAACATTATGTAATAAGTGAACATCATTGTCAAGAAAAATATAATACATTCTAATTTAAAATATAAAAAATCTTATGTGTAGTTACAAAAGCGGCTTTTTCGTAGAAAAAACAGGGGAAGGCGTTAGAAATATACGAGTTTAGTGTCAATAACTTCCCGTAATGTATAGGATTTCCCAGAATACAAAAGTAGCTTAAAGTAGGGGAAATAAGAAAAATTTGAGATGAGTCAGGAAAAATCTATTTAAAAATATTATCAAGCAAACCCAGTATAATACACATATGATGTATTCCTTTCCGCCATAATGCTCTCCTCTTAAAGCAGGTATTATAAAGCGAATATTTCCATCTCTTCTTCCAAGGGGTGGGTCACCATGTACCTGTTCATTTCCAATGTTTCAAAGCCTCCGCATTGACAAGAAGGAGCATTATAATATATACTTTGTTTTCGTGAATACATGCGTGGAAAGGAGGTAAAAAGAAATGAGATCTTTATTTAGAGTTGGTTTAATCGCAGTGTTGACTGGTGTATGTTTTAGCTTAGTGTATGCAGGTGGACTTCCAAAGAAGACATCTCAACCGCAGAAAAAAACAGAGGTAAAACAAGTTTCTGAAGGTGTAACGACAGGTGTTTTGGCTACCGCAGCAACAATAAAAGAAGCCACGATATGGATGGGAGCTGAAAGTGTTTGGTCTCTTAGAAACAAAATGCCAAGAACCAAAATTTACGCAAGAGTTGAGCCTTCTGATGATAGATATTACCTTGTTGGAATTAGTAAAATAGATCTAAAGGCATCAAATCCATATGAACGCAAAGATAGAAGAAATGTTCAATATGCCGAATATGACGCGCAAATTGCATCCAAATACCTAAATAACAGTCTGACACTTAGGGGCGGCATTATAAATTCGGGGGTAGGACTGGGCGTAGACTATACGCTGCCTGATGAAAAAACCAGCATCACAGTTGAAGGACATAGCGCTGTTTATAGTTCTCCGTTCTTTCTCAGAACAAACCTGAGTTATAAGATATGGGAAGATAAGGACTACTATATAATTGCCGGTGCAGAGGATATGCTGGATAAGCTTTCGCTCATAGCAGGCATAAAAATAGAATACGGTCTAGCAAGATAAGTTCTGTGTTGTTTCATATGAAACAACAATGCCATAGCGCAGGAAATATCTTCTATGCTATGGCATATATATAATCTAGCTTTTTACAGCTTGCTTTTGTGCCGTGTACCCCTATGAAGGATTTTCCCTAAATGTTTAATTTTACCCATTATTCCAGTTCCATTTATAAAAACGGAAGTTTTATTGGGTAAAATCGCAGCTATGTTACGGTTACCCCGAATAGGACAATAAGCGCTTTTTTGAGAATCACGTCTTAGCTAATACATAGGCAGTAAAGAATAAAAAAAAGCTCACAAGAATCAGGCATATGCCTATTCCCACACGCAGCTTAATTACAGTTTTATCTACTGAAAAAATACGATTGAAAAAGGTAGATAAGCTTAAAAGAACAAAGGGCAGAAAGAACAAAAGAATGGAAAAAACTAAGCATAAAACACCTATTTCTATCAAAATTATGTTCATCTATTATCTCATCTATTTTTTATTTTGAATCTTAAGAATCCACTCTTTTACCAAGGAGACATCTTTTGCGTCTGGAGAAAATTTTACATACTGCTGATAATGATAGACCGCCTTTTTATTATTTCTCAGATGATCATCATAAAGAATTCCCAGGTTGTAATGCACAGCTGAGTTATTGGGGTCAAAAGAGAGGACTTTCATATACTCTTTTTCTGCCTCTTTATAACGATCTGTCTTCTGATAAATCAAAGCTAATTTGTAACGTATAGCTATGGATTCTTTCCGTAGCTGACGTTCATCTTTCTTTTTTTCTCCCTCAGCTATCTGTTTTAAAAGCATTGCTTGCTCCGATTTTTTTTGGGAATTAGAAACTTCTCCCTGTACTTTAGCAAGTTTTTTATTAAGTTCATGGATAGTCTCAGTTTGGGTAGTTAACTGTTGTCTAAAATTCTTTATCTCTTCTTCTTTTCTTGCAAGGGTATCTCCCCTTTTAGTTTCTACCTGTTGTATCTGGTTTTCCAAGGTTTCTTTTTCTTCAGTTACTTTAACCATTTTTTTTTCAAGTCTATCTTTATCTTTTCTTAATTCTTTTACTTCTTTCTCCAACCGGTTTTTTTCTTCATTCAGTCTTCTCTGTTTCGCCTCTAAAACCGCATGGTCTTTGTCCAGGGCCTCATTTGTTTTCTCTAACTTCCTATTCTTTTTCTCTAAGATAAGAATGGTTTTTTCTTTTTCCTTTGATTGAGTTTCCACAGATTCAATGTAAGTTTCCAACCATTTTGATCTCTGTTGACTTCTTTCTATTTCTTCTTTCAATTCCTTTGTCGCTGTCGCTCCCTCTTGTTTCTGGTCTGAGAAAGCTACCCCAATTGGCTTCAGACCCATAAGCAAAAACACAACCATCAAACTCACTGCCTTTTTCTTCATAATTTTATCTCCCATATTTTTATATTTTTTCTGCACTTCATCTACTCATTTCCTCCTTCAATTTCTTAGGTCTCAGACCAAACTCTTTCTTCAATTTTTTAGAAGTTTCTTCCATGCTGGCTCTTTCCCCTTCTGTAAGCTGGGCAGTATCCATTATTGTTGGTGTAATAAAAATGAGCAATTCCATTTTTTCAGTTACTTTTCTCTCTCTCTTGAAAAGCCATCCCAAAATCGGAATGTCGCCAATGAGAGGGACTTTGTAGTGCGTTACGGTTTCCTTATTCTTTATAAGTCCGCCAATTACAATCGTCTCCCCGCTGTTGATAGTTATATTCGTGTCAAGCTCCCTTGTTGTGATTCGCTTTATTGTTAACCCAGTGCTGCCCGTAACGTCATCCCCAAGTTCAGTTACTGCAGGATGAATTGACATATTAACCCTGCCGTCTTCCCATATTATAGGAACAACCTTTAATGTTACGCCAACAGGCTCATAGTGGTCAAGTGATTCACTTGTAACAGCTCCTGTTTCCGGTGAAACATCGGTTGTCAGTATCGGGTATTTCTCTCCTACAAGAATTGTAGCTTCATGCCCATTAAGAACCAGTATTTTAGGATTTGAGAGGACATTTGCCTTGCCCTTCTCTTCTAATGCGTTAATAACTGCTTCAAATCTTGGAGGTTCCAGTCGTTTGTATGTAGCTGTAAGTCCTGTAAAACCTGTTGATGGGACTGTTACAGTTCCACCTTCTACCACTCCTCTTAATGTCTCTCCAAAATCTCCGTAACGAATGTCTCCTATCGCAGTTCCTAGCAAGTTAAGAGTTTTCCAGTCAATCCCTATATCCCTTGTTAGGTCATGGTTTACCTCTACAATCAATGTTTGAATAAGAACCTGTTTTGGAGGCTTATCAAGTTCTTCAACAAGTTGTCTTATCTTCGTGAGATACTCGGGAAAATCTCTCACTATGAGCACCCTAGAAAATTCTTCCTTCTTATTCCCGGTTCTCGGGACAACTCCCATAGTCGCTTCGCCGCCTATTCCTCCTACCGGCCAGCCGCTGCGTATGGTGCTGTAATGAACAGTTGTGCTTCCTTTTGATGAGAGACACTTCTTAATAGTTTTTTCAATCTCTTCTGCGTTTACATATTTCAGATGAAGAATCTCGGTAGTTGTTCCGAGAACCGCTTCATCCTCTGCCGCTTTCAAAGATTTTAATCTTTCTAAGCTCCCTACTTCAATAATATTGCCTCTCTTCAAGTATCCAAAATCTTTCGTCCCCAAAATAACCCTGAGAGCGTTCTCTAATCTTACCTGATCAAGATGCACAGTTACTTCGCCCTTTACCTCATCACTTACAATGATATTAAGATTATGCTGTTCTGCCAGAACCCGAAGTACATCTCTAATCTCAGTATTATCAAAATCTAAGCTGATTAAGAGCTCTTCCTCTGAATGTAATATTCCATTCCCTAAAGGAAATAGAAAAAAAACAACTAATAGTAGAACAAAAAATTTGCGAATTACCTTATCCATTTTTCTCAACCTCTTTATTCCTGTGTAAGTATAAGTTCCTTTCCGTCCTTTGTCAAAACAACTCTATTTTTCTCTTGCTTCTTTTCCATATTTCCTGAATTCTTCAAGATATTTGAAAAAACCATTGGAAAAGCTAGAACCAAAAATGGAACAAAAGAAAGCCACACTCGCGTTTCATAGATTAGTCCAAACGTAACTGTGAAGCCCCATAGTACGAGATAAAGGAGGCTTATTCGAATCACTCCGATATGCTTATAGAAAATAGCCCGTAGCGCAAATAGTGGTATGCTAAATATAAACACATTAAACACATTGAACACGAAATTTTGCAATGGATGCGTAAAAGAAAGACATAACTCACGCAAGTTTCTTAGTAATCGCAAGTTAACAAAGTGGATGCCTTCCTTCATATCAGAAAAAATTTCAGGCCTAATCTCTCGAATCAAAAGAACATTTCGTAAGACCTCGATAACCGTGTATCCGACCACCAAGAGTGCTAATGCTACGAAAAATTGTCTCCTGTGAATCTCCACCCTTAGTCTTGGCCACTTGATTTCTGATGGAATGAGCCTAAAAATAGAGTCAATTATAAACCATGTGCTTAAAATAATTACCACTTCGCCGCGATTAAAGACTTCGAATGCCAGAATGCAACCAATCACCCAAAATGGCTGGGAAACCAGTATAGCCCATGTTAGTAATGTGAACACAGTTAGATCAATGTAGTCCCACGGATAAAGCCAAAGCTCTTGCATAAGCATGGTGTTGAGTGCCCATGCGGCTATAGCCGTAGCAAGAGCAGCGATTGTCGAATTCCAAAGACGTCTAGCTATCAATATTAGAATGAGAAAGAAAGAAAACAACATAATGAACACTGCCAACGGATAAGCCTGTCCAAACGTTAACCCTGTTAGTTTACTTATAACTTTGACAAAAAACGGTCCTAAAACACGGCTCTGATAGACACGCCAATGAGGTAAACCCTGAATGACCCCCTGTGCTGCCGCAATATGATTATTGATTCGTGGTCCGAAAGCTGACAGAATACCGCGGAGCTGTGCGGCTGCAAGAAAAGCAGCGGTAAATATGAGACCAGTTAAATATAGTATCTTGGCTCGCATTATTAATAAATCTTCTTGATTGCCGATATCATAGCCTTTTTTTATTTTTCATCTAACAACTAGTAGCAGAACAAAAAATTTGCGAATTTTTTTATTCATTTTCTTAATCCATTATTCTTGTGTAAGTATGAGTTCCTTTCCGTCCTTTGTCAAAACAACTCTATTTTTCTGAATACTGATAACTTTATATTCTCCAACTGTATCCCCTTCTCTTACTATTTTATCCCCAATTAGCGCCATAGGAGTCTTTCCTTTCCACGCTATACCTTTAAGAGTAAGAGAAGCAATATGATGTCCTTTCATCTGCATTTCTTTTCCCTCTGAAACTTCAGCTAAAGGGAAGAATGGGTCTCTTCCATATTGTTCAGAAGCTTTTGCTTTTTGAAGTTCAATAATTTCCTTCAGTTCAGGAGTAACTTTGGATGGTAAGATAGTCTCTTTCTGCTTTTCTTTCTTTTGTTTTTCAACAGAAACTGTACTCTTCCCTTCTTTTGCGGGAGATGTTTTCTTTTTTGCTTTTCCCACTTGATTAATAACAACAAATACCAAAACACCCACTAGAATGGCAGTCATTATTAACTCTTTAGTAGTTTTAGTCATTTTCCCGATTCATCTGTGGATAGAAAATAACTGCTCATTATCAGGTGAACCATGAGATAAGGAGCTATTTTCTCATCCTTTTCAATTTTTAGATCCTGCACTTTAAATAAGAGTGGTAATTTACTAACGCTCCCCAGATAGTTAGCCAAGGCAAGGTAAGTAAAATGAGCAATAATTTCAATATCTAGTCTGCCTATTTCTTCTTCCTTTACTTTTTCTTTCACATCTGGAGCCAAAGAAATTAATTTTATATCTAATTTATTAAGCTCTCTACTCAATTGATCAACAATCTCAGGAATATTTACTGTATCCGGCAACTTTTTATTAAGAGAAGAAAAGCTACTTTTGGCTTCCTCTATTTTTTGATATATTATAGGCAAAGTTGTTACTTCCTTCCGAGCTTTTTCCAATTTATTTTGAACAGACTCTAAATCCTTCCTCAATTCATTCAACTTTTTGTTCCCTGGTAAAAAACCAAAAAAGAAAAATAGAATTAAAGCAATTAATATCACTCCTAAAACTATGAAACTTTTCTCCTGAGAACCAATTTTCATAAAATATTCTTCACTTCGTTTGGGTAAATCCTAATATACTATTTTACAATTCAGCTCAAAATCTGCTTTTCCAGTTTCCATATTCTTTAGAAAAGATAACATCTCCACCTGAGAGAAAAATGGAGAAGTTCTAAGTTGGATCAAAAATTCAGCTAAAGGGAACTGTTCAATGGAAGCAGAAGAAACAATGCTTCCCTTCATGAACAATTTCATTACTTCCTTAGAAGAAGTATCTAGCGATATAGAACTTAATACTATACCTTCAGGAATAAGTCGGGATATTTCTTTCAAAACTCCTTCCCAAATGGGTTGTTTTCCTGCCTTAAGAAAAACATTCTTCATCATATCCACTTTTTTTTGCCAATTTTGCAGTTCGTCCAATGCGCTTAATTTATCCTCAACAGGAGCTAAATATGATTTGCTATTCTTAATCAATTCGTGTTGTTGTTTTATTTTTGCTGAGACCAATCCATAAAGAGAGAATAAAGCAAGAGCAAATGAAATAATTGCTATGGTAATACCTGTTTTTATACTGGAAAGTTTATAAGTAAGTTTAAGTTGGGGAGGGAGAAGATTAATCTCTTTTCCCTTATCCAAAGCTGCTCCAAGAGCAAAGATTAAATCGGGGCCGATCTTTTCTAGGTTTTTTTTCTGTTCAGGAGGCAATTCCAGAGAAAGATTCTTCAAGGGATTAAAGTGAATTATTTCTGAGTTTAAGCTTTTACTTAAGAATTCAGCCAACCCCTTAAGATTAGAACCGCCACCACATAAGTATATTCTATTCACTTTAGTGTTGGACTCTCTCTCATAAAAAGTAAAGGACCTATTTACTTCTCTTAAAAACCGTTCCGAGAAAGGCCTCATCATAGCGGAAATTTGAGAGAAAGGAATATCTCCTTCAATCTCCTTTTTATCCTCTTCTCCAATTATTCCGTAGTCTTTCTTTATAGCTTCTGCCTGTGCATAAGATAGTGTTTTTTTCCC
The DNA here is from genome assembly GCA_043824255.1 of bacterium. Classification (GTDB taxonomy): domain Bacteria; phylum JAHJDO01; class JAHJDO01; order JAHJDO01; family JAHJDO01; genus JAHJDO01. The sequence goes on from JBDRTG010000029.1 coordinate 55,910, forward strand.
TTCCTTTGTGATTATAGGTTTTAGTAAGGCGTTAGTTATATCATCCCCTCCCATATATACTTCTCTTGTGAGTTGGAACTTGTTTCCTTTAAAAAAATTCATAGTAGTGACTCTGGCCCCCACATTCATAAAGGCTGCCACTTCCTTTTCATCCATTATTTTACTAATTTTCAGCAGGTTCTGGAGAAGATATCCAGCTGTATTGCAACTAACAGGGATAAGTTTTGCTTTCTGCAAGGTATTAACTTTTTCTTCTATTACTTCCTGAGGGCTGACTACTCCTATGATCCTGCATTCATTACTTCCAGGTAAGGGAGTAGAACTAAAATCATAGAAACTAGTTTTAAAATCAAAACTGGTTTCTTTCTTTAATCTCATTACAATCGCCCCTTCTAAATCTTTGCCAGAAAGGGTGGATGGCAAGGTGAATGAAGAAACATTAATCTGCTGGGGACCATTAACGAAAAAATTTACATTTTTACCTTCAAATTTACCATCTTTCAACATAGATGGCAGGGTTTGAATGATAAAACGTGAGACTTCTTCCTTATTCGCTCTTATTTCATGAGGAATTTCTTTATAAGCTGCTCCTGTAAGGCGAGAGCCTCTGAATTGAGCAATTTTTATACTGAAAAAACCTATATCTAAACCTAAAAAGAGAGGTTTTAAAGTAAACCTCGCTCGCCCCGTTAGAGAAAGATTCTTTAACGGGGTAAAAGATAAGAGGTGCTTTTTGGTATCTTCATAAGTCCTCAAAAACTCTTTATAAATCTTCGTGCTACGTTGAACTAAAATCTCTAATGGAGTCACAATCTTAATCCTCTATAGAGAATGAATGCTCCTACTAAAAATAAGATTATTCCTACTATTCTACGATAAATAAAAGCTCTTTCATCTGAGAAAAGAAGACGATTGCCCAGATTGTTTGTTTTTTGAAGTAGATCAGGGAAAAATAGAAAAAGTAATCCTAAAAGAAAAAAGACTCCTCCCCATACAACGCATGCTATCATATTACCATTTCCTTTGGAGCTGCTCAAGTTCCAGAATATAACTTATAATAATATTCCAGCTGGCTTGATTTATAGAAACAAATTCAAAAGCAACCTGATATTTGCCATCTACTTCTTTTAATCGAACTACCTTCCCTTTTACTATTAGTGTCTCTTTCGTTGATAGAATAAAAAGTGTTAATTCCAACTCGTCTCCCATCTTTATCTCATCCTTTGAAAAAGGAGAAACAGAAACTCCGCCTTCACTTATATCTACGCTCCATTTACTCTTTTCCTCTCCATTTTTCCACCGACACCTTATTGGAATCACTGTCTCGTAGCGAAAATGCTTTCTCCTTTTCTCCCATCCAAATTTTGCTTCCTTTACAGAAAAGCTTATAAGAGGCACAGAAACTTCATTATAGCGCACTATAGAAGCATCAATTACTGGAAGGCCTTTTTCAGTATCAAAATGGCTCATTAATGATATTCTTAGCTTTGTGCCAGGGGAAAGCGAAGAAGAAATTTCCTCTTCATAAGAGCCCTCTACTTTTAGCAGATCTGACGTTACATCTTTTATCTTTGAGACAAATACATAGCGTTTTTGTCCACTAGAAACAAATACTTTTACCTTTTCTCCCGGCTTTAAGAATTTTATCTCCTCAGGGAACATAATACCTCCCGCCTAAAGCTCAAAGTGCAAAAGTTAAAAGAAAACAAATTTTCTTATCTAATCTTTTACTTTTACTTTTTACTTTTTACTTTATTTACTATACTTAAAACTTTCAGAAAAATCAAGCACTAACCCGATTACGTCCAGCTTTTTTTGCACGGTAGAGCGCCTTGTCTGCGGCTTTGACCACCTGATGCGGGCTCCTATGGCGACCATTTTGTTCAGCCGCCCCAATGCTGATGGTAACGGAAACTCTCTTTCGGGAGTTTTTCATGGCTTTTGAGCTTTGCGATTTGGCGCGCGGGCGGCTGCGGATGATAAAATTCGCCACTTCAATCTCCTTTCTTAGCTGCTCCAGGTGCGGTATAACTTCGTTCATAAATTTACCCGGGAAAATTATAGTAAATTCTTCGCCTCCGTAGCGAAATGCTTTGCCGCCTCCGCTCACTTTAGACAGCTTTGAGGCAACCATGTGCAATACCTGATCCCCCACATCATGTCCATACCGATCGTTAAACTTCTTAAAATAGTCGATATCAAGCATCGAAACTGTGTAGCCCTCCTCAATCTCAAGTTTGAGGAGGGTCTCGTCTAGGGCTTGCCGCGCGGGCAGACCTGTCAATTTATCTTTAAAAGCCATACTGTGGGAAGTTTCAATTACTGAAACAACCAAAATAAGACTAGCCGTGGCAAAGTACATTGTGGAATGATATTCAGCCCAGCCATTGGTCAGGGCAAAAAATGCTGATATCAATGCCCAGAAAAAGCCGCTTTCAGTAGCATCCCGATGTATAATAAAGCGAACACCGATAAGGATGAACGCTGCTCCAAAAGCGAGCAGAGCCGGCTGGGACATGGATGTGCGGCTGAAGAAATGAGTATCAATTATTGAATATTCGAGATAGGCGCAAATATCAAAATAATGGTAACGACAGATATGAACGACAATCGATGCCTGCAGGAGAATCAGACTCATACGCCATAGACCGCGTATAGTTACAATCCCCCGCTCCTTTATCAAAGAGAACACAGCAAGATTCAGCGGCAGCAAAATGCTTACAGCGTTATAAACAATTCGTCCCAGTCCCATCGATGCCTCACTGCCGGAAGCAAAGTGAAACAGCGAGCTGTCAGCTAAAGCCAGAACAAGAATAGGGAAAATCAATCTGCTTCGATTGAAACGCCAGCCAATCAGTATCCCTGCGCCCAAAACTACATATGAATAGATATGAACAACCGCAGGCAGCGACTCAGCCAGCATGTCCATGTGCACAAAGGCCATCGCTATCAGGAATAGAAGACCGCCTGGCATAAAAAATGAGAAGATCGCTTTTGCAATCACAGATATTATGTAATATAACCTATAAGAGTATTCCAACTGGCTTGGTCCATAGAGACAAACTCGAAAGCAGCCTGGTATTTATCTGCCCCTATTGGATCCAAGCGGATTACTTTTCCTTTTGCTTTTACTATCTCTTTTCCTGAGGGAATAAAAAGATTTAATTGAAAAACATCTCCCTTTTTTATCTCATTGTCCGAGAAAGCAGAAAGAAGAGTCCCATTCTCACTTATATCCACACTCCATTTACTCTTTTCTTCTCCGCTTTTCCACCGGCACCTTACTGGAATCGTTGTTTTATACCTGGAATATTTTCTCCTCTTCTCCCATTCAAGCGTAGCCTCCTTTACAGAAAAACTTATAAGAGGCATAGGAGCTTCACTATAGCGTGTTATAGAAGTATCAATTACTGGAAGGCCCCTCTCAGTATCAAAATGGGACATTAAGGATATTCTTAGTCTTGTGCCAGGGGTAATTAAAGAAGAAATCTCTTCTTCATAAGGCCCTTCCACTTTCCCCAGATTTGAAGTTATATCCTTTATCCTTGAGATAAGCACATAGCGTTTTTCTCCGCTATGGATAAATATTCTCACTTTTTCTCCTGGTTTTAAGAAGCTTATCTCTCCGGGAAACATAATCCCTGCCTGTTGAATTCCAGAGCTTCTTTCAATGTTATAGCGAGATTTTTCATCAATTCACCATGCGTATGTCCTTGGCAATTTACGCCGGGTACTTCTTCTATCCAGCAAATCCACCAATCGTCGTCTTTTTTTATTATTGCTGTGTATTTGTTTTCTCTCACAGCTAAAACCCTCCTGTTCTATTTTTACTTTTACATTTTGAGTTTTTATTATACTTAAAATTCTTATAAAATCAAACACATTGCTTTAGAGAGAGTTTCCCCAAATTTTAACAGATTTGGGGACCAATTACAGGGAGGATTATCTATTTCCACTTCCTAACTTCCACAACTTACTGATATTACTAATGTTACGCTTCCTACTATCAAAAAAATGGGGAAACTCAAGGATCATTCATCTATTGTCTCTGCTTTAGCATATATTTTTTTTGGAGTCTTCTTGTAATACTTAAACAGAGCTGGACATAACCAGCCTTCCATTTTTAAACTATCCGAATAATACCAATTCCCATCATTTTCTTTTCTTAACCATGTTAATCTTATTTGATAACTTGGAAATGGATTAACTGAAAACAATAATCTAAACCCATTTTTAGCATTTGGAATATCCTTTGTAATTTGATTAATTATTTCAGGCATCCCCGCGACAAATGGTTCTTGATATAAATCCACTCTTTTATCGTCAAAGACCCATGTTCCATTATGCCAATATGGCTTTATTATTAATATTGCGTTATCGGGTGCATCTAGATTTTTCTGTTTATATGAAAATATTATAAATACGATTGCAATAGTTATTAATAAAATAACTAAATATCTCAAGTAATCCTCCTTTTATTCTTGTCGAACAACTAATATGCAAACTTTGTATTTCCCGTTTTTTATACAATAAAACTTGGTTATTAAGATAATTCTGCGATTATGTACTTTGTGCTTCAAATTTAATCTCTTCCAATTACTTCACTTCCTTCCATGTATAGTTAAAAACAACTGCTCCGGGAAGAGCGTTCTCATCCCGGCGGTTGCGTCTGAATGTTCTCGCGTCATAAGTAACTCTTAGATTGGATATAGGACTGGTGGTGTTTATCTTAATGCCGTGCTTGGCAGTTAGATTTCCAATAATATTTAAATTGGTATAATCCTCTTCCTCCAATCTAAAGAAACGATTGGAATGAATGCAGGCATAGATATCCGGTGGAGAAGGAGTGGGCTTAATATAGATTTGCTTGGCAAAGTGACAATTGTCATTGGTAGTAACATATAGGTTATACCACCAGCTCGTGGTCAGACTGGGAAGAGTAAATCTACAAGTAATATAGGTACCATCATTGACCTCACCAATCGGGGAGCGGTTCCAGGTAGAAAGGGTATAGTTACTCAATTGAATCCCTGAAATTGTAGTGAAAGAAGTCTTAGCTTTGATTTTAAGATAGACAGTTCCTCCGTTATCAAACCCGCTTGTCTCTTCAGTAAAACCTGAATCCTCATAACATCTGATGGAATTTTGGGGCTCAGAAGGCCCCCCTCTAATAAAATAAGCAAGAGCTTTCCTTCTCGCCTGAGTATCAGGATTTTCCCAACTTCTTCTGGTAATTCCCACTCGAAAGTAATACCAGTCATCGGCTGGCAAAGCGCTGGTATGAAATCTGTAGGAATGGTCACGACGGCGGGCACCGCCATTCATAGGTATTTCACCACTATCATAAGTTCCATCATAGTTGAATCCCCTTAAGAAACCATATCCATTATACCCATGATCAAAACTTATAGTAATATACTCATTATCAAAAGTAAGTTTGCTCGTTCCGGAATCATCCTGAATATCTAATTCTATACTTCCCTCTGTATAAGGAGGCTCAACAATCAAGTCTTCCTGTTTATACTTGGTATCATAAAAAGAAACTAATGCCAAGTTAGTTCTATTTCCAGAGGCTGGTTCAATGGGGCCTGTAATCGTGATATCTCCTCCTCCTGAAACAATCGTCCCTGTTCCAACTCTCCCGGTATTTCCCGGGCGATGGTATTCTACATTTCCAATCGTTACCTTCCCTTCCACATAGATAAGGGCTGGACTCGATGATCCGCCTAATTGCACTAAATCGGTAAAGGTAGCGTCTCCAGGATGATAGTTTCCTTGGGCAATTGCCCTTTCCCGATAATAGTCGCGAGTAACATCATCTAAATATGGAGGAGTAATCGGATCAACATTGTCCTCCTTTCCTCTTCTCCATGGGTTTCCAATCCAGTTTTCTGTGGTACTTTCTCCAGCAGAATAAACACGTCCATCAACTACCCAGCCGCTTCCATCCTTGAAGAGAATATCATTATTGGAATGAACATCAGCATCGCCGTCGTTATCATTTCTGGTAGAAAGATTATATTTACTTGCATCAAAGAGAAGGGTAATGGTATCTGTCAATTGGGCTTCTGTTAAGTTAGCGGAGGTTCCCGAATCGTAAATTGCTTTATAGATATCCCCGCCTGCAGCCACCGCTGTCATATCACTTGGATTATCAATTACGGTAATGGTGGTGGCAGTATTGCCAATAATGGTAAAGAGCTTCTCCTGACTGGTATTGGGATTCAGGTCCCTGCCTTTTAAGATATCTTCTGTCCAATTGGCGCTGTTATCGGTTAATATCGTGGCAGTAAGACTGCTTGATGTTCCCTGCGCGTAAATAGCGTAAGGGTCCCCTACGCCAGCCACAGCGGTCATCCCGCCTGAGGTAGTAATGGTGTTTGCGGTATTCGCTGTAATAGTGAAATCCGTTGTCTGTCCTGTGTTAGGATTGAGCTTTAGATGGACTAACTTATCAGCCGGCCAGGACGGACTGCTGGCATTGTCGGTATAGATAGCGTAGTTATAGACAGGATGCGCTCCTTCTACAATGCCGTAGCTTCCTTTAATCTTTACCACACGCATTGAGCGGTAATTGTCTTTTTGCGGAACATAGCCTCTGGAGATTACAATCTTTTCATCATCCACCTCATCGTCATAGACCTCTAATGTGTAGGTTCCTGAACCCAACTGTTTCTCAGAGGTTTCGGCGGTAATCCATAAATTATCCTGAGTAGTGAGATACCAGACAGCATACTGCCTGCCAGCTTCAGCGATCTGCAAAGCCTGCTGAGACGCTAAAAAATTGACCTTGCCAGCGCTTTGCGTGGAAAAAAGAGGACATATTACAAGTCCCAGAAGAGAGAAAAGAATCAGAACAAAAACAGCCATAAGCGCCGCTACGCCGTTTCTATTGAATATTGTGGAATCTTTTACCTTCGGATTTCGGATTTCGGATTTCGGATTTTTCATTTCAGGTTCCTCGGATAGACTTGAGACTGCAATGCTATCTCTTCGTCTCCTTTTTTAATAGTAAGGTTTATTTGAATTCTTTTAATATTTGCTGGAATTGCAACCGGAGTAGATAGGACAATGTTATCTTTGTCTCTATATTGAAACTGTAAGGTAGTCAAATCAGAGGAAGCTAAACCGTCATCGTTGCGTTTGATAGTGTTACTATCCAGCCAGAACCTGATCCGCTCCTGATAAGCATCCTCAAAATCTATTTCATGGGCATCAGCAGTATAAATGCTTTCTGCATCTTCAATCTGCCTGATCTCTCTTGACATTCTTCCCATAGCTAATTCGCCATCAGATAAAACAACTTCTCTTACAGTTACGAAACTGTACACGTTCATCACTTGCAATAACAGCATCGCAGTAATGCCCGCTATTATGCCTGTTATTACAATTACCATGATGAGTTCAATTATTGTAAAAGCTTTGGAATTAGGAATTAGTCTTTTTGATTTTCGGATTTCGGATTTCGGATTTCGGATTTGCATTTTTCAGTATCCTTGCATTACTGTAACCAATTCTATATCTCCTATCTGAGTATGGCTAATCGTTACAATAATCTTCTTGAAATCGGTAGGACCTGTTACTTCTGTATTTAAATCTCCAGGTTCAACATAATAGACATCTACAGAACTGCTGTAATTTGGATAGCCGCTAATGGGATCTTCACTATATCCCTTAAAATCATCAACATCATCATAATCATCTCTGGTTGCTTCTTCAGGACCTAATGTTACTGTCCACGGAGGATCCGTGTTCTCGTCGTATCTTTTACTCTCTATTTCTTCAATTAAATCCTGGCCTAAAAGAGTAGCCGTGGGGACAAACTGTCCTTCAGCGCTCTTAGCGACTACATTGCTAAACATAATAAGAAGGGGCAGCATAGCTATAGAAAGAACCACTATTACTATAATTATCTCTATTAGAGTCATTCCACGATTTTTCATCTTACTTCACTAGTTCTATCTTTCCCGTATTAGGAGTTACCTGTATAGAAATTTGCTCACCACTACATTTTAGCACTACCTCGCCAGTTGCTGCTAACGGAGTATCTGATGCGTCAGAGGGCGTGCCAAAGCAGTCAAATCTTACTTCATTTCCGCCTGTAAAGTTAGCTGAGTAAAGATCAACTCCTTCAAAATGTTCTTCATCATCATAATCCACAATTAAAGAAGATCCGGGACGATGGGGATCTTCTACCGGGGTATCTGCGCCGTCCTGATATACTGTGTATTTCTCTTGAGTGGGTTCAAATAAAATTCCATGTGTCTGATGTCTGGACATAGCCAGCTTTTGGGCGTATTTCATATCAGAAACTAGTTTTTGCCCTGCCCCATCAAGCTTAAATGAATGAATGCCTCCAATTTTTGGTATTAGAACTACCGCTAAAATAGAAATAATTAAAATCACCATAATTAACTCAATTATCGTAAAAGCATTTTTCGTCTTCAACATATTCTTGGACTTTCTATCTAAATATTCAGTGAACTCCGTTAGTGTAAATTTAAAAATTTCAAGTACCAAGCACCAAATAACAAACAAATCACAATGACCAAATAATCAATGATTAAAACTAGTCGGTCTTTGAATTTTGCAATTTTGAATTTGTTTGAGATTTGTTATTTGTGATTTGATATTTCATCTCCATAGTGTGCTTTAGTGAGTATTTACCTTAATCAAATCATCCATAGAAATCAAGATAATTTTACGAGCCTAATTTGACACAACTGTTTTATTATGATACAAATCAAATATGATGATTAAAAAGAAACAAATTCTGGTAATAGAAAATACGCCTGATGTGGCTAGATATTTGAAGGAGAAATTAGAAAGTTGGGGATTTGAAGTAACTATAGCTTCATCTGGGAGAGCTGCTTTAAATAAGATATCAGAAACGCTGCCTGACCTTATTCTATTGGAAGAGAACATGCCGGGGATGGATGGAATTCACAGTCTTCGTTTGATAAGAAATTTTAACGAAGATATTCCTGTAATAATGTTAGCTGATTATGTTCCTCAGGAATTAATAGATGAGAAAGAAAATCTCAAAATAGCAGGATTCGCCCCTAAAGGATATGAATTTAACAAATCAGCTATAATGATTCGAGAGGCTCTTCTAAAAAAGGAAAAAATTTCTGAGAAGAAGAAAATTCTGGTGGTAGAAGACGAGCCGGATGTTCGTAAAGCTCTCAAAATACGCCTGGAGGATAGCAACTGGGATGTCCTTTTAGCTTCTGATGGAGATGAAGCTTTAAAAGAAATCCGAAAGTCTCACATTGATCTCATTATTTTGGATATTATGCTTCCTAAAATGAATGGTTATAAAATATGCCGCCTTATCAAATTTGATGCCAAGTACAAACATATACCGGTAATAATGCTAACAGTGAGAGCAGAGAAAGAAGATAAAATATCGGGCATGGAGGCTGGAGCAGAAGAGTATATAACCAAACCCTATTCTTCCGAACTATTAATAGGTAAGATAAGAAAATATTTAGAAGAGTAAATTTGAAGATATTTAAAGAACTTTCCTCTGATGCCTTTCTCCAGAAAATAGATGCGATTATAGATGAAGGGATTATAGTTGCTGATAAAAATTATAATTTCATATTTCTCAACCCATCAGCTAGAAGAATACTAGAAATAGGACCTAAAGAGAACTTATCCAGGAAACTCCAGGAAGAGATATTTGTTCCTTTATTTCGCGAATTGAACGAACCCGGAAAAAAGACAATAAACAAAGAACTTAAAATATTTTTGCCATTAAAAGAAAGGGAAAAGGTCATAAAAACAGCGCTTGTGCCAATAGACGAAAAAGACATGAATTCAGGATTTATAATTTCCCTTTTTGATGTAAGCTCCCAGAAGGAAAGGGAGAAGTTCCAGTCAGAGCTGATATCCCATGTCTCTCATGAGTTACGCACTCCTCTGACTACTATCAAAGAGTTCATTTCTATTCTTCTGGATGGTTTAGCAGGCGAGTTGAATCCTACCCAGAAAGATTATTTAGGTATAACTCATAACAATATAAATAGATTAGGCAGGATCATCTCAACTCTTCTTGATGTTTCTCGGTTAGAAGCAGGAAAAGTTAAACTTAATTTGGAAATCGCCAGTATAAAGAGACTCATTAAGCAGACTGTTTACTTCCTAAAGCCCCATGCAGACAAAAAAAATATCTCTTTGGCTGCAGTTTCTTTTCCCGCCTATTTCCCATACGCTTACATAGATGTGGATAGAATAACGCAGGTTTTAACTAATTTAATAGAGAATGCAATCAAACATACTCCGCCTGGCGGAAAAATTAAAGTAAATGCAAAAAAAGATAAAGAATTTATTAGGGTTTCTGTTATTGATAATGGCGAGGGCATTCCTCCTGAAGATACAGAAAGAATTTTTACCACTTTCTATCAAATTGGTATAGAAGCGGGCCCTGGAGCTAAAGGATTAGGATTAGGTTTGCCTATATGTAAAGAAATTATTAAACTGCATCGCGGCGAAATCTGGGTAGAAAGCAGGAAAGGCAAAGGTTCTGATTTTAGTTTTACCGTTCCGTGTTATAAAATGAAAGGATTAAGTGAATATGTAGAAGATAATGTTAATTTTTCCCGGGTAATTGGAAGAGAATTTAGCATTCTACGTATAGAAGTAGAAAACATTCACGGCATAGAAAAGAAACTGGGGAAAGAGGGAATTATAATCAAAAGAATAAAAAAGAGTCTTGAAGAAAAACTACGCAAGGCTGTTGATTACGGACCTCTGCAAAAAGGCAGTAGTTTATTCATTGGACTGCCCAACAGTAATGTGAAACAATCTTCCGCTTTAGCGGAGAGACTGGTAAAAGAGTTAAAAGCTATGCAGTTCTCCATTCCTCTTTCTTTAATAATAAGAATTGCAACCTATCCGGCTGATGGCGGCACAGCGGAAGAATTGATTAAAAGTTGCATGAGCACCAGCAAGGAGAAAAAATTTAAAATTGGCTAAAAAGATATTAGTAGTAGATGATGAAGTAGAGTTAACCAAAGCTATGACGATCAGGTTAACTGCAGCAGGTTATGAGGTGAGCATTGCTCATGATGGAGAGGAAGCTTTAAAAAAAGCCCGCCAGGAGAAGCCTGATCTTATTATTTTGGACTTGATGTTACCCAAAATAGATGGGTATAAGGTGTGCCGTCTTCTTAAATTCGACCAGAAGTATAGAGAGATACCTATAATAATGGTTACTGCCAGGGTTGAGGAAGATGATAAGAGATTGGGCATGGAGACAGGCGCTGATGAATATATTACAAAACCATTTGACTGGTCAGACCTTTTGGAAAAAATAACTAAATTTATACCACGTGAGGAGAGAGAGGAGAAAGAATGAGTGAGAAAATTCTGATAGTAGAAGACGAAGAAGACCTGAGAAAAGCCCTGGAGATCAGACTAAAGCAGCATAATTTCAGAGTAATTATGAGTAAAGATGGTGAAGATGGTCTGAAGAAGGCTAAAGAGGAATTTCCCGACCTGATTATTCTGGATGTCGTTCTACCAAAAATGAGCGGGTTTGAAGCTTGCCATCGCTTAAAAGCTGATCCTAAATATAAACATATTCCTGTAATAATGCTCAGTATCAAATCATCAGAGGATGCAGTAAAAAAAGGGTATGAGAATGGCACTGATGAATATATTACAAAACCATTTGATTGGCCTTTTCTTTTTGAAAAAATCAAAAGTCTCCTTTCCAAAAAATGAGGTGAATGAAAATGGACCAAGAAAATCTGGGACAGAGTCTTCTCTCTAAAGGCCTAATTTCCGAAGAACAACTGGATGAGGCTTTATCAAGAGCAAAGAGAGGCAAACTAGCTCTATCTCAAGTATTGATAGAGATGGGATTTGTTACCAAGGAAGAAGCGTATAGCATTATAGCTGAAGAAATAGATGTTCCTTATGTGGACATGTCCAATTATATTGTGGACCCGAAGGTTATTAATCTGATAGATGGAGAAGATGCTACGCAAAACCTGATTTATCCCCTGTTCAAAATAGAAAATACTCTAACTATAGCTATGGCAGACCCTACGGATCTGGCGACTATAGATAAAGTGAGAATGAAAACTAATTTGGAAATAGAAGCCTGCCTGGCTACAGAAGACGATATACGTGAAGTTATAAGAGGGAGTTATGAAAAAGGCGATACAACAGCTCTTGGACTTATAGAGGATGTGGAGGAGCTCATTAAAATTAGCCCTGAATCCTTAACCGAGGTTGCAACTAGTACTCCAGTGAGTAAGTTAGTAGATATTATTCTAACTCAAGCTGCAAGAGATGGAGCCAGTGACATTCATATTGAACCTGATGAAGATTCTTTAAGAATTCGTTTCCGAATAGATGGGATACTCTATGAAATTCCCTCTCCGCCAAAACATTTGGAACTGGCTATTATCTCTCGGATAAAAATTCTGTCAAACTTAGACATTGCTACCACACGTCTCCCGCAGGATGGTCATTTTAAACAGGGGCTTGAAGGCAGAGAAATTGATTGCCGAGTTTCCACTGTACCTACTATCCATGGAGAGAATGTAGTTATTAGAGTCTTAAATCCAACTACTGCCTTACTTGGGCTGGATGAACTGGGTTTTTCTCCTGAAATGCTGACTAGATTTGAAGAGATAATATCCCAGCCATGGGGTACTGTTTTGGTTACAGGCCCAACTGGCTCCGGCAAAACTACCACACTATATGCAGCTTTGAACAGAATTAACACCGTGGAGAAAAATATTGTTACTATTGAGGACCCTGTAGAATATCGACTCGGTCTCATTCGTCAGATTCAGGTAAATCCAAAAGCAGGCCTTACTTTTGTCAATGGTCTGCGATCTATAGTACGGCAGGACCCTGATGTTATTATGGTTGGAGAGATCAGAGACCATGAAACAGCAGACATTTCTTCTCAAGCCGCTCTTACCGGACACTTAGTCTTTTCCACACTTCATACTAATGACGCTCCAGGAGCAGTAATTCGCCTGGTGAACATGGGGATAGAGCCTTTCTTAATCGCCGGGTCTGTGATCGGAGTGGTAGCTCAACGTTTAGTTCGGAGAATATGTACCAGATGCAAGGAATCTTATAAACCAAGCAGAGCCCTTCTGCGCAGATTAGGATTAGAAGAAAATAAATCACGTGTTTTCTACCGGGGAAGAGGATGTAAAGAATGTAAAGAGACAGGATATAAGGGAAGAGTAAGTCTATTTGAACTACTAAGAATAAGTGATGGAATAAGAGAGTTGATAATTAAGGGAATATCGTCTACTGCTATTAGGAAAAAAGCGGAAAAAGAAGGAATGAAAGCGTTAAGAGAAGATGGAATAAGTAAGATTTTGCAGGGTATCACTACTATAGAAGAAGTTACCCGGGTTACTCAGATGACTACTGATATGATGGCTCCTATGGATGTCAGCCAGGAAGAAAAGGTGGAAGCAAAGAAAGAGGAAATAAAAGAAAGAAAGATAATAATAGAAGAAAAAGCACCAGCTGCAAGTTGGGGAAAAGCTCTAAACCTGAACGAATATGAGAACAAGATAACCTCCTGGATTGCAGGGAAAAGATAGAAATGTATGAAAAGTACTGGAAAGTAGAAGAGAAACCTTTTAAAAACACTCCTGATCCCAGGTACCTGTATTATTCCCCCCAGCACGAAGACGCTTTAATGAAACTCTCATACGCAGTGACTGGAGACATGGGTGGAGCTGTAATGACCGGTGTGTTTGGCTGTGGAAAGACTATTGTTGGTAAGTCGTTGATGCAGCAGCTGGGTGTGGAAAGATATAATTTTGCATTTGTAGATAATCCCATGCTCAGTTTTCCGGACCTTCTTCGGTCCATAGTGAGAAACCTAAACTCTTCTAAGCTGCCTGATAAAAAAACTGAACTCTTGGTAGATTCACTTCTGGAAATTCTGGAGGGTGTCCTGATAGACAACGACAGGGACGGAAAGAAGACTGTTATAATCGTAGATGAAGCTCATATTATAGATGACCCAAAGGTATTTGAAGAGTTGAGACTCTTACTCAATTTTCAGACTGAAGGGAAATTTCTCCTGACTCTGCTTCTATTCGGACAGCCAGAACTTAAAAACAAGATATATAATATTAAACAGTTAGAACAAAGAATGCCTATAAAATGTCATCTGGACAAATTAGAGACAAAAGAGATTTCAGCGTATATGACGCATAGGCTCAAAGTTGCCGGGAGAGAAGAACCTATTTTTACTTCTGAAGCAATATCAGTAATTCAGGAACATTCAGGTGGTATTCCCAGAAGAATCAATCATATATGTGACCTTTCTATGCTTGTTGGCTTCGGGAAAAAAGCAGACGAAATAAGCGGGCAATTAGTTCAGCAGGTAATAAAGGATTTTGGGATATAGGGGGAGAGGGAGATGCCAGTCGCAAAAATTTTAGTTGTAGATGATGAATCAGATATCGTCCACGCTGTTAATCTAAGACTTGAGAACTTGGGTTATGAAGTAGACACTGCTAGCTCAGGTTTTACAGCTCTGGAGAAAATAGCTTTAAACAAATATGATGTTGTTCTTTTGGATTTAGCGATGCCTATCATAGATGGTGTAGAAACTTTTAAGAGAATAAAAAATATTGATGAAAAACTACCTGTGATATTTATGACCGCTTACGGAGACAGCAAATTAGCGGAAGCAGCTAAAAAATGGGAGCCGTCCGGGTATATTACCAAACCTTTTGATAAAGAAAAGCTAAAAGACTGCGTAGAAAGAGCTTTGTTATCCCGCGGTTTCTCTTCCGCTCCCCTAAGAAAGCATATCCAGAAGAAATATGGATTCAGAGAGATTATAGGAAAATCTTCAAGTATACGGCAAACATTTAAATCCATTGAAAAAGTTAAAGATAATGATGTTACTGTCCTCATTCATGGCGAATCAGGCACAGGCAAAGAACTGGTTGCCAGGGCTATTCACTTCAATGGCGTCCGTAAAGAGGGTCCTTTTATCTCTATAAACTGTTCAGCTATACCAGAGACTTTGCTGGAATCAGAGCTTTTTGGTTTTGAAAAAGGTTCTTTTACCGATGCTAAAATGCGAAAATTGGGTAAATTTGAGCTGGCGCATAAAGGCTCGCTATTCCTGGATGAGATTGGAGAAATGTCCGCATCTCTGCAGGTAAAAATATTAAGGGTCATGGAAGAGAAAGAGTTTATGAGAATAGGAGGCAAAGAAAAGATAAATGTAGATGTTCGAATTATAGCCGCTACCAATAAAGACCTGGACAAAGAGGTTCAAAACGGAAATTTCAGGGAAGATTTATACTACCGGATAAATGTTTTCCCAATATATCTTCATCCTTTAAGAGAAAGAAAAGAAGACATACCTCTACTTATTCAACACATTGTGGACAGGCTTAATAGTTATAATCACCATAAAATTAAACACATTCTTCCTGAGACTGTGCAGCTGCTTACCCATTATAGCTGGAGAGGAAATGTCAGAGAACTAGAGAATGTTATTGAAAGGGCTATGATTCTCTCTGATGGTGATACATTAAAACCGGAATATCTCCCCGCTTGCATAAATATAAGAAAAGAAAACATTTCTTCCCTTTACTTAAATTTGTCAGATGCGGACATCCCTTCACTGGAAGAGATAGAGAAAGAAGCGATTTCTAAAATTCTGTCTCTGACTAAAGGGAATATTTCTCAAGCAGCCGAGAAACTTAAAATTGGCAGAACAACATTTTATCGAAAAGCCAGAAAGCACGGAATAATGTAGGGAGTAAGATGCCGACTTATCAATACAGAGCCAGAAATAAAGAAGGTGCGATTGTCACAGGCAGATTAGATGCAGATAGTGAGCCTCAGGTTATAGCTCAACTGGAAGCTCTGGGAAATCTTCCTATTACAGTATCCCTTGTTAAGAAAAAAGAAGGACCAAAATTAAAATTTTCATTAGGAGGAAAGATAGGGGGGAAAACTCTGGTGATCTTTACTCGGCAGCTTGCCACTATGATCCGCGCTGGAGTGCCTATTATTGCGTGTCTTAACACCTTGATAGCAGAATCGGAAAATGAAAAATTTAAAGAGATCTTAAGAGAAATAAATATGGATATTCAGGAGGGGAGCCCTTTTTCAAGAGCTCTTTCCCTGCATCCAAAGGTTTTTACCAAGCTGTATATAAACACAGTCCTCTCAGGGGAGGCAGGGGGCACGTTAGACGTGTCCCTTAGCAGACTGGCTAGCTTACTAGAGCATGAGAGCGAAATCCAGGCAAATATAAAAGCAGCTACCAGATATCCTATTATAGTAATAGTCGGAATAACTATAGCCTTCTTTGTTCTGGTTACTACGGTTGTCCCTAAGTTTGCAAGTGTTTTCGCAGCTTCTAAAGTAGCCCTGCCTCTACCTACTCGGATTTTGATAGGTATAGATTACGGTATCCGGCACTATTGGTTCTATATTGTCCCATCTATTCTCTTTTTGGCATTCGGCCTCTGGAAATACATCCAGACAGAACGAGGAAGGTATCAGTGGGACTGGATCAAGCTTAAACTTCCTATCTTCGGGCCCCTTTCCACCAAGACTGCTGCGTCCAGATTCGCCCAGACGCTGGCTACCTTAAACAGGTCCGGACTGCCTATCCTTAAAACTCTGGATATAGTAGGAACAACTGTGGGAAATGTTGTTATAGCTAAAGAAATAAATAAGTTAAGCGCTTCAGTTACGGAAGGAAAAGGAATTGCTGAGCCGCTTCTAGAAGGCAAGTTTTTTCCGCCTCTTGTTTCTCATATGGTAGCTATAGGCGAGCGGTCCGGGCATCTTGACGAAATGCTGGATTCTCTCCAGCAGCATTATGATATGGAGATCAACGCTATGGTAAAAAACTTAACCACTCTGATTGAACCCATACTCACTGTTGCTCTTGGTGTCATAGTTTTGTTTATAGCTCTGGGAATATTCCTGCCTATGTGGGATTTGGCGAGCGCTGTGAAATGAGGATAGGGAAATGGGCTGTCCCATATTAGAACAGGTTCTTATTTTTACTGTTTCAGATAGGAATAGAAGATAAAATATCTGATTCATAGATAGGTTTGCGGAAAGCGAATGTGTAAAATTGGCACAAATTTTGCTCCTAATATAATCAGGGTGCAAAATGCAAAAAAAACTTGACATAGTAAAAATGGATGTGATAGCATCCCCAAAAGAGGAGGTGAGAACATGTTAAAGAAAACGCTTAGAGCATACAAAGGATTTACACTGATTGAGCTTGTGATGGTAATAGTGATCATCGGAATATTGGCAGCGGTAGCTATCCCTAAATATGTTGCCTTGCAGACAGATGCTAGGAATGCTGCGGAACAGGGAACAGTTGGAGGCGTAAGAGCAGGAATTGGTGTCTGGCATGCTGAGAACTTAGTAGCTGGAAATACCGGAGATGATACTTGGCCAGCAGCTTTAGATAGTGCTGGTGTTGGTTCTGCTGCTGGTACGGGTAATAAGTTTTTTACTGAAGTCTTATCTACCCCAATCACTGATTCCAGGTGGAGTAAACCTAGTACTACGACGTATACAGGACCTAATGGAATTACATTTACTTACACTAATTCTACAGGATCTTTTGAATAATAA
>JBDRTG010000030.1:0-13900 GCA_043824255.1 bacterium
CAAAGTGGTGCATTCGCATACTCTAACCCCAGCCTTTAGGCTGGGGATTACCGATACAAAAACATTCCTGGCTTTAGCCATAATAGTATAAAGTTTATTTTTGGGCTAAAGCCCGATTTGTTGTTGTTTAGTTCTGAACCCCAGCTTGAAAGCTGGGGTTATAAATCAATTAACTCTGAATACTATTTAACGATTCTGATCCCGACTTGTCGAGATTTCACAACATCTCAAAAAATTAGTAACCTAATCGATGAATAATCTACTCTAACCCCAGCCTTTAGGCTGGGGATTATTGATACAAAAATACTCCTGGCTTTAGCCATGAAATTTGTACTTACTTATAAATTGATTATACTCCTCTGTAAATGAAACTTTTTTATGATGTTTTTCCTGGTTCCTTATATAATTACGGACTTTCTCCAACATTGACTCACTCACAGAAACAGCAAAATATTCATCTGCCCATTCTAATTTTGGTCTGACAAGTTTAACATTATTTGCCCAAAACGAAGCTTCTCCTTTAATTAATTGTATAGTTTTAGATATACTCATTTCAGCATTAAGTGCTAATAAACAATGTACATGGTCAAAGTAACCGTTAATTTTATCTATTTACCCCGTTGGATAATTATTTGATTATTTACTCATTCATTTATTTAAGTCATCCAACGGGGTGAATATTTTTTTATTTTTTGCATTTTCAAGTATGTGATTATAGAGAGTTGTTCGGATTTCTTTTGTAAGAATTGGTTGATTGTATTTTGTTCCCCACACAGTGTGAACCCAAATTTTTACGTATGACATATTTCTTTTTTGGGCTATCCAAAGGATTCCTACGGAAAAGCCCGATTTGTTGTTGTTTATTCCTCATACCCCAGCTTAAAAGCTGGGGTTATAAATCAATTGATACTGAATACTATTTAACGATTCTGAATCTTTTCCACAACATCTCAAAAAATTAGTAACCTAATCGGTGAATCAGCTACTCTAACCCCAACATTCGGCGAAGCCATTGGGGGCATAGCCACTCCCACCACAAAGTGGCCTGCCACTACTAAGCTATGTAGCCACAGGTGGTCACTTCGTGATAGGTACGACTATGTCGCACTTTGTGATAAGCTGGTGATTATTTTATAACTCCTGTAAATAACAAAAACAAAATATTAATTATTTAAAATGGCACTAGAATCGTCAGATTGTGTGAAGTAGAAATCCGGCTGAATCATAAAACTATTTAATCACTTCTAAAAAATCCGCAGAAGCAGGCTGTTGCATAACTCTAGTTTTGTCACCTCGAATCCGTCAATTGACGGATGAGAGGTCTTAAATTAATTAAAATAGAAAGATTTCTCTTCTCCCGACTTTGTCGAGATCATCGAAATGACAGATAATTGCAAATCTGCAACGCCCTGCGAAGGCGGATTCTTTCCCGCCACTAAATAGCCCGCCACGGCGGGTCGTAGCAGGCATCAATTATACCTTTCCAGCCCGCCTCTCAGCTATCGGTGTGGCTGGCGGGTTAGATTCGGCTCATAAATAATTACTGAACTAATCCATTTTTGATGCAATAGTAAGTTAGTTCTGAATTTGTATTCATATTCATTTTATTTAAAATTCGTCTACGATATGTACTAATTGTATTTACACTTAAGAAAAGTTGTTCAGCTATCTGGCTGACAGTTTTGCCAGAAGCAATCATGCACATTAATTCATATTCTCGATTGGAAAGACTCTCGTGTAATTGCTTTCTGTTGATATGGTCTAACCCACCAGCTAACTGTTCTGCTAATTTTGGACTAATAAAGCGACCTCCGCCAACAATCTTTCTAATCGCTTTAATCAATTCTTCAGGTGCACTTTCTTTATGAAGGTAACCAGCACCGCCGGCTTTCAAAATTCTTATACCGTATTGCTCTTCGGGCCTTGCACTTAAAAAAAGAATTGGAAGCTTGGGATTAGTTCGATGTATGATTTCCATAGCTTCTAACCCGGAGATACCAGGCATGGAAATATCAAGAACAAGAATATCTACCTTATTCTTATCAAGGTATGCGAAAACCTGTTGCGCATTTTCTGCTTCGGCTGCTACACTGATATCATTTTCATCAGCTAATATTTGTTTCAATCCATTTCGAATGATCGGGTGATCATCTGCAATAAGAACTTTAATCATTTTTAGAAACATTAATTGGAATTGATAAGACAACCGTTGTCCCTTTACCAGGAATTCCACCTGTGGCAAGAGGGTCGTTAAGTGGCAGGCCACCTGTGGCAAGAGGGTCGTTAAGTGGCAGGCCACTAAATATCACGTCGCCGTTAATTGATAGTGCCCGCTCACGCATTCCCGATAAACCGAGAGAGTTCACGTTCTGTAGTGCATCATTAGAGATGCCTATTCCATTATCTTTGATTTCAAGAATTATTTCGCTCTGCGACTTCTTAAACCGCACTTCAACTAAAGTAGCTTGAGAATGTCTGATAATATTTGTCAACGCTTCTTGAAGTATTCGATATGCCACAATAGAAATATGCGGATTTAGTTTAATTTTTTTAACCTCTGAAATAAAATTACAAACAATGCCGCTTTTTTTTCTGAAATTCTTTGAGATACCACTCAATGGTAAAAATTAAACCAAACGAATCGAGAATAGCAGGTCTGAGATTTGTCGAGATTTCTCTGATGATATCAATCGTGGAATTGAGCAATTCGACCATTCCGCTAAACTTTTTTTTGATGATTTGGGTGTTAATCTTCCTATTTCTATTAATAATATTTTTCTCGAGAAAAGAGATATCCATTTGGAGAGCAGTAAGCATTTGACCAACGTTATCGTGAAGCTCGCGGGAAAGTTCTAATTTCTCCTCTTCTCGAACATTCTGCAATCTGCTAGCAAGAGCGCGTAATTGTTCTTTGGAATTTATTAACTTCTTCTCCAAAAGTTTACGCTCGGTTATATCGCGGGCGATGCCAAGTTCTCCAACGATTTTCCCTTCTTTAAAGTGGGGCATGCTCGTGAACTCACCGATTAAGTACTCACCTGATTTGGCAAGAATTCGCAGTTCATAAAGACGAGGGTACTCGCCTCTCAAGACTTGCTGAAACGTGCCTGTTGCAAGTTGCATATCCTCTGGATGAACAAGGGTCGCAAATGTCTTTCCTACCCATTCTTCTCTCGACCATCCAGTAATGGTCTCAAAAGCTGGATTTAGCGATGTGAACCTACCATCATCGGCGGCAAGTGTGTATATGACGTCTGGTACAGTCTCAACAATGGTACGATAGCGCTGCTCACTCTGCTTTAGCTCTTCTTCTGTCCGCTTTCGCTCGGTAACGTCTAACAAGGACACAACTATGCGGGCTTCTTCTTCTTCTTCTTCTTCTGCAAGAAACATTCTTGCCACGTCAAATTCCAGAACAAGTCCTTCTGTTTCTTTTCCTTTTATATTCATTTCCAAAATTATCCTCCTAAACTATTAGCCTTTGGCAATTCGCTATAAATGTTCTTAAAGTTTCTAAGAAGTTTTTTTTCGACTAAAATGTGATTGTCAGTTAAACAAAAACGCATAAATGCATCATTACTGTTGATAAATTTATATAAACGTTTATTTTTTAATTTATTACCTGAGTAGTTCGCTGTCCGCTTTCGCAAATTTTTCGAAGAGCCTATATATATAATATTGCTCCTGCTATTTGGGTAATCAATTTTTGATGAAATGCTCAATTCATAAACTCCTGCTTCAGCTGGAATTTTATTAAAGTTTTTTTTGAGAAAATTATGTAGCTGCTAAAATTTACATCCTTTTCATAGGAATAAGCAGCTCTTTCTCTATAGCTGGGGATATTAAATAAATTTCTGCAATTACATATCGTTCTCAGTGATAAGTGTACTCCCTTTTGAGCCGATAGGTATTGAATATTCTTATCCTTTAATGCATTTTCAGCATTTTTAACTATTTCTTTGATGAGATATGAGTGGTACTTTTTCTCTGATACAAATAAGCTTCCAAGATTGATGAAGTGATTTTTCAGACTTAAAACCTTTAAATTTGGAATTAACCTTGACAGCCGGCTTTGCTCAAGATACTGGAATGGATATAAGGACAAAAACTGTCTTAAGGTTAAAGGTTTTAAGTCTGTCTCTTTGCCGGAAAACCAATATTTGCTTTGGTAATCAAGCAGGCTTTTTAAAATATGGAAAGAAAATTTATTCCTGGTGTTGATCCATTTTAATGAACAGATTATTTTATCTTCAGTACAATTTTCAGTGGGATAGATATTCTTTAGACGTTCATCTAAAACCTCAAAACATAGAACATCTTCTTTAATCATTACTTTGGCATATATTTTTTTATCAGAGCCATGAGACGAGAAGGACTCTATTAATTCCTCTGTTATTTTTTTAATATAGTTGAGATACTTGTTTATGGGCATCTTCAATACCTTAGAAAGGATTATCTTAGCTATTTTTTGCTTGGTCATCTTCGTTTTTTGGAAATCCTGATTTCTGCATGGTCACCGTTCATTATTCTTTTTTTTACCTCTTTAATAATTATTTTCTCTAATTTTTCTTTGGTATAATCTAGTTTGCCCGAATAGGTTTGAACAATGTCCTGAAAAGCCTTATTCTTTTTGAATAAATTTAATTTATCTGTAAAAACTAACAGACCCTCCGGCACAAATTTAAAAATATTTTCGATAACATTCCCAACGTGTTCTTTCCCTTTGTGCATTGCCTCCTCTGCCTTCTTATGCTCAGTTGCGCTTTTTTTGTTCATAATCATACCTTGCCTTCCAATATCTCCCTTAACGTTTCTTCTAAATTTCTAGGCTTAATCTCAATACCTATAGATGCGTAGAACTTCCTGAAAATATTTATAATCTCTACGCATCTTTCTACATTTTTAGTAATATTTTCAAAAACCTCTTTATATTCTTTTAGAGTTGGCTTTTTACCTTTTTTAATCCTGCTCATTAAAAGTTGGACGGAGCCGGAAACAACAGATAAAGGATTGAATATCTCATGAGACATCGCTTCTCCCATATACCCCACCAATGCTGCTTTTTTCATTTTTTCGATTGATCTCTGTAACTCTTTTTTCTCTATAGCTCTCTTTACTGTAAATAGAACCTCATTAATATCATAAGGTTTAATAATATAATCATAAGCGCCACATCTTATAGCTTCAGCCGCTGATTCAAAGCTGGGATGGCCAGTTAGAATAACAATAATTGCTTCTTGTTCAAATGTCTTGATACATTTTAGAACCTCTATACCGCTCAAACCTGGCATAGCCAGATCAAGCAGAATGAGATCAGGACTGTCTTTTTTTACATCCTCAATCGCTTCTTCACCACTAGAAACAGCTCGTGCAATAAACCCCTCTTTTTGCATAATAACCTGAAGCGACTTGGTTATATTTGGATCATCATCAACTATTAAGACTTTATTTTTCGTCATCTACAGCTCCTTTTTTATCTCTGAAAGTAACTTGTTAATATTAAAGGGCTTAGTAATATAAGCATTCACACCTAACTTCTCACCCAATCTTTTATCCTTTTCCTCACTCTTAGCAGTCAACATAATAGTGCGAATTTTTCTGGTTTGAGCATTAGCTTTTAATCGTTTACAGACATCAAATCCACTCAGTTTCGGTAACATAATATCAAGAATAATTAGCCGAGGCAATTCTTCTTTGGCTTTTTTAAATGCTTCTTTTCCATCAACAGCTGTAGTAACTATATATCCTTCCTTTTTTAAAACAAAAGAGACTGCTTGAATGATACTAGGATCATCATCCACTACTAAGATTGTTCTCTTAGCCATAGATCTCTCCTATTACTCTATGAACCTCTTTTGGGTTCGATTCTCTTTTTAGTTGACTTAGATTTATACTTTGGTAAGACAAAGACAAATTTAGCGCCCTTGCCTTCCTGACTCTCAGCCCAAATCTTACCTTCATGCTTTTCTATAATTTGCTTGCATATGTATAAACCCAAACCTGTTCCTGTTAGCTTTCTATTAACGGAGTTATCTAATCTCTTGAACCTTTCAAAGATATTGGTCAACTCATCCTTGGGTATTCCTATACCTGTATCAGCTATACTGACTTCGGCAACTTTCCCTTTATTTTTAACGGTTATTCTAATCTTTCTCTTACTAGGAGTAAATTTAATTGCATTGCCTACTAGATTTATGAACACCTCATTTAATCTATCTTTATCTCCATTAACAATCAAATCCTGAGAAGGAAGATTCATATTAACTACAATATTTTTTTCTTGTATCAATGGCTCTAGCTCACTAATTGCGTTCTGAACTATATTCGAGATATCACAAGACACAAATTTCCATTTTAACTTGTCCTGTTCTATCTTGTCTAAATCTAAAAGTTGATTTATCAGGCGAGTTAAACGGTCAGTCTCATTATTAATTATAGTCAGAAACTCACTTTGTTCGGTCGGATTCACATCTTTGTACTTTAAGAGAATCTCTACAAAGGATTTAATCGAAGCCAAGGGTGTCCTTAAGGCGTGGGATACATGAGAAAGAAATTCCAATTTCTTCTCCTCCGCCTTCTTGCGCTCAGTGATATCACGGAAAATAGCGCGTGTAGCAACAGGCTTGCCATCTACGAAGTGACAGTTTGCGCTTCCCTCAAGCATAATTGTCTTGCCATTCTTGCTCAGGAACGCAGCTTCAATGTATTTAACCTTTTCTCCAGCTAACAAACGCTTGAATATCTCCATACAGTGCGCATGACTGTCGGGATGAATGATATTCAACAACGAGAGATCTGGGATTTCTTTCTCACTATACCCAAGGGTTTCTCGCCAGGCACGGTTAACATATACAAACGTACCATCTGGTTTAACGCTCTGAATAAGGTCATTTACGTTCTCCCACAAGTCTCGATACTTCTCTTCGTTTTCCCTTAGCTCCTCCTCCGCCTTCCTGAGCTCGGCGCTTTCAATAATCTCCCATTTACCTGCACGCTGTATGAGAGCGAATTGGTGGTTTTTGACTACATCCAGGACTTCAAATAGATTGCACTTTTCAAGGGAATAGGTGCAGATTGCGAGCATTTTATATTTACCTATAACATTGTTTACCACTTCTTCATAATCAGCAAAACTCTTCCAGTCCTTTTTCTCAAGCCAGAAAGTATTGCCTGTGAGGCGGAGACCGTCAAACCCTTTCTTTATGGCTTCCTTCTCCTTTTTGACCCAGCCCTGTAATACCCTATCCTGTTCGAATTTTCCTGCTTTGGTATACCACTGGCTGTAATCAAGTATTTCTATCTGACCTTTTTTGATATACTTATCCAGGTCTTTTACAGCCTTTCTTAACGATTCCTTTGCTTCTTCAACATTTAGAGGCTCTGAAGTAACCCACATGCAAAATTCATTATTTTCTAATCCCGCTTTAAAATACGGCACCAGAATATCAATTAAATCATTTTTGGTCTGGTAAAATTGGCAGAAGTGTGTACCCCAGGGCTTATTGCCTAAAATATCAATTCCTGTTTTTCTTGCTTCCATTTTTAATTCCCTTTCAAATCCTTTCTTTGGTAGGCAAAGCCATCAAGTAAACCTCGTTAGAAATTTAATTATAACTTATCACTACAAAACAATCTATTATTTTTATTTAATAGAAAATTTTTGACATTGACAACAATATTTTCCATGATATAATTGTCTATGGAGGCACTAATATGATAAAAACTGAAGATGTCGTTAATCGCAAGTTAAACAAAAGAGATATTATGGAACAAATTATCCCATGGTTGTCTGAACGTGAATCTATTATTATAGTTGGTTCCAGACAGGTGGGAAAAAGCTGCCTTATGTTTCTTCTGGCTCAATATTTGCTTAAGAGGGAAATAGCAAATGTTGAAAATATAGCTTTTTTTGACTTAGAATCTTCTGCCGACCTGGAAATCTGTAATGCCGGTGTTACGGCTTTATTGGAACATTTACGCCTGGCCGGGAAAAAATTTCATTCAAAACGTATTCTTTATCTGTTCATTGATGAAATTCAGTATTTGGACAATCCATCTCAACTGGTAAAACTTCTTGTTGACCACCACCCTGAAATAAAAATAATCGCTTCAGGTTCATCATCTACCGGATTACGGAAAAAATTCAAGGACACTCTGCCCGGTAGGAAACAGGAATTTCATCTACAGTCTCTTGCATTCAAAGAATTTCTCAATTTTAGGCAGGAGCATCAGTTATCGGAACTCACCGAAAAATTTTGTTTGCGAAATATCTTTGGAAAAAGGATGCCAGAGCCTCCTGCGATACAACCTTTTCTACAGAGACTGATACCACTTTTTGAAGAATATACTGTTTACGGTGGCCACCCAGCCGTGGTTATGGCCGATTCAGCAGATATTAAGCAGAAACGCCTTCAGAGTATTATCAATGATTATCTGCGCAAGGATATTCACACCTTATTTGATATAGATCATCTGGGCTCTTTTACTCAGTTGATTAAGATTCTGGCCGGTCAAATAGGCAGCCTGGCGGTCTATTCTGAACTTACTACTCCCCTTGGAATCACATATCGCACCCTGCAGAGGTATCTGGATATCCTTTCGGTTACATTCGTAGTTGACTTGATACCGCCGTATTTTTCTAATGTGAAGAAAAGAGTTATTAAATCACCCAAAACATATTTTTATGATACAGGCATACGCAATGCACTTATTAATCAGTTCCTTCCGTTATCGGAGCGGATAGATAAAGGTCATCTGGTTGAAAACGTAATATTCCAACTACTGGCAGGACTTCAAGATATAGCCAACCCCGTATCCTTTTGGAGGACTTACAGTGGCACCGAAATAGACTTTTTAATCAGGGATATGGCTATTGAAGTTAAATATCAACCGCTTAAATCGGCAAAGGTTCCCAGAGCAATGAAAAGTGGTATGAGTCAGATAAATGCTAAAAATACATTGGTTGTTACAAAAGATTTCCTTGACAGCCGACAGTTAAACGATGCTCAAGCCTTGTTTATTCCAGCCTGTTTATTATCCCGGTAAAAACTGGGAAATCCGTGATCATCTGATATTATTGACACACAAAGGAATGTTTGTATACTAATAGAAAAGTAACTATTGATAAAATGTGAGGCTCAGGTAATGGAAACAAAAGAGTTAGGTGAAAACGATTCTTTTTATTCAGGCATAGATCTAATAAGCGACCCTATACATAATTACATCAAATTCACTTCTCCAACTGAGGAAGATAAAACAGAGATTACAGAACGTGATATTATTGATAATCCGTGGGTACAGCGACTCAGACGCATACATCAACTTCAAAGCGCATTCTGGGTTTTTCCTTCAGCTGAGCACAGCAGATTTCAGCATTCACTTGGAACAATGCATGTAGCAGGCAGATTTGCCCTGCATCTATATCCGTCAATAAAAAAAGTCTGTCCGGATTGCCCGTCAAGTAATTACCTAGAAGAGCTGATGAGACTTGCAGGCCTGCTTCATGATATAGGACACGGACCATTTGGACATTTTTTTGATGACAATTATCTCAAACAATTTAATGTTTCCCATGAGACAATATCAAAGGCAATAATAAAAGCAAAGCTAGCTCCATTATTAAAGAGAATCAAAAGAAGTCCATCCGGAGATTTCGCCAAAGGTGAGGTTATTGACCCTTTATACATATCTTTTCTTATTGAAAAGCCTAAAAAAGACAGAACTCACTCATCTTTCCCAAAGTGGCTTAGGTTCTTACTACCTCTTTTTAGTGGAATATATACTGTAGATAATCTTGACTATGTATTAAGAGATTCGTATATAACAGGCTTTTCCAGAGGCATTATCGACCTTGAACGCATTCTGCACTATACATTTATATCATCAAAAGGTTTAACGCTTCATGGAGCTGGGAAGACAGCGCTGCTCAATTTTGTTAATGCCAGATTGAGTCTTTATTCTGCTGTATATTATCACAGAACCACAAGGTCCATAGATCTGTGTTTAAAGGATATATTCCCTGAAACAATGAAAGTGGTCTTTGAAAATAAAAATCCTATAAATCATCTCAATGATTATTTATATCTTACAGAATGGTCATTGTTTGCGAGTGTAGACAAATGGAAATACAGCCCAAATCAGAGTATCTGCCGGCTTGGTGGGGAATGGGAGAAGATTCTTATGAGACAAAGGCAGTGGAAAATGGTTTATGAGAAATTTGAAAGATTAAAGGATACAGAAAATTATGCAGATATCTTCTATTCAGATGTTGAAAGATTAGAAGCGAAAATAAAGGAAAACCTCTCTCCTGATAAGATAGATTTTCGCATAGATATTCCTGCCCTTGATCCAATGCCTGATAATCCCATGGCTATGGGGGACAAACAGATTTTCTTATATGAGCCTGCGTCTGGAAAGGTCCAGAAAGAAACGTTAAAGGAACTATTTGAATTTGTACCTTCCAGAGTCTACCTCTGCAGGATATACGCTCATGACTATAGACATAAAAAGAAACTAGTTAGAGCATTTGAAGAAATATTCAGAACAAGGGAAGCTCTGTCTACCAATGTTTAGGTTCTTGGATGGTATTTTTAATTTTCTGCAGACAAAATACTTCGCTAAAAGCATACTTTAACTATAAAAAAAGAAAGGAGACTAAATCATGAAAGTAGCGATTTCTTCATGGTCTTTTCACAGGACAATAGACAAAGGAATGACACAAAAGGAATGGATCAAAAAATGCAGTGAATTGAATGTAGAGGGGCTGGAACTACTGGATGTCCACTTTCCTTCTGCATCAAAAAACTACCTGCGGGAAATAAAAAAGATGATCTGTGACCTGGGTTTGGATATTGCATGTGTATCTGTGTGCAATAACTTTGCCATGCCTTCCAAACTTAAAGTTAGAAAAGAGACGGATAAAGTCAAGAAGTGGCTGGATACCACATTGTTCTTAGGATCTTCAGTTATGAGAATATTTGCCGGCGGACGAGTGGAAGAGAAGGATAAAGCAATGGTATGGCCAATAATGATAAACTCTCTTAAGACAGCTGCTGGAGAAGCAAAGGAGCGAGGAATTACCCTGGCTATAGAAAATCATGGAAGAGGATTCACAGCGGATTCAAAAGCAACACTGAAAATACTCAAAGCTGTCAAATCATCTTACCTGCGTCTCACTCTGGACACAGGAAACTTCGTTGACCTTTATCCATCAATTCAGGATTGTGCTCCTTATGCAGCATTCGTTCACGCAAAAACTTATGAATTTGACGAAAAGGGGCAGGAGAAAAAACTGGATTACTTGAGAATAATGAAAATCTTTAAAAAGATACGTTACAGAGGATACTTTTCTGTCGAATATGAAGGTGAAGATAAAAACGAAGAGCAAATGGTAAAAAAGAGCGTGGAATTTTTAAAAAGATTTTTATAAAAACAAAAAAATCAGACTAAAAACGACGTGTTTATGGATATAGTTCCGACAATTCCAAAAACTGATGTAGATAACTATACAAAAGAAATAAAACATAAACAAATACTGCAAATTCAGAAAACCATTGATGGCATTTATGAATCAGCAGAGAAAGGTTGTCAGGTAATGTTCTAATCGCTCTCTATTATTTTACTGGCAATGTGTGGAGGAGCTTTGTCATATCTTTCAAACCGCATAGACTCTGTTGCTCGTCCCTGTGATAGTGATCTCAGCTGTGTAGCGTAACCGAAAAGCTCCATAAGCGGAACCTCAGCCTTTATTAACTGGCTCTTAGCCTTTTTTTCTATCAGGATTATCTTACCTCTTCTTGATGTTATATCAGACGTGATTGAACCAAAATACTCTTCTGGAGTAGATATATCTACTGTCATAATCGGCTCAACAAGTCTCGGACCTGCCTTCATAAACGCACTCTTGAATGCATAGTACCCAGCTACCTTAAAAGCTATTTCAGAAGAGTCAACTTCGTGAAATCTTCCGTCAAATAATCTTACTTTTACATCAATTACAGGATATCCCGCAAAAATTCCTGCTTCCATTGCCTCAATACAGCCCTTTTCAACAGCAGGAACAAATTCTCTTGGAATAGCCCCCTGCTTGATATCATTAATAAATTCGAACCCTTCGCCTCTCTTTGCAGGAATTAGTTCTATGTGTACTTCTGCAAATTGCCCTCTTCCGCCAGTTTGCTTCTGATGTTTGTACTTTTCTTCCTGCATATTGGTTATTGTCTCCTTGAAAGCAACTTTAGGCTTGCCTACATTCGCAGACACATTAAACTCTCTCTTTAATCTATCTACCAGGATCTCAAGATGCAGTTCACCCATACCAGAAAGAATAGTTTGGGATGTCTCTTCATTAAAAAAGAAATTAAATGTCGGGTCCTCATTAGATAATTTTCTTATTGAGCCCGAAAGTTTCTCTTGCTCAATCTTGTTCTTTGCTTCAATTGCCACTGAAATTACAGGTGTTGGAAATTCTATGTTCTCGAGAAAAAGATTAGAATTTTGTTTACATATTGTATCTCCAGTAGTAATGTTCATCGGCCCGATTATTGCTCCTATATCTCCTGCACTGAGACTATTCACAGCTTCTTTTTTATTAGCGTGCATCTTTACAATACGGGATATTCTTTCTTTCTTTGATGACCCTGCCTTGAAAACATATTCACCTTGCTTTATTGAACCTGAATATATTCTACAATAAATAAGTTTTCCAATATGAGGATCAACAGCAATCTTAAAAGCGAGCCCCAATAAATCCTTTTTTTCTCCGAAACTGAACAGGCTCTTTTCTCCTGAATCACTATCTATAATTTCTACAGGGGGGGCCTCTTCTGGACTTGGCAGGTAATCGACAACAGCTTCCATAAGCCTCCTGACTCCCTTGTTCTTGAAAGCTGCGCCGCACAGCACGGGGAATATCTTAGACTTTATAGCTGCCTTGTTAAGGGAATTCTTAATTTCCTCTATTGTAATGGGCTGATTTTCAATATATTTATGCATGAGACTGTCATCTGTGTCAGCAAGCTTTTCTATCAGCTCATTTCTATATTTCTTCGTCATCTTTACATAATCTTCTGGAATTTCCCGTTCTTTCGGCTCTTCCATAGTGTCTTCAGGATTAAAGAAAAATGCTTTTTCTTCAACAATATCTATAATGCCATGGAAATTATCTTCCTTTCCAATAGGTAACTGAATTGGCACATAGTTAACTCCAAGTTTCTTGTCTATCATCTCAAGCACAGCAAAAAAGTCTGCTCCAATTCTATCCATCTTATTAATAAAGACAATCTTGGGAATTTTATATTTTTCAGACTGCCTCCACACAGTTTCAGTTTGTGGCTCTACACCGCCAACTGCGCAAAATATTGCTACTGCACCATCTAAAACCCTTAGACTTCTTTCTACCTCTGCAGTGAAATCTACATGTCCCGGAGTGTCAATGATATTAATATGATGCTTACGCCAGATACATGTTGTGGCCGCAGACGTGATTGTTATTCCCCTCTCTCTTTCCTGTTCCATCCAGTCCATTGTAGCAGCCCCGTCATGAACTTCGCCTATGCGATGTATTCTGCCTGCAAAGAACAGCATTCTTTCTGTTGTTGTCGTTTTACCCGCATCAATATGAGCCATAATGCCGATATTTCTTATATTCCTTACATCTCCAACTTGCATTATTTATTCCTCAAACTATTAAGTAAGTTATCCTAAATCAGGATACATATTGAGGGGAAACATATCAATTACAACGCGCCATGTCAAGAATAATGTCAAGCCAAAATAGAAATGTCCTATTCTTACCAAAGTAGAAATGTCCTATTTTGTTAAGATTAGTAGTAGTAAGTTTTTCTTTTTGATCAAACTTTTTCTTTTTGTTAATTCTGTGCATATTGTGGATAACTCCTTG
>JBDRTG010000031.1:0-21752 GCA_043824255.1 bacterium
ACATCCCCTGATCGTAACTGTATTCTTTGTAACGTGCCATATTATTTCCTTTCGTGTGAATGTTGATTATAGATTATATCACACGATTAGAAATTCTGAGCCTCATTTTTAACTTTTTAAGACTTATTCTACAGCCTCAACGTTCAAACTCACCTGCTTTCATGAAGCGTAGCGTAATGGAAGTCAGGTGCAGCGCGTTGTTGGACACGCACCTTCATTAGGCAGCAATATCTTGGGTATTGAGAATCTCATTGTCTTCAACGGATCTACAACTTGGCACACACGAAGATCGCACAGGAGACTCATTGCGCGTGCAGCGTCATTGGCAGACATCTTCGCGACTTTGGTAAAGAACGTATGTGCTTTCTTGAGTACAATTTGTTCGCATTCGTCAAGAGTAAAGGCTGACCCAATGAAATGAAAATGACTTTCCGTTTCTACGCATGGTGTCGGAATGTAGGAACTTTCCTCTCTTACTTCGAGGATTACTTCACCAGACACCTCAGCGCCACAGATACAGACCTCACCATCACCCATTACTGCATGCAGGTCGCCAAGCGACAGCAGTGCCCCTCTGGTATTCACAGGAAGATACACGACTGAACCGGCGGTAATCAGTTTGCAGTCCATGTTGCCGCCATGTTCTCCCGGGGTTCCATTAAGAACGGGTTCTTCGGCCGGGGCAGTACCTATTACACCTATCATCGGTTGAATGGGAATGGATAATGTCTCGCTCAGAATGAGACAGTTATTTCTAATCGGCAAAACACTCGTTTCGACACCTTCAATAAACTCTCCCAATGCACCTGAACCGTGCTCAACACACATTACCGCATAATCTCTTGTGTTGATTTCTGCTATCTCGACACGAAGGATGCTGCCGGGTTCCAATCCCGTAATGTAAACTGGGCCCGTTGCAGGATTCACAGTGTTCCACATATCTTTTGTGAACTTGTCCTGTGGAGACTTGAGATTACCGCTGTAGCAGTCTTCTGTTTCAACGCAAAACAGTTTATCCTGGTCAACATCCACAACCGGCTTGTTTGTCGATGACATTGAAAAACATACTTTGTCCTTGGTAATACGAATCATTCTGGCATCACTCCTGTTTCTGTCCAACATTAATCATTGAACGTTTGCTGTTACTTTAGAATACTATACTTAAAACGCCTTAAAACCTCAATAAAAAATGGAAACGAGACTGCTTCGTCGTTTTATACAAACGCAAGAATAATTGCAATAGAGAGCATTGACATCATGGTAGATGTTACAATAATACTGCCCGCCAATTTTCCGTCCGCCCCCATTTCTTCTGCCATTATAAAAGATGCAGTTGCTGTTGGGCATGCCAAGAAAAGCATTGCAATTCGCAGTTCTACGTGGTTTAGCCCAAACTGCTTGCAAATTAAAAACATTATTATCGGACCACAAACAACCTTAATAATGGATGCTGTTAAGCTCTTTACTAATCCATTCTGAACGGCCTTGAAACTAAGAGAGGCTCCAATCCCCAGAAGTGCTAGCGGCAGAGCAATCTTGCCAATGGTAACGCATGTTCGATGAACCAATAGCGGCAGTTGCCACTCAGTGATGGAATACCCTATCCCTGCTACACAGGATAATACGAGAGGATTCTTTACCACTTTAAGCAATAACGTTTTCAAATGTCTTCGTTTACTTACACTGTTACGCTTCTGGCCAACTAGCAGTACTATGACTGCGGCAATATTATAAATCGGGATAAGTGGCGCAATAGATAGAATTGCCAGAGATTCCACTTCTCTGCTGTATTGCCCGTTTGTACCAGCCAGGGCAAAAAGAATCACGGGAATACCGACATAAAGCAAATTGCCTCTGTATGCACCCTGAACAAAGGCACTGCGCGACGAATCTGGTAAACGCAACAACCATGCGCATAAATAACCAAGTATTATACAAACAAACATCCCCCCAATAAGTATCAGAAAGACGCGCATTGCTGCCGTTCCTTGAGCAGAGACTGTAGCAGTTTTATAGAAAAGTAAACATGGAAGGGCTATCCAGTAAACCAGACTGTTATTCGCACGAAATATATCAGCTGTCATAAATTTGGTGCTTCGCAAAACAGCGCCCAAAAATATAATAACAACAACTGGTACAAGTGTATTTATGATAAGCATTTGTGATTTAGAGAAGTACTCTATCCAATTCTATTCTTGCTTTTGCAGGCAGTTTATTATAACGGGTAATTTTATACCTGCATTTCTCTACATCAGTTATTATTATCCTGCCATCATCTTTAATAGTAATATTTTCTCTTCTGTCTCTCAAGTAAAATCTCTTTTCCCCTCGATCAGTAACAACATCCCATTCCCACAAACTATATGTCTGCTTAATTCTCTCTATATCCGTAATCTCTGGAATGAAATACCTGAACTTTATATCTTCTCTTACAAAATTCTGCTGCGCTGAAGGTAGTTTTTTTAAATGTTTTATAATACCTATCTCTTCAAATTCAGAACCTTTTTTACATACAATAGAAATAAAACTCTCTGGGTCGGAAAAAGGGAACATAGGAATACAATGAACGTCTCTAATTCTTTTTCCATCTTCCAGGGTAATGTTAAGCGCCTCAGACTCTGATCTTTTAAATTTTACATTATTATAGTCTAATATCTTCATTTTTCCTTATCCGTCAACTGCTTTAATCTTTGAAAGTTTCTTTTGCATCATAACCAAATTGTAGAATACCCCTTTTTTAGCCATAAGCTCTTCATGTGTTCCAAACTCAGCAATTTTCCCATCTTCAATAACTAACAGTCTGTTACAACTTCGCAGTGTTGAAAGCCTGTGAGCAATAGCAATTGTTGTCTTGCCTCTTATAAGATTTAGGAGTGCATCCTGAATTTTTCCCTCCGTCTGTGTGTCAACAGATGAAGTTGCCTCATCAAGAATAAGAATTCGAGGATTCCTTAAAATTGCACGTGCAATAGATATCCTCTGTTTTTCTCCTACTGAGAGTTTGTTCCCTCTTTCCCCGACCTCAGTATCATAACCATCAGGCTTATTTATAATAAATTCATGTGCGTTTGCAGTAATAGACGCTTCTATTACTTCTTCCTTAGTTGTATCAGGTTTTGCATAGGCAATATTATCGAATATTGTTCCATTAAATAAAAAAGTCTCCTGTAGTACAATCCCAATTTGACTCCTCAAATCAGAGTGCTTTATTTTTCGGATATCTAGTCCGTCTATAAAAATGCATCCCTTATTCACATCATATAAGCGGCATATAAGATTAATCATTGTACTTTTACCTGCACCACTTTTTCCAACAAGTCCAATCATCTCGTTAGAATATATTTTCACAGCAAGATCCTTGATTACGGGCTTAAACTTGTTATATCCGAACGTTACATCTCTAAATTCAATTTCACCCTCTATATGCGGCATGCCTACTGCATCAGGACTATCTTTAATCTCCGGTTCTGTATCAATCACATCAAAAACCCTTTCACCTGCAGCTAGTGAATTAGTTATCATTTGAGCCATTCTTGTAAGCATGAAAACAGGTCTATAAAACATCATTAAATACCCTGAATATGCAACAACTGAACCAACAGACATTTTTCCTAAAAACACCAGCTTTCCTCCAACAAATCATACAATAACAACACCACACATTATAAAAAAGTGTAAAATTGGGTGATATATACTCCATTTTTTTGTAAGTTCTATCCCTGCATCTCGATAGCTGCCACTTCTCCTTTCGAACTTTTCTATTTCCGCTGACTCCTGTCCAAAGACTTTAATAACTCTCATGCCTGATATGGAATCATTCACTAATGCACTTAACCTGGCTCGTCTTTGGAAAAATCTATGGAAATAAGTTCTTATGTTCGGGAAAATCTTCTTCAAAAACAAAACAGTTGCTACAATGGGAATGAAAATAAATAGTGTAAGTTGCCAGCTTAATATAAATAGGAATGCGCCAACTCCTATCAGCATAAAAATGCTCTCCATTGTAAGAGGCAAGAAGTCCACAAGAAACCGTTGAAGTTCTCCTGTATCCTGATTGACTCTTGTAAGTATCGCACCTGTCTGGTGTTTATCAAAGAATGATAAAGACAGTTCCTGCAGCCTCTTATATATGGCAGCTCTTACGTCATAAACTGTTCTAAATCCCATAGAACCAGATAGTCTCTCCCGTATACCCTCGAAAAACAACTGCCCTGCGTATGCGACTAACAATACTAATACTGCTAAAGGCAGCCATTTAGCGTAAACATATATTCCAGTTATAGAATCCGGTTTAAATATAAAATCTATGAATAGTTTACTCATATATGGGGTTGCAAGTCCAAATCCTGTACCAAGAATCATTGTCAAGAATATGAAAAAGAGAAGCTTTGTATATGGTCTGGAAAAATTTAATATGCGGAAAAGAGTTTTTCTTCTCTCGGTACATCTAGGACACTTGTTCATATCCTGCGGAATTGGCCTTGAACATGTTTTACATATTTTTCTATGTTTAGTTCTATTTTTCCCTACGAGACTTTTCCCACTTAAAAGATTCCTTATGTCATCAACAGCCTGACAAAAATCCGCATTCTTCGCGTCTGAGTACGAAATTAGGCGGTAAATGTGTTCTCCAGTATCAACTTCTAAAACTCCACTGCCGACCAGATTTATAGCTTCTGCTTTCTTTATAGAATCAAGCTCTATTACTGAAAGAATATCTACATCCAGTTTATTAACCGAAAAAACCAGAAGTTTTTTACTGGTAACAACAAGCCATTCCTCACCGTACAGCCCCTTAGCAGTAATATCCGAACTAAGGGCTATAAGGATTTCTTCATCCTGAAAATCTTTTTTCAGTTTTTCTTTTAGCTTCTCAGGTAATCTTTCTTTTTCCATAACAGATTAGCTAGTTCCATTGCTGAGTCTTTTTTGAGAACAAATCAATTCAGGGCTTTTTAGGCAAACTTATGGCCATATTATCTACATCCTCTGCTGCTTCCATAATTGCCTCAGACAGAGTTGGATGTGCATGAATTGTTTCTGCAAGTTCCTTATATGTACATTCAGCCTTTATTGCTAGCACGCATTCGGCTATAAGCTCTGTCGCATGAGGAGCAATCATTCTTACTCCCAAAATCTCATCCGTATCCTTGTCAGCTATAATTTTAACCAATCCTTCTGTCTCGCCTATACACATTGCCTTTCCGCTTGCCATTAAAGGGAATCTGCCTATCTTTATCTCATGAGTTTCTTTTGCTTTCTGCTCAGTTAAACCAACTCCTGCTACTTCAGGATCTGTATATACACAAGATGGGATAACTTTATAATCCATTTTTGAATCCATACCCGTTATATGCTCAACAGCCACAATTCCCTCCTTTGAAGCAACATGCGCAAGCATAGGACCTGGCGTAATATCCCCTATTGCGTAAATATGTGGGATATTTGTCTGCATGTGTTCATTTACAAGAATTCTATTTTTATCCAGTTTTATCTGATTCTCTTCTAATCCAATTCCAGAAATATTCGAACTTCTTCCAACAGCAACAAGTACTCTATCCACTTCAAATGTCTTATCTTCTGACAAATATACATTTGCCGAAGAGTCTCTTTTTTCTACTTTGTTAACTTTTGTTTGAGTAAAAATTTCAATACCTCTCTTTTTAAAAATGCTCTCAAGCTGACCTGCAATCTCATTATCCTCTTCTGGCAGTATATGATCCATCATCTCAACTAGTCTTACCTTGACTCCAAAAGAATTGAAAATATCTGCAAATTCGCAGCCAATAGCGCCTGCTCCTATTATTAAAATACTTTCGGGCAGATTATCGCAGGAAAGAATCTCTTTGCTTGTCTGAATTATTTTCCCATCCGTTGAAATATCACTCAATTTCATAGGTTCTGAACCAGTTGCTATTATTATATTGCCTGCTTCTACTTCAGATTGTTGAGAACTGTCTGTTATTCCTATTACTCCTGAAGACACAATCTCTGCTTTTCCTTCTATTATTTCAATAGCATTGGTCTTAAATAAAAACTTTATACCATTTGTCAGCCTGTTAACGATCTGATCTTTCCTATTTATGACTTTCCCATACTCCAGAGATATGCCAGAGGTATTTATACCAAACTTTCCAGCGCTAATGAGATTCCTATACATCTTTGCGGAATAAAGAATAGCCTTTGTAGGAATACATCCTCTGTTAAGACATGTTCCTCCAAGCGCCTTATCTTTTTCAACAACACAAACCTTTGCTCCTAATTGCGCCGCTCTTATTGCCGCAACGTAGCCACCTGGTCCACCACCAATTATTCCAATATCATATTTTGCCATTATTCTTTCTCCTTTCACATTCTCTCA
Organism: bacterium; assembly: GCA_043824255.1. GTDB lineage: Bacteria > JAHJDO01 > JAHJDO01 > JAHJDO01 > JAHJDO01 > JAHJDO01. The sequence goes on from JBDRTG010000031.1 coordinate 6,362, forward strand.
GGCGCAGATATGCCAAGAAGCCTGAGTCCGTTTGCCAGCACAATTCTGGTAGATTTAACGATTAGAAGTCTTGCAACTGTCAATTCTTTATTTTCAGTAATAACACGGTTTTTATTATAAAAGTTATGAAATATTCCAGCAAGCTTCAGCAAATATCCTGCTATTCTGTGAGGTGCGTAAGTTAGAGCGCTTATTTCGCATATGTCTTTAAATCCAGTCAGTGTCTTTGCTAATTCAATCTCCTCTGGCTTATTTAGAAGCTCCGTATTGACTTTATCAATTTTCTCTATACTGATTTTCTCCTCTTCAGCATGTTTCAATATATTACATATCCTTGCATGCGCATACTGAATATAATAAACAGGATTTTTAGAAGACTTTTCCTTTGCCAGATTTAGATCAAAATCAAGATGACTGCTCTGGGTTCTAATAAGAAAAAAGAATCTGGCAGCATCTTTGCCGACCTCCGCTACTAAATCCCTCATTGTCTCAAACCTGCCGGCTCTCTTAGACATCTTAATTTTCTCTCCACTGCGCATAAGATTAACCTGCTGAACTATAAAAATATCCAGCCATTTCTCATCAATACCCAATGCTTTCATGGCCATTTTTAATCTTGATATATGCCCGTGGTGGTCAGGTCCCATAAAATCAATGGCTTTATCAAAGCCCCTATTAAACTTATCAAGATGATATGCAATGTCTGCCAAAAAATAAGACGGCGCCCCATATTTTCTTATTAAAACTCTGTCCTCGTCATCACCAAACTTCGTTGATTGGAACCATATTGCGCCATCTTTTTCGTATGTAAAACCGAGCTTTTTTAACTTTATCCAAGCACTGTTAATTTTTTCCACATGAAGTGTTTCCTCACTGAACCACTTATCAAACTTAACTCCAAAATCCTCTACATCGCGCTTTTGGTCGCCTAATATCCTTGAAAGATAAAAACTCCTGCATCTATTCCACACATCATCATCTATCTTACCCAGCAAACTTCTGCCATATATTTTATCAAGTTCTTCTGCCATATCCTTTGCCATATCCTTTACATAGTCACCATGATAGCCTTCTTCCGGAAATGGAAAATCGGGATTGTATATCTGTTTATACCTTGCAATAAGAGATTCAACAAATCTTGAAACCTGTTCTCCAGCATCGTTTATATAAAATTCTCTTTTTACGTCATATCCGTTAAATGAGAGAATGTTACACAAACTATCACCAATAGATGCGGCTCTTGCGCTCACTACATTAAGTGGCCCAGTGGGGTTAGATCCGACAAATTCCACCAAAATCTTTTTGCCATCTCCTGTATTACTTCTACCATAATTCTCTCCTGCCAGAACAACTTCTCTGAAAACATCTATCCAGAACTTCTTACTAACATAAAAATTTATAAATCCCGGTTTAATCAGTTCAACTTTATCTATTAATAAATCTTTAGACAAGGACTGCTGAATATTTTTACATAACTTTTCACCTATACTAATTGGAGATTCTTTTAATTTATGCGAGTGCATCATTGCTGCGTTTGTTGAAAAATCACCAAATTTTTCATCTCTTGTTCTTTCCACTGAAATATGTAAACCTTTAATAGAATATATTTCTTTAATGCTCTCCTGAACTATTTTTACTATGTGTTTTTTCGCTTTGTTAATCATTTCTTTTTCTCTTTTTCCAGAAACCAGTTTAATGCTTTAACTGATCTAGGATGAATTAGCACTTTTTTCTTTACTAAATATGGAATCTTCTTTCTTAGAATGAAGAGCATTGCCTTGTCTATATCTTTCTCTGCTGCTTTTCTTGCATCTACTACTCCTTTATGACCTCTGGCTAATTCAATAAAATCTGCTACATATATAATTTTTGCGATATCTGACATCTCAGGAACTGCTGTTGTATGATATCGTATTGCGCTCAATATTTGAGGATCTGCTATTCCAAAAAGAACACCGGCGAGTTTACTGCCAACCGGCGCATGAAGCAGAGCCTCTGTCCTTAATTCAAGCCCATCAACAGGAATCTTATGTTTTTCAACGTCATATATCAGTTCATTATATGACATTGATTTTGCGCAATCATGAAGAAGAGCCGCAAGCCCAACCTTCTTCTTTGAAACACCAAATCTTCTTGCTAAGTCTAACGCCGTTTCACATGTTGAAAGAGAGTGAGCATATGTTTCACGAGTAAGCATTTCTTTGAGTTTCTTCTTAATATTGTCCATGGCTTTTATTGAGTATTTACGGCATTATATCATTTTGTTAGTATAAGACAATATTGTAATGGAATCACCCATCTGCTAATATAATTAAAATGAAAAAAGCTTATATATTCATAGGGATCTGCATCTTTCTTCTTGCTTTCATTTCAAGTATGCTTACTGTTGTTGATTATGGTATAACCTGGGATGAACCAATCTATATTTCCTATATTCTTCATCAAGTTGATTGGCTAGATTCTCCACATCCTTTTTCAAAAACCGCAATAGAAAACTTCTGGCGATTTGAACCACATCCACCTCTTGTAAAATATGTTATGAGTGGAGGTTTATTATTGCTACACAAGTTTATTGGTATTCTATACGCATCCAGAATACCTATGTGTCTGCTATTCTCTTTTCTCATAGCTTCTGTTTATTTCTTTAGTCTGAAATACTACAATATTCACGCTGCTATTTTTTCTTCTTTGTCATTATTTCTTATGCCTCGTATTTTTGCACATGGACATTTCGCAGCATATGACATTCCTATTGCTCTAGTCTGGTTCATTGTGTCATGGGCATTTATAAAAGGAACCAGTTCCATAAAATGGAGTATATATGTCGGCCTAATATCCGGACTTGCCTTATTAACAAAAGAGAACGCAGTATTTTTAATAATCCCTCTTTTATTGTGGGGGCAAATATACAAAAGAAAATTTTATGCGAGGAATACTATCTTTATCTTTCTTCTTTCCCCTATAGTACTTATAGCACTCTGGCCAAGACTATGGTATGACCCTTTCTCTAATCTTATTAAGTTTTATCTGTATCATGTAAAACATAATCCTGTTAATGTTTTTTATCTTGGGAAAACATACGGCGCACAAATTGCTCCATGGCATTACCCATTCCTCCTTTTGATAACAACCGTCCCCCCTGCAACGCTCTTATTATCAATCTATGGGATCAGGACATATATCAGAAAACACTTTAAAGATAAAATTTTAGGCATGATCGTCATAAACATTCTATTTTTATTAATGCTAATGTCATTGCCAATAGCTCAAAAATATGACGGCATAAGACTTTTTATGCCTGTATTCCCTTTTTTAGCTGTACTTGCAGGCGTAGGATTCTCTGAACTGCATAAAAGAATCAACATTGTTAAAAAACACAAATTTCTGCCAAATACACTTTATTTATTATTGCTCCCCGCACTAATAACTCTAATACGAATACATCCATATCAAACTTCCTATTACAACATGTTCATTGGTGGAATTAAAGGAGCACATAAACTGGGGATGGAAACTACTTACTGGGGAGACTGCATTACAGAAAAAACTATAAAATTTATAAATAATAATACTCCGAAAAACGGACGCGTTATATTTTGTCCGGTTGGCAGTTTTGTACCAAGATACTATAAAGAAACAGGTCTGTTGAGAAAAGACATAGAAATAGCTGACATCAATGATGAGGATTTTGATTATCTGATTCTTTTATCAAGACAGGGAATGTTTAATGACAAAGTATGGGAAATATATAAACATGCACAGTCAATATATGAGGTATCTTATCAAGGAGTGCCTTTCTTAAAGATATACAAAAGAGATGTTCTTTCGCCCAAATCCTTTTGACAAAACTAGAGTGAGTTGGTATAGTGTGAGTCCTCTTAAACAGGAAAATCTGATATGAATTTAATAGAAGAAATCAGAAATAAAGCAAAGTCTGACAGGAAGAAAATAGTCTTGCCTGAGTCACAGGATTTAAGAGTAATACAAGCTGCATCCATACTGGAAAAAGAGAAGATTGCTGACCCTATCCTATTAGGAAAAAGAGAGAATATAATTAAGACAGCAAAACATGCTGGTATAAATATAGAAAACGTGAAAGTAATTGATCCAGAACAAAAAGTAACAGATGAAGACATTGAATTGTTTTATAATATGAGGAAACATAAAGGCATAAGTAAGGAAGATGCCTGTACACTAATTAAGCAGCCTCTATTATACGCTGCTTTGATGGTGAGAAAAGACATGGCTGATGGTTCAGTAGCAGGAGCAGTAAATACTACTGCAAATACACTGCGCGCTGCAATATGGCTAATAGGCCCTGCAAATGGTATAAAAGTAGTCTCAAGCTGCTTTGTTATGATTGTTCCAGACTGCGTTTATGGAGAGCATGGTGTTTTTATATATGCTGATGCAGGTATTGTGCCAGATCCAACCTCTGAAGAGCTTGCTAGTATTGCCATAGCATCCGCAAAAACAGCCCGTATGTTCATAAAATCTGAGCCAAGGGTTGCTATGCTCTCATTCTCAACAAAGGGAAGCGCATCTCATGTTCTTATTGATAAAGTAATAAAAGCTACTGAGCTTGCAAAAAAAATGTGTCCTGATTTACGAATTGACGGAGAGCTACAAGCAGATGCTGCTATTGTTCCTGAAATTGCAAAAAGAAAGTCTTCTCAAAGCAATGTTGCAGGAAAAGCGAATGTACTAATATTCCCAAACCTAGAAGCAGGTAACATATCGTACAAATTAACTCAATACTTAGCAAAAGCACAAGCATTAGGTCCCCTGCTGCAGGGACTTCGGAAACCAGCGCACGATTTATCTAGAGGATGTAGTATAGACGATATTGTTAACATCTCTGCTATTGCAGCAATACAGGCTCACTCTGCATAGGATTAAGTTGTAAGTTAAATAAAGATTTAATGAAAAAAGGAGAATAACAGTGGCACTTCCAAAAAGGAAATTTTCAAAATCGAGACGGGATAAAAAACGCACACATAAAAAGTTATCATTACCTGCAATGGCTACATGTTCACATTGCAGTCAGGTCAAATCTCCACACAGAGTTTGTCCTCATTGTGGGTACTACAATGGTAAAAAAGTAGTCGAAATTAAGAAGGCTTCATAATATGAAAATAGCAGTAGATGTTATGGGCTCTGATAAAGGTCCTTCTGTAGTTATACAAGGAGCGTTAGATGCTGCTAAAAAACAGACCTTTGACCTTGTACTAGTTGGCGACGAGAAAATAATAAAAGGAGAGTTAATACAACATGGATATACGGGTTCTAATATCCAGATTAAACATGCATCTGAAATCATAGCAATGCATGAACCTCCTTCTCAGGCTATCAGGCGAAAAAAGGATTCATCTATGATTAAAGCTGTAGTCTTGGTTAAAAACAAAGAAGCGGACGCTGTAGTATCAGCTGGCAATACAGGAGCATACATGGCATCCGCTGCAATCTACATAAGAACAATAGAAGGTATAGAGCGCCCGGCAATTGCTATCTTGATGCCTACTATAAGTGATGCTTCCCTACTGCTTGATGCAGGCGCAAATGTGGACTGTAGCCCTTTGAACCTTTGCCAATTTGCAATAATGGGAAGTGAATACAGCAGGTATATCTTAAAAAGAGGAACTCCCAAAGTAGGTCTTTTAAATATTGGAGAAGAGGAACATAAAGGAAACGACTTAACAAAAAAAACGTATGCGGAACTAAAAAAAGCGTCAATTAACTTTGTTGGCAATGTAGAGGGAAGAGATATTTTTAATGGTAAGGTGGACGTTATTGTTTGTGACGGTTTTATTGGCAATATAATCCTTAAAGCTACTGAAGGACTGGGAGAAAATATATATCTTAAATTACGCAATGAGCTGAAAAGTAATTTTCTATCTAAAATTGGAGCTATGTTGAGTATGGGCGCTTATAAGAACTTCAAAAAAAGCCTGAACTATGCGGAATATGGTGGTGCTCCTTTTCTTGGAATTAACGGTGTATGTATAAAAGCTCATGGCAATTCTTCTTCTCTGGCTATCAAAAACAGCATTTTAGTAGCTGAGAAATTCGTAAACAACCATGTTAATGAGCATATAAAAGAGAGGTTAAAGAACTAAAAAATGGAGAATATTAAAGCAGGTATTTTAGGAACTGGTTTTTATGTACCAGAGAAAATTCTTACGAATGCAGACCTTGAAAAAATGATGGATACGTCTGACGAGTGGATTACAACAAGAACAGGTATAAAAGAGAGACATATAATTGATGATAAACAAACTACTTCTGACATGGCTATGTTCGCTTCTCAGGAAGCTCTTAAAAATGCAGGAGCAGATGCTGAACAAATAGATTGTATTATTCTTGCTACTATAACACCCGATATGCCATTTCCTTCCACTGCATGCATTCTTCAGAATAAGATAGGAGCCAAAACTGTGTGCGCATTTGATATAAATGCAGCATGCTGTGGCTTTATTTATGCCTTAACAATGGCAAAAAGTTTCGTCGAAAATGATACGTTTAAAAGAGTTTTAGTTGTTGCAGCAGACGCACTTTCCAGAATCACAGATTGGACAGATCGTACAACCTGTGTGTTATTTGGAGACGGGGCGGGTGCTGCTGTTATTGGACGTGCTATAAATAACAAAAGAGTTATTCTGGACTCATACCTCGGAGCGGATGGCTCAGCCTGGGATTTATTGAATATGCCCGGTGGAGGTGCACAATTCCCTGCAACACATAAAACTATAGATGAAAAATTGCATTTTCTAAAAATGAATGGAAATGCTGTTTTTAAACTTGCTGTTAGGGCAATGACAAATGCTGCAGAAACAGTACTTGCTAAATGCAAGCTAAAAAATAAAGATATAGATCTTGTTATTCCCCATCAGGCAAACTTGAGAATTATAAACGCCCTAGCACACAGACTCAACACTCCTCTGGAAAAAGTATGGATAAATGTTACAAGATATGGAAACGTCTCAGGCGCTTCTGTACCAATAGCAATGGCTGAAGCAGCTACTTCGGGAAAATTAAAAGATGGACAGATAATACTCATGGATGCTTTTGGCGCTGGTCTTACATGGGCATCAGCTATTATAAGGTGGTAGAATGAAGAAAATCGCATATGTATTTCCCGGACAGGGTTCCCAATATGTTGGAATGGCAAAAGACTTCTACCATAATCATTCGTGTGCTAAAGACGTTTTTCAATGTGCAAATAAAATTCTCAAATATGATATTGCAAAATTATGTTTTGAAGGCCCTATAGAAAACCTGAGCGCTACAGAGAATTGTCAGCCAGCAATACTTACAGCGAGTATTGCCTGTTTGGTTGTGCTTGATGAACTTCTTAAAAGAGAATCTGTTTCTTCTGTTGCAGGCCACAGTTTGGGGGAATACTCTGCTCTGGTAGCTGCAAACGCATTGGATCTGGAATCCGCATTACTGCTTGTCAAAAAGAGAGGGCTATTTATACAGGAAGCATCTCAGCAACACCCTGGAACAATGGCAGCAATTATTGGATTAGATGCAAAACAAGTAAAAAATATTTGCAAGATCTCCTCTAAATATGGAATTGTACAGATTGCTAATTACAACTGTCCAGGACAAATTGTCATATCAGGTGAACATAAAGCTGTTGATAAAGCAATGGAGGAAGCCATTTCCACAGGAGCGCGAAAAACAATTAAGCTAGCAGTGAGCGGTCCGTTTCACTCACGTCTAATGCAATCTGCAGAGGAAAAATTATATGATGAACTGCAAAATTACAACATTAAAAATGCAAATATTCCTGTATATGCAAATGTTTATGCAAAACCGATAACACAGCCCTCTGATATAAAAGAGGCATTGACTAAACAGATAACAGGCTCTGTACTATGGGAAGACTCAATTAAAAATATGATATCAGCAGGAATTAGAACATTTATCGAAGTAGGACCAAAGAGAGTATTATCAGGACTTATTTCAAGAATTGATAAGAGTATTCAGATACTCAATGTAGAAGACGAAAAAAGCCTGAATAAGACAAAAACCATCCTAAGTAGTACAGATTAGAAATCACAAGTAGGTTCATATGTCAAAAGCTATTTTCATGAATGCTCTTAAGCGCAAAGGCAGGGACGTTCCTGCTTCAGGCCCCGGAACATCCATCGTTTCCATAGAATTGATGGATTATATCGGTGTAACCTTTCCTGAAGCTCATATTGATAGTGAGAAAATGGCTAGACTCGCAGAAGCAGGACATACAGTATATAGTTTTGATGTAGTGATGCCTTTATTTTCCGTCTGGCATGAGTCTGCCGCACTCGGATGCCCCGTGGACTGGGGCAAAAAAAATTTAATGCCAGATTGTAGGAGACATATCTGGAAAGATGATACAGATATAAAAATACCTTCTGATTTTCTTAATAAGCCAGGGTGCAAAGTACCCCTGGAAGCAATAAAAATGTTGAAAGAAAGATTAGGTAATGAGGCTGCTATATGTGGAAAGGTTTTTGGCCCGTGGACATTAGGATATCATGTTTTCGGTGTTCAGGAATTTCTTGTAAATACCTTACTTAAGCCAGACATGATTAAAAGAGCTATGGAAAAGTTAAAGCAGGTTACAGTTACATTTGCAAATGCACAAATTGAGGCAGGAGCAGATTGTATTTTGGTTGGCGATCATGCCACAAGAGATTTGTGCAGTCCTAAGGCATACAGAGATTTCCTCAAAGATATTCATTCTGAATTAGTTGATAAAATCCCACGCCCACTTATACTACATATTTGTGGTGATACTTCTGATAGAATAAGTATAATATCAGAGACCGGTATACCATGTTTTCATTGGGATACAAAACTTGGCGATCCAAAGAAAACAAGAACACTTGCAGGTGAGAAGATGTCTTTAATGGGAGGTATAAATAACCCTAATACATTGAGAAAAGGAACAAAGAATCAAATAAAAGAAGCTATAGTAAAAAATATTAATGCAGGAATTGATATTATTGCTCCTGAGTGTGCAGTTCCTCTTGATACTCCAATGAATAATCTAAAAATAATAGGTGAATTTGTAAAAAAGTATCGTTCAGAAAAATTAACATAGGAGAACAAAATGAATGTTGTTTTAAAACAAGATATTGACAAATTAGGAAGCACAGGAGATATAGTGAGAGTAGCAGACGGCTATGGCAGAAACTATCTATTACCACATGGATTAGCCATTAAAGCAACTGCCGGTGCTGAGAAAGTTGCAGAACAGATTAAAAAAGCTAAAGGAAGAAAAACACAGGAGGAAAAAGCAGGATTTGAAGAGACAGCAAAAAAACTTTCCAGTTTATCTTTAACAATTCCTGTTCAAGTTGGAGAAGATGAAAAAATGTATGGCTCTGTCACTTCTATTGATATTGCAAATATGCTGAAGCAGGAGGGGATAGAAATTGATAAGAAGATTATCGCACTAAAAGAGCCCATCAAAAAGCTGGGTATTTTTAACATTCAGATCAAACTTCATCCAGAAGTGACAGCAGAAGTAAAAACATGGGTGGTAAAGGCATAATTTGTTCGTTGATGATGTCACTATACATGTGAAAGCCGGAGATGGTGGTAACGGATGCATGAGCTTCCGCAGGGAAAAATATGTTCCCAAAGGAGGCCCTGACGGGGGAGATGGCGGAAAAGGCGGAGATATCATTATTGAAGCTGTCCCCCATCAAAGAACTCTTATCAGTTTTCTTCATAAAAAACATATCAAAGCCAAACATGGCCAACATGGCAAAGGCAAAAAAATGTTTGGTAGAAACAGTCCTGACATCATATTAGAGGTGCCTGTTGGAACAATTATAAAAGAGCATAACAGAACTATTGCAGATTTATGTCATCATGCTGATAGGGTCATAGTTGCGCGTGGTGGAAGAGGAGGAAAGGGAAATGCCAAATTTGCCACATCTACTAAACGTGCTCCGCGAATCGCAGAACAAGGGGTAAAAGGTGAAGAAAAAGATATTAGATTAGAGCTGCGCCTAATCGCTGATGTTGGGCTGGTTGGATATCCAAATTCAGGAAAATCCACTTTGCTTTCCCGCATATCACATGCCAGGCCTAAAATAGCTAATTATCCCTTTACCACTATAGAGCCACTTTTAGGAGTTATAGAAGTACATGACTCATCCTTTGTAGCTGCTGATATCCCGGGATTAATAGAAGGTGCACACAAGGGAAAAGGCATGGGAAACAAGTTTTTGGCTCATATAAGCAGAACAAAAATCATTCTGCATCTTATTGATATGTCTGATGAAAACTCGTATTCAAAATTTAATGCTGTTAATAAAGAGTTATCTCTATATAATTTAGGTGATCGAGCCCAAATAATAGTTGCTAATAAGATGGACATAATTACTGCACAAAACAACCTTAAGGATTTTAAAAAAAAGTTGCATTCAAAGGAGATATTTGCTATTTCTGCACTTACTGGAGAGGGAGTAAAAAAGTTAATCTATTACACTGATAAACTACTGAACAATGAAGAGAGACAACTATGAATAGAAAAGAGCTAACCAAGAGCGCTAAGTGCATTGTTATTAAGATAGGCACGTATGTACTAACCTCAGATACAGGGTTAAATAGAGCAAGAATATCCAATATTGCCGAGGAAATAGTGGAACTGCGAAAACAAAATATTAAAATAATTATTGTGTCTTCAGGTGCTATAGGTGCAGGTATGAAGGCTTTGGGCATTAGGAAGCATTCATTGACAATATCAAAAAAGCAAGCCGTTGCTGCTGTAGGGCAGAATGAGCTAATGCATACTTATAAAGAGATCTTCAAAAAAAGAGGATACCATACTGCGCAAATTCTGCTCACAAGAGACGACTTTAAGTCCAGACTTAGATACCTCAATATACGCAATACAATAATGGAACTGTTTAAAGAGAATGTTATTCCTATTGTTAATGAAAACGACACTGTTGCAACTGAGGAAATTAAGTTTGGGGATAATGATACTCTTTCTGCACTTGTTGCCAATCTCTTGGATGCAGACCTTTTAATTATGCTTTCTAATATTGATGGACTGTTTACTATTGATCCTAAAAAAGACATGAAAGCTTCTCTCATATCTGAAGTTGATAAAATCCGATCTAAAACAGAGTCGTATGCTTCTGACTCAAAAACAGGGGTTGGAGGAATGTTGACAAAAATAATTGCAGCTAAAATGGGAACACAATCAGGTGTAACCGTAATAATAGCCAATGGGCTAAAGAAGAATACTCTTTCTAGAATAATGAATGGAGAAAAAGTCGGTACGATTTTTCTTCCAAAAATTGACAAAAGAAAAACAGGCCGAAAAAAATGGATAGCATTTGCCCATCACGTAAAAGGAATAATTATTGTTGATAATGGAGCAAAAGAGGTTCTACTGAACAAAGGGAAAAGCCTATTATCCATAGGTATTATTGCCTCAAAAGGAAAATATAATACAGGAGACGTAGTTGGAATTGCTGATGCCAGAGGCAGCGAATTTGCAAGAGGACTGGTTAATTATTCAGACAAAGATGTAGCAAAAATTAAAGGGAATAAGACTTCCCAGATTGAAGATATACTCGGTTATAAGTCCTATGATGAAGTAATACATAGAGATAATCTGGTGATATTATGATAAGAAAAATCGCTCAGCGTGCAAAGGATGCATCAAGAGTGTTGGCAACTCTTTCAACAGAAGAAAAAAATAAAGCTCTTCTGGCTATTGCCAATGGTGTTGGAAAAAATAGATCTAAAATTTTATCTGCGAATATCATTGATATCAAACATGCAAAGGGAAATAACCTCTCCCCTGCTTTAATAGACCGTCTAACTTTAACTCCACAGCGAATAAAAAATATTTGCAAATCTCTCAAACAACTAACTAAGCTCCCAGACCCTGTTGGCAGAATACTTAGCAAGACAACCATGCCAAATAAATTAAGAATAGAAAAGGTAAGCGTACCTATTGGAGTTATAGGTATTATCTATGAATCCCGGCCTAACGTCACTGTGGACGCAGCAAGCCTTTGCCTAAAAGCCGGTAATGCTGTTATTCTTCGCGGAGGAAAAGAATCCATAAACTCAAACCTTGCCTTATACCACACCATGATAAACAGCCTGCGAAAAACAAAAGTTCCTCCTAGTTCCATTCGAATGATAAAAAGCACTGATCGTAAAATGGTGAATCACATGTTAAAAATGGATAAATACATTGATCTTATAATTCCGCGCGGAGGTGCTGGCCTTATACAATTTGTTGCTAAGAACTCTACTATTCCTGTAATTAAACATAGTGACGGAATATGTCACACTTATGTTGATAAATACGCAGATATTGATATTGCAAAAGCTGTATGTTTTAATGCGAAAGTCCAGCGTCCGGGAGTATGCAATGCAATGGAGACGCTTCTTGTTCATAAAGATATCGCTAAGGTCTTTCTGCCTCAGATGATAGATATGTTCAGGAATGCAGGCGTTGAAATAAGAGGCTGTAGAAAAACCAAAGGAATTGTCCCTGAGGTAAAACTAGCAAAGGAGAAAGATTGGTCAACTGAATATCTTGACTTAATACTTTCCATAAAGATAGTGTCTTCAGAAAAAGAAGCGATCAATCATATTAACACATATGGATCCTGTCATTCTGACGCTATAATTACAAAAGATAGTTCATCTGCAGACAGGTTTCTGGAAGAAGTAGACTCTGCTACTGTATATGTCAACTCATCTACCCGATTTACTGATGGCGGCGAATTTGGCTTAGGCGCTGAAATTGGCATAAGCACAGGCAAGTTACATGCCAGAGGACCTATGGGACTGGAAGAACTCACAACCTACAAATATCTTATATTCGGCAATGGCCAGGTGCGGGAGTAGATATAATGCGCATTGGTATTATGGGCGGTACTTTTAATCCCATTCATTATGGGCATCTTGTAAGCGCTTCTGAAGTCTGCAATAAATTTAAACTTGACAATGTAATATTTATTCCTTCGGCCCTTAATCCCCTCAAAAATACTTCCAATCTTGCTGACACTCATTATCGCCTTAAGATGATAAAATTAGCAATAGCTGGTAATCCTTTGTTTGAGGCTTCAGACATTGAAATAAAAAGAGGAGGCGCATCATATACTATAGATACGATTAAAGCATTTGTAAAAAAATATGGCAAAGATGTTAATATATATTTCATAATAGGCGCAGATGCTTTTTTGGAAATAAATAGCTGGGCATCTCCGGATGCGCTTTTAAAAATGTGTAAGTTTATAGTAACGACTCGTCCGGGATATGATGTTAAAAAAGCAAAATATGTTTTCAAGAAGTATACTGAAATGACGGAGATTACCTATCTTGCAATCTCTTCTTCCGACATTCGAAAGAGAATAAAATCAGGCGCTCCGATAAAATACTTATTGCCTGAGAGTGTTGAAGATTATATATACAAACATAGACTCTATAGATAATAGAATAAGCAGGTCTGTAAGCCGGGTTCTGTAATAATTGACCATCTATCTTGCACCGATGTTGCCACCGACATCTAGCGGTTTACCCAAGGGTTAAATTGAGACGAGCAGTCTCTTCCCTCTTACTTATCCTTTCTCCAGATGGGGTTTGCCATGCGTCTGATATCGCTATCAGATCGGTGTGCTCTTACCACACCATTTCAACTTTACCAAACGCCCAACTAGGCACTTGGAAGTTTACTTTCTGTTGCACTTTCCTTGGAATCGCTTCCATCCCAGGTTATGGGACATCTTGCTCTCTGGAGCCCGGACTTTCCTCCCCGACATACATCGAGGCGGTCAACCGACCTGCTTATTTGTGCATTTCTAAAGATTTGCTAGCTAATTTATCAGCTTCCTTATTACCACTGCGTTCTATATATGTAATATTAAACTTTGTAAATCCATTTTCCAGATGTTGAACCTGTTTATATAAGCGAAATAGGTTATTATCCTTGACTTTGTAAACACCTTGTATTTGCCTTGTAATAAGCTCGCTATCTGTAAAAATAGTAATATTCTGCACTCTCATAATCAGAGCTTCTTGCATAGCAAAAATTACAGCCATGTACTCAGCCACATTATTTGTTGTCACTCCTATGTATTGAGAATATTCCTTTATTTTCTTTCCTTTGCAAAAAAGCACAATACCAATACCTGCTTTTCCTGGATTACCTGCTGATGCCCCATCAACGTATATAGTTAACTCCTCCATCTAATTATCTTCCTTTATATACAGTATACGCGAACATCTCTCACATACAGTAATTTCATTACCAGTCTTTGTATTATTTATAATTTGTGGAGGTAATTCCATATGACAACCTCCACATGTTCCGTCACTAATATTTACAATCCCCACTCCGTTCTTCAAATCTCTAATTCTTTCATATTTGGCCACAGTAGCAACGTCTACAGTACAAACTAAATTCTTGCGCCCATCTCGTCTTTTTTGAAGTTCCTGTTCAAACTGGGCTATTTTCTTCTTATTCTCTTGCCCTTCTTGTTCAAGTTTTCCATTCTCCAACTTAATCTCCTCTGCCTTTTTTTCTATATTTTCATGCGCTACATCTGATTGCTCCATTAATAAGAGAATCTCATCTTCCAGTATAGAATTTTTCTCTTGTATTTGTTCAATCTCATGCTGCAGAGAAGTATATTCTTTATTAGTCTTAACAGAATACTGTTGTGTTTTATATTTCTTTATTGCTTCTGCACCACTGTCAAGCTCGACCTCTTTCAATTTTCTATTCTTCTGAATTTCAACAAGCTCTGACTCTAAAACTGCTAACTCGTCTTTCTTTGCCTCAAAACTCCTATGATGAGCATCCATTTCTTTAGGTATTCTTTTTATCTCTGTATCCAAATTTTGTATTTGCACATCTAAATCCTGGACCTTGACTAGTAACTCAATATCATTCTCTAGACCTGTCATTTACTTTTACCTTTCTCTTTGCCTTGAACGCTCTTCTCTATGTCAGCTTCCTTTTTCCTATAACACTCCTCACAATTATAAATCGCTCTTGCTTGTGTCCTATCATAGCCTTTCTCAAGAACAATCCTCTTTACCTTGAGAACCTCTTTACCACACGTATCGCACTTCATATCTGCCCTCGCTCCATTTAGTGGGCGATACTGGGTTTGAACCAGTGACTTCTACTCTGTGAAAGTAGCACTCTACCACTGAGTTAATCGCCCAAAAACCCACAGAAGCTTATATCACAAAAAATTTATATTTTCAACTTACTGTCAAGCCAAAATAGAAATGTCCTATTCTTACCAAAGTAGAAATGTCCTATTTTGTTAAGATTAGTAGTAGTAAGTTTTTCTTTTTGATCAAACTTTTTCTTTTTGTTAATTCTGTGCATATTGTGGATAACTCCTTG
>JBDRTG010000032.1:0-25073 GCA_043824255.1 bacterium
ACATCCCCTGATCGTAACTGTATTCTTTGTAACGTGCCATATTATTTCCTTTCGTGTGAATGTTGATTATAGATTATATCACACGATTAGAAATTCTGAGCCTCATTTTTAACTTTTTAAGACTTATTCTACAGCCTCAACATCCGAACTCAGCGGCTGAAAAGCGCAACTTTTTGATTCCGTGCACTGAGTTGTTAGATGGGTATTTTATTTCGTCTATTTGCATTCTTCTTTTTATATACCCAACCATATATATACCTTAACACGGCATCCGTAATATTTATCATAGCCAAAGTTGCTTCATAAAGAGGGAAGTCTTTAGCATCATTTTCAGCACCTATTGAAATTAAAACTACATTTTTCTCTTTGCTTTTATCTTTACTCAATAGATGAGACATATGTTTTTCTGAAAAGTGAATATACCCTGAAGCGTTTTTATATACTCTTTCTATCCAAGAATATTTCTTCTTAAGTTCTTCGACCAAATAACCATCTCTCATTTTTTTGTTTCTCTTATCTTTTAGTCTTTCAATGGGGATTCCTTTTAAAACATCAGTTGCTAATTTATCTGGGTCTTCAACAATGTATGCAGCCGAAAACCGCAATAGATTATCTAGTTGAAGCCTAACTAAAGGAGCTGCGCAAATATAATTTTTTGCTTTTATCAACATGACAAAACCGGAAATTATTGACATGGAACGTTTTAATACTGCTCCAGCAAAAAGGTCCATCGCAAAGCAAGCTCCCTCTTTAGCTCTAAGCATCTCTTCGGCAATTTTTAAATGTTCTTCATTCTGTTGCTCTAAAAACGAAATATTTTTTTGTACTTGATCATTCATAATTTATTTTCAGTTAACGATTGAACTCAGCTACTGGGTTGAGCTCCATTTGCGCGCACCCTCCAGTTAGCTGAAGTGATTTGTTATAGGTCCTTGTTGTTTTCTTTTTTCTGTTTGTTATCCTTAATTTTTTTCCACACTTTTTTCCAGTTTTTATGAGATTCTTTAAATTCATTAGACTCTATAATTTCTATTAACGCTTGTCCAGATATAACAATCCTAAAAGCTTCTAAGGATTTAGGCAAATTAAAACCTTTTAACTCTTCTGGATTCTTGCGTCCAATATATAACCCAATAATTTTACCTCCAATTTGCCATTGATAAGTTCCTTCATTGTCTTTAGGTACCCCAAAATATGGCTTTGAAACAATCATTCCACCACTGTCACCAGGCCAGGTGTTCGCATCAAGAAGATACACGTACTTGTTTAGCTTCAAGCAAATAGTCCCCGATCTAATAACGCTTTTTCCTTTTTTAAAACCATATGGACCAGGAAAACCAAAAATATGAACATCTTCACCGATTAAAACTAATTCATCTTTTTGAATAAATTTATATGGCAAAGAAAGAGATGCCTCAGAGAGATTTTGCTTGAAAAATACGGGAAAGATAACAGCATCTATACTTTTATTGCTGTGAAAATTATATAAACCTTGGTATTGCAAATTATTGAATGAAGAGATTTCTTTATGTCTAGATTGTAATGGAATCGATTCATCTTCAGTGTGGAGTCTAATGAATAATGGTTTTATAAATTCGCCCCAAGTTAATTCATCTTTTTCATTAACACTTCTATCTTGAACAACATGGCGAGCTGTTATTCCATATGGAACACCATCGTATCGAATGTAGAAACCAGATCCGTGGGGTAAATACATATTATTATTCTTTTTTTCGATTGAAAAAGACGTATTAATAAGCTCTTGATAGGGTGCAGTAGTACGCATAAGTACAGGTTTTTCTTCATAAGCATTAATAACACCAATATTTTGCAAAGAAAGAATTAAAAAAAATGTTAATATATTTAGACTTTTCATCATTTTTTATTATTTTTCCTATAACGTTAAAGCTAAGGCGCGCGTTAAACCGCGTCGTCTTCAGCACTTCGTTAGACGTTAATTATTGGTTTTATTCCTCATTAAAATGCACTTTGTGCTCTTGCATAAACGATTTTAAAATATCAACGTGGATACAATGACCCACATGAAGAAATGGACTATTTTGAACACGTTTTGGCAGGCCATCTCGGACTACTTCTTGGTCTATATCAAAATTAAGGTCAAGATGCCCTGTAGCTGACTGCATACCCCATATCTTCCCATCTGCGTCAAATGCAGGGCCACCACTTTGGCCCCTTAAGCCTGGCGTGCTCATTTCGAAACCAATTATCTTGTTAGACTCTCCAGGAAGATGCCTAGTTACCATTCCTTCAATAGGAAACCTGGGAGTGTTATCCTGGCCAGTTGAACTCCATTCAATTTTATCCAAGGTCTCATTGTAAGTAAAGTTTGTGAATTCAGGGAAAGGGAACCCAAGCCGACAGAGAAACTTGCCTTGTTTAAGACCAGATGAGTCTTTTACAAATACTGGAAATTTTTCACATAGTAATCGTTCGAAAGCATTGAACTTAATGAGGGCTACGTCAAGTTTATTATGAAAACGAACCTCCACACCGAATTTTCCTTGTGCACAGTTCACAAATTTATTTCGAAGTTCGACAATTGATCGTTTTGTGTATTTATATTTTCTTTCTAATTCTTTACATAACTTTTTTTCTTTTATCTTTCCTTGTCCAGAAGCAAACTCATCTTTAAACTTCTTATAATTTGCTGCTATTTGATCTGCTATAGGGAGTAGTCTTGCTACGTGCCTACAAGTTAGAGCCCATCCTTCAGAATTAACAAAGAAAAGAGTTGCAGCCCCTGGGTGAACGACCTTAGAAGCATAATTGCGCTTTATTGAATGAATAGGTCTAGTAAAAGATGATGCTTTTTCAATGGCTTCGACAAACATAATTATCTAGTTTAATTTTCCATCTAACATTAATTATTGAACAGTCACTTCTACTCTAATGCTACCATAGCTCAAATTACTTAAAACCTCAACTAAAATTCAATTTATCCACTGCCCCCTTCAAGTGCTCAGGAGCAAGGTGTGAATATATCATTGTAGTCTTAATATCAGCATGTCCCATAAGTTTCTGGACACTTGCTAAATCAACCCCCTTCATCACAAGATGACTTGCAAAGGTATGTCTTAGGGTATGTAATTTAGTGAGTTCTGGAATATCTGCTTTCTTTGCTATGTGAATCAACTTGGTTCTTAGTTTATTACGGTGTATTTTGTTTCCGATACTGTTGTAGAATACAAAAGAGCCCTTTCTTCTTTTCTTATGAAGCTGTTCTAACAGTTTAAATAACTGGGCATTTATCGGAATGTCCCTCTCTCCTGTTTTTGGCTGCCAACTTTCCTTAATCTGTATTTTTACGATCCTTCTTTCAAAATCTATGTCTTTCCACTCTAAGTTTATCACTTCCCCCCTTCTCATGCCCGTATTTAGTAATGTAAAAAATATCGGATAAGTTCTATCATCGCAGTTTGCTAACAACTTCTTACATTCTTCACCTGAAAGGAATCTTGGAGTCTTTTTGTTTTTAATTTTTATAGAAGGCACATCATTAAGGGGATTTTCCCTTATCATATTCCATTTAATTCCCATGTTAAATATCGTTTTCAATATAGTTAGTTCATGGTTGATGGTAATATCCGCTATACTAGATTTGCGGGATGCTTTGTATTTTTCAAATAATGAAGGGTTAAGCTGGGATGTTTTTGTGATATAAGGTTGTTCGTTTAGAAACTTGGAGAAATTAGCTATTATTTCTTTGTATCGTGTTGTTGTGCCCTTAGAGTGATTAGTTTCTGAATAACTGATAAAGTCTTTAAAGAGTTTATCAATAGTGGAGTCCTTATCAATAAACCCGATTTCATTCTTTGCAATTTTTACTTCAATATCCTTGAGTGCTAGTTCAGCAAGTTTCTTTGAGTGCCCTACTTTCTTTCTTAGCCGTCTATTTCTTATCCTATAATCAATAAAATAGGTATTATCTCTTTTTCGGAGAGTAGCCACTTTTTCACCACATTTTCATCCTAATTATGGGCACATTTTGGGCACAGTGCCATTTTGTCTAAGAATAGCATATTTATAAGTGCTTGTCAACAAGTGAATTACGGGGAGTTAAAAAAGAAAAGTGCCGAAGGGGGGATTTGAACCCCCAAGGAGTTGCCTCCACATGGTCCTGAACCATGCGTGTCTGCCAATTTCACCACTTCGGCATCTCAATAATACAAAAAACATTATAGCATTCCTTTATAAATATAAAAGCCAATAATTCTCCAAGAACTAGTTTTATCTTTACACTCTTCTAACCCCGTAGTAACATTAAAAAGGAGAGATGAGATGTTAAAACAGGAATTATCTTTAAAACAAACGCAAAAGTTAGTAATGACTCCCGAGATGCGCCAGTCTATACATATGCTCCAAATGCCTCTTCTGGAATTAAAAGAAACAATAGAACAGGAACTAGTAGAAAACCCCATGCTTGAGCTAGTGAAAGAAACAGAGACTGTTAATTCAGAAGATAGTAGTATTGAAGAAAGTCTTGATGCACATATAAAAGAAGAACTGGAGCAATTCGCCAAACTTGAGCGAGATTGGCAGGAATATTATAGTCAGGCGCATGAGAAGCAAGATACAAGAGAAAAGCAAGAGAAAAGGGACTACGCAGAAACTTTAATCACTAATAGTTTAGGCTTGAGAGAACATCTATTTAAGCAGCTGCATCTTGTTAAATTATCAGATGATGATTATAAAATTGGAGAGATAATTATTAATGAAATAAATGACGATGGGTATCTGCAAAGTTCAGTGAATGAGCTAGCATCTATTACAAATGTACCACCAAAGAGTATTGAGAAGATTTTAGGGATAATACAGCAATTTGACCCTGCTGGAGTTGGGGCAAGAACAATTGATGAATGTTTGCTTATTCAGATAAAATCCATGGGCAAGGAAAATACCTATAATCAACAAATGATTAAGTATCATTTAGGAGATATAGGCAAGAAAAACCACAAAACTATTGCTAAGGCACTCAAGATTTCTGAAAATGAAGCGATTGAAGAGTCTAAGTTAATATGCTCTCTTGAGCCAAAGCCTGGAAGACAGTATAACCCTGTTCAGATAAAATATATTACGCCTGATGTTACTATTAAAAAGGTGGCTGAGGAAGTCGCATACGCAATTGTAATTAATAATGAAGAACTGCCAATGCTCAGGATAAATCCATTATACAGAAAGCTAGTGCAATCCTGTGGAGAAGAAAAAGCTAAGAAGTTCCTGCTTGAGAAATTCAAATCAGCAATATGGCTTCTCAAAAGTATAAAACAAAGGCATGCAACAATATCTAAAGTAACAAAATATATTATTAAATACCAAAAGGAATTTTTAGAAAAAGGATTATCTCATTTAAAGCCCCTGATATTAAGGGAAGTAGCAGATGCCATAGAAATGCATCAGTCTACTATAAGCAGAGCAATTTCAAATAAGTATATTCAAACTCCTCACGGACTTTTGCCTTTCAAATATTTCTTTAGTGGTGGAGTCTCTAATTCTGCATCATCAACATATATAAAGTCCAAGATACATCATCTTATTGAGAATGAAGATCACAAGAAACCAATCAGTGATCAGAAAACTACAGATAAACTTAACGCTTCAGGTATAGATATTGCTCGCAGAACAGTCGCTAAGTACAGAGAGTCTTTGAATATTCTACCATCCAGTCTTAGAAAATCCTAGAATTCCTGTTCATCTACTAGGAGAGTTCCATATTGATTTCAGATAGGTCAAGCTGCAGCATGCTTGCAGTCTGATACCTATTTGCAGGTAATTTTTCAAGCATTTTCATAATGGTGCTTTCAATATTTGGATGTATTTTGCCATTGATTTGTTTTATGGGTCTGGGCTTAAGACCCAGGTGCTTTGTCAATATCTCTCGATCTCCGGATCCCTTGAAGGGCACCTGGCCAGTTGCCATTTCATACATTGTAATTCCGAGGCTGTATATATCAGTCCTGTGGTCAATATCTCTTCCTTTGACTTGTTCCGGGGACATATAACTAGGAGCTCCCTGTCTATGAGAATATGCAGTTAGTCCATAGGAAGCAATTCCAAAATCACTTATTTTGGCTGTGGTATTTGCAATAAGAATGTTCTTAGGCTTTATATCCTTATGAATAATTCCCTTAGAGTGAATATATTCCAGTCCTTTTGTTATATCCAAGCTAATATTTATAATGGTCTGATTATCAAGTAAACGTTTTTTATTAAGAAGCTCTCTTAATGTTTTTCCTTCTATATATTCCATTGTTATAAAAGGCGTTTTTTTATTCCTTTCTAGAGAAAAAACCTCGACAATATTAGGATGATTCAAGCTCATCACAAGCTCAGCTTCTGCGTAAAATCTTTTCACAGCTTCTTTGTTTTTTGCCATGCTGTCGCGCATTAGTTTCACTGCAACTAATTTATTGTCATATAATCTTTTTGCCTGAAATACATCGCTCATACCTCCAGAAGCAATCTTTCTAATGACTTCATATCCAGCAAGTTTCATGTTGCTCCTCAATACTCTTTACTTGAAACAGGTTTTTATATATTATACACAATTAAATTAAGTTGCAAAATTTATTTAACTAATGTGGAAATAAACTAGGAAAGGAGATTGGAAATGAGAGTTATAATTGTAAAGAATGCTGAAGAAATGGGAAAGAAGGCAGTTGATTTGATCGCAGAGGAGATGGAGAAAAAAACCAGTTTTGTACTGGGCCTTGCAACAGGCAGCACACCTCTGCCGCTCTACAAAGACTTCATAAAAAGAAACAAAGCAGGAGAGATGGACTTTTCCACTGTGATAACATTTAATCTTGACGAATATGTAGGGCTTGACCCAGCTCACAATCAAAGTTATAGATACTTCATGAATGAGAATCTGTTTGATCATGTCAATATATTAAAGAAAAATACTCACGTTCCCGACGGAATGGCAGAAGATATTGATACATCCTGCCGTGAATACGAAAAAATGATAGATGAAATAGGAGGGATTGATTATCAGGTTCTTGGAATTGGCGGTAACGGACATATGGGATTCAATGAGCCTGGTTCTTCTATGGGGTCTTTGACAAGAATAAAGACCCTGACTGATGAGACAATATCTGATAACGCGAGATTCTTTGAGAAAAAAGAGGATGTTCCAACGCAGGCAATAACAATGGGCATTGGAACTATAATGAAGGCAAAAAAAGTAGTGCTTTTGGCAAATGGAGCAAACAAAGCAGACGCTGTTAAAGCAGCTCTTGAGGGTCCTATTACATCAATTTGTCCAGCAAGCGCACTTCAGATGCATAGGTTTGCAACTTATGTCATAACTGAGGACTGCGCAACAAAGCTAACACTAAATTATGAGATAGTGTAAAATTAGGATTAAGACGCTTCGCTCTAAGGATTAAGCTTGTAGTGGATGCTTTTTACTTGATTCTTAATCCCTATAACTTGATACTAAATTTTACGTTTTGAAAGGAAAATTTATATGTCGGATATAATTAGCCAGTTTACTGAACGTGCAAAGAAGATTCCAAAAAAAATTGTATTTCCAGAAGGAGAAGATATACGCATTATAGAGGCTGCATCAATCATAAAATCTGAAGGGATAGGTATTCCCGTACTTTTGGGAGAGAAAAGCGCAATAGATAAAGTGGCAGTTGAGCGAGGTTGGGATATAAATGGAATACAGATTATAAATCCGCAAGAATCCTCATATCTGGACGAATTCGCAGAGAAATACAGTTCATTACGTAAAAACATCAGTCTTAATATGGCTAAAAGAATTATAAGCCGTAATCTCTATTTTGGCGCAATGATGGTATCTCAAGGTCTTGCTGATGGTATGGTAGGTGGAATAGCAAGTACAACAGCCTCCGTAATTCAGGCAGGCGCAATGTGCATAGGATTTGAACAGGGCATTTCAACTCCATCAAGTTTCTTTATAATGATAATTCCCGAGTTTTTGGGAGAGAAGGATAAGGTTTTAATTTATGCTGATGCAGCTGTTACAATTTCTCCGTCAGCTCCACAACTCGCTGAAATAGCAATAACTACAGCCAGGAATGCTAAAAAACTTCTTGGAATCGAGCCAAAAGTAGCAATGCTGTCTTTTTCAACTAAAGGCAGTGCTTCACACTCAGATGTTGATAAAGTAGTGGAAGCCACAAAAATTGCAAGGCAAAAGGAACCTGATTTGAATATTGACGGAGAACTTCAGGTAGACTCAGCGCTTGTGCCAAAAGTTGCAGCAAAAAAAGTAAAAGAAAGTAATGTTGCAGGGCAAGCAAATGTATTAATATTTCCTGATCTGGACGCAGCAAATATAGCATACAAGCTAACTCAGTACATTGGTAATGCCAAAGCATATGGACCAATACTTCAGGGCTTTAAGAAGCCAATAAATGATCTATCACGAGGAGCAAGCGTTCAGGATGTTGTTGGAGTTACTGCTATAACAGCAGTGAGAAGTTAAAAAAAGGAGAAACAGATGAAGGTATTAGTCGTTAATTGCGGAAGTTCTTCAATAAAATACAGTCTTTTTGATATGAATAATGAACAGGAACTTGCTAAAGGGCTTGTTGAGAAAATCGGAGAGGAAGTATCTGTTTTTACTCAAAAATCAGAAAAAAACAATATTAAGCTTAGTCAAAAAATCAAAGACCATAAAGAAGCCTTTGCTCTGTTCACAAAACATTTGCTCAATCCTAAAACAGATGTTTTAGCGAATATTGATGAGATTAAGGCAGTTGGCCACAGAGTTGTTCATGGAGGAGAAAAATTCTATGAATCTGCTTTAATAGATGAAAAAGCCATTAAAATAATAGAAAGATATTCTTCATTAGCTCCTCTTCATAATCCGCCTAATCTTGTAGGCATAAGAGAAGCAATGAATTATTTCCCAAATAGCAAACATATAGCCGTGTTTGATACTTCATTCCATCACACGATACCTCAGGTTGCCTATATGTACGCGCTTCCATACTACTGGTATGAAAAATACGGCATCAGAAGATATGGATTTCACGGCACCTCTCACAGATATGTAGCTATCAGAGCTTCAGAATTACTCAATAAACCTATTAACAAAGTAAACTTGATAACCTGCCACCTAGGAAATGGATGTAGTATGGCAGCAATAAAAAATGGCCAATCAGTTGATACAAGCATGGGGCTCACGCCTCTTGAAGGGCTTATCATGGGCACGCGCTGTGGAGATATAGATACAGCTATACTTTTCTTTCTTGCAGAAAAAGAAAATGTAGGTCTTAAAGAGATTGACAAACTACTTAATAAGAAGAGCGGGCTTCTGGGAGTGTCAGAGCTCAGCAATGATGTGCGAACACTACTTGAAAATGCAGATAAAGGCAATAAAAAGGCCCGCCTTGCGCTTGATATGTTTGCATATAGGATAAAAAAATATATTGGCGCATATATAGCTGTTCTTAACGAAGTAGATGCCATAGTGCTTACAGGTGGTATCGGTGATAAGGCAAAACCTGTTAGAAAAGGTATTTGTCAGGATCTTGAATATCTTGGAATTGAACTTGATGAGTCCAAAAACAACAACTGTTTTGAACAGGAGGCGGTTATTAGCAAAGATTCTTCCAGAATCAAACTTCTTGTTATACCTACTAATGAGGAACTTATGATCGCAAAAGATAGCACCAAAATAGCAAGCGAATAATAAATAAGGAGATTAGCAGTATGAAACTTTGCATATTTGAAGATGAAACATTCGAGAATTTCTATCCAATTACATTAACAAGGCCAATCTTTGACTTAAGATGCGGGCACACTCTTTTGTATGAGAAGATACTAAGAGCTTTTCCTGACATGGAAACATGTTTCTTCCTCAGGGATTGGATCGCACCGACATTCAGAAAAAGAGTTGAGGGGAAGTCCGTAAATGACCTATCTGCTTTAAACGATGATATATTAATGATTAATGGCCGCACTCTTTTTATGAATACAGATATCCAGGCTGAGGGAGATGAAGAAATAGGCATTATGGATAATGCACTCGTTTATGCAAGAGTAAAGAAACAGACTTTAGATAAATGCAGAGCAGATTCATTTGAAACTGTTTTAAAGAATATAAAACAAGTTCTGCCAAAAAAAGAAATATCTGTTACTTTGCTTAACTATTTATGGGAAGTGATTCATAATAATGGCAAGGCTATTGAAGATGATTTTAATAAACTTCCTAAAAAGGGCATATTTGGCAGCATGGCAGAAGGAGCGATTATCTATGGAGATAGGAGTAAGGTGCATATTGGCAAAGGCACAGAGATTCAGCCTCATACTATAATAGAAACTGCAGGAGGTCCTGTAATAATAGATGAAGACGTTACAGTGACCCCTTTTTCGAGGATTGAAGGACCGTGTTCAATAGGAAAGGGCTCAACACTGTTTGGAACAAAGCTAAGGGAAGGCTCTTCAATAGGACCTGTTTGCAGAGTTGGCGGAGAGATTGAAGAGAGCATAATTCACGGTTACAGCAATAAATATCATGACGGGTTTCTTGGCCATGCATATATTGGAGAATGGGTTAATCTTGGCGCATTAACAACAAACAGTGACTTGAAAAACGATTATGGCTCAGTGCAGGTTTACATAAAAGGACAACTTTTTGATACAAATGACACTAAGGTCGGATGTTTTATTGGAGATTATACTAAAACAAGTATAGGGATATTGTTAAATACAGGAACATCTATTGGGGTTTTATGTATACTTGTTGCAAGCGGCGGAGTGCTGCCCAAGTATATTCCTTCTCTTGCATGGTACTATAAAGGGAAGATTGCCAAGGGGTACGGTCTGGAAACAATGCTTGAAACTGTAAAAACATCAATGAACAGGCGCAAGAAAGAATTGACAGACGAGGATATCGAGCTTTTAAGATATATTAAGAAAGCCACACAGGATGAAAGAAATACAATAGTTAGAAAAGCAAGAACAGAAGCTGGATGAGACAAAAAGGAGAAAGATGATGGCGAGCACAGAAGAAAGAGTAAAACAGGCTATTGCAAAACAGTTGAATGTTGATATCAGCGATGTAAAGGATGAAGCACGCTTTATTGAGGATCTGGGTGCAGAATCTATGCAGTCACTTGAGTTAATTGCAGCGTTTGAAGAGGAATTCGACATGTCTTTGGACGAGGACGAAGCAGGAAAGGTTAAGACTGTTGGTGAAGCAGTAAAGTTTTTTGAGTCCCTGTTAAAATAAACACCGAATCTCCCTGCTGGTCTTTGGCGGGAAAAAGAGAGCCTAAAGGAAAATTTAGATGGCAGATTGGATAAAAACCTGTTATGCGAGGTTGCTGATAGACAATCACATAACTGAAGAGGACCCTTCATTTATGACAAAATTTGATCCGCGCAAGTATGTGAATATGGTGAAAAAAGCGCGCGTCGATTCGGCAATGATATATTCCTGTTGTCACAACGGCAATTGCTATTATCCAACAAAAGTTGGACACATGCATAGAAATTTAAACGGTAGAGACATCTTTGGCGAAACTGTCAGTATGCTGATAGAAGAAGGCATTGTCCCCGTGGCTTACACCACTGTTATTTACCATAATGACTCGGCTAAGAACAATCCTGACTGGAGGATGAAAGATATTTCAGGCAAAGAACACAACGGGCGCTACTGGTACTCCTGCCCTAACAATAAAGAATATGTAAAATTCTCAAAGAAACATCTTTTGGAAGTAATCTCTTATAACGTCCAGGGTATATTCATTGACATGACATTCTGGCCTATGATATGCCGATGCGAGTCATGCCTTATGAAATATAAAAAGGAATTTGAAAGAAAAATGCCAGATACAATAGATTGGAGGGATCCTGAATGGGTGTCATTCCAACGCGCGCGTGAAAGATGGATGGCAGAATTTGCAAAAGAATTGACATCTCATATAAAAGCGCAAAAACCGGAAATAACCGTGGTCCATCAATTTTCGCCGGTTCTTCACGGGTGGTTCCTTGGGCAAAACTCTTGCATAACAGATGCCTCCGACTATTCATCGGGCGATTTTTACGGAGGCACAATTCAACAGCGTTTCGGCACGAAAGTTTTAGCGGCTTATTCTCAAAATATCCCTTATGAATATATGACCTCAAGATGTGTCACTCTACGTGATCATACTTCTATGAAATCTGAAGAAGAGCTTTTCTGTCATGCAGCTTCCACCTTGGCCAACGGTGGAGCGTTTTTTTTCATAGACGCCATCAACCCGGATGGAACCCTTTGCAATGATGTGTACGAAAGGCTTGGCTCGGTAGCGAAAAAATTGAGACCTTTTAAAGAACTTATCCAGAAACACCGTCCTGAAATCTGTGCGGACACAGGTCTTTATTTTTCGATGAATTCATGTGTGAACAACGATTTTAATGGAATAAAACTTGATGACCTGAATGAAAGCGACTCCAATATGGAATCGATAAGAAATGTTCCAACGCTAAAGGAAATCCTCGGCGCTTCAACGATTTTAACTCAAGCCAATATCCCCTATAAAATAATCACTGATAGAACCGATGATTTTGACGGATTTAAGACAATTATAATAAACAACGCAGCTTATCTTTCCGAAAAAGAAATGCAAAGATTGCGCGATTTTGCAAATGAAGGGGGGACGCTTATCATCACCGGCATGACCTCATATTTTACTCCTGATGGAGCAAGCTCAGGGGATCTTGCGCTTGCGGATATCCTTGGAGTGTCATATACGGGGAAAATGTCTGAATGCATAAATTATCTGGCCATGGATTACGATAAACAAAAACTGGTCTCATGCGACAGAAAAGCGCCATTAACAAAAGCAACAACAGCCAAAGTAATGGCCAAAGTGGCAGAACCCATCTTCAAATGCAACGATCCTGAAAAATACGCTTCAATACACTCAAATCCCCCAGGAAAACTTACTGAATATTGCGCTCTTGCAGAAAACGCCTGTGGCAAAGGCATGGTCGTTTATTTGTATTCTTCCATTATGGAGTCCCAGCAATACGCGCAACAGGAATTTATCAAATCGCTTTTCAAAAAATATATTTCATCAGATATTATCATTTTCTCCAACGCACCATCATGCGTTGAAGTTACAATGTTGAAAAGCAACTCTGAAAAAGCATATATTTTATGTGTGGTAAATTTCCAGAATGAACTTCCAAATATTCCTGTCCATAATCTGGAAGTCGTCTTCTGCCCGCCTGAACCAAAAAAACTTGGTTCAATAAAAAGAGTTTCCGATGGAAGCGACGTTGCTTTTGAAGAAGATAATGGAAACATTTTGATTAGGCTCGAAGAACTTGAAACAGTTGAAATGTTTGAGATAAAATAAGGAGAGAAAGAAGTGTCTATTAAAAATCTGGCAGAAAAGGCATTGGAACAGGGCGGCGGAATTTTGAGGCTTGCTCCAAACTGGGTGCCGCGTTCTTTCTGCATTCCAGGCAGAAGAATCAAACTTCATCCTGACGATTACTACGCGCTCGGCGGGGAAAGAGGTGGCATTGACGAACGCTGGTTTTCATCAACAACTCCTGCCGATAACGGACCATTGACTTCACCCAATGAAGGCCTTAGTTTTATCGTTTTTGATGATGGTGGCCATACGGAAAAATTTCTTCTCCGAGACGCAATTGATGAATTTCAACACGAAATCATAGGCAAAAGAATATGGGACAAATACAAATGCTGGCCTATGTACTCAAAGTTTTTTGACAATCTCGGCCCGCTTCCGCATCATATTCACCACCGAGAAGAACACGCAAAGCTTGTCGGGCAAAAAGGAAAACCTGAAGCATATTACTTTCCCGCACAAATGAACAATCATCTCGGACATTTTGCATTTACTTTTTTTGGCTTTGAGCCGGGAACTACTAAAGAACAAGTGAGGGAATGTCTCGTCAATTTCACAAAAGGAGATAATAAAATAACCAACCTCTCAAAAGCTTACAGGCTTGAGCCTGGAACAGGCTGGGATGTTCCTCCGGGAGTTTTGCATGCTCCCGGCAGCTTGTGCACTTATGAGCCTCAGAAAGCTTCTGATGTCTTCGCCATGTATCAATCGCTGGTAGATGATCAAATCGTGCCTGAAGAGCTTCTCTGGAAAGATACTCCTGAGAAGCACAAAGGTGACTTTGATTATCTAATAGAAGTCATTGACTGGGGGGGAAATATTGACCCTGAATTTGCAAAAAACCGCTTTATGATGCCTCTACCTGTGAAAAGCGAAGAAGAGATGAACGCTGAAGGGTGCAGTGAAAAATGGATATGCTATAAGTCCAATGATTTCAGCGCAAAAGAACTAACCGTAATGCCGGGAAAAACTGTCACTATAAAAGACAGCGCAGCTTATGGAATAATAATGATGCAGGGGCACGGAAAGATGGGCAAATGGGACATCGAATCACCTGCTCTTATTCGGTATGGGCAATTGACAAACGACGAATTCTTCGTAAGCGAAAAGGCGGCAAAAGAAGGCGTGTCTATTAAAAATATATCTCGGACAGATCCCATAGTGATGTTAAAGCATTTTGGGCCAGAGAACTCCGATCTCAATAACTTCTAAACTTAATTAATCGGGAGAGTAGATAATGAATCTGCTTGGTTTGGATATAGGAACAACCTGTTGTAAGGAAAAGAAAATTTGACATAAACAGTTTACTATGTTAACCTGCCGTTGAGAGGTAAACCTTTAAACTAGTTCTGAGAAGCTAGTAAGGAAGAGAAATATGATGAAAGAAGAGGCCTTCCTAAGTTTTTTAGGGGGGTTTTTTATTTATGTAAATGAGCTTTTGTGATTGGAGGAATGAATATGAATTTGAAAGAAAAAGGACAGGTTATGGACAAAGAAGGTGTAGAGAGGACAATCAGCCGTATAGCTCATGAAATAGTTGAGAAAAATAAGGGAACAGATAACCTGGTAATTATTGGCATAAGAACCAGAGGGGTCTTTCTTGCAGAGAGAATAGTAAAGAAGATAAAACAAATAGAAAAGGCTGTTCTTCCTATTGGCATACTTGATATAACTCTTTATCGGGATGATTTAAGCACTATTGCTTCTCAGCCAGTGGTTCATAAGACAGAGATACCTTTTGATATAACGAATAAAGTAGTTGTTTTAGTGGATGATGTTCTTTATACGGGTAGAACTATACGAGCAGCATTAGATGAACTTATTGATTTTGGCAGACCAAAGGCAATCCAGCTAGCAGTTTTAGTAGATAGAGGACATAGAGAACTACCTATCCGAGCTGATTATGCAGGAAAGAATGTCCCTACTTCTCAGAGAGAAATCGTTGAGGTTAGATTAGAAGAATACGATAAAAAGACAGAGGTTATAATTATTGTGAAATAGGTAAAGGGAAAGGGATAGAAATGGAATGGAATAGAAAAGATCTTCTGGGACTGGAGAATTTAACAAAGGAAGAAATTAAGCTGATTTTAGACACAACAGAATCATTCAAAGAAATATCAACCAGAGAGATAAAGAAAGTACCGGCATTAAGGGGAAAGACTATTGCAAACTTGTTCTTTGAACCTAGTACAAGAACAAGAATTTCTTTTGAGCTTGCAGAGAAGCGCCTAAGTGCAGATGTAGTAAACTTTTCTGCTTCAACAAGCAGTCTCTCAAAGGGTGAGACTTTAATTGACACAGCAAAAAATATTGAAGCTATGAAAATAGATTGTGTTGTGATACGTCACAGCTCTTCTGGTGCATCTTATATGTTATCAAAAAAGTTAAATGCCGGCGTTATAAATGCTGGAGATGGAACTCATGAGCATCCAACGCAGGCACTTCTAGACATGTTTACAATAAGAGAGAAAAAAGGCAGATTAGAGGGACTTAAGGTAGCGATTGTTGGAGATATCAGGCACAGCCGTGTTGCAAGAAGCAACATCTGGGGCATGAGGAAAATGGGGATAGAGGTGAGAATATGCGGGCCGAGGACATTATTGCCTGTTGATATTGAAAAAACGGGTGCAAAGGTTTTCTATCATATAGAACGTGCCATAAAGCATGTAGATGTTATTATGGCGCTGAGAATTCAGAAAGAAAGACAGGGGCAAAGTTATTTCCCGTCAATCAGGGAATATTCAAAGCTTTATGGACTCACAAGCGAGAGGATAAGATGCGCAAAAGAGGATGTTTTAATAATGCACCCGGGACCTATGAATAGAGGTGTGGAAATTATGCCTGAAGTGGCTGATGGGCCGTATTCAGTTATTCTTGAGCAGGTAACTAATGGACTTGCAGTTCGTATGGCTGTTCTCTATCTTGTTATGGGCAGTAAAACTAAGGAGGTGAGTGTATGAAACTACTCATTAAGAATGGTTGCGTTGTTGATCCATCTCAACATATAAATGAAAAGATGGACATATTGATAGAAAACAACAAGATATGCAAGTTAGGTACAAATATCAGGGATAACGATTGTGAGATCTTCAACGCCAAGAACATGATTGTTTCTCCTGGATTTATTGATATGCATGCTCATCTGAGAGAACCTGGAAGGGAAGATGCAGAAACAATAGCCACAGGTACTCGATCTGCTGCAAAGGGCGGGTTTACGTCAGTTTGCTGTATGCCCAATACAGAGCCTGCAATAGATAATCAATCTGTTGTAAAGTTTGTTTTAGAAAAAGCCAAAAAAGAGGGTAAGGTCAATGTGTTTCCTATAGGTGCAATCACAAAAGCACGCAAGGGAGCCGAACTTGCAGAGATTGGAGATATGAAGGATGCGGGAATAGTTGCTGTTTCAGATGATGGAAGTTGGGTAGAAAATTCTGCTCTCATGAGAAGAGCGCTTGAATATAGTGAGATATTTAACATTCTGGTAATATCGCATTGCGAAGATAAGACACTCTCAGAGAAAGGAATGATAAACGAGAGTTATACTTCAACTGTCCTGGGACTGGAAGGCATTCCCAGGGAAGCAGAGGAAATCGCTGTTTTTAGAGATATAAGCTTAGCAAAGATGTTGAATACCAGAATACATGTTGCTCATGTGTCAAGCGGAGGAACAGTAGAATTGATAAAAGAGGCTAAAAGCCGCAATATAAAGGTCAGCTGTGAGGTAACACCTAACCATTTCACATTAACAGAACAAGCTATTAATGGTTATGATACAAATACGAAGGTTAATCCCCCGTTGAGAAGCAAAGATGATATTCAAGCTATAAAAAACGGGCTTGCTGATGGAACAATAGATGCTATAGCAACAGACCATGCTCCTCACACAATAACAGAGAAGGAATATGAGTATGATAATGCCCCGTTCGGGATCGTTGGTTTCGAAACCGCTCTGGGACTCGCTCTTACAGAACTTGTTCACAGTAAAGTTTTATCATTATCCCAGCTTATTGAAAAGCTCTCTTGCAATCCCGCAAAAATTCTTGGGTTTAAGACAAAAGGAACATTGAAAATCGGCTCAGACGCAGACATAACAATAATAGATGAGAATAGGAAGTGGATTGTAGATGTAAACAGGTTCCTCTCAAAGAGTAAAAACTCACCGTATCATAATAGAAAATTAAGGGGCAAGGTAATAGCTACTATTGTTGGGGGAAAGATTGTATTTCATGACACAATAATAGGGAGTAAATGATAGATTCTCACATTACTGAACAAAAGGCTAAGCGCTATAAACGTGAAATATTCATATTCAGAAGATGGAATTTTATCTTCAATATTGCTGAACATTCCTTTGATGTATTTGGTAGAACATTTGTTTCAGTAGTAACGGTATTACCAGTTTTCTTAAGCTTTCTCACAGATTCAAAAACTGTTATAGGGCTGATTCCCGCTACTTTCGTTTTTTTCTGGTTGGTTCCACAGATATTATCAGCATATTTTACAGAACCGATTAAACAGAAAAAAAGGATAATTGTTTTTCTCAAAATAATCTACGCTCTTCCATGGCTGATACTTGCTATTTATTTTCTTGTTTTTTTTAAAGCGTCTTCCCAACTAGCTCTTGTTGTTTTCTTTATTGCATTTGCCATTTATTCTCTTTTTGGAGGATTGGCTACACCAACATGGCTTGCTTTTGTTGGAAAACTAATTTCCAGAAACAGAAGAGGTGCCTTTTATGGTTTTTGGTATGTAATAGGGACAACGCTTGCTGTGTTAGGAGCTTTTGCAATAAAATATATCCTTGCAGCATATCCCTTTCCTGTTAATTTCGCCATATGTTTTTTACTGGCATTTTCATTTCTCTGCCTTGCAAATACTTTTCTTGCTATAACAGTAGAGCCTCATCCTCCAAAAGTCGCTGATAGAATATCTCCTAAGGAATATTTTTCCAATACTAAATCAATATTAAAAAATACATCTTTTTTAAGATTTGTTCTTTGTATGATAATGCTTGGGTTTGGGCCAGCAATGGTCAACGCATTCTATATTATCTATGCAAGAGAAAACTTTAATATTCCTATTGGAGATGTTGGAACGTTCACAGCAATTCTTCTTATATCACAGATTATAGCTGCTGCTGTTGGAGGAAGATTAACTGACAAATTAGGAGCACAACCTGTATTTTTAATTTCTTTGTTGTCTGCAGGACTTTGTAGTATATGGGCTTTAATTACTACCAGTGTCACAGGACTATATGTAATATTTAGCCTTATGGGTCTGTATTTAGGATTTTCGGTGGTTTCTTATCATAATCTCATTCTTGAGATGGCACCCTCTAATAAAAGAGCAACATATATTGGATTGTTAAATACCTTACGAGCTTCTTTTGTTGCGATTGGACCAATCATGGGAGGAATGATAATAGACCATATTTCTTACAGGTTGGTATTCATTCTTGCTACTATTAGCACCTTAATTTCTATAGCATTGGTTATTGTGCCATTCAAGAAAAAGAATTTGGGAGTGGCATGAGAACAAAAATTTTCATCTTATTGTTTCTACAAGTTACTGCGTTTGCTTATTGTGAGGTCAATTTGGTTCCAAATGGTGATTTTGAGAAAGGACGACTTATGCCTGCTCATTGGGGATCTAATGCGAGAAAGGATTCTACAGTACAGATATATGAAAGCGCGAAAGGCAGAGTAATAGAAGACAAAAATCTCCTGTGGAACAAAACAGAATCGCATGCAGGCGGATGTATTGAGTTCAGGCTTGATGAGCCAGCAAAGCAATGGACATCCATCGCTGCGACAAGCGGAATGGAATATGAAAGCGAATATATTCCTTGCGCATATAACCAGAAATATAAAATTAGTATAGACATTAAAAGCGTAGGTATTAATGGAAAGAAAAATGGCCCCAAGGTTATTGTGTTTGTTAAAGCATACGGGGATGATAAGAAAAAGATGAAATCCTTTGAGGTGTATCGTGCTCCTATGCATTGTTACCCCGAAAACCCAGGGGATTGGAGTACATGCTCAAGAACATTTAAAATTAAAGTATCAACTGCTCAGAAAATGAAGGTAGTTGTGTATGCATACTGGCCAAAAGGCGTTGTATATTTTGATAATGTGAAATTAATAGAGATTAACGAATGAAAATTTTTAATGTCAAAAAAGAAATAATAGAAAACAAAAAAGTCTCTTCCCATTGTTATAAAATGACATTCGAGTCAAAAGAAATAGCTTGCAGGGTAAAACCAGGACAATTTCTGCATATAAAATGCTCGGATACATATGATCCCTTATTAAGAAGACCCATCAGTGTTCATAGTATAGAAAACAATATTATTGGAATTCTTTATAAAGTAATTGGAAGAGGAACAGGATTATTATCTAAGAAGACCTCAGGAGAGCCCATAGATGTTATAGGTCCATTAGGCAATGGTTTTGATTACCAATTAATTTCCAATTGCCAATTGCCAATTCTTGTTGGGGGAGGTATAGGAATTGCGCCATTATATTTTCTTGCTCAGAGACTTGTTGAGAGAGGCTCAAATATAACTGTTCTTATTGGTGCGAGTAATAAATGCAACATTTTCTGCATAGATGAGCTTAAAAAATTGGGTTGCAAAGTGAAAGTATCTACAGATGATGGAAGCGCAGGAATAAGCGGAACAGTCGTTGACTTATTAAAAAAGGAACTTGTCCCCCTAAATTCAAAATTCAAAATTCAAAATTCAAAATTCAAAATTTTTACTTGTGGGCCTGTCCCTATGCTGAAACAGGTTAATCAACTAGTTTGCAAGTATAATGTTTCCTCTCAGGTCTCATTAGAAAGGCAAATGGCGTGTGGTATTGGAGCGTGTATGGGATGCACAATTAAAATTCAAAATTCAAAATTCAAAATTCAAAATTATAAACAGGTTTGTAAAGACGGTCCTGTCTTTGATATAAAAGAAATTGCTTGGGAGGAGACGTGAGTAAATTAAGTCTTGGTGTGGATATTGCAGGAATAAAGATGAAAAATCCAATAATAACGGCTTCCGGCACATTCGGATATGGCTTGGAGTATTCACAACTAATAGATATAAAAAATTTTGGAGCAATTGTTACAAAGACTATAACTCTGGAACCAAGGATTGGTAATCCTCAACCTAGAATTGTGGAGGTAGTTGGTGGTATGCTGAATTCAATAGGACTTCAGAATCCAGGAGCTAAGGTTTTTATTGAAGAAAAACTACCGAAGCTAAAAGGGTATAGGGTGCCAATTATAGCAAATATTTCAGGTAGCAAGGAGGCAGAGTTTGTCAAACTTGCTGATCTATTGAAAGATATTGGATTATCAGGTCTAGAGCTAAATATTTCCTGCCCAAATGTGGAACATGCAGGACTATTTGCCCAAGACGCAGATACAACTTATAAACTTGTTAGAAAGGTAAGAAAGGTTACAAGTTTGCCATTGATTGTTAAACTTACTCCTAATGTTACAGATATTACACTAATTGCCAGAGCAGCAGAAGACGGGGGCGCAAATGCAATATCCTTAATCAATACTCTAATAGGCATGAGTATAGATATTCAGACAAAAAGACCTAAGCTGGCAAATGTCATTGGAGGGCTGTCAGGCCCTGTGGTTAAACCAGTAGCATTAAGAATGGTCTATGAAGTATTTAAAAAAGTGCACATCCCAGTAATCGGGATTGGGGGAATAATGACTTCAGACGATGCTATTGAATTTTTACTTGCTGGGGCAAGTGCAGTTGCCATTGGCACAGCAAACTTTGTTAATCCTAATACTTGTTGTGAGATTATAGAGGGCATTAAAAGATATATGAAAAACAACAAGCTTAGCAATATATCAGATATCGTCGGGCGAATTAAGGTATAGACATAAGGGAAAATTTTAAGGCAGTAATGAGCAGCCTTTCTCTAAAATCCTACGCAAAAGTTAATTTGTTTTTAGAGGTATTGGGGAAAAGAAGTGATGGATATCATGAGATCGAAAGCCTGATTCAAGAAATAAGTCTATGCGACAATATCCTGCTGGAAGATAGACTGCGAAGTGTAACCATTCTCTGCCCAAATAGAGAAATCAACATTCCATCCAACCACAACAATCTGGCATACAAAGCAGCAAAACTACTTATAGAAAGATTCAATATTAAAAAGGGGATTTCTATTACAATTGACAAAAAGATACCTGTTGGATCTGGTTTGGGTGGCGGTAGCAGCAATGCAGCTTCAGTTCTCAAAGGATTAAATCAACTCTGGAATATTGGGTTAAAAAACGCCCAATTACAGGAATTAGGAGCAGAAATAGGTTCTGATGTTCCATTTTTCATTAATGGTAAAACTGCACTGGTAAAAGGGCGAGGAATAAAAATACACACTTGCTTTACTATGCCTAAGATATGGCTTGTTCTAGCCATTCCGAATGTAAGTGTTTCAACAAAATGGGCATATAGAAGACTGGATAGTGAGTTGACAAAAAATATAAATAGTGCTAAATTGCCAAGACTCAAGAAGTTACAGGTTAAGAATATAATGAATAATTTGTTTAACAGATTGGAGGGGGTGGTGTTTAAGGAATATCCTCTTATTAAGGCCATTAAGGAGAAAATAATAGCTTGTGGAGCAAGTGGCGCCTTGATGAGTGGAACAGGGTCTGCAGTTTTTGGTATAGCCTCAAGCAAAGACGAAGCTTATAAAATAGCCAAAAAAATTTCTAATGACCCAAAATTAGAAGTAGTTTGTTATGTGGCAAGTGGTCTTTGAAGTAGGAAACAGCAAATTAAGGAGTGAATTCCAATGGAAATTACAGAAGTAAAAGTTAGACTAAGGGATAGAGAAGGAAATAAATTAAAAGCGTACGCAACTGTTATTTTTGACGATTCTTTTGTTGTGAGAGACTTAAAAATTATTGATGGAAGAAAAGGATTGTTTGTAGCAATGCCTTCCCGGCAAGTAAGAGAAGCATGTCCCAACTGCCATCATCGCAATGCTCTCAGAAGCAGATTTTGTAATCAGTGTGGCAAGGCTCTCGAATTTCAGAGTGTTCTAAGAAAAGAAGGAGAGGATAATAGAGTAGATGAGCACAGAGATGTGGCGCATCCAATAACTACAGAAGCCAGAGATTATCTACAAAAAAAGGTATTAGAAGCTTATGAGGCAGAAAGGGCAGAATTGCCTCAGGAGGTTAAACCTGAGATTGAACCTGAAGTTGAACAGCCTATAAGCACTGAGCCTGGTATTGAGCAATCGTCAGAAAACATTGAACAGCAATCTGAAGATACTCCTGAGCAATCACCAGAAATCGAGCCCAATACTGGTCAAACAGAGAAAACTGAATAGATAAGTCAGGAATAATAATTTAATTGCCCGGTAGTGTAATGGTAACACATCAGTTTTTGGTACTGAGATTCAAGGTTCGAGTCCTTGCTGGGCAACATATAGTATATCGCGGGGTGGAGCAGTCTGGTAGCTCGTTGGGCTCATAACCCAAAGGTCGTAGGTTCAAATCCTACCCCCGCTACCAATTCAAAGATTTTTGGAACCCCGTTTAGGGGTTTTTTGTTAACTGGGGTTTGTAAATAGTGAATATCGAAGCGATTAACCAAGTGTTACAACCTGTCATTCAGACGATGGGTTACGAGTTTGTTGGCATAGAATTTTTGCCGGGCCGTATTGCTACGTTGCGTATTTATATTGATCGTTCTGAAGGCATTGCACTTGAGGATTGTCAAAAGGTCAGCAAACAGGTTGGTGCGGTTTTAGATGTTGAAGATGTGATTTCCTGGAAATATCGCTTAGAAGTTTCTTCTCCAGGCGCGAATCGCCCGCTGTTTACGTTGCAACAGTTTGAACACTTTGTGGGGGAACAAGTGGTGCTGCATCTCGCACAACCCATTCATGAACATAACCAATTGAAGGGGCGTATCAACGCTGTAAAAGACAATGTAATTGAGGTGTTAACACAAGAAGGAACAGTCAATATTCCTTTTGAACAGATTCAAAAAGCGCATTTGGAACGACAATATGCGTTCGGTTCTAATGATTAATTTCTGTATGAGGCAACAATGATGAACAAACAAATTTTGGATGTTGTAAAAGCAGTTTCTTACGAAATGGATGTATCGAAAGAAGTGATCTTCTTAGCGATCGAAGCCGCATTAGAACTTGCGACGAAGAAACGG
Source organism: bacterium (assembly GCA_043824255.1). GTDB lineage: Bacteria > JAHJDO01 > JAHJDO01 > JAHJDO01 > JAHJDO01 > JAHJDO01. The sequence continues at coordinate 23,560 of JBDRTG010000032.1, forward strand.
CATTTAGCTAACATTGATGTGAAGGTGTCCATTGATCGTGATACAGGGCATTACGCAACTTATCGTCGATGGACCGTAGTAGATGAACAGGACGAAGCCATCGAATTTAATCCAGAGATTCATTTCACTTTGAAAGATGCCTCTCAAAAAATTGAAGAAAAAAAATGTTTAGAAGTTCAGACCGAAACACGAATCAAACATCGTGAAGATGAAGAGGACACTCAACCAGAAGAAGAAACTGTGCATTGTTGGTTTTTATGTGCATCAGAAAGCGTTGCCTGTTTTGATTTGGAAGAAGCAAAAAAGAGAGGGTATGAACCGACGTTGACAGATCAACTTTTAGAAGAAATTCCATCCATTGATTTTGGACGCATTGCTGCGCAGACAGCAAAACAAGTTATTATTCAAAAAGTGAGAGAAGCAAAACGCGCCAAAATGGTAGACGCTTATCGTTCTCAAATTGGTAAATTGATTAATGGCTCTGTGAAAAAGACAGGACGAGAAGGCGTCTTTTTAGATTTAGGAGACAATGCCGAAGTCTTTATTCCTCGCGAAGAGATGTTGCCCAATGATTCTGTGCGCATGGGCGATCGTCTTCGAGCCTATTTGTCTAGAATCAAAGTCGATGCGCGTGGTCCTCAATTATTAGCCAGTCGTACAGAAAACGAGATGTTGCACGAACTTCTGCGCATCGAAGTGCCGGAAGTGGGAGAGGAAACCATCGAGGTAAAGGCTGTTGCTCGTGATCCTGGGTTGCGTGCAAAAGTGGCGGTCAAAACGAATGATGGGCGAATTGATCCCATTGGCGCATGCGTTGGTATGCGAGGTTCTCGTGTGCAAGCTATTTCGAATGAATTAGCTGGCGAACGTGTCGATATTATTTTGTGGGACGACAATCCGGCACAGCTCGTGATTAATGCGATGGCTCCTGCGGAAGTGGCGTCGATCGTCATGGATGAAGATACTCATGCGATGGATATTGCAGTGAATGAAGATCAGTTGTCTCAAGCAATTGGCAGAGGCGGTCAAAACGTTCGATTAGCAAGCGCATTAACCGGTTGGACCTTAAATGTGATGTCTACCAAAGAAGCAGAAGAGAAGAGTCAAGAGGAGTCCAATCAATTGCAGAAGATGTTTATGGACCGTTTGGATCTTGATGAAGATGTTGCAGAAATTTTGGTGAGAGAAGGGTTTACGACTTTAGAAGAAGTAGCGTATGTCCCCGTGCAAGAATTTTTGAATATCGAAGAATTTGATGAAGAAATCGTGGAAGCATTGCGTGAACGGGCGAAGGAAAAAATTAGTGAAGAAGACAGCCAAGCGCATCCCAGCGATGATTTGGTAAATATGAAAGGCATGGATCAAGCTCTCGCACATGTATTGGCCTCCCATGGTATTAAGACGATGGAAGATTTGGCAGAACAATCCATTGACGAATTGATGGAAATTGAAGGCATGACGAAAGAGAAGGCGGGCAATTTGATTATGACGGCAAGAGAACCATGGTTTAAATA
>JBDRTG010000033.1:0-18002 GCA_043824255.1 bacterium
AACAAGACACCTCTTCAAATACTTAGTGAGTCAGGGTCTGAAATTAGTCCATTTATTTTCTTGCTTCCACCGGTTAATCTTGATAGATTATTGGCTGATTCTTCTGCCAGGGTGGGTCATGATGTTCCTGTTGACCCCGAACGTTGCGATTTTTGCTACAAAATGTCCGGCACTTGACATTATCTTGGCAGAAAGGCATTATTTAAGGCATGAATAACCTTCTAAGAATTCTCCAGTTCGTCAAACCTTATAAAAAAAAAGTTATCCTTACTATTGGCATAACTATTATTATAACCCTGTTTAATCTGCTTATCCCTCTAATTGTCAGATATATAGTAGATGAAGTAATTCAGAAGCAGGAGTGGAGCGTCTTTAGCGCCCCTATTCCCTGGCCTATTCTTCTTATTTTAGTTCTCTCCATTTTAACAGCCATTCTTTCCTTCCCTAATAATTTCGTCATTGTTTATCTCAGCAGGAAGATTGTTTTTGACATAAGACTGGCCATGTACAAGCATATCCAGAAACTTTCTCTCCGCTTTTATCAGGAGAATCCTACGGGTAAAATTATGTCTAAGGTTATGGGAGACACCAGGATAGTCAGCAATGTTTTTACACATGATACCATCCAGATGATTGTAGATGTTGCCTCAGTCATCTTTGCCATGGGAATAATGATTCATCTTAACTGGAAATTAACACTTGTCCTTGTAGGATTTCTTTCATTATACATTCTTAATTATCGCTACTTTCTACCCAAGGTAAGAAGCAAACAATCGTTTCTCAGATTCAGAATGGATCAGGTATCCAGCAGCTTGGTTGAAGTACTCAGCGAACAGAAGACAGTAAAATCCTTTGCCCAGGAAAGAAGAGAGACCAGGATCTTTGCGCATCGCTTGCGTAACGCTCTGGATATTGGCTTGCAGGGAGTAGGTTACAGTGCAACTTTCTCTTTCTTCTCCAGCTTAGTAAATGGACTGGGAAAATCCACTATTTACTGTCTTGGATGTTACTTTGTAATCAAAGGAGGGATGACTTACGGGGATGTTCTTGCGCTATCCGCTTATGCATCAAGAATTTTTATGCCTGCACTCAGATTTTCAGAAATTTCTAATACTATGGCAATAACTACAATATCCCTGCGCCGCATCTTTGAAATTCTGAATACACCTGTTGAGATTAAGAATGTCTCGGAGGCTGTTGCAGTCAAAAAATTCCAGGGAGAGGTGCGATTTAAGAATGTCTCCTTTGAATACGAAGAAGAGAATCCCGTGCTCAAGAATATTAACCTCACTATTCATGCGGGTAAAACAATAGCTCTGGTAGGTGAAACCGGATGTGGCAAAACGACTCTAGCGTCACTGCTTCTTCGTTTCTATGATGTGAAATCAGGTAGCATCACTATTGATGGTATGGATATCAGAAAGATTCGTCTAAACTGCCTGCATAAAAGAATAGGGGTAGTGCTTCAGGATTCCTTTATATTCAATGCCACGGTAAGAGAAAATATTTCCTATGGGAAAAAAGGTATCTCAGACAAAGAAATGAAAGAGGCTGCACGTATCGCAGAGATTGCCAATTTTATAGAGAGTCTCCCTGAAGGATATGAAACTATTATCGGTGTAGGCGGGATAAAATTCTCTGCCGGAGAAAAACAACGATTAGCCATTGCCCGGGCCATCGTGACTAACCCTGATATTCTCATTATGGATGAAGCGACATCCAATCTTGATACTGAGTCAGAAAGGCTTATTCAACGTGCTCTTGAGGCAGTCATGGCTACTCGTACTTCTCTGGTAATAGCTCATCGGCTCTCCACCATTGTTAATGCCGACCTTATCGTTGTTATGAATAAGGGAAGGATAGTGGAGAGTGGTTCTCATAAGAAACTGATAATGAAAAAAGAAAGCATTTATCACAAACTCTATGAACAACAGAAGGCAATTGCTCAAGCCGAGAGTAAAGTTCTCTGGTAGTGGATAATAGACATATGAACACATTAAATAGACTTTTCCAGAAATATGTTTTTCCTCATAAATGGAAACTGGCTATTGTGATCCTCATCTCACTTTTTACATCTTTAGTCACTTATCTTTTTGGCTTCATGGCAAAGATTATAGTGGATATAGTAATTCCTCAAAAAAACATTCTTTTGCTTTTCAGTCTTTTAGGGGGTTATAGTCTGATTCATCTTTTTGCTTGTTCCGCCAGTAGTTTCAACCGCTACCAGATTGCGGCTCTGGGTCAAAGAATTGTTTTCTCTTTGAGGTGTGATTTGCATCAGAAACTTCAAAGTTTAGCCATGCGCTACTTTGACCAGCACAAAGTTGGAAAGCTAGTAGCCCGGGTAATGGATGATTCCGATGTGGTAGAGAGTATAGCTACTACAACTCTGGTTACTACTATTACCAGTGTGGCTGCTTTGGTAGTGGCTGTTGTCATTTTACTGAGTCTTGATTATAAGTTGGCAATTATCGCTCTAATGGCTCTTCCTCTAGCAGCCATTTCCTTTGCTACAATGAGCAAGCGTCTGGAGACAATAAGCAGTGATATGCGAGCCCGTAATGCAGAATTGTATTCCCATCTTTCAGAGGTGTTCACTGGAGCTGAGGTGGTAAAGAGTTTTGCTCAAGAAAAAAAAGAAATAAGAAATTTCTTCCAACGCTCAAAACATCTCATTCGACTCGTTGTCAGGAGAGCCATGATCTCCACAGCACTAGGGACTGTCAGTGCAATTATCTCTGCTGGTTGCACAGGAGTTATTCTATGGCTTGGCGTGCTTAAAGTAAAAGCCGGCTGGTCCCTCGGTTCAATGCTCTGGTTTTATTCGACTACAGCTCTTCTTTTTGGTCCGGTAAACAACCTTACCTCAATACTTCTTAACAGCCAATATTTGATGGTGGTGATGAAAAGAATTTTTGGGCTACTGGATGAAAAGGTGGAGATTCATGATTCTAGACAAGCTATATTCTTAGAAAAAATAAAAGGGCAGGTCACGTTCAGGCACGTGTCTCTAAAATACAGGGAAGGTAAAAACATGGGTCTCTCTGACATTAGTTTTGAAATTTCTGCAGGGAGTAGAGTGAGTCTTATCGGGCCCAGTGGTTCGGGCAAGACTTCTTTAGTCAGTCTGTTATTTCGTCTTTACGATTCTACTACAGGATACATCTTTATAGATGGGCATAATATCAAAGATGTAAAGCTAACATCCTTGAGATCGAACATTGCTATGGTTCCTCAAGAAGCATCCATATTTTCGGGCACTGTTGCCGATAATATAAGATATGGCCGCATACAAGCCAGCGCTAAGAAAATAATTAATGCGGCAAAAATGGCTGAGATACACGATTTTATTATGTCTCTCCACGAAAAATATGAGACTGAAATCGGAGAAAGAGGCATGAGTCTCTCTGGAGGACAGAAACAAAGACTCTGTATAGCTCGGGCTCTGCTTTCAAATCCTGGAATCCTTATTCTGGATGACAGCAGTTCTGCCCTTGATGCTGAGACTGAAGCACGTATCCAGAAAACCATGGATAAGGTTATGAAAGGAAAAACCTGTTTTATTATTACTCATCGGCTACGCACTGCCATGCAAGCCGATATTATCATTGTCATGTGCGAGGGGAGAATTGTGGAAACGGGTTCTCATAATGAACTATTGAAGCTGGGTGGATTTTACCAGCGGATTTACCAGAAACAGAACTCCTAAGTCTGACCAGGCAGATGAAGTTGCTCTTTGGCTGTATCGTATTTCTTCCTGCAATTATCGCAGTCATTGCAGTCTTGTATGTAACAATTTCTATGAACGCGAGATGAGTATTGCTTTTCAAATGAAACAGCACAGCTTTCTGAGCAAAAAGAGAAACGTTCCTGATCAACGCCAATAGCAACATAGTGGGTCACCATTTTATCCGAACTTTGAATAGGTTTAAAACACCAATTACACAAAGGATGCAGTTCTTCCGTTCTTTTTCGGCGTATTTTCCCAAGTTCTTCTTCAGTCCATACATACTCTATATAGGCAAGAGCTTTGCGCATTATCTCGTGAGTAATGACGTCGCCCTGCAGACACAAAATTATCCCATCATGCACCTCAAAGGCCTTATCACACTCAATCTTCCGTTTATCATCAAGATGAATAATTACCTTTCCTACATCGGGAGTGATCCGTTTTGACCAGCCACAGTGACTGCAAATACTGGTGTAAAGGAACTGTTCTGTTTTCCAGCCACACTCAGGACAACGACCCTTTTCCAGAAGTTTTAACTGCTTCAAATCATCCTTAGCAGCACGTTTAATCGTATCATTCACATCAGAGCTCAATTTTTTAACCGCTCCTTTATCCATTTCTTGCCGAAGTAAGGAAACATCTTCTTCTACCTTACTTTCCTGATCCATAAGGGTTATCTGTTTGTCTTCCGTATCTAAGTCCTTCCTCTTTCTCCCAAAAAACCACATTATTTTCTATCCTCCCTTTGTAAACGTATTAGATTAGTATAAAGTATATCATACGAAAAGTAAATATTGCGGAGATTTTTTCCATGGATTAATTCTTGACATTCAAAAGGGATATGTCTAGTATAAATATAATGATTAAACGCACTATCTCAGAGATTAAAGTCAGGATTCAGAAAGCCAATTCCATCAAAGAGAAAAACAAATCCGAGCTGCTTGACCTGCTTTCAACTCTAAAATCCGAAATTGAGGAGCTTTCCAAGACTCAGGCTGATCACGCAAAAAGCATTACAGGTTTTACTGACATCTCAACTCATGAAGCAACACGGGAAAACAAAAATCCAGAACTTTTAAAAGTCTCTATAGAGGGCTTGTCTTCATCAGTTAAGGGATTTGAAACGTCACATCCAAAACTGGCAGAGATTGTAAATTCCATATGCCTTACGTTATCAAATCTTGGCATATAGGATCTACCTAATCAATTCCTCTGCAATCTGAACTGCATTAAGAGCCGCGCCTTTGCGAATATTGTCTGAAACTACCCACATATTAATTCCATTTTTCTTAAAAGGATCCTTGCGAATTCTGCCTACATATGTATCATCTTTGCCCTCTGCAAAAATAGGCATTGGGTACTGTGGCGGGTCGGCGCTTATATCTTCAACAACAGATATCCCTTGAGCATCCTTCAAGACACTTGTAATTTCTTTAATAGAAACTTCTCTTTCTGTCTCAATATATATGGATTCTGAATGAGCATAAAAAACAGGAACTCGCACTGTAGTCGCAGTAATCTCTATTGTATCATCATGCAAAATCTTATGTGTTTCTTTGACCATCTTCCATTCTTCCGTTGTATATCCCAGTTTTCCAAAAGAGCCTATATGTGGAATTACATTAAATGCTATTTGATAAGGATAAGCCTCAAAACCTGTTATTCCCTTGCCATCAGCGTAGTCCTGAACTTGTTTCTTCAACTCCCCTATTGCAGCTCTTCCTGTCCCTGAAACTGATTGATATGTAGAGACAATAATTCTTCTTATCTTTGCCAATTTATGTATTGGAGCAAGAGCGATCACCATTTGAATAGTGGAACAATTTGGATTGGCAATAATATTCTTATGGCTTTTAATGTCTTCAGGATTAACCTCAGGAATAACAAGCGGTACATCAGGATCCATTCGAAAATCATTTCCATTGTCAATTACAACAACTCCTTTACTGGCTGCGACTTTTCCAAACGTTACAGCAGCGCCTTTTTCCCCTTCTGTGCCGGCAAATAAAGCTATATCTATTCCATTAAATAATTCCGAGCTTATTTTCCCCACATGATATAATTTACCCTCAACAGTAATATCTCTTTTGCTTCTGGCAAGAACAACAAGTTTATCAATGGGAAACTTACGCTGATGCAACACCTTGAGCATTTCTATACCAACTGTGCCAACCCCGATAACAGCTAAATTGTATTTTTCTTTTTTTCTCACAATCACATCACTTCTTTTGCTACCATATCACCTATTTCTGAGGTTGTGTGTCCCATTTTCCCTGCAGAAAGGCTTTTCATATCATTTTGAACAACCTTTATTACAGCTTTCTCAATATCATCTGCTGCTTTGCTTTCTCCGAGATGTTCAAGCATCATACCTCCTGCACATATAGCAGCCATTGGATTTATCACATTTTTGCCTGTATATTTTGGAGCTGAACCTCCTATAGGCTCAAACATGGATGTTCCACCTTCGTCAGGATTAATGTTTCCGCCTGCTGCAATACCCATGCCTCCCTGTATCATTGCTCCGAGATCAGTTATTATATCCCCAAACATGTTATCTGTTACAATAACATCAAACCACTCAGGATTCTTTACCATCCACATACAGGTAGCATCAACATGAGCATAATCCGTTTTTATGTCAGAATACTCTTTAGCAACATCATTAAAGGCTCTTTCCCAGAGATCGAATGCAAAGGTTAAGACATTAGTCTTGCCGCATAAAGTTAGCTTTTTATCTTTGTTTCTCTTTCTGCAATATTCAAAAGCATACCTGATACATCTTTCCACTCCCTTGCGAGTATTTATTGATTCCTGGATAGCAACTTCATCAGCAGTCCCCTTCTTTAAATTCCCACCGGCACCAACATAAAGTCCTTCTGTATTCTCTCGCACCACAGTAAAATCAATATCCTCAGGACCTTTATCCTTTAAAGGAGTATCTACTCCGGGATAAAGCTTAACAGGTCTCAGGTTTATATACTGATCCAGAGCAAACCTGAGCTTGAGAAGCAGTCCTTTTTCCAAAATTCCGGGTTTTACATCAGGATGACCCACTGCACCAAGATAGATAGCATCAAGCTTTCTAAATTCTTCTATAGCAGAATCAGGCAGAACTTCGCCTGTTTTCAGATACCGCTCACCTCCAAAATCATAATATGTAAACTCAAACTTTATATCATGCTTACCTGAAACTGCATTAAGAACTTTTAGTCCTTCTTTTATAACTTCAGGACCTGTCCCGTCTCCACCTATTACACCTATTTTATACATCGCAACTCCTATGTTTTTTTAAATTTTGAAATTCAACCCTTCTTCTACCATAATTAAATAATTTTCCGGTGGAATATAATTTGCCACTGAATTGCCAGAACCAAGTGCATAGCCTCCTTTTGGAACACATTCTTTTAAAACATTTCGGATATATGTTCTTAATTTACCTTTAGGAAAACGACACAAAACATCGACATCAATACCTCCCAGTACTGTAATTCTATTTCCATATTTTCTATGAAATTCTGTTACCGGCATAATTGCGTCTTCAAAAGAGTGTTTAGCATCTATGCTTACATCCTCAATTAAATCCTCCATAATATCTTCTAGATTACCACAGGCATGCAAGAAATATAAGAGATTATTCTCATGTGCAAGTGAAGCAATTTTTTTATGCCATGGAAGTACGTGCTTTCTTAAGAAATCTGGCGGCATAAGAGTCGAAGTTTTAAAACCCATATCATCTCCTTGAAAAAATCCATAGAGATTGGGTAATCCAATCATTTTTTTATAAAATCCATAAATCAATTCTCCCGTCTTTTGAAAAACAGCCCCAATAAGATCTGGCTGGTCGTATATCCCATAGGCTAAAGTTTCATATCCAAGCAGTGTATTCAAAGGGACTTCCAGTATCCCACTACTTGGACAGACAAACAATCCCATTCCCTCTGGCAGATTTTGACTAGCAAATTCATATCTCCATAAGTCTACATTATCCAAAGACGGCCAGGGATATTTCTCGAATTCATCCCAACTCGTAATAACTCCTTTTCCTTCCTCTGCCCAACTCCTTTGCCCTTTAGAAAGAGAACTAGTGTCACCTGTTATACGGTTTTTTCCTGGAAAATCTAATCCTCCTGACAAGCGAACATAATCATATCCAAAACGATACCAGAACCCAATTATTGATTTAATGTTCCCTCTTTCTGAATCCCTATCGCCAGAAACAGCATCAACCCATTTCACTTTCGCTTTTTGTTCCATAAGATATTTCATTAATGCTCCATCTACAAACAGTTCAACCAAAGGTGGCTGAGAAGGAATTATCTCTCTTTTTATAGTCTTACAAAAAGTCTCAATGTTTGGCTTTGGTGCCTTTAATGGTACCTTTTTGCTATTCTCCATATTTTTCATCCTACTATACACCTATTTTATATAGATCATAACTCCCATGATTGGTTAACTATATTGCGGGATTATAGCAATAATGTTTTGAAAATAAAAGCTTAAATCCCTCCCTTCAACCCCAAGAAAGTATGTCTCTTTGCAGGATAATACTTGGCGGATAGTGAGAATGCGTAAAAGAAAGTGCAATGTCGCAAACCAGCCGCGCGAGTTTTTGCGTCGGCTAAATTAGCTTGGTTATGTGATAATTATGAATTTTCTGTTTTCTTTTTCTTGGGTAAAAATCCTGAAACAACCCAGAGAATACCCAAATACGAGATTACAGGAATAATTCCAATCCCAAAAAACTCTGTCCAGTGCAAATTTCCAAAAGATCTGTTATATGGTTCAAAGACAACAAAGGAACCTACTACCCATAAGACTGAAATTAGCATACCGAGACGGATAGCACCCTTGTTTCCTTTGATAATATAACCACCAAGATAACTTAGGGCAAATGACCCAATGGCTACGCCGGCGGTAATTATCAAAATAATGCCCCATTCTTTTGATGAAGGAAGAGATTCAATCGCACACATAATTCCCACAAAAATAATACAGACAACCAAACATATTCCACATATCCAAGAACTAATCTTTATCACGGTATCCCTCCTCTAAATATCACATAACATCAATAATTGAATGTTTTAGTACTACCATACCTCCAAACTGCTTGAAACGTCAATAAAAACGGTATTTTTAGATATCCTCCAAACCCTAAGAAGGCATGTTTTTTTGTCCATAATGCTCTAATCTGTAACATGTCAATTAGTTTTATTTTATTAATCCTTTTGTTTTTTGCGAATGTCCATAAAAAAAGCCGCTGGATATTTATCAGGAAATCCTTTTCTTGTAAGATATGTACTCATTAAAGTTGTACAACCAGCTGTTGCAAAAGCAGCAGCTAAAAATCCACCATGTCCATTTGCAATCAAGGGACCACCAGCTAGCATGCCAGCCGCAGCTTCACCTCCTAACCACTTCATTAAATCCCTATCAATTTGTTTCCACTCGTTTTCTGCTTTATTAACATTATCCTCAAGCTCATCAGCGAGAAGCTTAATATTATGTTCACCAAATGGATTACCTGAAGAGGCAGCACTCCATATCCTTCTCAAAAAAGTTCTCAGTCCTTTTAATCTGTTTTCTTTGCGTAGTGACAAGGCATGAGATAATTCAACATTATTTAAGTATCGTAGATTAAGGTTTTGAAACGCCTTCGCTAGCGGAGACCACTCACTCTGATCAATGTCGCTGTTCTGCCTGTCTAATTCAATTTCTTTCCATTTGGATGGAATATCAGTAATAAGATATGAATTCGAAAAGTTGGCCGTAAACCTAGCTATGTCATAACTTGTACCAGTGGAATATATGAGTAATTCAGATCGTTTTCTATTATCACCCCCCAAAGGTTCTAGGTAGTAGGGATCTTTTTTTCGCATATCATGAACATATGAAATAAAAGCATCCTCATCACTATCTTTTTTACCCAAGTTAAACTTCCTAAAAATTCTACGAAGATAATCATCAGGAGCTGAAAGAATCCTTATTCTCACTCCTTCTCTTCCTATATATTCTTTAGCTTTTTCTTTGGCAAATTCTTTCGCAAGCATCTTCAATTCTTTATTGTCTTCAAACTTTTGTTTCTGTCTCATCATAGAGTCCCAATTCAATTTTCTATCAAAGTCCGCAGGCGTGCGAATGAACTCAACCATACCAGCTTCAATCCATGGACTCATTCGCATCCACATATCAACGTTCTTTAAGGTTTGAGTACGATACTGTTCTGGTTCTAAAATTGGATTAAATTGGTCTCTTACGCTAAGGGGATAAACAAAAGGATCAACCAAGAGAATTTTATCAGCATAAAGTGAATGTCTTGTAACTCCTCGTATAAGACTGTCAACTAAATATTCTCCAACGTATAAACCCGATACATCATTCTGAAATGACTGCAAAATAGAAGCAATGTCGCTATCTGGAGGCCATAAATCTATGACAGCTTCATGTATTAACTTAACAGCTTTTGGTGTAAATGCAGACTTGAAATCTAATAACGATTTAGGGGGCTTATCGTTATCGAATTGTAATGCTTCGAAAATTTTTTGAAGGAATAATTCGTTCTTGCCTCGGACAGATAAATGCCTTTTCCAGCGGTCAGACTTCTCACGCAACAATTGTGTCCAATCAATTTTGCCCTCACAGCATTGTTTAAATTTTTTAATGCTACCACAGGGACATGGATCATTTCTTCCTACCTTAATTTTCTTGTCCATAAATAATATAGCTAATGAGCCCTAACAATTGTTATAAGACGCTCTTTGTTTTGAATATTATTGTACACAAGTGTTGGCTTAGCTACAAGTAAAGACCAATTATTTCCCCATATCAAAAATCAGCCTGAGACCTTGTAAAGTAAGGTCCGGGTCTGTTTTTTGTATGCTTTTTGAATATTGACTTATCAACGATGACCAGCCGCCTGTACCAATAACCTTTGGTGGTGTGAGAAATTCTTTCTTTAATCTTTCTACTATGCCGTCTATCATTGAACTAAATCCGTACACAATCCCTATTTGTATGCTCTGAGTAGTGTTCTTTCCAATAATTGATTTAGGTTTCTCAAGCTTTACCTTTGGCAGCAAGGCAGTATCTCTGTAAAGCGCATTTATAGACATTCCTATGCCAGGGCATATTACCCCTCCCAGGTATTCACGTTCTTTAGATACCAGATCAAATGTAGTGGCTGTCCCGCAATCAACAACTATTGCAGGCGCTCCATACAGATTATATGCAGCTACAGCATTGACTATTCTATCACTCCCAACCTGAGAAGGTGCGGCATATGTTATCTTTAATCCGGTTTTTGTCTTATAGTCAACTACCAGCGGAATAATGTTAAAGCGTTCTTTAGACAGCATTGCGAATAATTTTGTTATATCCGGCACAACAGAAGATATTACAAAACCTGTTATTTCATCTTTCTTAAGATTTGATTCAGTTAGAAAATTATTCAGCTTCTTGAAATAATATTCAGCATCTTGCTTTATCTTTGTTTTTATGCTGATTTTAGATATCAACAGGTCATTGGCAAATATACCTGCACTAATACTTGTGTTTCCTACATCAACGGCAAACAACATACTCAATTGTTCCCTCTGTAATGCGTCTGGATATACCGGAATCTAATCTAAGAATCAGCGCGCCGTCAGGATCAATTCCAAGCGCTTGACCTTCTGCAACCTCATTCGGCAAAATCACTCTAACTTGTTCTCCCATAATAGAAGACATTTCTTTCCATTCATCAAACAGCAGACTCCCCTCCCCTTTTTTTAGATATAAGTACATCTTCTCTATTTCAAATAACACTTTCTGTACAAGCTCTACTCGTGATATTTCCTTAGCGCGTTCCATTTTTAACGAGGTAGCTTTACCATATAAATCACGTGGAAAATCCTGTTTATCTAAATTCGCATTTATTCCAAAACCTATTACTATAAAACCAGTTTTCATTCTTCTTTTTTCTGTAAGAATCCCACAAACTTTTTTCCCTCTTATTACCACATCATTTGGCCACTTAATATAAGCAGGTAGAAATGTTACATCCCTTATTGCCTTAGAAATAGCAACAGATGCTCCAATAGTGAGCAGATTTAGTCTTTCTGAAAGCATATTTGATTTCAATATAATTGAGCACAGAATGCACTTTTGTGGCAGAGAAAACCACACTCGACCTAATCTCCCTCTTCCCTTTGTTTGTCCTTCTGCTAGAATGACAGCACCTTCTGCATTGTGCTTTTCAGCCAATGACCAAGCTATATCATTCGTGGAAGATGTTTTATTATAAACATATATTTTTTGCCCTATTATTTGAGTCTCTAGACCAGCTTTGATTGTATCTTTAGAAAACTCTTTCATATTCCATATCCAATTAAAAATTTAAAATTAAGAATTAAAAATTCTTAATGATATATCCATTGCTTTTGCAGAATGAGTTAGATTGCCAACAGAAATTCTCCCAACTCCGCATTTTGCTATTTCCCCAACACTATTAAGGCTTACCTCTCCTGAAACCTCTATCTCTGGCAAGTTTTTAATTTTTAATTTTGCCTGCCCCGTAGGCTTGTCCTTCGGGGAATTTTGAATTAAGGAAACCGCCTTTTTAATAGTCTGTATATCCATATTGTCCAGCATGATTATATCCACTTGAGATTGAAGAGCTTCCCTAACCTGCGATAAATTCTCTACTTCTATCTCAATCCTTACGTTTTTAGAAACTTTCCTTCTAACGGCTTGTACAAGTTCCCCTATATTTCTACTCCCTATCATTAAATGATTATCTTTTATCAATACCATATCATAAAGCCCCATTCTGTGATTCTGCCCACCACCAACGCTTACTGCATATTTTTCTATATCACGCAGTCCGGGAGTGGTTTTTCTTGTATCAAATATTTTTGCTTTATAGGACTTGACTTTTTCTACATACTTTCTTGTTAATGTTGCAATTCCCGAAAGCCTCCCTAAAAAGTTGAGGGCTGTTCTTTCTCCAGCCAAAATGGGTACTACATGTCCTGATAATTCAGCTATTACATCCCCTTTCTTAACCTCTGTTCCATCTTTAACTAGGAATTGGAAGTTAATCTTACTATCAAGTGTTTCAAATACAGCCTTTGCTATTTCCAGTCCGGCAATTACTCCCCACTGCTTTACTATAATTTTAGCTTTAGCATTCCTCTTTTGAAAAGCACAAGCTTCTGTAGTAACATCCCCTTCTCCAATATCTTCTTTTAAGGCTGCAGTAACAAGTTCCTTAACTCTATTTCGTGATATGTTCATATAACCTCATATATACCTTCTCTGTTCCCTCAACCATTCTGGACACGTTAAACATTGTTTTTACTCGCTCCAGTCCACTCTCCCCCATTTCCTTTGCCTTCTCTTTATTGCGTAACAACTGTATAATAGCATCTGCCAGTGCTTTTGGATTCTTAGGTGGGGCAAGAATACCTGTTTCTTTGTCTACAACAACTTCTGGTATTCCGCCGGCAGTTGTTGCAACAACCGGTAGCTTCATTAGCATCGCATCCATAAGAGAAGTGCATAATCCTTCAAGATGGGAAGGGAGAACAAAAAGGTCCATTATTGATAATAATTCACCAATATCTTTCCGAAACCCAGTAAAGATTACATTTCCTGTAATATCTAACTCCTTAACCTGTTTTTTCAAGGATTCTTCCAATTCCCCTTTGCCAATAATGAGAAAAACCGCATTTGGAAATATTTTTAGTACCGCAGGAACAGCATTAAGTAGATATTTATGCCCCTTGTGATCCGTCAGATGTGCGATTGTACCAATAATCGGTGAATCTTCTGATAAATTAAACTCTTCGCATAAATACCGAGTATCACTTATACTGTCGAATTTTCCTATATCTATTCCACTGTAAACAACATTTATTTTGGTCTGAGAAACACCTGCATTTATCAGTATATTTTTAATAGCATTGGATATTGCAATTATCTTATTCACGAGATAATTATACTTTATGTTTGAAAAAACATTACGTGCAACCCCAAAATCAACCCTGCGCGTGACAACAAAAGGAATCTTCTTTATCTTTGCAGCAACTGCTCCAATTGTGTGTGCATGAGATGTATGCGCATGAACAATATCTATTCGTTCATCGGTTATTACTCTGCAGATACTTCTAATAGCCTTAAAATCCAATTCTCCCCGCATTACTACAGGACACACTCTGAAATTATTGTTAATAACCTTTCTTACCAGCACACCATTTGGCTGAACGGATACAATATTTTCGTGATTCCTGTCTCTTAAGCCATTCATAAGATACATCATCTGGACTTCCCCACCTCTCCAGCCACATTCTGTATTTATATGAAGAATATTCATTTAATCTTAAGTTCTATGCCTGAAGTCATAAAATAAACTTCATCTGCTATGCGTGCAATGAGTTGATTGCATTTCCCTGCTATATCTCTAAACTCACGTGCCAATCTATTTTCAGGAACTATGCCCATTCCCAGCTCATTACTCACCACAATAAGTGTAAATTTGGAAGTTTTTACTGTTTTTAATAATGTCCGAACATCCCCAAGAATACGGCCTTCTGCCCCTTCAATACCGAATTTATGTATCATATTAGACAGCCACAATGTGATGCAATCCAGAATAACAGCACCTTCAAAGTTTTTAAATTTGGTTAAAATGTTAATATTTATCGGCTCTTCAACTGTCTTCCATGTGCTGCTTCTCTTTGATTTATGTTTCTTGATTCTGTCCGCCATTTCTTTATCCATGGCTTCTGCAGTAGCCAGAAAAAGAACATCCTTTCCAAGTGTTGATGCTAATTTCTCTGCAAAACTGCTCTTCCCACTCCTTGCCCCGCCTGTAATGAGAACTATTTTGCCCATATCTACCTTAAATTCTAAACTTCTACTCTCTTAGTGGATTGACCTGGATACCCATTTCATTAATCCACCTGCAGATATCAGATCCTGAATAAATTTTGGAAACGGTCTGGATTTATATGACTTGTTCTTTGTAAGATTTAATATAGTGCCTGCTGATAAGTCAACTTCCAAGATATCTCCTTTATCTGCATCCTTGACTGCTTCCTTACATTCAAGAATTGGCAGGCCAATATTTATTGCATTACGGTAGAATATCCTTGCGAACGTATTTGCTATAATACATGAAACTCCTGAAGTCTTTATTGATATCGGGGCATGCTCCCTTGATGAACCGCAGCCAAAATTCTCCTGAGCAACAATAATATCGCCTTTCTTAACACACTTAGCAAAAGAAGCGTCTATATCCTCCATGCAGTGTTCTGCCAGTTCCTTTGGGTCAGAAGTATTAAGGTATCTTGCAGGAATGATCTCATCTGTATTTACATTGTCTCCGTATTTCCAGGTCTTTCCTTTAAAGTTCATTTTATCTTTATCTCCTCCGGATCTGTTATTCTTCCCTTAATTGCTGATGCGGCTGCAACAGCAGGGCTTGCAAGATATACTTCACTCTTAACGTGCCCCATTCTTCCCACAAAATTACGGTTCGTTGTGCTTACACATCTTTCTCCTTCTGCAAGCACACCCATATGCCCGCCAAGACACGGTCCGCAGGTAGGAGTGCTTATAACTCCTCCGCTCTCCAGAAATATATCAAACAACCCTTTTTTCATAGCATCCGCGTATATCTTTTGAGTTGCAGGAAGAATTATAAGCCTTACATACGGATGTATCTTATGCCCTTTCAGTATCCCTGCTGCAATTTCTAAGTCCTGTAGCCTTCCATTTGTACACGAACCTATAACCACCTGATCTATCTGTATATTATCAGCCTCGCTTGCAGGTTTTGTGTTTGACGGTAGATGAGGGAACGATACCTGAGGTTTAATTTTCGACACATCATATTCCCTGATATCAGCATATTTGGCATCTGAATCGCTTTTATATACTTTATAATCTCTTTTTGCAGTATTCTTAATATAATTTAATGTCTTCTCATCAGGTTCGATAATGCCATTCTTTCCTCCAGCCTCTATCGCCATATTACACATTGTAAATCTATCAGGCATAGTTAACCCTGATATAACATCTCCGCAGAACTCCATTGATTTATAAAGCGCTCCGTCTACCCCTATATCTCCTATCGTATATAGAATAAGATCCTTACCGCAAACCCACGTATTAAGCATTCCTTTGTAAACAAACTTTATGGTTTCAGGAACTTTAAACCATGCTTTGCCTCTTATCATTGCTGCTGCAAGATCAGTGCTTCCGACTCCTGTTGAAAATGCGCCCAAAGCTCCGTAAGTACATGTATGTGAATCTGCCCCAATTATACAATCCCCTGGAAGAACAAGTCCCCGCTCAGGAAGCAGTGCATGCTCTACACCCATTTCCCCTATCTCAAAGTAATATTTAATTGTCTTTTTCTTTGAAAAATCCCTGAGTATTTTACACTGCTCTGCTGATTTCACATCCTTGTTTGGGGTAAAATGGTCAGGCACAAGAGCAACTCTTTCTTTATCGAAAACTTGTAATTCCCTGTCTTTTTCTTTTTCTACAGCTTCAAATTCGGAGATTGCAATCGGAGCGGTAATATCATTGCCCAGAATAAAATCAAGGTCTGCCTCAATAAGTTCCCCGGGTGAAACCTGTTTCTTTTCTGCATGCGCAGCTAATATCTTCTCTGTTATAGTCATTCCCATTTTAAATTCTCCCCTTAAATTAAACCAAATATTTCATTAATCCCAATGCCAAACTGAAGTATATGAGCATGCCGGTAATATCATTAGCAGTTGTTACAAAAGGGCCTGTAGCAATAGCAGGGTCAATGTTAAACTTATTAAATACAAGCGGTATAATTGCTCCTATAGTTGCAGCCACAATAATAGCCATAAACATTGAAATAGAAAGAATAAGTCCAAAAACAAGCTGCCCTTGCCATAACACTCCGATAGCTCCTACAACTGCGCCGCATGCAAGCCCCATAATAGCGCCTATTTTTATCTCCCTGAAAAGCATTCTCCATATCTTTTTGGTATTTATTATGCCTGTTGCCAATCCTCTCACTACAATTGTGGATGATTGAATCCCAATGTTTCCTCCCATAGCAGCAATTATTGGTATAAAAAAAGCCAGAGCTATAATTTGTTCCAAAACAAATTTAAATCTGCTTACAACAAGCACACATATTAACTCCCCTAAAAGAGTTGTAATAAGCCATGGAAGACGTATCTTAGCAACATTGAAAGCAGACTTTGTCAGAAGTTCGTCCTCTGTTGTCCCAACAGACTTATATGCATCCTCAGTAGCCTCTTCTCTTATCACGTCAATAATATCATCAACTGTTATTATTCCCAGAAGCCTGTTTGAAGCATCCGTAACAGGAACAGCTAAAAGATCGTACTTTGCAACTAGATTTGCAACATATTCCTGATCACTGTCAGGCTTTACACTAATAATGTCTGAAATCATCACATTTTTTAATCTTTTATCAGGATTTGCCATGATTAACTCTTTTAATGTAACTATTCCGCGAAGATGGTCTTCTCTATCCGTTGTGTATATATAATAACCGGCTTCTGCGTTCATATCTTTTCGCAGATGCTCTAATACGCTGGCAACTGTAGTATCCTCCTGAAAAGATACAAATTCAGTTGTCATTATTCCACCTGCAGTATCCTTATCATATTGAATTAATTCTGCCACTTCTTCTGCTGCTTCTTCTTCTGTCATTTGGGCCAGAACTTTTAGATGCTCTCCTTCTGGAAGATACTGAAGGATATCGGCAGCATTGTCAGGAGGCATTGTATCAAGCATTTTTGAAAGTTTCATGGGACTCATAGCTTGAACAAGTTTTTTTGCTAACACGGAATCCACTTCATTTAGGACTTCAGCAGTAACCTCTGGCTTAAGCATATTCAGTATTTTCTGCCCTTCTTCAGCTTCTAAGTGACTGATAACATCAGCCACGTCAGCAGTATGAAGCTTATTTAAAAATCTCTGAAGTTTGACGGCAGCATTGCTGCTAAGATAATCCTGAACAATGTTTATAAATCTCTCTATCCTCTTTTCCATAAAACCAATTTCCACACGCTCTATTCACTTAGCATTGAGGCATTATAGCAATGGAGAAGCAATAAAGTCAAAGGGATTTAGAACTGTAATACCAAAATGATAATGTCCTAATTAGCCAAAATAGAAATGTCCGCTTTTAAGGAAGCTATAATACCCGATTTGAGAGGAGGGTATTATGGCAGAAAGGGACATAATCATGGCGAGTCAAAGGGAATTAAAGCGT
>JBDRTG010000034.1:0-68336 GCA_043824255.1 bacterium
GTGAAAGAATGTAGGGACATTAAGTGGTGTGTTACACTGCGGGTGGTTCCTTTAAACCAATTAACCATTAATTTATAAGGAGAAACAAAATGACCCCAAAAACCTCTGTTGGTATCGACCTTCACAAAGCCAGCCTCACTATCGGTGTTAGAGATAGTGGCGGGCACCTGACTAATGTTACATCTATGTCTACGAAATGCGTTAATAAAATTACTCATTTATTTTCCCTCCTTCCCGCACCAGTTCATTGCGCTATCGAATCGGTTGGTATGTATGAATGGCTCTGGGAACTCCTTGAAGCAAGAGTTGACAAACTCATACTTGCCGATGCTGTTGAACTTAGATACAGAGCCGGCAAAAGGCATGCCAAAACCGATAAAATCGACGCTAAATTTATCTCTCTTCTTGTTTTCAGGAACGAAGTCCCTCAGGCTTTTGTCCCTGATAAAACCACTAGAGAACTCAGAAGACTTGGAAGACATTGGCATAGTATCACTCATATGATGTCTACTATCAAAATCAAAATGCGTTGGATTCTCATGCAGCATAATTTCCCTGGGCCCGGAAGTATCACCGGAGATTCCGCTCAGAAATGGCTCCTTGCTCGTGGAGATAAGCTCTCTCCAAATGCTTTGTTTTCTTTCTCTCAATTTCTTGAATCTATTGAGCATCTGGAAAGACAACGAATTGTTATCAGACGTCGTATTCTTGAATTTTGCGATATGGAACAGTTCAAGGAAGATATTGCGCTGCTTAAAACTGTTCCCGGTATTGCTGATATCACTGCAGCTATCATCCTTGCGGAAGTAGCCGGCTTTCCGAGATTCTATTCTGCTGATGCTATTGCTTCCTATACCGGACTTACCCAAAGAACTGAAGAAAGCGCTGGAAAAGTCTCTAGCAGCAATATTTCCAAAGCGGGTTCCGCTACTCTTAGATGGGTATTGTGTGAGGCTGCTAATACCTTGATTCGTTCTGACCCAGCCTATAGGGCTATGTACAATCGTATTCTCAGCTCCACTAAGATTAGAGGAAAAGCTAAAGTTGCTATTGCTCAGAAACTTATTAGATGGCTTTGGAAGATGCATCAAACAAGAGAAGCTTTTAGAAGAGGAGGATCTACTGGACATACTAAGAATGCTAACAAGGCCAGGCAGGCCAGACTCATAGCCAAGCTCCATAATGGCTTGGCTATAGCCTGCTAGCCACCTCTGGTGATATATGTCGTACTGATGACCACGACCAGGATTTGTGACGTCTCCTGTGGATACCACAGGATGAACTCGAGAACGTGAATGCGGCTCAGACGACGTGAATAGGACTTTCATGCTGGCCCGCCTATAAGCGGCTGAGAATAAGTTCTCAGTCTGGCGGTGATCGCGAAAAGATGAATACACCCTTAGAGGTTTTTCACCAGAGAATAGAAAGGAGCATTTATGATAAATAGATAAAAATATTTTTACCATTTGACATGTCCCTACAAAGATGAAACCATGTATTTTCTGTGCTAGGATTGAAGAACGAAAACGATAAACAGGTAATTTAACCTTAAAACAGGAGGCAAAAGAATGGATACAATTACGTACGCTGGTGTGGATCTTCATAAGGATTCGATGACTATTGCTATAACTGATTCTCTTTCTAATGACCCTTACAACGAAGCTAAGAT
Source organism: bacterium (assembly GCA_043824255.1). Classification (GTDB taxonomy): domain Bacteria; phylum JAHJDO01; class JAHJDO01; order JAHJDO01; family JAHJDO01; genus JAHJDO01. The sequence goes on from JBDRTG010000034.1 coordinate 1,670, forward strand.
TACTAAAATTTACTGTAAGTCCGTTAACAAAGTCTCTGCCTTTTTTGCTGATCTTCCTCATCCATGTACAGTTGCTGTTGAGGCGGTTGGTTTCTACCACTGGTTTTGGGATCTGGTCAGCCCTCTTGCCTCTGATATCTATCTCTTGAATGCTGTTGAAGTCAGACGTTATGCAGGCAGGGACCCTAAGACCGACTCCAGAGATGCCAGACTTATTGCAAGACTTCTTGCTTCCAATGAAATTACTCATAATAGTAAGCTCTCTGTCTTTGTCCCTGATAACAACCTCAGACCTATCAGAGAACTTACTCGCCATCGTCATCAAACTGCCCGTTCTCTCGCTTGCTCTAAAAATAGATTCAGGCGTATTACTCTCAAAGAGAACCTTCCTGGGCCAAGAACTCTTGACGCTCATCATGCTCTCCGCTGGATCAGAGGCTTTGAAAATAAAACTTCTGATATCCATAAATTTCAGCTTAGACAGCTTACTGATCAAATAATTTCTCTTGAAAGAGATGTATCTGATATTGAAAGACAAATTCTTGATCTTATTAATAAAGCAGGTTATCAATCTCTTATGAAACTCCTTCAAACAATCCCAGGTATTGGTGATGTAGTTGCTTATACTATTATCGCAGAGATCGGCGATTTCTCCAGATTTCAAACTGCTGGACAAATCGCCTCTTTTGCAGGTCTCACTCCCAGAGTCTTTCAAAGCGGTAATTCCTGCAGGCATGGCGGTATTAATAAACAAGGACCTTCCAATCTTAGATGGGCTCTTCAGCAATCCGCTTGGGTTGCTATTAAACATAGCGAGTTTATTAGAAAAGTATTTAATAAAATTAGCAGGAAAGCCGGCAAGAAAAAGGCTGCTTACGCTATTGCCAGAAAGCTTCTTGTCTGGAGCTGGGCTATGGCTAAAAACAATATCGCTTTTAATAAAGACTTTATTAATAAAGATAAAGAAAAAACAGAAAGGGCGGCTTAATAATGAAAATATTTCATACTCTCTAGGATTACACCTGCAGCAGTGACCCTGAGACTCTTTTTGAGCATAAGGCTCAAGCCGTAAAGCTCGATAACGTGAATAAGGCCTGCTACAGGCGTATTTGTTCTCGTGCGGCTCTTGACCGCGAATAGTTGATTGCGACCCTCGAGGGTTTTTGAGAATATGAAATACTACATTAAAAAGCTGGGAAAGCATTATGTGAAGGTTTTTAAACACGCACAGAAAATCATAGTTAAAAGCACACATTCTTCTCCATGTTCGTCTTGTTCTACTTAACATAGTTTCACTTTCTCTCTTATTTTGCATTTTTTAATCTTTTTCAGGGAAAATATGAGCCACTTCATCCAGTCCTTTAAAGATTTTCCAGTATCGTTTACTGACGTTCGTATTTTTTCATCGTTACTAATTCACGCGGCAGATGTATTTCATAAGGTTCCCACCTAATCCATTCACCGCTCAGAAAACCACTGTAATTGCTGTCTTTTAAAAGCTGCACTACTCGTTTATGGTCAATATCTCCTTCGCCAATCGGTACCATGACCAACTTGCCATCTTTCTTTGTGACTCCATCATGAAAGTGGACATGCTTAATCCATAATTTAAGTACCTGAAATGCTTCATCTATTGTTGCTTTTTCTACACGGACTGGATGCATGATATCCCAGTTAACAGCAATTGCTGGGTGATTTACCCTCTTCATCACTTCTGCGAGATGCTTGGGATTACACCAGTGGTCGTGAGTTTCCAGACACACAGTTATATTCCTTTCTGCAGCATGATCGGCAACAGATTGCATGGATTTAACCAGAAGATCAATTGCTTCTTCTCTGGTGGTTCCTTCCGGAATCACACCACCAAATACCCTGATTACAGGAGCGCCAACATCAGCTGCCAGATCAATTGATTTATGTGTATCACTAATCATATCCTCATTGGTTGTAGGATTAGCATAGATGCAGGATGTTGCAATGCAGGAAAAAGCAATACCACTTTCTTTCGACTTTTCTTTGCATTCCTTACGGAAAGATTGGGATGAATCAAACTCAATTTTATGCCTATGGTTAGAGCTGATCCGGGGTTCAATGCCATTGTAACCATATTTTTTGGCAACTGCTACCATTTCGTCCAGATTAAGTTCAGGACACGAAAAACTCATAAAAGAAAATTTCATCTGTAGCCTCCTTATGTTAGTTTTTATAAACTGCTACTAAACTCTAACACTAAAGAATACAGATGTCTTTAGAATAAATCACTTTTTTGTTGGATTTTTCACTGTGGCTATACTGTTTCAGAGAGAGAAGCCAGAAATTCAGATGGAGTAATTCCTTCTTTTTGCTTGAATATGTAGCTAAAATAATGAGAGTCTTCATATCCAATAAGAGAAGAAATTTCGGAAATGTTATAATCTGTTTCAATAAGCAGGCGCTTTGCTTGGTTAATTCTTGTACTGGTAAGGTAATCAATAGGGGATTTACCTGTGATTTTCTTAAAAATATTACCGAAGTATGTTTCGCTTAAATTTGCTTCTCTGGCTATGTCTTTCAGGGTTATATCCTTTTGATAGTTAGCTCGTATGAATTTTTCTGCTTTGATTATATTTTTATAACTTTTTATTCTTCTAAATTGAAGTGCATCTCTTGTATTTAGATAAGCATTTAGAATAAGCCCCAATAGAGCTTTTAACTCTCCACTTGTTATGATAGAAGATGCATCTGATTGGCTACGAATGTGATAGATAATTGCGGAGCAAATTGTTCTTGCTTCAATGTCTGCTTTTAGGTGGACAATACGAGGCCATATTTGATTGTTTTTTAGTATAGGTGTTTTCTTCCTCAACTTGTTTGTATTGTAAAAATCAAAGTGGATGTAGTAACGGGCAAAATTTTCATCTCCTTCTGTATATATATTGAAATTTTCCCCAGGATACACAAGAAGCACATCCCCTTTTTCAAGGTGATATTCGGCATCATCTACAACTAATGTTCCTCTTCCTGATGCAACAAAATGGAGATCATGGTCAGAACAAACCTGTGTTTTTTTGTTTTTTTCAACAAATCCAGGAAGAAAACTGGTTTTTCCTGCAGAATTTACTATTGGAGAAATATTGTTAAGGTCTTTAGTCATATTAGCTATTCTGCCATGTTCTTTATGACTTCATCTCCAAACTCAGAGCATTTAAGAAGCTTTGCTCCATTCATCAATCTTTCAAAATCATATGTAACTTTTTTGCTTAAGATTGCATTACTTATTCCTTTAGTAATAAGATCTGCAGCCTCCTTCCATCCAATATATCTAAACATCATCTCCCCAGACAATATCAATGAGCCGGGGTTTACTTTATCCATATCTTTGTATTTAGGCGCTGTGCCGTGAGTTGCCTCAAATATTGCATGACCGGTTTCATAGTTGATATTTCCGCCGGGTGATATTCCGATGCCTCCTACCTGTGCAGCTATCGCGTCTGAAATGTAATCTCCATTGAGATTCATTGTAGCTATTACATCGAATTCGTCTGTTCTTGTTAATATTTGCTGTAAGAAAATATCAGCAATAGTATCTTTTATTAAGATTTTTCCCTGAGGAACGATTCCTTGACATTCGCTCCATGATATAACTTCTTCTGAAAACTCATCTTTTGCCAGCTCATATCCCCAGTTTCTAAATGCACCCTCTGTATATTTCTGAATATTGCCTTTATGAACAAGAGTTACGCTTTTTCTTTTATTCTTTATAGCATGCTTTATTGCTGCTCTTATTAATCTTTTACTTCCAGTCTCACTTATGGGTTTCAGGCCTATGCCAGAGTCTTCCCTAATGTGCCATCCAAAAGAATCTTTGCAAAAGCTGATAAGCTTCTTTACATCTTCTGAATATGCTTGTAGTTCTAGGCCTGCATAGACATCTTCAGTGTTTTCCCGAAAAACAGTAACATCAACCTTTTCCGGGTATTTAACGGGACTTGGGACACCTTCAAGCCATTTTACCGGCCGCAGACAAACGTATAGATCCAATAATTTTCTAAGAGTTACATTTAGACTTCTGAAGCCGCCGCCAACAGGTGTTGTTAAAGGCCCTTTTATTCCTACCAGATATTTCTTGAAAGCATTAACTGTTTGTTCAGGTAGCCATTCTTTTGTTTTTTTATATGCTTTTTCTCCTGCAAATATTTCTTTCCATACAATTTTTCTCTTGCCTTCATACGCCTCCTCAACCGCAGCGTTAAATACTCTTACCGAAGCTCGCCAGATATCAGGACCAGTTCCATCTCCTTCAATAAAGGGAATAATGGGCTCATTAGGCACAGATAGCCGCCCATCTTGCATTCTGATTAGATTGTCCATTATTATTTGTCCTTTCTTTTTATATAATTTAATAAACCTCCTGCCACTATTATCTGTTTTTCCTTTTCGGTAAAATCATATTTTAACTCAATATCAACATTCTTAGTTTTGTTTTTCAAAACTAGTTTCGCATTTTTTGTGATTGTTTTCCCTACCGCCCGAATTTCCACAATATCTCCTGCATTTAGATGCTGATATTCATTGGGTTTTATGAAGATAAGAGGCAGGATACCAAAGTTTATTAAATTGGTTCTGTGGATTCTTTCTATAGATTTTGCAATAACAGCTTTTACTCCTAGATACATTGGACACATAGCTGCATGCTCGCGGCTTGAACCCTGTCCATAACTCAGTCCAGCCACAATAATATTACTATAAGCATCTAATTTATTGTCCTTACATCGGTTCGTGAAAGATGGATCAATCCCTTCAAATACAAATTGAGAGTATTTTCCAATATTGGAGCGATATTTCAATCTTGATCCTGCAGGCATTATGTGATCAGTAGTAATTTCATCTCCTACTTTAATTGCAATTTTGGCATTGATATTTTCAGACAAAGGTTTGTTTTTGGGAGGCTCTCCAATATTCGGGCCTTTATGTATCTTTGTTTTTTTGCCCTCAGGTGCCGGATGGATGATCATAGTGTCATCTATATGAAATTTCTTTGGTAGGGCAAAAGATGGGAAAACCGGTTCCTTAAGATTACGTGGGTCAGTGATTACCCCGGACAGGGCACATGCAGCAGCTGTTTGGGGACTTGATAGGTAAACAGAAGCAGATTGAGTTCCCGAGCGACCCTTGAAATTTCTATTACTGGTTCTGATGCTTACTGCTCCTGTGGCTGGAGCGTGGCTGTTCCCAATACAGAATCCACATACACATTCTGTAATCCTAGCACCTGCATCAATCAATGTGGAAAGACTACCGTCATCTGTTAGCATTTTTAATACCTGCCTTGAACCCGGGGCAACTACAAAGCTTACGTCCTGCGGAATTTTATGTCCTTTGACTATATGAGCAGCTGTCTTAAGGTCACTGTAGGAAGAATTAGTACAGCTGCCAATGATTACTTGATCTACTCTTTTCCCAGCTAGTTCTCTTACGGGAACAACATTTCCCGGGCTATGAGGACATGCAAGCATGGGTTCAATTTCAGCAAGATTAATGTTTATTGCTTTTTCATACTTAGCATCTGAGTCTGCCTTTAATTCTTTCCACACACTTTCTCTATTCTCAGCTGCAAGAAATTTTTTTGTAAGAAAGTCGCTGGGAAAGACTGATGTTGTCACGCCAAGTTCCGCACCCATATTGGTTATGGTTGCCCTTTCAGGGACGTCTAAGCTTTCAAGTCCACTACCTCCATATTCTATTATAGTTCCAACGTTTCCTTTGGTGCCAAACATCTTTAAAATTGTAAGTATTATATCCTTTGCGTTTATCCATGGATTTAATTTGCCTTCCAGATTAATGCGGATGATTCTGGGATAACGCAGGGTATATTCGCATGTTCCCATTGCCACAGCCACGTCCAATCCACCTGCTCCGATAGCGAGCATTCCCATGCCTCCTGCTGTCGGAGTATGGGAATCTGAGCCAAGCAGGGTTTTCCCAGGCTCAGCAAATCTTTCCAGATGCACCTGATGGCATATTCCATTTCCCGCTCTAGAAAAAAAAGATCCATACTTACAGGCAGCAGTTTGAAGATAGCGGTGGTCATCAGCATTCTCAAAACTATCTTGAATAGTATTATGATCAACATAACTGACAGATAGCTCTGTTTTTATCTTTTGAATTCCAAGAGCTTCAAACTGCAGGTAGGCCATTGTTCCTGTAGCGTCTTGTGTAAGGGTCTGATCTATTTTTAAAGTGATTTCCTCTCCATGAATCGGATTCCCTTTTAAAAGGTGTGCTTTTATAATTTTTTCTACTACACCTAAACCCAATTTTATGCCCTCCTCATTCTTTAGTTTCTCCACTCTCTTTGATAATAGGCTATGCCGCTATTGTTAGAAGGATCAGATAGTTTGGGATTATTACTGACAGCAAATTTCATTTGAGCTATGGCTTGTTCCGGTTTTGCCTGTTTTAGATAAACCAGTCCCAGATTGTAATACGCATAGTAGAATTTCGGGTCGTATTTTATAGCAAGTTTTAATTGTTCCTCAGCTTGTGCCAGCTTATCTTCCTGTAGATATACGGCACCTAAATTATTATAAGAAGCAACATGCTTAGGATCATGCTCAATAGCGAGTTTATATTGCTCTTCAGCTTTCTCTAATTTACCCTGTTTCCAATAAATAGCTCCAAGATTGTTGTAACTGTCAGAATATTGAGGACTATGCTTTATGGCGAGCTTTAGATTTTTTATGGCATCTGGAGTATTATTTATATCAAAATAGAGTCCAGCGAGATTAAAATATGCCCAACTATATTTAGGGTCATAAGAAATGGCAAATTTATAATGCTTTGCCATTTCTTCGATTTGCTCAAGTTTTTTATAAATAGACATTAAACAACTATAAGCATTGGTATATTTGGGATTATACTTAATAGCAAGCGCGTATTGAGATATTGCCTTCTCCAGTTTATTCTGTTTATCATATATTCTTCCCAGATTATAATAAGCTTCCACATACACAGGATTACATTTGATGGCAAGTTTATAGTGTTTGACAGCTTTTTTAATTTCTTTACTATCAACGTGTTTTTCTGCAAGAATGAAGTACTTCTCAGCCTTTTTCCTATTTGTATCCGAGAGCTGAAAAAGCTCTGTGTCTGATTGAGAATAAGAACATGAGAAAGAGGAAAACAGGAAAAATATTGCAAATATGGTGATTGCTTTCATCTATATTTTTAATCTTCCAATTTCAGGTAATTTGCCTACTAAAGGTTTTGCATACGCAATAAACTTTTCTGTTACATTGTTACCTTTCTCGTTCATATAGTTTCTGGGCATGCCTCGTGTATTTTTAGCAACAGAATGAAGAGGGGTTATGAAAAGCCCTGTTGCTTTTATTGCAACACTTCCATCTTTGAGATCGCTTTCCACAGCACTCTTTACTGCAAATTCTCCAACACGTCTTGCTTCTTCTGCATCCTTTTCAGAAACAATACCGGGAAAGCATCTTTGTAAATAGCCAAATGTATCAGCTCTTGCTCTGAGCTTGCCTGGAATATTTTGTTTAATAAGTTCTATCAGCATATCTCCAAGTCCTCCGGAGCCGCTCAGTTGTACATTTCCATGGGCATCCTTAACTCCGGATTGAAAAATCGGGTTGCCTTTTTCATCACTTATTCCTTCAGAGACCGCTACCTGACATCTTCCCAGTTTGTTATAAACATCTTTAACATCTTGTATGAACTTCTCCTTTGAAAATGGAATTTCAGGCACATAAATCAGATGGGGACCATCGTTTTTATGCTGTCTGCCAAGAGCAGAAGCAGCAGTTAAAAACCCTGCATGTCTTCCCATAATAATATTAACTTTAATTCCGGGTATAGCCCCATTATCAAGATTATCACCCATTATTGCCATTGCAACAAATTTTGCCGCAGAACCATAACCTGGGCAGTGGTCAGTAACGAGCAGGTCATTATCAATAGTCTTTGGTATATGGTAAGACGTTAAATCATAGCCTGACTTGTTTGCAAGTTGATTTATAATATCTGCTGTTTCTGCTGAATCATTGCCTCCAATATAAAAGAAATATCTAATATTATTCTTCTTGAATATCTTAAATATTTTTTCGCATTCTTCTTCAGTAGGTTTTTTTCTTACAGAGCCAAGTGCAGCAGATGGTGTGTTAGCTACTTTTTCAAGAACTGAGGAGTTCTGTGCTCCTAAATCAATAAAATTCTCATCAAGTATTCCTTTTATGCCATGCCATGCACCATAAAATTTTTGAATTTCCGGATGTTTACCCGCTTCTATTATTGCGCCGACCAAGCTCTGATTAATAACGCATGTTGGCCCGCCTGATTGCCCTATAACAGCATTTCCAATTACCTTACTACTCATTTAAAATCCTCCTATTTCTCTATTATTTCCAACGCTTTCTTATATACATTGTCAGCAGTAAACCCGAACTTTTCTGCTAATATTTCATACGGGGCAGAAGCTCCAAATTCATCAATTCCAAGCACTTTTCCATCTAATCCTGCATATTTGTACCATCCTGCAGTTGAGCCAGCTTCAACTACTAATCTCTGCCTGCATAATGATGGGAGAACTTTTTCAATATATGATCCAGACTGTGCTTCAAATATTTCCACACTTGGTATATTCACAAGTCTTACGTTATGTCCTTCTTTATTCAGTCGCTCTGTTGCTTCCATACAAATACTGACTTCAGAGCCAGAGGCAATAATAACAAGTTCTGGTACTCCGGACTTGCTATCTATTAACACATACGCCCCTTTCGAAAGGTTTTTTGCTGATGGATATTTATTCCTGTCAATTACAGGAACTTTTTGTCTTGTTAGGAGAATTACAGTTGGCCCATTTTTGTTTTTAAGAGCCTCTATCCATGCAGCAGGTGTTTCAGAGGCGTCAGATGGCCTTATTACTGTTAAGTTTGGTATCAAACGAAGTGAAGCTGCTTGCTCAACGGGTTCATGAGTTGGACCGTCTTCTCCAACAAAAATGCTGTCATGTGTAAAAACATAGATTACCTGCTGCTTCATAATAGCTGCAAGCCGTATAGAAGGTCTCATATAGTCTGAAAACACAAAGAAGGTAGAGCCGTATGGAATAATGCCCCCAAAAAGGGCCATGCCATTCAATACTCCGCCCATGCAGTGTTCCCTTATACCAAAATGCATGTTACGTCCACTGAATTCCCCTCTGTTTATAGATTCGTATTTTTTTAGGATTGTCTTTGTAGATGGAGCAAGATCTGCTGAACCGCCGATAAGAAAAGGAACTTTTTCTGCAATAGCCTGCATTACTTCACCAGCAGCATTTCGTGTGGCAACAGGTTTGTTTTCAAAGCTGGGTAAAGCATCTGCTATGTTTTCCGGGATTTCTTTATTCAGCCAGTTGTTCAAGATCTCTGCTTTTTGTGGGTATTTTGTTTTATATTCTCCCAGCTTGTTCTCCCAGTCTTTATAGATTAAAAGTTTTTTCTCATTACATTTTTTAAAGATTTCCTTTGTTTCTTCTGGTATATAAAAAGCAGGTTCAAGAGGCCAGCCCAGGTTTTGCTTTGTCAGTTTTACTTCTTCTTCTCCTAAAGGCTCGCCGTGTGCAGATGCTGAGTCCTGCTTATTAGGAGATCCTTTTGCTATATTGGTTCTGCCTATAATTAATGTTGGCTTGTTTTTTTCTTTTTGAGCTGATTCAATCGCTTTTGCAATTTCCAGAAGATTATACGGGTCAATTTTTATTACTTGCCAGTCATATGCTTCAAAGCGTTTCCCTACATCTTCACTAAAAGTAAGAGAAGTATCTCCTTCAATAGTAATGTGATTATCATCATAGAAGTATATAATATTTCCAAGCCCAAGATGTCCTGCAAAAGACGCTGCCTCTGCACTAATACCTTCCATTAGATCCCCATCGGTTACTATGCCGTAAATATAGGAGTCAAAGGGTTTAATATGGTCTGTATTAAACCTGTTTTCAAAGATTTTTGCTGATATTGCCATACCAACCCCATTTGTAAATCCCTGCCCAAGAGGACCGGTTGTTGTCTCAACTCCTGGTGTCATCCCATATTCAGGATGTCCCGGAGTCTTACTATCCCACTGTCTGAAGTTTTTAAGTTCTTCAAGTGATAAGTCAAACCCGCTCAAATGAAGCAATGAGTAAAGAAGCATTGAACCATGTCCACCGGAAAGAACAAATCTATCTCTATTTATCCACGTAATATCCTTAGGGTTGTATCTTAAAAATCTGGTCCAGACTACATATGCATAATCCGCAACTCCCATTGGAAGCCCAGGGTGCCCTGAATTGGCTTTTTGTACAGCATCTACTGAGAGCATTTTTATTGTATTTATTGAGAGAGTATCTTTTTTATCAAATTGCATTTCTGTCTCCTTGATTTTTGTGTCTAATTTATAGCGTATGGTTTTTTATCATAAAAAAAAATTCGTGTCAAGAAAAGCGCATGTAAGCTCTATAGTTTTTTGGATCCGTAACCGCTGCCGATGGCAGAAAATGGGAGGTCTAGCTCCAGTTCCGGCACCAGCTTGGCGATCCAGGCGGTGAAGGTATTGCTGTTTGGACCTGGAAATGCTTTGTATGTTGTTTTCCATGGGTAAGCATGGGCAGCCTTGTCGACGGCATCAATCAGTTCGTTTACTCCCGTTCCTCTATGCTCTTTGAGAATCCAGGGTTTCTCGCCGTACCAGTAGCGGTCGGGGACGTCCTGGGTAATCCTCAGGACCGGCTGTCCGTGATAACCGCGCCAACCGACCACGTCATACACCGTGTAAGAGGCTTCGCCGGTCCGCTTGGCTGCGATCCATGTGTGAATGGCAAACCAGCCACGCCAGCCCCAGGCCTTGGCACCGTAGACATGAAGAACCGCTTCATTTGTCACGGAAGGGTCGGGTGCGATCCCCGCAGGTTCGCGACTGGCGGTGCGCCAGTCTTTACCAGAAGAACAGTTCGACAAAATCAATCCCATCAGGACAAAAGCCAACAGTAGTTTCAAGGTTTTCATAAATATATGCTTCACGAAATCACCGTGCAAATCTTAGCAATAAGCAGCTCTAATGCCAGTTTTTGGGGAACTTTACCTGTTTTTATAGACACCTCTGTTTCAAACAATTTCTTAATATCTGCTATTAGCTCTTCTTTTTGAAATTTTAGACTTTGTTGGGCTATTCTGAATATTAGATAAGGATGCTGTCCTGAGAGTTTCTTGGAAGCAGAGCTATATGTTTTCTGATCATAATATCCTTTTTTGACTATATCTAGAGGAATGTCTTCTTTTTCAATAAGTATCTTAATCTGCAATAACAACCTGATTCTTTTTGTCAGCATAGGCACAATACTATAGCCAGTGTTTTGAGTACGAGAGAATTCCTCAAGAAGTTTTAAGGCTCTTGGAAGGTTTTTCTCCGCAACTGCGTCAGACATAGCAAACGGCGCATGTTCTATTGATTCAGGGACAAGTATATTTATATCCTCCTCTGTAATCTTATCTCTGCCATTGCAATAAAGCTCTAATTTGTCGAGTTCATTTATTATTTGCCTGAGATTTACTCCGGTGAAAGATATCAGATATTCAAAGGCAATTGGAGAGAGCTGTTTACCGCTCTTCTTTAGTTTTAGCTGTGCAAATTCATATAGTTGGTTTCTGTCTGATTTTTTGTTTTCCTTGAAAGAGGAAAATTCAATTACTTCTCCAACCTTTTTATCCGCTTGTTCAGCAGTTAAAATTACATAGGTATTAGCAGGTATGCTATGTTCTATAATTTCATCAAATCCTTCAGAATTTTTCCCGAGTAGATTTTCACAATCTTTAATCCATACAACCAGTTTAAGCCCAAGCAAAGAAGGAGTTTTTATTGCAGACATAATGCTCTTTATATCTGTGTCGTTGGCATGTATTATCTCCAGTCCGAACTCTTTTTTATCCCCAGGTAAGACTATATTGATAATCTTCTTAGCAGTGTCCTCTACCAGATAACTCTCTCCGCCAAAAATTAAGAATAGATTAGGCGTATCTCCGTTTTTTATTTTTTTGATCAGATTTGATTGTTTACTTAGTCTATTTTCTAACATTTTCAACCTTTCTGGTATATGAAAAAATTTCATACATCACGTGACAGGCAAGATGATGCTCTTTACCTATCTGCTTTAACTCAGGAACTTGACTTTTACACCTATTATTTTTGGCAATTTTGCATCTTGGATAAAAACTGCATCCTGAAGAGGGCAATGAAAAACTGGAGGTTTCCTCTGCGGGTACCCCACGAAGCAAAGTATTTGTATAAGGATGTAGCGGGTTTTTGAATATTTCATTGCACGGACCTTGTTCTACTATTTTACCAAGATACATTACGCACACACGATGGCTTATGTACTTGATTATGTTTAAGTCATGTGAAATAAAGAGCATAGAAATGCTGAAGTCAGACTGTAGTTGACTCAGCAGATTTAGTATTTGTGCCTGTATTGAGACATCCAGAGATGAAGTTGGCTCGTCAGCGATTACAAGCTCAGAGTTTACCGCTAAGGCTCTGGCTATGCCGACACGCTGTTTCTGTCCTCCGCTTAGTTGATGTGGATATTTATCTAATATTTTTATGTCTAATCCAACCATTTCTAATAGTCTTTTGATTTCTGGTAATATATTCTTTTTACTTAATGATCTGTTTATTACTAACGGCTCACGAAGTGTTTGGTTTATGTTCATTCTAGGATTTAGAGAGTTTACAGGATCCTGAAATATCAATTGCGGGTTAACGCTTTTATCCCCAAAATAATCTATCGTTCCTTTATCAGGCGGAATAAGGCCTGTTATCAGCTTGCCAACAGTGCTTTTACCACACCCGCTTTCTCCAACAAGTCCAAGTATTTCTCCTCGCTCAATATGTAGACTCACACCATCAACAGCTTTTACTGTATATGAATGCTTAGCCCAAATACTTGTTTTCCGCGAGAAATGTTTTTCCACATTCTTTATAACTAAAATTTCTTGTTTCATTTTTATCTCTTTAAACATCTGACTAGATGCTGTTTTCCTACTTCAAACAATCCGGGTTTGACTTTTTTGCATATTCTAGCGGCTTCCCTGCATCTTGGATGAAACCTGCAACCTGTTGGAAATTCTGCCGGATTTGGCACAGAGCCCGGAATAACTTCCAGTTTGCCTTTTTCTTTTTTTAAGTTTGGCACAGACTTTAGAAGAGCTTCTGTATAAGGATGTAGCGGACCGGCAAAAACTTGTTTTGCATCTGCCTCTTCTACAATTTCTCCCCCATACATTACTATAACACGCTGAGCAACTTGAGCCACTATGCTCAAATCATGAGTTATTAATAAAATTGACATATTGAGTTTCTTCTGCAGAGTTTTTAGCAGAGAAAGTATTTGTGCCTGAATAGTAACATCCAGAGCAGTTGTCGGTTCGTCTGCAATTAAGAGCTGCGGCTTTGTAATTAGAGCCATAGCAATCATTACTCTTTGCTGCATGCCTCCACTGAGTTGATGCGGGTATGTGTTAAATATTCTTTGCTGATCCTGGAGCCCAACAGTTTTCAAGATATCAATTGTGTCTCTGTATGCCTGAGCCTTTGAAGTAGATTTGTGTGTAAAGATAGCTTCCAGAATTTGATTTCCAATAGTAAGAGTTGGATTAAGGCATGATAGAGGTTCTTGAAATATCATGGATATATTATTCCCTCTTATTTTTCTCAATTGCTTATTCCCTAATTTCAGAAGATCTGTATCATTGAAATTTATCTTTCCTCCTACAATCTTTCCTGGGGGAGAGATGAGCTTTAGTATTGAGAGAGCAGCTGTACTCTTGCCGCATCCACTCTCACCAACAATCGCTATAATCTCTTTGGGCCGAATAGAAAAGCTTACATCATCAACAGCTTTAAGTACTTGTTCTTCCAGATAAAAATAGGTCTTTAGATTTTGAATATCCAATAAGTTTTTCATTATAAACTTAATCCTTAGAGCGAAGCGTCTTAATCCTGGTTTTTATAATAGTAACTACTTCCTTTATACTCTCAGGTGATGTTGATGCTCCAGCGCTTATTCCAATCTTCTCCTTGTCCTTCAGCCATATAAAGTTTATATCCTGAGCTGTTTCTATGTGATAGGTTTTTACACCTGTTTCTTTGCTGACTTCAACTAATCGTTTTGTGTTTGCGCTGTTATAGCCTCCAATCACTATCATTATATCAGAGCGTTTTGCCAGCTTCTTGGCAGCGTTTTGTTTTCTTATGGTGGTTTCACATATTGTATTGTATATTCTTAACTCATTGGAGTAGGGAAGCACAGCTAAAGATATTTCTCTAAGGTTCCATATACCCTGAGTTGTCTGCGAAACTATACCGATTTTTTTCTCCATCTCGAGTCTTTTAATATCAATTTCAGCTTTGTTCTCAACAACCTGAAAGTTAGTTCCACAGAAGCCTACGATGCCTTTTGTTTCAGCATGATTTTTATCGCCTATAATGACGATATGGTATTTATCTTTCTTTAGCTGTTCAGCATATTTCTGCGCCTTCCTGACTAACGGACATGTAGCGTCAATAATTTTCAGACCTTTTTTATAGGCTTTTTTAATCAGTTCTGGTTCAAGCCCATGTGCAGGGATGACTAAAATCCCCTCTTTTATGATTGAGATATCTTTAACTATTTTTAGCCCTCTAGCCGTGAGATTCTTTACTACCTGCGGGTTATGAATTATGGGGCCCATGCAGTAAATATTCTTTTCTTTCTTAAGGGTCTGTTCAACTATTTTAATGGCTCTTTTTACGCCAAAACAGAATCCAGAATGGTTTGCTACTTCAATTTTCATTTTAATATCTTCTAAATAAACTGTATTATATCAGAATAAGTTCTAAAGTGTAAAATTTGGAGGGATTAAATTATGAAGCTTGAGGATAATCATAAGTGTTTTGTATGCGGCAAGAAAAATCCAGATGGATTAAAGATTGATTTCAAAGTTTTAGATAATAAGATTCAGGCAGAGTTTGTCCCCCGCAGTTCTCTTCAAGGTTATGCAAACATAGTGCATGGCGGTATTATAAGCACTCTTCTGGATGAGGCAATGGGGAAGCTGGCTTTTGAACTCGGAATTGATTGTCTTACAGCTGAAATCAATGTGAGATTTAAAAATCCGGCTTATGTAGGCAGAGAGTATCTTTTAACAG
The DNA here is from genome assembly GCA_043824255.1 of bacterium. GTDB lineage: Bacteria > JAHJDO01 > JAHJDO01 > JAHJDO01 > JAHJDO01 > JAHJDO01. The sequence goes on from JBDRTG010000034.1 coordinate 16,868, forward strand.
GCGAAATCTTGAAAAAAACCCACAAGATTGTATTTGCAAAAGCAAAAATACAGGATGAGTCAGACTTGCTTATTGCTGAAGCAACAGGCAAGCTTATGGTTGTTTAGGAATTAGAAAATTTCTTGCCATCAATCTAAAATTTTGTATAATACACGTTGTTCTGTTTTAAACTGAACAGGGCCCATAGCTCAGCCTGGTTAGAGCACCGGACTCATAATCCGTCGGTCCAAGGTTCAAATCCTTGTGGGCCCACCGCTCGCTTTATCTAAGCGCAATCGGTTTTCCAAGAATCTCTGACATTACAATTCCCATTCTAGCGTCAGATACTCCAATTGACAGTGTGGATATGACCTCTTCCGACTTCCAAGAGCCGTTCACTAAAGCAACTTGGGGCTTTTTAAATTCTTCTTCAGGAATTTCTTTAACCTCATCTTCAACAAGTTCAGGTTGAATATACTCCTCTTCAGGTGCCTGTTCAAACAGCCTATTAATGGATTCCTGAGATTCCTCTTCTTTTACAAGATTGAGTTCCTTGAGAAATCCTCTAACTGCGTCCTGCTCTGCTTCATAAACAGGCTCTTTGGATGCTTGATGAGTTTCCTGCTCTTTCTCAAACTCAAGTTCCGGAAAGGAGTCAGCAGGTTGAGGAATTTCTTCCTTTCTTTGAGGACTATAAGATGCTTGACTCTGCTTATTTTTCATCTCAGAGAATTTCTTTGCGATCTTGACAATCCATACGCCAAAGAATATTAAAAAGAATAGTATCTTGATTGCTGAGCCCATGTTATCACCTTATTCTTTTTTGGATTTTGTTTCCTTTGTGCCATCTGCAATTGAATCTCTCATCCCGGTATCTGCCTGAATATTCTTCATCTTGTAGTAGTCCATAATACCAAGATTTCCTTTTCTGAAAGCGTCTGCCATTGCCTTTGGAACCTCTGCTTCAGCTTCTATGACCTTTGAGCGCATATCAACAACTTTTGCTTTCATTTCCTGTTCCAAAGCAACAGCCATAGCACGGCGGCTTTCTGCCTTAGCCTGAGCTATCTGTTTATCTGCCTCAGCCTGTTTTGCCTGAAGTATTGCGCCAATATTATCTCCTACATCAACATCCGCAATATCAATTGAGAGTATCTCAAACGCAGTTCCTGAATCAAGCCCTCGTTCCAATACCTTTTTGGATATCATGTCCGGATTCTCAAGCACCCTCTTATATGTTTCTGCTGAGCCGATCGTTGTAACAATTCCTTCTCCAACACGCGCAATAATAGTCTCTTCAGTTGCTCCTCCAACAAGCTGCTGAATATTAGTTTTAACAGTAACTCTGGCTTTTGCTCTTAGCTGGATTCCATCCATTGCCACTGCGGCAATAGTTGAAGCGCCTTTAGTTGGATCAGGGCAGTCTATTACCTTTGGCATAACGCTTGTTTGTACAGCTTCAAGTACATTCCTGCCGGCAAGGTCAATTGCAGTTGCCTTTTTGAAGTCCAGAGCTATTTCCGCCTTATTTGCTGATATTAAAGCCTTGACAACACTTTCCACATGATATGTACCGCTTGCAGGTTTTCCCATTATTGGCTGACCATCTGAAGCAAGATAGTGCGCTTCAAGCTCATCGGATGATATGTCCAGACCTGCTTTTACAGCCATAATTCTGGTATTCACTATGGTGCTGGCCGGAACACCCCTCAGTCTCATAATAACAAGTTTTATCATACTTACCGGCGCGCCTGATACCATTGCTCTTAGCCATAAGCTAAAGAATTTGGCAACAGTTATTAAAAACAAACCAGCTACCGCTATGAGTATAAACATTAGCACTTTCATTTCTTTTTCTCCTTTTCGGTTATTGATTTTAGATTTTTCTTACAACAATTTTCTTTCCGCTAATCATCACCACCTTTACTTTTTCATTTTTCTGTACATATCCTCCTTCCGTTACGACATCAAATTTCTTTCCATTGATTTCAGCCTTTCCCGCAGGTCTCAAGAGGGTCAGAGCAATTCCTTCCTTATCTTTTATATCCTCCAAGCTGTCATGAGAGACGAATCCTTCATTTTTACTCTCTTTTTTAGAGAGAATAACATATTGTCCGAACTTTGTCTTTGGCAAAAACTTTAACGCAAGTATTATTGCTATGCCTGCAAAAACCAGTTCCAGAATCAAAGCATAAAAGCCTAATGAGGGATAATTTTTAAAGCATAGAAATATACTGCCAAATATTGCCAGACATCCGCCAATGCCAAATATACCTCCAGGCACAAAGATTTCAATAAAGATGAATGTTATCCCTGCAATGAATAAAAGAATTATAGTCCACATCTCATTACGCTGCCTCCGTCAGCAATTATTAATTTTAAATTCTTAATTTACTATTTTTAATTCAAAATTCATAACTAAAAATTCAAAATTTTGACCAAGATTCTATTACCCTCAATCTTATCAACAATAATTTCAGCACTCTTTTCAATAAAATCTCCGTCAGTCATTACACTCCATAGTTTATCGTCTATCATGGCCTTTCCTACCGGTCTGAGTTTTGTATGAGCAACCCCTCTCTTTCCAACCAGAGTATGCATCTCAGCAGATGAAACATTAAATCCGTTTTTCTGTTTTTCTGATGCAGACAGAGCAAGTTGACTCCATAATCCTTTATTTTTGGGAAGATATTTTAGCAGCAGAGTAAATACTGCTCCTGATGCTAAAATTGCACCACTGATTGTATAAAGAGCATTGTTTAATAAATTAAATTCCCAGGAGAATTTGGGTATAGGCTGTTTTACAAGTGCAAGGTATACGCCTGCCAGAATACTAAATATACCGCCTGCTCCGAGAAATCCAAATCCTGGGGTTATAAATAGTTCAATAAATAACAGAATAACCCCTATAATGAATAAAACTATATCCATAATGTTTGCAAGGCCCACAATATAATGGCCCCAGAAAAACAATGCCAAAAATACTACGCTTATAGTTCCGCCAAGTCCCCATCCAGGCGTTTTTATTTCAAATAAAAGCCCAAGGAATCCCAATGTTAGAAGCAATGAGCTTACAACTGGATGTGTTAGAAATCTGACAATATGTTCTGCCCAGTTAGTTGTAGCTTTTTTAATGTTCAGTTTATCCAGGTTAAACAATTTCAATATCTCATTAATTGACTTTACCTCAGCTTTTGCAAGACCTATATTTACAGCTTCAACTCCTGTGAGAGTAAGTAATTTGCCTTTTTCAATTATCTTCTTAACTTCAATGTCCTGATCAACCATTGCCTCTGCTAATTTTGTGGAATGATTGTTCTGTTCTGCTGTTGCTCTGAATGCTGAGCGCACAAAAGATATTTCCTTTTCACCTGTTTTTTGTTGACTCATACCGGCAAAACCAATTTTAACAGGAGAGGCTGCACCTATCATACTGCCCGGGGCAACAATTATGTGTTTACACGATAGAGCAATAAGCGCACCTGCGGATATGGCTCTTGGATTCACATATGCTATAGTAAGCATCTTGAGATTTGAGAGAGCGTCTTTTATATCTACTGCTGCATCAACCCGTCCGCCATATGTTTTAATATCCAGAATTACTGCCTTAGCACCTGCTTTTTCTGCTTCCTGAACTGAACGTTTAACAAAACTCGCAAGTCCCAGATCAATTATTCCATGAACAGGGATAACATATACATCTCCGTCTTCAGCATGCAAGAATTGATTATATGGGCATATTAAAGTAAGAAATAGCAATAATAAGATAAAACTTGGTTTAAATTTCCTCATTCCTATTCTATCCTTTAATATCTCTCAGGTTTCTAAACATCAGAACATAAACCGCTGAGGAGGTTATCATTACTAAACCTGCTGGTATTTGTAAAAGTGGAGTACAAAGTCTATAAGGAAGTTTTAAGCCAAATTTTAATATGGCAAGCAGAATACCAAAGGGGACATATATACATATTCCATATACAATTCCGCATACAAGCGGTGCGCCAAGCACATACCACCAGTTGCCTTTTACAAGCTGTTTACTCCTTTTTAGAGCGCCGATACTTCCAATTCCTTCAATTATGCGCACATAACCAGCGAGAGAAAACCAGACAGCAAATATAATTCCAGGGATAATTAATAGTAAAAGTCCTCCAGCTACTGCCATGAATACGAGAGCACTTACCCACAGATATGGGAAGAATTTCTTAAAACCTGTTTTGTAGGATTCTTTAATATCTGCAGGACTGCCTTCAAGAATATTATTTATTGCAAAAATTAATCCTATGGCAGTAATCAGTGAGATGATAATTGTTACGGGGAATGTTAATGCTCTAAAAATAACTGGTAAACATCCCATTCCAGTTGCAACTACCAGATAAAGAGCAACAATTCCAAGAAGAATTACTATATTATTCTTTATTACTGACCAGCTTATTTTCAGTAGTTCTCCAATTTCCATGAGTTCTTTTGTCTGTGGGATTTCTTGAGGCTCTGAAGACACAGATGAAGATTCATTGTTCATAACATTTTCTCCCTTAGTTTAATTTTAAAATTAATTTCACCATTTTTCCACTACATCCCAGAGTTAAGAATACAGCACAAGAAGCATAACTTGCAATAGATTTCTACTAGATTCTCAACTTATTTTTCAGCTTAAAACATCAAGTGCTTTTTGAGCATCTTCCTCTTTAACTAATAACCGTGTTCCACCAGTGACCAGTGATAAACTAGGGTAAATACCGCCACAATCATCAGTAGAAACAATAGCTTCAATATCGCCGTCTTCAAGGAAACTCTTTGCAAGCTCAGCTTCTATTCTATTATTATAATTTTTAATACAAATTAAATCTGACATTGCTAACCAGCATGTAAAAATTTGTTTCCCAATACTATTATTTGGAGGGTTAGATTGGTATAGATTCCTGCAACTGCATCATCAAGCATTACTCCCCAGCCATGAGGGAGTTTCTCTGCCATCTTAGCAGGAAATGGTTTAAGAATGTCGAATATGCGGAATAGTATGAAGCCTGTTATAATATAAAACGGACAAAAAGGTACTATTGCCAATGCTATGAGAATTCCAAAGACCTCATCAAGAACAAACTTCCTACAGTCTTTTTTCCCAAATGCTTCTTCTGCTTTTTTACCAATAAGGATTCCTGTAATGAACAATAAACCAAGTACTAGACAATATAATCTCAAGGAATGCTGAGACAGAATCAAATATAGTCCCAAGCCTGCTAAACTACCAATAGTTCCGGGAGCGTATGGCGAATATCCAATAAAGAAAAAAGATGATATTAGTCTAATCAAATTTTTCATTGATGAGAAGCTTCTCTAATAAGATCTTTGTGCTCAATCATATACCCAATACCAGAGATGACAGAGAAGATCACTACAATACCCATGATCCATGTTAGGAGAGAGTGCATCCAAATATCCAGTGGTTTAGCATGCCATAGGACGTTTTCCCATGAATTAAACACTATCATAGTATCTCTGATGCAAAGAGCAATAAGTGTTATTATTATAGCTGTAATCTGAGAGATCGTTTTATGCTTACCAAGTAGTCCTGCAGTTATTATAATACCTTTCATAGCTGCCAGATTGCGAAGGCCTGTAATGATAAATTCTCTACTTATTATTATAACAACCATCCATGAGGGAAAGAGTTCCATACCAATGAACACAATAAGAGCAGACGTTACAAGTAATTTATCAGCAACAGGGTCCATTAATTTGCCAAAATTGGTTATCTTCTTTTCCCTGCGAGCAATAACTCCATCAAAAAAGTCAGTAAGGGATGCCAGAATAAAGATAAGCAATGCTAGATATTTACCAACCGCAATGTGGATTAAGTCATTAGAAACATGGTTTATCAACAGGGCAATAATAAGAAATGGAATAGCCAGTATACGTATGAATGTTAATTTATTCGGCATGTTCATTATGGTTTTTTTATCCCCTCTTTAGTTACAATAACCCCTTTAAAAACCTCTCCTTTTTTACCAAGGATAGGCATTTTTTTGCCATTTAACTCTATTGCAACACCCCCTGCATTTCCTATCCTGAAAAGGAATTTCTCTTTGGCATACCATACTTTTTCATCTCCCTTATGTAATGTGCCGCCAAATAATTTTTTGCCGTCAGCAAGGATTCTAACCCATGTTTTGTCTATTGCTGTGAATCTCAATTCCAGCAGCTCGCTTTCGCTTTTAACATATTTATCAAGAGCAGATTGATTTTTTAAGGGGAAAATATCTTTTTCATCGGATATGACAGTATTTACAGAAGTAGGTTTTTTATTTGTAATTCTCTCTTTGATTGTGATATTGGTATCGTCTGTTACTAATGGTGAATCCGCTATATCAATATCAGGGTAATTAAGCGTTTCTTTGAGCGTAATTCTGTCAACAGTATTGACAAAAGGTCTAATCGTAAAAATGATTGCTATAAATAATACTAAAATTAATCCTGCAACGGAAAGAAACAATAGCTTCTTTTGTGTTTTCCTGTCCGGACTTTTTTCTCTATAATTTTGAGAAGGTTTGGAGTATTGATCATACTGCGTTAGGAGTTTTTCTGTATCTAAGCCAAGAAAGCTTGTATATCCTCTTAAAAATATTCTTGCATATTCCGGGGATGGCAGACTGTCAGCAGTGTCATTCTCCAATGCTCTAAGGTATGCAGGACTTATTTTTATTTGTGTATATACATCTTGAAGCCTTAATTTTTTTTCAAGCCTTGCTTTTTTTAAGACTTTGCCAATAGATTCCATGATTTCTTAAAATTTCCTTAGTTGTTTTAATAATTTGTTTATTTTGGACTTAATAAGCACTCTATCATCCTTAAATATTCTGTATTGTTCTTTAATATAATCTGATACTTTACTTGATTCTTCCAATTTCTTATATCTCTTATCCAATTCAAAAAGTTGCACCTGAAGAGAATTAACACTTTCCCTCAGAGTATCTCTTTCGTTTTTTATCTCCTGTATCTTTTGAAGTCTTTCCTGGATTTTTTGGTCTAAAACTTCTAATTTCTCGTCCAGCATTTTCCTACTTTCTTAAAGTAATATCTAATTGTGATATAAGCTGACACTCTATCTTTGAATGCGCCTGATTTACTTCCTCATCAGTAAGCGTTCTCTTATTGGAACGATAGCAAATTGAATAGGCCATACTTTTGTGTTCAGAGAGAATTTGTTTGCCGCGATATATATCAAATAGTTTTACGTCTTCAACAATCTCTCCACCAGCTTTCCACATTATGTTCATAATATCAGCATTAGATACGTTTTCTTTAATAGTAAAAGCTATGTCGCGCTCACTGGCCGGGTATTTGGGAACTGCCTTAAAAACAGGGGATAGGTTTATGTGTTTTGATAAATTAGAGAACCCAATCTCAAGAATAAACACCTTTTCATCAATGTTGTATTTCTCTAATACATTACTGCTAATTTCTCCTATTATGCCTATATTGCATCCCTGGATATCTATGCTTGCTGAGCAATCAGAAGTAAATACTTGGTGCCTTTTATAGTATAGGCAATGATCTTTAATCCCAAGTTTATACAAAATTGTTTCTAATATGCCCTTGATGTCAAAGAAAGAAACGTTTCCCACAATCCCACAGCATAGGTATGTTTTTTCATGATATGAAGAATTATTTTCAAAGAATACCTGCCCAAGTTCATATAATTTAATTTCAGAAAGAGACCTGTTTAAGTTTCTCTTAATTACACTCAGCATCTCAGGTATTAGGCTTGTTCTCATTATATTTTGGTCATCTCCCAGAGGATTAGTAATTTTTACTCCATCAGAAGACAGCCCCGTTTTATCTAGGTTTTCTGAGTTGGTAAAACTTGAGGTGTATATCTCGGCCATGCCACATGAAGACAATATGTTCTTCAAAGCATCTGTTTGTTTTTCAAACTCTCCTTTGCCACATGAACTGGTTTGTCCTCGAGGCATTGTAGTATCAATGTTGTTGTATCCATAGATGCGGGCAATTTCTTCAATCAGGTCTATTTCTCGCCTAATATCCCGCCGATATGTAGGAACCAGTACCCTGATATTATTTAAACTATCCTGTTTGATTTCAAAACCCAGGTTTAGCATTATATGCTTTAACTTGTTTTTGGGTATGTCAATACCTAAAATTCGTTTTATTTGCTGAGTTCTAAGTTGTATGTTTTGCTTATTGAATTTCTTTGGATAGATGTCTACAATCCCTTTTACTGATTTTCCCTGTGTGGTCTTTTCTATGAGGTAGGCTGCTCTATAAAGCGCAGATACAACTCCATTTGGATCCACGCCTCTTTCAAAACGATACGATGATTCTGAAGATAACTCTAATGTTTTAGACGTCTTTCTTATGCACCCGGCATGAAAACAAGCGCTTTCTAGAAAGATATCTGTTGTTTGCTTATCTATCTCGGAACCAACGCCTCCCATAATACCTGCAATGGCAATAGGAGCTTTCTCATCTGCTATAACCAGCATATCCCGAGAGAGCTGTCTTTTGCTCTCATCCAGAGCAACAATAGACTCATTTTGTCTTGCCCTTCTTATAGTAATTTGTTTACCTGATATTTTGTTGTAATCAAATGCATGAAGAGGCTGCCCTGTTTCCATCAAAACATAGTTCGTTATGTCAACAATATTATTTATAGGACGGATATTAACAGCTTTTAACCTATTCGCAAGCCATGATGGAGAAGGCTCTATTTTAACGTTGCGAATTATTCTCCCAGCATACCTGGAGCATAAGGAAGTGTTCTTTATTGATACGTCTATTAATTTCTCGATCTCTTTATTCGTACTGCATTTTTTTAGTACCTGAGGATATTTAACATGTTTGTTCGTCAGTGTCTCAATCTCTCTTGCTATACCAATTATGCTTAAACAATCACCCCTATTGGCTGTAACTTCTATATCTAAAACAGGTTCAGCCAAGTTTAGAACATTTTCAATAGATTCTCCCAATTGCTCGTTCTTTGAAAGAATCATAATCCCTTGATGCTCGTCTCCAAGACCAAGCTCCTTTTTTGAGCAAAGCATGCCGTATGAAGTTATGCCTCTGATTTTTGTCTTTTTAATATGCATACCTGTTGGCAGTTTAGCGCCTATAAGGGCTAAAGGAACACGATCTCCTATCCCTACGTTTTTTGCTCCGCATACAATGTCAAGGATTTCATTTGATGTATCTACCTTGCATACAGTCAATCTGTCTGCGTTAGGATGTTTTTCTATCTGCTTGATTTCTCCGACAATGACATTATCTAACTTAGCCGCGGAGGTTTTAACATCAACAACCTCGAGTCCTGACATGGTTAATTTTTCTGCAATTTCTTCAAGGGATAATTTTATATCTATATATTCCTTCAACCAATTATAAGGGACCTTCATTACGCCTCCGCTAAAACTGTCTTAAAAATCTTAGATCGTTTTCAAAAAACATTCGTATATCATGAACGTGATATTTTATCATAGCAATTCTCTCAATACCCATGCCAAATGCAAATCCGCTATACTTTTCTGCATCGTAGTGCACCATTTTGAATACTTCTGGATCCACCATACCCGCGCCTCCTATTTCAAGCCATCCTGTATTTTTGCATATTCTGCACCCTTTGCCTTTGCAATTGACACAGGAGAACGCATACTCTGCGCTTGGTTCAGTAAAAGGGAAAAAGTCAGGTCTAAATCTGATTTTTGTCTGCCTGCCAAATAGCTGTCTTGCAAATACTTCCAGAACGCCCTTCAAGTCTCCAAACGTGATATTTGTATCTACAGCCAATCCTTCCACTTGATGAAATATTGGAGAGTGTGTAGCATCAGTTGCGTCTCTTCTGAAACATCTGCCAGGAGCAATTACTCTTACAGGAGGCTTTTGTTTTTCCATAACACGAATCTGAACCGGGGATGTATGTGTGCGCAGTAAGTCTTTGTTTGTTATATAAAATGAATCATGTTCATCTCTGGCCGGATGGTCCGTCGGTGTATTAAGTGCTTCGAAATTGTAGTATTCTGTTTCTATTTCAGGACCTGTTACTGTCTCAAAACCCAAGCCAAAGAATATCTCTTTGATTTCTTGAGTGATAAGTGTAAGGGGATGTTTAAAGCCAATTAGAGGCTTGATTCCTGGGAGAGATATGTCTAATTTTGCTTCAGTTCTTTTTACTGATTTGATACTGGCAAGCTCCTCGCTAATTCTAGCACTTATATTAGTTTTTAAATTATTTAACAATCTGCCAAATACTGGTTTTTCACTATTTGATAATGTTGAAACTTGTTTTAACAGAGATGTGACAATCCCTTTCCTTCCGAGGTATTTTACTCTTATTTCTTCCAGATGCTCAGGAAGAGAAATGTTCTTAATTTCAAAATTGAACTTTTCTTCTATTTCTTTAATCTTTGCTTTCAATATTCCCACCCTTATTTTCTTTTTTAGATGCTTCTTAAGTGATAATATAACAATATGAAAAATATGTCCAAACAAAAGGTATTGAAAAACATTCAGGATTATAGAATGCTTTCAAAGGGAGACGGGTTACTAGTCGGTGTCTCCGGAGGGCCTGATTCTGTGGCTCTTTTGTATCTTCTCATGGAACTCAGGGATAACTACAATCTTCAGCTTTATGTAGTTCACTTAAATCATATGCTTAGAGGAAATGAATCCGATGAAGATGCTGGATATGTGAGAAGATTGTCAAAAAAATTGAAACTTCCTGTTTTTATTGGGAAGAAGGATGTAAGAAAATTTGCAAAAGCAGACAAGCTATCCTTGGAAGAAGCTGCCAGAATTCAGAGATATGAATTTTATAAACAAATAGCAGATAAATTAAATATAAGAAAAATCGCTTTAGGTCACACTGCAGATGACAATGCTGAAACTGTACTCATGAGACTGCTAAGAGGAGCAGGGCAACAGGGACTAATAGGCATTTATCCTGTCAGACATATTGGTAACCTAAAAGTTATTCGTCCATTACTGAATATTTATAGAAGAGAGATTGAATCGTTTCTGAAAGAGAAAAAAATCAGTGCGCGTACTGATTCCTCTAATGCTGATAATAAATTTCTCAGGAATAAAGTCAGATTAGAACTAATTCCCCTTTTAGAAGAAAACTATAACCAAAACATAAAGCAGGTGTTAATTAATACTGCTGATATTTTAAAAGAAGACAATGAATATCTAGAAGAGATTACAAAGAAATTTTATAGCCAGGCTGTCTTGAAGCAGGGAAAAAAGGGGGAATTCAGCGATGCAAATGATGAAAGTATACATTTAAGCATTAAAAAAATCGAAGATTTTCCTTTAGCAATTCAGAGAAGAGTTCTTAGATATGGGATTAAAGAGCTGCCTGGAACTCTAAGGCAGATTACATATCAACATTGGAATGAAGTATTAAAGCTGCTAAACAGTAATCTAGCTTATGGGTATATAGATCTGCCTAATGGATTAATAGTAGAACGGCTGCGCAGGGAGTTAGTTATTCGCAGAGGCAAGGCACAGAATATATGCAGCATAATCTATCCTGTTAAGATTCCTGGGGAAACTCTTATTCCTGAGTTTGGAGTAAAACTAATCTGCGCAATTTTCAAGAGAAGAAGTAATCTCAAATTCTCCACGCAGAATCAATATCAAGAGAGTTTTGATTATAATAAGATTAAGAAACCTGTTTTTATAAGAACTCGGAGAGAGGGAGATACATTTCAACCATTGGGAATGAAGGGAAAAAAGAAGATAAAAGATTTTCTTATAGACCAAAAGATTCCTCAGCCTGAAAAAAACAAGGTATTGCTTCTAACCGATAAAACTAGTATTATTTGGGTTGTAGGTTTTAGGATTAGTGAGAGGTTTAAAGTGACTGCAAAGACAAAACAAGTTTTGAAAATGAACATTTCCACTTTGGCTTGACAAAACTCTTGACACAAAAATGATTATGTAGTAGACTAAGGTATGTAAGCCATACAATAGAAGGCAATATGTGCGAAATAAGTTTTAAAAAACAAGATGTTGTTCCTGTTTATAAACAACTAAGAGAATATCTTAAGAAGGAAATCAAGACGGGGCGACTCTCTAAAGGAGCTAAGCTATTATCTGAAATAGACCTGGCAAATAAATGTTCGCTCAGTCGTGACACGGTGAGAAAAGCCCTGAATGAACTCATAAATGAGGGATTACTGGTAACACAACAAGGTAAGGGGACATTTATAAGCAAACCAAAGAAACTAGTATCTCGGGGTAATAATGAAATAGCTGTCTTACTTCCTGCTTTAAGTGTTGGACAATCTTATAGCCAGATTCTGGATGGAATAAATGATTATTTAAGACCAAGGAATTATAATCTTGTTCTGTATTTGAGTACAAGTAGTGAAGCAGAGGAAGCAAAATGCATAAAAGCACTCCTGCATAAAAAAGTAGAAGGTCTAATCTGGGTCATTTGTGCATATACACAGAATAAATCTTGCGACAATATAAGAAAAATGATTCAAAGTGCTGTTCCTTTTGCACTTGTTGATAATTACAATAAAGATATAAAAACAAATAAGGTGATTGTTGATAATTTTCTAAGTATATACCAGGCAGTGGAATATCTTATAAAATTTGGACATCAACAAATTGGCTTTATAATTAGAAGCACTACTTCTTCAAGTGTAAATGATAGATTGAGTGGATACAAACAAGCTCTCAGAGACTCTGGGATTAAATTTAATCCCAAATTCATTGTAGACACCTATAAAAAAAGTGAAACAGAAGTCAGGCAGATACTAAAAGCATTATTAACTGAAAAAAAACGCCCAACTGCTATTATTAATCTTGCTACCTTTGATTATCTGCAGTTTATTGTACGCATAATTAGTAAATTAGGTTTGAAGATACCTGACAATATATCATTAATCCAGATGGAAAATACCGAAGGACTTCTCTGTGATCCTTCTCTCACTTTTATTGATTATCCCACTTATGAACTTGGATATGAGGCGGCTAAGTTATTACTGAACAAAACCATGAAAAGTAAGAAAAATGAATATGCAGAGATAAGACTAAATGCTGAACTGGTTATTAGAGACTCCGTATCGGAAGTCTTTTGCGATACTTCTGGCGGTAAAAATTTAAGAAGGTTGGTATGAAAAAATGTATTTTAAATTCAGGTATTTTTATTATACCGTTTCTTATAGTAGGGATTTTAGGATTTTCGTGGTGTAAGAGAGAACTTGAGATATATGTTTGTCACTATACAGATGAGAAAATAACAATTGATGGAATTTTTGATGAATCGTGCTGGAGAAAGGCAAATAAAATTAAGTTCTATCATTTAGAGAAAACACATACAGAGCCCCAGCGGCATCCTGCCCCATTTTCTCCAACAACTGCAAGACTCCTCTGGGATAAAGAATATCTCTATTTTGCAATGGAAGCAGAAGATAAAGATATTTGGGGAACAATAACCGAGCACGATTCTGTTCTATGCAACGAAGATGTTCTGGAGATATTTTTAAAGCCCAGAGAAAATAAATATTCCTATTATGAGTTTGAAATAAGTCCTAAGAATGTAACATGGGACTTATTTTATCCAAGCCGCGGAGTATCGGCTGGTGGTCCTTTTCAAAAAAGATGGTCAAAATATGAGTCAAATCTGAAGAGTGCAACAAAGGTGTATGGAACACTAAACAAGTGGAAGGATAAAGATGAAAAATGGACTCTTGAGGTAGCAATACCTTTTTCATCGTTGAAAGAAGTTATTGCCGGGACGCCACGTAACGGTGAACAGTGGCGTTTCGCATTGTGCAGATATGACTATTCTGTTTACTTGGAAAATTACGAGTATTCGAGTAGTGCACGTCTAAGTCTAGTATGGTTTCACAAATATGAGGACTACAATATCCTAGAGTTTAGAAAATAATCAAATAAAAATGGGAGGTTATTATGTATTACAGAAAAAGATATATGGATTGGGTTGGTGCTCTGGTTTTTTGTTCTATCATATTGGGGACGGTATTTTGCAAAGCGGAGAATCAAAACTTAGTGAAAAATCCAAGTTTTGAGGATGGACTCTGGGGCTGGAAAATGAAGCTCAGTGGAGATATAGCAGGTCGTGAAGACGACTTTATTTTCGAGACAACAAAAGAGGAAACAATAGATGGTAAATACTGCGTAAGAATGGTGTGGCCAGAAAAAATCCCCTGTGAGAATAGTACATCGCATCTTATTCAGAGAATAGATAAAGAATTTAAAAAAGGAGAAAGATATCGATTCAGTTTCCATGCAAAGTACACGCTTCCAAGATATCCGAAGACCAACTATAAGATTTGTCGTTTAAGTTTCAAGAAATTGCAGGGAGGATTCAAGAATATAGACTTCAGAGAGAATATAGCGTCATCTGGCTGGAAGAAATATAGCCTTGATTTTACAATAGAAAATGATGCAGAATGTGTGTATGTATACTTTTTTTCTCGTGTTAATGGTGAGACTATATTAATTGATGATGTAAAACTTACTAAGATCGAAGAAGTTGAAGTAAAAGAAAAGAAGAATCCTGTAAAGAGTAGCAGTTATGCCGATATGCAGTTTTTTAAGTCTAGCCACAGCTCTGTTTCCTTCAAGGAATTACCTGATAAGTTGTTGTTTGCAAATTCCCATATTGGTCTTGGTTTTTACAGCAAAAACTATGGTTTTGCCCAATCCAGCATGTATAGTGTTGATAAGGATACAGACTTTTTGTTTCAAGATTTTCCGAAAGACAGGGCTCTCTGGCAGATAGTCTTAAGACGCGATAAGGGGAAAGATTCCGGAGAAATAATTTTGGACAATTTCAATCCTTCAGTTACCTCCTATAAGAGGGAAATAAATAATGACTGTAGCATCTTACATCTTTATTGGAAAGATCTAGGTGTTGCGGGAAAAAATGGTGCTCTGGATGTTGAAGTTACAGTCACATTGCAAAAAGATAATCCGTTATCCTTTTGGCGTATCAATATTCAAAACAGGAGTAAAGTATACGGTATATGGCAGGTATTTTTCCCTATTATAAAAGTGGCTTCGATAGATGAAACTCCTGAAGATGACTATTTTATGTTCTGCAAGGACCGCGGCAGACTCATTAAGAATCCCTATAATGCCCCAAAGGGTTTCAGGCATGGTTTGCATGTCGATGGAAGTTTTCCAGGCACACTGGATATGCAATTTCAGGCTCTGTATGATGAATCCGGTATAGGTTTATATTTAGCAGCTTATGATGACAAATATTATTTCAAACGTTTTAGAGCAATACAAGATTCTGAAAACAATACAATAGAATTTAAATTTGGACATAATCCACCCAATATGGGTTATCCAGATGAAAATTACAGTTTACAGTACGATATGGTAATAGGAGTATTCTCAGGTGACTGGTACGATGCATGCCAGATCTACCGCAAATGGGCGATAAAACAACCATGGTGCAAAAAAGGTCCCTTAATTACAAGAGAAGACATTCCCACATGGTATAAAGAAGCACCTGTGATGCTTAAAAACAACTCACCTGGTGGAGAGCCAGCAATTGCTTTAAACAGGGATCATTTCTTAGAATTTTTAGAATTTACAGGTGTTTCATTACCATCCATATGGTATGAATGGCCTAAATGTATTCCAGCTATGACTGCTTTTCGTATTGTTGGAGGTGGGACTACTCATAACGGCAACTATCCTAAAATTTCTTCCATTCCAGGTTTTGCCGAAGCATGCAAGACTATATCTGAAGCAGGAGGTTATCCTTCAGCATATGTCTGTGCAAGCATCTATGACCAGGGTCGTAACAATAATGCGCCTTATGCTAAATGGGCAGAACCATATGTCTGTAGGGATGTTAATCTAAAATTGATGTATTATCCAAAATTGCCAGTATGGCTGATGTGTACATCCGCTGAAGAGTGGCAGAACAGGATAAAAGATATATGTGTTGCGTTGGTAAAAAATGAAAATGTCAAAGGAATATATCTGGATACACTTGATGGTGGAGGACCGCACTGTTTTAATACAAGCCATGGGCACTCTCATGGCGGAGGAAACTATAGAGGTTTGGGGGAAAGGAAACTCGCCAAGAAGGTTCGAGATGCTATAAAATCAATAGATCCTAAAGTTTTCATTACAGGTGAAAATCCAGCTGATTTTATGATTGATGTAATAGACGGGATGTTATACTCATATACCTATTTTCCCGGATTTATTCCTGTCCCGATGTTCGCTACTGTGTATAATGATTATATCCCAAGATATGGTAGGACGGCGCATTTTTTTAATAAGGATTCGTTTTATTGGGAAACTGGATCTCTTTTTGCCGAAGGAGCACAAATGGGAAGGATGCGTATTGACACAGATTCTATAACTGAACCAAAATATAAAGAAGAAGCAACGTTTCTCAAAAGACTAATTAACTATTATAAAAAAGAAGTAGGGGGTAATTACCTTTGCTATGGGCAGTTACTTAGACCAATAAGATTTTCAAAGCCTGATACTTTGCCCGTAGCATCATTTAAATTTGAAAGAAAATTTGAAGAAGAAGTTAAATTAAAAGCACTTTTTGGTGGTGTGTTTAAAAGTGCTACTAATGAAGATATATGTATTTTTATTGTAAATGCTTCTAATAAAAAGGTGGAATTTAGTTTCAACTTGGATTGCAAGAAGTATAATGTTCCATCTAATAAAGAGGTAAAAGTATGTAAGGTATCCGAAACCGGGGATCGAAAATCTCTTAAAACCTGTGGGGAGATTTTTGAATATTCTGATACAATAGGTGCTCGTGACATTATTATGTTAGAATTAAAATAACTGAGCAGTCTACTTATAAAACTTAAGAGGAGATAAACTCATGAGACGATTAAGGAACATGTTTGGTTTCAACTATGATTTTCTGTGTGTACTAAAAAATCTTCACATAACAATTTCACAACTTTTTAATGTAGTATTTCATAATCTCAAAACCTCTCAATGGTCGCAATCAACTATCCGCGGTCAAGAGCCGCACGAGAACAAATACGCCTGCAGCAGGCCTTATTCACGCTATCGAGCTTTACGGCTTGGGCCTTATGCTCATAAAAGCACTCAAGGTCACTGCTGCAGGTGTAATCCTAGAGAGTATGAAATATTTTCATTATTAAGCCGCCCTTTCCGTTTTTTCTTTATCTTTATTAATAAAGTCTTTATTAAAGGCAATATTGTTTTTAGCCATAGCCCAGCTCCAGACAAGAAGCTTTCTGGCAATAGCGCAAGCAGCCTTTTTCTTACCGGCTTTCCTGCTAATTTTATTAAATATTTTTCTGATAAATTCGCTGTGTCTAATAGCAACCCAAGCAGATTGTTGAAGAGCCCATCTAAGATTTGGAGGACCTTGTTTATTAATTCTTCCGTGCCTGCAGGAATCACCGCTTTGAAAGACTCTGGGAGTAAGACCGGCAAAAGAGGCGATTTGTCCAGACGTTTGAAATCTGGAGAAATCGCCGATCTCTGCGATAATAGTATACGCAGCTACATCACCAATACCTTGAATTGTTTGAAGGAGTTTCATAAGAGGCTGATAACCCGCCTTATTAATAAGGTCAAGAATTTGTCTTTCAATATCAGAGACATCTCTTTCAAAAGAAATAATCTGATCAGTAAGTTGTCTGAGCTGAAATTTATGGATATCAGAAGTTTTGTTTTCAAAGCCTCTGATCCAGCGAAGAGCATGATGAGCGTCAAGAGTTTTTGGCCCTGGAAGGTTTTCTTTAAGGGTAATACGCCTGAATCTATTTTTAGAGCAAGCGAGAGAACGGGCAGTTTGATGACGATGTCGAGTAAGTTCTCTGATAGGTCTGAGGTTATTGTCGGGGACAAAGACAGAGAGCTTACTATTATGAGTAATTTCACTGGAAGCAAGAAGTCGCGCAATAAGTCTGGCATCTCTGGAGTCAGTCTTAGGGTCCCTGCCAGCATAACGCCTGACTTCAACAGCATTCAAGAGATAGATATCAGAAGCAAGAGGGCTGACCAGATCCCAGAACCAGTGATAGAAGCCAACAGCCTCAACAGCAACTGTGCATGGATGAGGAAGGTCAGCAAAAAAGGCAGAGACTTTGTTAACGCATTTACAGTGAATTTTAGTAATCTTCGCTTCCCTATAAGGGTCATTAGAAAGAGAATCAGTTACAGCAATAGTCATAGAATCCTTATGAAGATCCACACCAGCGTACGTAATTGTATCCATTCTTTTGCCTCCTGTTTTAAGGTTAAATTACCTGTTTATCGTTTTCGCCATTTTATCCTAGCACAGAAAATACATGGTTTCACCTTGATAGAGCTTTTGGTTGTGATTGCAATAATCGCGCTTCTCGCGTCAATGCTTTTGCCTGCTTTGATGCAGGCAAGGGAGATGGGGAAAAGAACAAAATGCCTTAGTAACCTGAGACAATTAGGCATGGCTATCCAGATGTATGTCGATGACTATGATGGTTGGTTCCGTCCATATTATGTCAGTACATGGAGTGATTACAGGTGGAGATATTGGCCAAATTCTCTTGTTTGTCCGGGTTATATAAAAAATCCTGATGTATTTTATTGTCCTTCTCTGGCGCCATTTAATGGTAGTAATGTGAATTCTAAATGGAATGGAGCTTATTTCGACGCTGTTCCCCTAACTTATGGATTGAGGAGATGGGGTATAGGTGATGAGCCTATTTTCAAGATAGAGAATCCGTCAGCTTATTTCATTCTGGTAGATAGTGTATTAGATATTCCAGGAAATGCAGAGCATATGCTACAGGTCTACAATGTTGATGACGCTGGTCAAGCTGTTCATGTTCGGCATAATGAGAGGGCAAATACTTTATTTGCTGACTGGCATGTAGAGGCGAAAGAAGAAAGCTATTTTACTGATTTGGGTTATGATGTGTATCCATGACTCATTTAACCTTCAAAGAAATTTAACTAAAATATGAGGCTGAAAATGACAGTTAAAGTGGGAATAATAGGTACAGGTGGTAGAGGAATCGGTTTTATAAGACATATAAATGAACGCAAGGATGCTCTTATAACTGCATTGTGTGATCCGAATCATGTGCGTATGAAGAAAGTTGCAGAATTAAAGATTGAAGGTGTTCCCTTATGTATCCACAAGCCGCAACTTTATACTACTATAGGGGATATGCTAAGTTCTGAAGAGTTGGATGCGGTTATAATCACAAGTCCTGATTATTGCCATGAGGCTAATGCAATTGATGCTTTAGAAAAAGACATTTTTGTGCTTATAGACAAACCGCTTGCTACCACTACAGAGGGATGTATGAATGTACTTAAGGCAGCTAAGAAATCTAAAGCTACTGTTATGATAGGGTCTAATCTACGTCATGATCCAACATTAATGAAGGTTAAGGAAATTGTCTCCAAAGGGGATCTGGGACGAATATTCATGATAGAGAACAGAGAATTCTACGATGGCGGGAAAACATATCTTGCGCGCTGGAATGGAAAGCAGAAGTACAGCGGTGGATTATGGGTTCATAAAGGAACTCATGATTTTGATATTTTTAACTGGTTAAATCAGGGTGGAAAGCCTCTCAGAGTCTCTGCATTTGCAGAAAGAAGTGCCTTGAGAAAAGAGGAAATCCCATTCAAAATTAAACCTAAAAAACCAGTTGGGCTAACCTGTACAGAATGTAGTTATAGAGATATTTGTCCTGATTTTGTTGCCCGAAATACTAAATTATGGGGTAGAGAAGCACAGGCAGTTGATAAATACGCAAAGGATCTTTGTATTTATACTTCAGATGCTGATGTTTATGATAATGGTATCGCAATTGTAGAATATGATAATGGGGTTAGGGCTTCACATCTTGAATGTTTTGTAACTTCTTTATCAGATAGGCTATATACCATTGTTGGAACTAAAGGACAGCTCTCTGCCAGCTTACATGATAGAAAGATCGAAATTCGACCACGTTGGGCAAAAGATGTTACTGCAACTACAATAGAAATTCCTAAGGTAAGGGGAGGTCATGGTGGAGCTGATACTGGATTAACAGAGCGTTTTTTGGAAGTGGTGAGGGAAAAAAGGGAACCTTCTTCCTCGCTTATTGATGGTACATTTTCTGTTGCGATAGGGGAGGCTGCAGAACACTCATGGCGCGAACATCGAATGGTTGAAATATCAGAAGTTCTGGATGTAAATAACAATCTCCTTAAGAAAGGATGAGCACAATAATGACTCCAAAGGAAAGAGTTGAAGCAGTACTTCTTTCTCGTCAGGCAGATCATGTGCCTTTTACAGTTTATGAGAATAAGATTCCACAGTGTGAATGTGAAAGAGAGCTGAGAAATGAGGGATTGTGTATAGTAAATCGCATAAAGGTTTTTAAAACTGAAACACCTGATGTAAAGACTCAGAGTATTCACTGTATTGATGAGAAGGATGGTGTCTCAAAAATCAAGACTGTGTATAAAACTCCTCATGGAGATCTTTCTACTATAAATGTTCCTGCAGGATTTACTACATGGCATGAGGAGCTAATTTTTAAAACTCCTGATGATTACAAAGCAATCGAGTTTATGATTAGAAACAGACAATATAGAGCTGACTATGAGCCAGTCGTAAAACAGATGAAGTTAGCAGGAGGCGATATTATTTTCAGGGCAGGGATTGGATACGAACCCATGCAGGAAATAATTCACTCTATCATGGGGATTGAGGTTTTTTCCCTTGAATGGATGGACAACAGAGATGAAATAATGAAATTGTATGATGCTCTTGTGGAAGATAGAAGGAAGATATATCCAATAGTAGCTGAGTCTCCTGTGCTTCATGCAAATTATGGAGGCAACGTTACACCTGAAATAGTTGGTTTGGAACGTTTCAAAAAGTATTATGTGTCCCATTACAATGAATGCGCAGAAATTATGCACAAGCATGGAAAGCTGTTGGGGACACATCTTGACGCAAATAATAAGCTACTAGCTGATGCTGTTCGGGAGACTGATCTTGATTATGTTGAAGCTTTTACTCCTCCGCCTGACTGCGACTTAAGTGTTGAGAAAGCATTGGAAATATGGTCTGAGAAGAAATTATGGATAAACTTTCCATCATCAGTCCATCTTTCAAGCATAGAAGTTATTGAAGATACGATGCGAAAGATATTAAAGGAATCCGGTGATGGCACAAGACTTATTGTTGGTATTACAGAAGACGTTCCAGAAGATCGCTGGCAGGAGAGCTTTTCAGCTATTGTAAAGGTCTTGAATACAGATGGAATGTTGCCTCTTTCCTAAAAAGTTTGTCCTAGGATTCTCTGTTGTCTTTTTACAATGTGTATGCTAACATTCGCGGTATAATTTAAATAGGCATAAGGAGCGAAGAATTGAGCAAATCCAAATTTAATAAACCCAAATTAAACAAATTTAATAAAACATTAGCTATCTGGCTTGTGCTTGGAATAATAGTAATTTTCTTTGTCCAGTTCTCGCAAATGCAGGGTAAGAGTACAAAAAAGATTGTATACAGTCAATTCATAGCAGATATTAATGCTGGCAGTGTGAAAAATGTTGAAATAGCAGGTAAGAATATTTCAGGACAATATGTCACTGGGGATAAATTCACGACATATGCAATAGAAAATCCAGATTTATGGAAGTTTCTAAAAGAGCATAATGTTGAGGCAAAAGGGAAACCGGAGACAAGTGTATGGCAACAACTAGTAGTAGGCACAATTCCATTTTTATTATTTATAGGCTTTCTGTGGTTCTTTGTATATAGACAGATGCAAGCTGGTGGCAAGCAAGCATTTTCCTTTGGTAAAAGCAGAGCCAAGATGATAAAGGAAGATAGACCTAAAATAACTTTTAAAGATGTAGCAGGTATAGATGAAGCAAAAGAGGAACTACAGGAGATAATAGAATTTCTAAAGACCCCAGAGAAATTTCAGAAATTAGGTGGTAAGTTACCAAAAGGAGTATTGTTGATGGGGCATCCAGGCACAGGAAAGACGCTCTTGGCAAAGGCAGTTGCTGGAGAGGCAAAATGTGCTTTTTTCAGTATAAGCGGTTCTGATTTTGTAGAGATGTTTGTAGGAGTAGGGGCATCACGTGTGCGGGACTTATTTGAGCAGGGAAAAAGGAATAGTCCGTGTTTGATTTTTATAGATGAGATTGATGCAGTAGGTAGGCAGCGCTTTGCTGGTCTTGGCGGTGGACATGATGAAAGAGAACAGACCCTAAATGCTTTACTTGTGGAAATGGATGGATTTAATACAAAAGAGGGTGTAATTTTAATTGCTGCAACAAATCGGCCCGATGTGCTGGATCCAGCACTTCTGAGACCCGGTAGATTTGATAGAACTATTATGGTTGAGATGCCAGATATCAAAGGCAGAATGGGTATATTGAAAGTTCATACAAAGAACCTTATACTTGGCAAAGATGTTGCTCTTAATGTTGTTGCAAGAGGGACGCCTGGTATGTCAGGTGCAGATCTGGAGAACCTATGTAATGAAGCTGCGATTGTTGCATCAAGAAAGAATAAAAGCAAGATTGGAATGTCTGATTTTGAGGAAGCCAGAGATAAAGTGATGATGGGAATAGAGCGAAAAAGTCTTGTTATTAGTGATGAGGAAAAGAAGATTATTGCCTACCATGAAGCTGGGCATACATTGGTTCAGTATTACTTACCTGATTCAGATCCAATTCATAAAGTTTCAATTATTCCAAGAGGAAGAGCTCTGGGCCTGACTCATATATTGCCTGAGAAGGATAAGTACATTGAGAGCAAATCGCATTACATGAGTAATCTAGTAAGTTTGATGGGAGGAAGAGCTGCAGAGATTTTAGTGTTTAATAATACATACACAGGTGCTAGGAATGATATAAAGATTGCTACAGAGCTTGCCAGACAAATGGTATGTGAATGGGGAATGAGCGAAAAACTTGGGCCTCTTTCATTTGGCCGCAGGCATAATCAGGTTTTTCTTGGAAGAGATATAACAGAAGAAAGAGAATATAGCGAGGACACGGCAAAGAAGATAGATACAGAAGTTCGCAATCTGGTTGAAAGTGCATATAAACAGGCAGAAGACACTATTAAGAAGAAACGGGACAAATTGGAGAAACTTGTAAAGGAATTGCTGGAGAAAGAAGTAATTGATAGAAAGGATGTAGAGGCTATTCTTGAAGGAAAATCTGTAAAGAAGAAACCAGTAAATAAATCTCGTAAAAAGAACTCTTGATTCAGATAATTCCCCATGCATAGTAAATTTATATTAAGATGTGGTAAACGCACAATAGATTTGAGAAAAAAACCAGCGTTAATGGGCATATTGAATGTAACTCCGGATTCTTTTTCTGACGGAGGATTATACGATACACATCAGAAGGCAATAAATCGGGTTGATGAGATGATTGCGCAGGGTGCAGATATTATAGATATAGGAGGTGAGTCAACACGTCCAGGAGCAGAACCAGTTACAGAAAAAGAAGAAAGCGCCAGAGTTATCTCTTTGATAAAGGAGATAGTTAAGAAATTTAATCTGCCTGTTTCAATTGATACAAGAAAAGCAGAAGTTGCGAAGAAGGCTCTGGACGCAGGCGCTTGTATGGTAAATAATGTAGGGGGATTGAAAGGGAACAGGGAACTTGGTAAAATTGTTGCACATTATGATGTTCCTATTATTCTTATGCATATGAGAGGAAATCCGCAGACTATGCAAAAGGATATTAAATACAGATCGGTCGTCTCAGATATTATAGAGGAATTAAAAAGCAGTATAGCCCTGGCACAGGATGCTGGAATAAGAGAAGATAATATCTTGGTGGATCCAGGAATTGGGTTTGGCAAAACTACAGAGGATAATTTAAAAATTATTAATAGAATTAGTGAATTCAAAATACTGGGAAAGCCAGTTGTCTTAGGCCCATCAAGAAAATCGTTTATAGGAAATGTGCTTAATTTAGATGTTAAGGAACGACTTGAAGGTACATTAGCTGCAGTGGCATATGCTGTCTTAAAGGATGTAAGCATTATTCGCGTTCATGATGTTGTAGAGACAAGAAGAGTTATTGATATGATAAAAGCTATAAAGGATGTTTAGTGTTTTCAGACTTTCTTAATAATACTATAAGGTTTTTTTCGGTTTTAGGCTGGCGAGATTTTGTAGAAATTCTTGTATTGGCTGTTATTTTCTATAGAGTCTTTTTGTTTATTAAAGGCACCAGAACTATCCAGGTTATGAAGGGACTCTTTATCATTGTGCTTGTTGCGCTTTTGGCAAAGATTCTGAATTTATACACGATAAGCTGGATACTTGAGAAAGTATTAGCTATAGGCGTAATAGCCATCTTAATTGTTTTTCAACCTGAATTAAGGCGTGCTCTTTCAAGAATAGGACAGAATCCACTTAATATATCCTTGCAAGAAGATGAGTTAATAGACGAAATAGTAAAATCTGTAAATATGCTTTCCAGAAAGAATATTGGTGCGCTTATTGTAATTGGTCGTGAAATTGGTCTGAAAGATTATATGGAAACAGGTGTTCGTATAAATGCTAAAGTTACAAGTGAACTGTTAAGCAGTATTTTTACTCCTAATTCACCGCTTCACGATGGCGCAGTCATAATTGAGCGAGGAGAACTTGTCGCTGCAAGCTGTATTCTGCCTCTTGTAGAACTGCCTAATATCGGGAGAGTGCTGGGAACCAGACATAGAGCTGCCTTGAGTTTAACAAAAGAGACTGATGCAACAGTAATTGTAGTATCAGAAGAAACTGGAGGTATCTCTGTTGCAATAAGGAGAAAGCTGACACGTGATATAGATGGTATTACTTTGAGAAAAATATTGCATAACTTATATGCTCCTAGTGAGAAAAGCAAAAAAGCTTTCTGGATATGGAAGAGAAATAAGTAATGGTCAAAAATTGGGGATTTAAAATATTGTCATTTTTTATTGCCTGTATGATTTGGTTCTATATATCAGGGGAGGAGGGGGCAGATGTTGCAAAAAGAAGAGAAAAAGATAAAGTGTTAAGGAATGTTGTTGTAAAGGTAGTACATCCATTTTCTTTTATTTTGCAAGTGGAACCGGATCCAAAGCATATAAGCGTGCAAATAAGAGGTGCGTCTCATGTTGTAGATAAACTAACCTCTAAAAGTATTCTTGTTTTTGTAGATGTAAGTGCTTTAGGGAAGGGGAACTATGTTTTACCAGTACAAATTAAACTACCTGCAGACGTAAGACTTATTCAAATTACTCCTCTTACAGTAAAGGTGTTGCTTAAAGATATAATTGGGATATCTGTTCCTTCTCTTGTGCAAGAGAAGGAAAAAAGAGATATGTGATGTCAAAATTAGGTGTAAATATAGACCATATTGCAACGGTTAGGCAGGCTAGAAGAACCTTTGAGCCTGATCCTGTTAAGGCAGTTCATTTATGCGAAATCGCTGGTGCTGATAGCATTGTTTCTCATTTAAGAGAGGATAGAAGACACATCAATGATAGAGATATAAGATTAATAAAAGAAATCGTAAACATAAGGTTCAATCTTGAAATGTCAATTGCGGCTGAAATCGTTGATATTGCTCTGAAACTTGAACCTGATCAGGTAAGTTTGGTTCCTGAAAAAAGAGAAGAAGTCACAACAGAAGGCGGGCTAGACGTAGTTTTTAAAAAGAATGAATTAAAGGAGATAATCCAGCGTTTCAAGGATAAGGACATTATTGTGAATCTTTTTATAGATCCTGAAATATCTCAGATAGATGGATCTTTAGAAGTCAACTCAGATGCGATTGAACTACATACAGGAAGTTATGCAAATGCGACCAATCAGTCAGCTATGGAAGATGAATTCAAGAAAATTGCAGGTGCTACAAATTATGCCAGAAAACACGGACTTGTTGTGCATGCAGGACATGGATTAACGTATTTTAATGTTAAAAAAATTGCAGACATCAAAGAAATAGAAGAACTGAATATTGGACATACGATTATATCCCGAGCCGTATTTGTAGGGTTGGAAAGAGCAGTGAGGGATATGATAGGGCTTATAAGGACTTAGGAACAGTCTAGTGAAAGTAGCTAGTTTCGATCAGATGAGAGAGATAGATAGGGTTGCAATAGAGGAATGTGGAATTAATAGTTTGTCTCTTATGGAGAATGCGGGTCGCTCAGTTGGTAAGAACGCAGAAGAAATGCTGTCTGAAACGAAAACAAATTCGCAGGTTCTTGTAGTCTGCGGAAAAGGGAATAATGGGGGAGACGGCTTTGTAGCAGCACGTCATCTTCTGAATTCAAAGTATGTCAAAGACATAGATATTAAAGTAGCATTTCTTGGCAATATCAAAGACATAAAAGGTGACGCAAAAACAAATTTTGACATTATAAAGGAGATGGGTGCTGATATATTTGAAATCTTCCAATTGAAACAATTACAAAAAGCGGAACATGTTTTTTCTCATGCAAGTTTAACAATAGACGCAATCTTTGGTATCGGATTAAGGGGTGCGGTAAGAGGGGTATCGCTTGAGGTAATTAAGTGCATAAACATGTTGAAATCAAACAAGGTTCTTTCTGTTGATTTACCTTCTGGGCTTTATGAGGGGTTTGATAAAAAGAGAGACGTTTGTATTCAAGCTGATAGAACAATCACTTTTGGCCTGCCCAAAAAAGAGTTATTGATTTATCCCGGCATTAAATTTACTGGCAATCTTATTATTCAGGATATAGGTCTTCCCGAAAAACTCTTAACAGATCCAGAATTAAAACTAAATTTGATGACCCATAGCGAGCTATCTTCTCTTATTCCTAAGCGGCCGGTTAATTCACATAAAGGCACCTTTGGACATGTGTTTATTATAGCTGGCTCCAGAGGATTAACAGGTGCGGCGGCTCTAGCCAGTCTTGGAGCCCTTTATTCTGGAACAGGTCTTGTCACACTTGGAATCCCTGAGAGTTTGAATTCTATTATGGAAATGAAGCTAACAGAGGTTATGACAAAACCTCTGGCTGAAACCGCGAGTGGAAGCTTTAGTAAAAAGGCAAAGAAAGAAATACTGGATTTTTCATCAAGGGTTGATGTTGTTGCTATAGGCCCGGGAATTTCTAAAAATTCCGAAACGAGTTCTTTAATTCGCGAATTAATAGAATTATTAGAAAAACCAGTTGTAATTGATGCAGATGGAATTAATGCACTTGCTGGGCATGTATCAATGCTTAAGAAGAGAAGATATCCAACAATTATAACTCCTCATCCTGGCGAAATGGCGGGACTTATTGAAAGACACCTGTCTGAAATTACTTCAGACAGAATAGACATAGCAGAAAAGTTTGCAGTTACATATAAAATTATTACCTTGTTAAAGGGTGCAAGAACAATTATTGCTGATGAAAAAGGCAATGTTTATATAAATCCCACGGGTAATCCTGCTTTAGCCATAGGGGGAATGGGAGATGTTCTTACCGGGCTTATCTCAGGGCTAGTTGCACAGGGTCTTTCTGGATTAGACGGGGCAAAACTCGGAGCATATTTACATGGTCTGGCAGCAGATATATGGAAAGACGAAAACAAGCTGGATAGATGTTTGACTGCTACAGAATTAGTAAACTACATACCAAAGGCTTTCGCAAGGATATATAATGAAAACTTTTTTTAAACTGGATGAATTAGGAACTAATGTCAGACAAGAGGTTATTGCTGGAATAACAACATTTGCCACTATGGCGTACATAATTATTGTTAACCCAAAGATTCTGGAGGCAGCAGGTATGCCTTTTGGCGCATCTATGACTGCTACAATATTGAGCGCTTTCTTTGGGACACTGCTAATGGGTGTTTATGCAAAACGGCCATTTGCAATTGCTCCTTATATGGGCGAAAACGCTTTTATTGCTTTTACTGTTGTTAAAGTGCTTGGATATAGTTGGCAGACTGCCCTGGGTGCTATATTTATCGGCGGTGTTCTGTTTACACTGCTTACTATTTTTAAAATACGTAGCTGGCTGGCCAATTCAATACCGGAAGGACTTAAAATAGCTTTCGTAGTAGGCATCGGACTGTTCTTAACATTCATTGGTCTTAATGAAACAGGGATTATAAAATTGGGAGTGCCTGGAGCTCCAGTATGTGTCGGGAATTTTAAGAATGTCCCTGTTTTGTTATCTATACTTGGATTTTTATTGATAGGTTTTTTGATGATAAAGAGAATAAAAGGATCAATTCTATGGGGAATTCTGGCAATCACTTTTCTTGCTTTTTGTATGAAAGTAACACCAGTTCCAGATAAATGGATCAGTATGCCACCTAGTATAGCGCCTATTTTTTTAAAACTGGATATACTGGGTGCATTAAAGTGGGGATTCTTTTCGGTTGTTTTAACTGTGTTTGTAATGGACTTTGTGGATACTCTGGGCACGTTAATCGGGGTGTCATACAAAGCCGGTTTTTTGGATAAGAACGGGAACCTGCCAGAGATTGAAAAACCAATGTTATGTGATTCTTTGGCAACAGTTGTTGGAGCTTTACTAGGGACAACTACAACAGGCACATATATTGAATCAGCAGCAGGAATTGAATCAGGGGGCAGGTCCGGGTTAACCTCTGTGGTAACAGCATTTTTATTTCTATTGGCTCTGTTTTTCAGCCCTTTTTTTAGCGTAATTCCTTCATGCGCTTATGGCCCAGCCTTGATCATTGTTGGCATGCTTATGCTCTCTCCAATTGCTAAGGTAAAGTTTGATGACTTTACTGAGGTTATTCCTGTTTTTTCTGTTATTGTCTTAATGAGTTTTACATATAATTTGGGTATTGGTATGACTGCTGGCTTTGTGATTTACCCTCTTATGAAGGTATTATCAGGAAGGTTCAGGGAAGTTCCTCTTGGGCTGTGGATATTGGGGGTATTATCCCTGGTTTTCTTTGTTTTCTATCCGTATTAAATGTTATAAAATACGATCTCAACTGACAAAAAACAAAAGGAGAAAAGACAATGAAACTAGATTTAAATGACTGGTACAAAGTCTTAGCACCCAGACCTACAGTATTAGTGGCTACAGTTAATGGCAAGGGTATTTCAAATGCTGCACCGTTTAGCTTTGTCATGCCGGTTTCAATGAAGCCTGCTTTAGTTGCCTTTAGCTCTGCCCCTAAACGGCATACATTGGCTAATATCCGCCTGATAAAAGATTTTACAATCAATATACCAGGAAAAGAACTATTAAATCAGGTCTGGAAGTGTGCGGAGAGTTTTCATGAAGGAGTAAGTGAAATAAAAAAGTCTAACTTGACAGAAGTTAAGCTGGACGGAATAAAATCTCCCGGGATAAAAGAGTGTTATGCAATATTTAGTTGTAAGCTTTTTAAAGAAATTTCAGCTGGTGACCATGTACTGGTGATCGGGGAAGTAGTCGGAGCAGAGATAAGGGCAGATGTCTTTGAAAACAAAAAGTTTGATTCCCAAGCAGCAAGTCCACTCATGCATATTGGGGGAGAGGAATTTTCATTGCCCGGAGAAAAACTCATAGCTGGATGAAACCCATACGGAAATCTTGCCATTTGAATTAAAGCATGTATAATAGCAAGGTTTTTAAATTGCAATGCCGGTGTAGCTCAGTTGGTAGAGCAGCTGATTTGTAATCAGCGGGTCGGGGGTTCAAGTCCCTTCGCCGGCTCTAAAAATGGGGAGATTCCCAAGTGGCCAAAGGGATCAGACTGTAAATCTGACGGCGATGCCTTCGGAGGTTCGAATCCTCCTCTCCCCACCATGCGGGTGTAGTTCAGTGGTAGAACACAAGCTTCCCAAGCTTGATACGAGGGTTCGATTCCCTTCACCCGCTCTTTTTTTTATTTTCTTGCTTCTTTCGCTGTTTTTTCTTCCAAATCATAATTTAAAATTAGAAATTTTTTCGTATTTCATGCTTCGAATTTAATCTTTTTTAGCATCTGCTTATTTTAGATATAAAGAAGACAGTTAACTAATGTTAATTTTGTCTATTAAAAAAACGCAAAATTAGCATAATGCAAATTAATTTAAAATCGGAGCTAGAGATAATATTTAATTCTAAATAAAAAATAAACTACAAATTAAATTAAACAAACTTAGTTCAGAAATAAAAAAAGTCTTGACAATTGATTGTATGTTTGTATAATTTAATTGGCATGGATATAAAGATAAAGAAACAAGACTATTGCAAATTTCGAGTAATTGATTTTATCAGAACAAATCCGGGTGTATCACGTCAGAATATTGGAAAACAATTGCACCTTTCTCCAGCTACTATCACTAATTTCGCAGGTGATTTAATCAAACATAAAATTATTCAAGAAATTGGGCAAAGCGCAAGCACAGGAGGGCGAAAACCTATAGCTTTGAGTGTCATTCCAAAGATTGGTTATGCAATTGGTGTAGACATGGAGGCAAGGATAAATATCAGAATCTCAATTGTAGATTTTGCTATGAATCTCGTTGCAACAAAAAAAATGTCTATCGGAAACATTAAAGATGCAAATAAAATCGCTTCAAATCTGGTTGAGTTAATTAGAAAATTGATAAAAGAAAATAAAATTAACATTGCGCATATAATTGGAATAGGTATTGGATTCCCTCTTTTGGTTAATGTGAAGAATAATATTCATTCGCATTTAAACAGAGGATATTTACTGCAGACATCAATAAAAGAGGTATTAGAAAAAAACTTTTCTATTCCAATGTCTATTGACACGAATGGAAGAACACCTCTCGTTGCAGAACAGTATATAGGTGCAGGAAGAGAGTCAAAAGACTTCCTATTTTTACTTGTGCGTTATGGCATAGTTCTTGGAGTGGTTATAGATAGCAAAATATATAGTGGAATGAATGGAATTGCAGGAGAGGTTGGACATACCATTCTCTTTAATAATGCCATTCAGTGCGAATGCGGCGCAAAGGGATGTATAGAGGCATGGAATAGTGGTAAGTCAATATTAAATGAAGTAAAGCAGGTAATTAAAAAAAGTTCAGGCACAGAACTCTCAAAAGAAATTATTGCAAAAAAAGATAAGATTACTCTTAACGACGTAATATATGAAGCAAAAAAAGGTAATAAGTTTGTTCTGTCTCTCTTTGAGAAACTGGCAAAGAACACAGGTATATTAATTGCAAACTTAATAAATATTTTCAATCCTGAGAAAGTAATAATAAGCGGGATATTAAATGATTTTGAAAACAAAGTCAGGACTCTTATTGAGCGAAAAATAAGGGCTCATGCAATAGAAGAAGCGCGCGTTAATCTGGAGATTATTTTCTCAAAGAGCGGAGAATATACAGGAGCGATAGGCGCTGGGATTCTGGCAATTAATTCAGACAGCCATCAGTTTATAAAGAGGAGATATTATTCATGAGTAAGAAATTTAATGAGCATAGGTTTGATCAATTGGCAAAGGAGTTTCGTTATGTAATTACAGACATGATATGCCGGGCAGGATCAGGACACTTGGGTGGAGCGTTGAGCCTGGTAGAAATAATCATTACATTGTACTACCGAATAATGAATATTGACTCAAAGAATCCTCGCTGGCATGGACGTGATCGTCTTGTTCTTTCCAAAGGGCATGCTGGTCCAATTATATATACAGCTCTGGCATATAAGGGGTTTTTCCCAAAGAGTTGGCTGCATACTCTGAATGCAGATGGAACAAGATTGCCTTCTCATATGGATCAGATTCTTACTCCAGGCATTGATATGTCTGCAGGTTCTCTTGGGCAGGGGCTCTCATGTGCCTGTGGAATTACTTTAGCAGGAAAGCTGGATAATAAATCGTATAGAACCTTCTGCATTATTGGGGATGGAGAAAGTAATGAAGGACAAATCTGGGAAGCAGCTATGTTTGCGGCGCATAACAAGTTAGATAATCTTGTGGTTATTTGTGACTACAACAAGTTACAGATTGATGGTTTTACAGATGATATCCTTTCATTGGAGCCTTTAACAGATAAGTGGCAGAGTTTTGGTTGGAAAGTTTTTGAGATGGATGGTCATGATTGGAACGATATTTATACTACGATTAATAAGGCAATTGCAGTAGAAAAGAAACCTGCAATGGTTATAGCCCATACGATCAAAGGTAAGGGGAATACAATTATCGAAAATAAGCCTGAAAGTCACAATATAAAGGTTCCGGATGAAGAAGCGTATCAAAAGTATATGAATGCACTTGTGGATAAGAATGTAAAACTTCCATATTGAGGAGATGAAAGAAATGGGAAAGCTACATGAAGAGGAAATGAGAAAAGTATATGCATTAACATTAAACGAGTTAATTAAGGAAAATCCTCAGGTTATGGTTGTGGAGGCTGATTTAAGTAAAGCGTCCGGAACAAATCCCGCTGTTTTAAAAGAACATCCGAAAAACTTTGTTAATGTAGGCGTTTCAGAAGCAAACATGATCTGTATTGGAGCAGGTCTGGCTTCAGAGGGTAAAATTCCATTCTGTGCCAGTTTTACGTGTTTTGCGTCCAGACGTGTATATGATCAAGCAACAATCTCCGTAGCGTATGCAAATAATAATGTAAAGATAATCGGGACAGCACCCGGGATCACAGCAGGTCCTAATGGCGGGACTCATATGTGCTTTCAGGATCTTGCTATTATGCGCGTAATGCCGAATATGCATGTTTATTCACCATGCGATGTTTATGAACTCCGTTCAGTGCTTCATTATATGGCTAAAACTAAACAGCCAACTTATATGCAATTGATACGCTCCAAAATGGGGAAAATATTTGACGAAGATTATACATTTAATCCGGAAAAGGCTGTTGTCGTAAAAGAAGGAAAAGATATCACACTTATTAGCACAGGTTATATGACTCATATTGCCCTGAAATCTCTTCAGGAATTAGAGAAACAGGGAATTGATGCAGAACTGATTCATTATCCTTCCATAAAGCCGTTTGATGTTGACTCGCTTATTCTATCCGCAAAGAAAACCAAGGGTGTGATAACAATTGAAAATCAAAACATTCTAGGAGGTCTTGGCGGAGTTGTGTGCGAAGTCTTGAGTGAACATTATCCCACGAAAGTGAAGCGTCTCGGAATTCCGGATAGGTTTGGTGAAGTTGCAACAGCAGAGTACTTATTGAATAAGCATAAAACAAATGTCAATCATATTATAGATGCAGCAAAAGACATGATGATGAGGTCGAATAAATGACAAAAGATCAAAAAATTATAGGTAAGTTGATAGAGCGTGCCCGCAATGCTCAGGTGCAGATTGAGCATTACTCGCAGGAACAAATAGATGAAGTGTGCTTATCCGTAGGCTGGCAGGTATACAACGATAAAAACATTCAGGCATGCGCAAAGATTGCTGTTGAGGAAACAGGAATGGGCAATTACAAAGATAAAATTACCAAGCATAAGGTTAAGGTTCTCGGTGTTGTTAGCAGTATCAAGGGACAGAAAAGCGTTGGTGTTATTGAACATGACAAAGAAAAGAAGATTACAAAATATGCAAAACCGGTTGGTGTGGTTGGCGCCTTAATACCTGTTACGAACCCTACGGCTACACCTGCAAGTAATGCTGTATCCATCCTTAAGGGAAGGAATGCTGTGATATTTGCTCCTCACCCAAAAGCAAAGAGATCTTGCAAATTGGTATGCGATTTAATGCGTGAGGGATTAAGGAAAGTTGGTGCTCCACAGGATTTGATCCAGTACATAGAAGAACCGACTGTTGAACTGAGTCAGGAATTGATGCGTCAGGTTGACTTGGTACTCGCAACAGGCGGCGCTGCAATGGTGAAAGCTGCATATTCAAGCGGTACACCTGCATACGGAGTAGGCGCTGGTAATCCCGTGATAATTGTAGCGGAAGACGCAGATATTGAAGATACAGCAAAAAAAATATACATTAGCAAAACCTTTGATTACGCTACCTCTTGTTCTTCGGACAACTCAATAGTTATTCATAGAAGTATTTTTGATGCGATGGTAGAAGCTTTTAAGAAAAACGGAGGATATTTATGTAATGACGAGGAACGCAGAAAGCTTGAACAATGGATGTGGGTTCCAAGCAAAAAAACAGGCAAGATGGCGCTGAATCCAAAGGTTATAGCAGTATCTGCAGTCAAAATTGCTTTTGATGCAGGTATTGATATAGCGGATGATACCAGTATGCTTATGGTAATGGGCAAAAATCCTGGAGAAGACAGATTCAGCGGAGAAAAACTTTCTCCTGTTATGGCATTGTGGAAATACGAAAATATTTACGATGCCATTGATTGTACAGTTAAATTAACAGAGTATTCTGGAATAGGGCATTCATGGGGCATCTATACGTTTAACCATGATTATATCGATAAAGTGTCTATGGCAGCTAAGACAAGCCGCATTATGGTCCGTCAGCCGCAAGCGCCTGCTAATGGCGGAAATTTTTTCAATGGCATGCCTTCAACCGTAACACTTGGCTGCGGTACATGGGGCGGCAATATTACGACTGAGAACATTACATGGAAGCATTTTATAAATGTTACATGGGTTTCAGAGCCATTTGAACCTAACAAACCCACTGATAAGGAGATGTGGGGAGAATACTGGCGGAAATACGGGAAGGGGTTGCGTAACCCCAAATAAATTCTATGAAATTGTTTGAGTATCAGACTAAAGAACTTTTTGAGGAATCAGGGATTCCCGTTCCAAAGAGAAAACTTGTTGATAGAGATGCGGATATTGATGCAGCCGTAGATGGAGTAGGACTGCCCTGCGTTTTAAAGTCGCAGGTTCTTCAGGCTGGAAGAGGTAAAGCTGGTCTGATTCAGTTTGCTTCAACGAAAAATGAAGCAAGAAAAAAAGCGGCAAAAATCTTTTCATCGCACATAAATATCAGAAAACTTCTGGTTGAAGAAAGGCTTGATATAGAAAAGGAGTTTTATTTAGCAATTACTATTAATCCTGTTTCCAGCTCAATACTGGTTATGGCATCTTCAGAAGGCGGGGTAGATATTGAAGACGTTGCAAAGAAGTCGCCGGGAAAAATCGTTAAAGAAGAAATTGATGTTTTTAAAGGATTTTTACCGTTTCAGGTACGCAATGTCATGTTTGGACTTGGTCTTAAAGGTGATACCTTTAAACAAGGATTAAAAATTCTTTCAAAAATGTTTGATATTTTTTGCAGGTACGATGCGGAATTGCTGGAGATCAATCCGCTTGTTTTTGCCAGCGATGGTAAGTTAATAGCAGCGGACGCTAAACTTATTATAGATGATAATTCCTCTTTTAGACAAAAACGGTTTACTTTAACAAGGGATTATTTTGAAAGCGATATTGAATACGAAGCAGCTGAGAAATCAATCCCTTACCTGCAGTTTGACGGAACCATTGGACTCATGTGCGCAGGCGCAGGGCTTACCAATACAGTCTATGACCTTATCAATTATTATGGCGGGAGTGTTGCTAATTATTTAGAGTTTGGCGGGCCGAATTATACAAAAGCCGTTCAGGCAATGGAGCTTACCTTAAAGAATAATCCTAAAGTTATTTTGATTGTTACGTTTGGAACTATTGCCAAAGCAGATGTAATGGCTCAGGGTATTGCAGATGCAATCAGGAAGTTGAAGCCAAATGTTCCGATTGTAACTGCGATTCGCGGTACTGGTGAGGAAGAAGCAGATAGAATACTTCGAAATATAGGTCTTGAGCCATTAAAAGATACTGAAAGCGCAGTAAAAAAAGCTGTGGAATTAGCGGCAGGAGGAAGCGCAAAATGAGTGTTTTTGTTGATAAAGACACACGTGTTCTGGTTCAGGGAATTACAGGCAAAGAGGGCAGTTTCTGGACAAAACATATGATTGGCCTGGGGACTAATGTAGTTGCTGGTGTAACACCGGGCAAAGAAGGACAAGTTGTAGAAAACGCAAAAGTATTTAATACAGTACGACGGGCTGTGCGTGAATGTAATGTCAATGCTTCAGTTCTCTTTGTGCCTCCTGCATTTGCAAAGGATGCAGTTTTTGAAGCGCTCGATTCCGGGATTAAAAAAATTGTTGTTATTGCTGAAGGCGTTCCCGTACATGATGCCATGCAGATACGAACTGGTTCTCGTTCAGTTGGCGCAATGGTTATCGGCGGAAATACTTCAGGAGTTATCACACCCGAAGTCAGTATGATGGGGATTTTCCCTTACTGGATTAAACGTGTATATAAAAAAGGCAGTATTGGAGTTATCACGCGCAGCGGTTCTCTTACAAATGAGGTAACTGCCATGGTTGTAAAAGCTGGATTTGGCGTTTCTTCGCTTGTCGGCATAGGAGGTGATTCTGTTCCCTGCACCAGGTTTACAGAGGTTCTTCCTTTATTTGAGAGAGATAATTGTACTGAGGCGCTTGTAATGATCGGCGAGTTAGGCGGAACAATGGAAGAAGAAGTAGCAGAGGAAATTAAATCCAGGCGGTTTACCAAACCGGTAATTGCTTTCATTGCAGGAAGAACTGCTCCTATAGGCAAAAGAATGGGTCATGCAGGAGCGATTGCAACCGCAGGTAAGGGTACGGTTGCAGGCAAAATTGAGGCATTAAGCAAAGCAGGTGCGCTTATCGCTGAACGGCCAAGTCAAGTTGGCGAATTAATTAAAACGTGTTTGAATTGAGAGAATTGTAAATGGAAACAAAGAATAACCATAAAAAAAATGGATTAATCATTTTTATTGCACTTGTCTCGCTATATCTTATCTGTATATTCCCGTATTTCCCGAACTTAAAAACTTCCTCAGGGGATTTGATCGTCTTGAGTTCTGCAGGCAGACTTTCTATAGCAATTCTATTCTTTGCTGTGCTTCTGTGGTTTACTGAAGCTCTTCCATTTGCAGTTACAGGTTTGTTCTCTATGGTATTGCTTGCTATTCTCAGAGTTAATACATTTAAAGAGATTGTAAAAGCCGGGTTCGGAAATGAGATAATCTGTTTTTTCATTGGGGTTTTGATTATTTCTGCCGCAATAACAAAATCAGGTCTTGGAAACAGGCTGGCTTCGCTAATTTTACATTGTGTAGGAACAAAAGCTTCCAGAGTTATTCTGGGATTTCTTGTTGTTGGCATGCTCTTGTCTATGTGGATTACAGATATGGCGGTTGCTGCTATACTGTTGCCGCTAGGTGTAAGCATTCTGAAAAAAGAGAACATTAAACCCTTGAAGAGTAATTTTGGCCGCGCTCTTATGATCTCCTGCGCATGGGGACCGATTATAGGCGGAATTGGCACTCCTGCAGGATGCGGGCCAAACCCGCTTGCTATAGGATTTTTACGTGATTTGGCAGGTATTAACATTAATTTTATTCAGTGGATGACGATAGGTGTTCCTTCAGCAGTCTTATTAGTCCCGTGTGCATGGATTATTCTGCTGAAAGTATTTCCTCTGGAAATTAAGGAGCTTTCAATAAGTAAAAACGAGATAAAGAAAGAGTTAGAACATCATGGTTCTTTGAGCAGTAACGAAAAGAAGACTATAGCGATTTTTCTATTAACCGTTGTTCTGTGGTTGGGAGCGCCTCTGTTAAGAAAAATGACAGGAGGCATTATAAATTTATCTATTTCGCAGATAGCTCTTTTCTCTTCTCTTCTATTCTTCTTTCCTTTTGTTTCTGTATTAAGCTGGAAAGAGGCTCAGTCTGAGATAGATTGGGGCGGAATAATACTTGTTGTTTCCGGACTTTCTCTTGGTATGATGCTCTATAAAACAGGAGCAGCAAGATGGCTTGCGTGGGCAATGTTCGGAAAAATAGGGGATGTATCTCCTATTATTCGAATATTTGTTATTATTTTGATAGTTTCGTTATTAAAGGTGGCTTTCTCAAGTAATACAGTAACAGGGATTATCATTATCCCTCTCATAATAGCCCTGGCTCAGGATTTAGGACTAAATCCCTGGCTCCTTGCCGCTCCTGCAGCAATAACCAGTTCACTCGCATTCATTCTTGTAACATCTACCCCTACAAATGTAATCCCATACTCTTCGGGATATTTTTCAATCAAGGATATGGCAAAAGCCGGGATAATTATGACTGTAGTAGGCGCTATTTGTGTCACTATAGCCATTGCTGTTATGGGACCAATTACCGGTGTATATAAATTTTAAATATTGAAAAGGAGAGAAAATATGATTATAGGTATTGGAGCTGATAAGTCAGGATTTGGATTAAAGGAGGAAATAAAAAATTATTTATTAGAGAAGCAGGATATTGAGATACATGATCTCGGGATGACCTCTCTGGATGAATTTAAAGCTTATTATCAAGTTGCGCCTGTAGTGGCGAAAAAGGTTCAAAATGGCGAAATAGATAAGGGAATACTTGTTTGTGGCACAGGGGCTGGGATGGCTGTTCTTGCCAACAAATTCAAAGGAGTATATACCGTATCTTGTGAGTCAGTTTATTCAGCAGGTATGGCAAAGGTTGTAAATAACGCAAATATATTGACTATGGGCGCATGGATTGTTGCTCCTCAAATAGCAGTACAAATGGTTGAAGCATGGCTGACTAAGAAATTCACAGAGGGATTCGACGAAAACAGGCAGAAATTTCTTACTAATGCTTTTAAAGAGGTTAAAAAGATAGAATTGGAGGAGATGCACTGATGAAAATTGATTTTCACGCTCACTATATTGACGAACCTGACTATATTGGGAAAATGTTAGAGACTTATGATAATCTTGGTATTGATATCATCTGTATGAGTGGTCTTGGCAGTGTTTTTGAACATAAAGATAATAATGACGTTGAAAAAGCTTTTAAAAAACATCCTGATAAAATAATCGGATTTGCTTATTTTCGTCTTGGTAAGGATCTGCCTGAAGATGTTTTGCGATTTAAAGAGAGAGGTTTTAAAGCCCTTAAGATGACAATGCCTCCTCTTGACTATGATGATGAGAGCTTTTTCCCTGTATACGAAAAAGCCGCAGAATTGGGAATGCCTATTCTTTTTCACAGCGGGATATTGGGCCCTCCGAAAAGCAATTATAAAGGTGTTCCCTCTTCAGTGCATACACATCCGATACATATCGAGAGAATTGCCAGGTCTTTTCCTGAAATAAATGTTATATGTGCTCATATGGGAGTATCATGGTTTTCCGAAGCATCGGATCTTGCAAGAATGATTCCTAATTTCTATATAGATATAACTGGTGCGACTCCGGGTTGGCGCGCTCAAAGAAAACCAGAATTTTTCAAAGAATATCTATGGTGGGAAGGAGTGTGGGACAAAGTATT
Source organism: bacterium (assembly GCA_043824255.1). Lineage (GTDB taxonomy): Bacteria > JAHJDO01 > JAHJDO01 > JAHJDO01 > JAHJDO01 > JAHJDO01. The sequence goes on from JBDRTG010000034.1 coordinate 56,077, forward strand.
ATTCGGAACGGATGTCCATTACAGTGAAGTGGAACTTGTTTTGAAAAGAGAAGAAAAGCTTTTAAAAGACTTATCTCTCAGTGAACATGAAAAAAACAAGTTTTATTCAAATAATGCCAGCTCTATTTTAAAATTATGAAATTTTATAGCGCGAAGATACTGGTTAATAATGCGAGAGATAATGATTATGCTGTACCTGCTTTAAATACAAATGGCGGCTCTTATGATATAGCGCGCGCTGCGCTGGAGAGTGCTCAAGAGCTGAATTCACCCTTGATCCTGCAGGTATATGAGCCGAATTGTGAATACAGAGGATTTGATTATTATCTGAATTTGGTTGAGTTTCTTTGCAATGAACTTGAAATCACTGTGCCTGTTGCTGTTCAGCTTGACCATGGAAAAAGTTTTGCTTCAGTCGTAAAAGCAATGAAAGCAGGATTCAGTTCCGTAATGTTTGATGCATCTAATTACCCTCTTGATAAAAATATTGAAGAAACTCGTAAAGTAGTGAAAGTAGCTAGTGTTTTGGGCGTTTCGGTTGAAGCAGAAGTAGGATATGTAAAAGGAAATGAACCTAAAAAAGAAGCGTTAATAGGTAGAATCCCGGTTCCAGTATTACCGTCTATAACTCCAGCTAAGACAAAAATTGATGATGCACTGCGTTTTATTAAGGAAGTGGACATTGATATGCTTGCTGTATCCGTGGGAACAACACACGGGGTTTACGAGAAACAGGAAGAGATTGATTTCAAATTATTAGAGAAACTGTGTAATTCTATTTCAGTTCCTCTCGTCCAGCACGGCACATGCGGAATTTCTCTTGATAATATCTCAAGACTTGCACATGGAGGAATGGCTAAGATAAATTTTGGAGAACCGTTTAGATTTAATTATATAAAATACTTCAATGAACTAACAGATGAAATGGAGCATTTATGGCATCCATGGAAAATTATGCAGGAATGTAAGAATCGCCTGAAGCAGGATATGAAGAAAATAATCTGTGCGCTTGGTTCAAAAGATAAAGCGTCAAATATAATTAACAGGAGGAAATAAATATGAACTATTATGCAAAAACTAAACAAGATCTATTAAATTGCAAGAGTGTTAAATTTACAGTTGTTTCTAACGTGCATGATTTGAATATCAGCATTGCCCGTGAGATTGCAGATTATATTAAGTTAAAGAATTCTCAGGATGAAAAAACGCATTTAATTCTTCCTGTTGGTCCGTTAGATTATTTCTACCTTGCAGATGTCTGTAACAAAGAAAAAATTTCTCTTGAAAATCTTGTTCTTTTTATGATGGACGAATATGTAGGAGACAATGAAGAGATTATTCCGCATGACCATCCGCTTGGTTTTTATAGTTTTATGAAAAGAAGCTTTGTGGACAAATTAGATATAGATTTGAATTTTAATATACAAAATATAAATTTCCCTGACCCTCATAATCCGGAGCTTGTTACTAAGAAGATAGAACAAATCGGAGGCGTTGATATTTGTTATGGAGGATTTGGGATTACAGGACATTTTGCTTTTAATGATCCGCCAGAACCCGAAGAGACAATGACAGTTGAAGAAATGGGAAATACAAGGGCCAGAGTACTTACTATTTCACGTGAGAGTACTGTTCAGATGGCAATGGGAGGAACAAATGGAAATCTCAATATTTTGCCTACTCGTGCTGTAACACTAGGCATGCATGAACTTCTTATGTCAAAAAAAATACATCTTACTTTTATGCGTTCCTGGCACGCTGGTGTTTTGAGGAGAGCACTTTTTGGGCCAGTAACAGTGGAATGCCCCGGTTCCTTGATTCAGAACCATCCTAATTTTTGCGTTACACTTACAGAATTGGCTGCACAACCTCCGATTGTAAATGTAGCTCAGGCTACAGGCGAAGAAAAATAAAGCTATAAATACGGGAGATTACCATGAGTAAAGGGGAAAAAATAAGATATGGTATTATTGGGGCAGGGAGTATGGCAAAGGGACATATAGAATCTCTTTTTGAGATCCCTGAAGCGGAAATAACAGCTGTTGCAGATCCTTATAAGCCGAGCCTGGACAGTAAAAAGAAATTGATAGGCGAAAGGTATAAGACAAGATTTCTGGATAATTATGAAGACCTTCTGAACATCTCTGAGATCGATGCTGTTGTGGTTGCAGTTCCAAACTATCTGCATGCAAATGTAACGATAAATGCATTAAAAGCAGGAAAACATGTTCTATGTGAAAAACCTATGGCAACTACAGTTGCAGATTGTGATCGAATGATCAAGGTAGCAAAGAAATCCGGCAAGGTGCTTCAGATAGGATTGGAGTATCGGTCAAGTTCTCTGTATAACAAGATATCCCGCATGATTACATCAGGCAGGATTGGAGATATCAAGATGATGTGGTGTAAGGAGTTTCGTGATCCGTTTGCAAAGAAAGTTGATGACTGGATTATCATGGAAAAGCATTCAGGAGGGTCGCTTGTAGAGAAGGACTGCCACCATTTTGATATATTCAACTGGTTCATAAATTCAAGACCTAAAAGAGTTGTTGCGTTTGGTGGCAAGGATGCAGTTTACAGGAATGGAGGAGATAATTTTCTAATGAGGGAGCAGGGATTCTGGGCAGAAAGAAAGGCTTCTGACGCAAAGCCGGATGTTATTGATAATGCATGGGTTACTGTTGAATATACCTCGGGAGCAAAAGCAATGCTTGGACTCTGTTTTTTCTTTCCTTTCTCACATGAACTTGAGATAGGGGGTATCGGAGACAAAGGAGCTATTATAAGCAGTGATGCAGGGAAAAGCAATGAGGTTAAGCACTATAAACTTAGCAAGGATAAAAGGCACAGGAAAAGGACGTTCAGTGTTGATATTAATAAGGCGAAAGGGAAATTGTCTCATGGTGGGAATGTATATCTGGAGCACCTTAATTTTATAAAGTCCATTAAAAGCGGCATTCCGCCCGTAGCTGATGGTGAAATTGGTAAATGGAGCGTTATTGTACCTCTGGCAGCAGAGAGATCAATAAAAGAGGAAAGGATTATTAATATTAATTAGAGAAAACAAAACATGAGCACTTACATAAACTTAAAAGATTTTAAAAATATATTAATAGATAAGGGACTAAAAGATGACATTGTCATTAAATTTGCAGTAGAAGAATTACGTAAATATTTCAATCTTATTTTAAGAAGGCGTCTGTCTGTCCTGGAATGGAGAGAATCAGGGAAGAGCATTATCCTGAATAAAGAAATTAATATCTCTGAGAAAAACAGCGATGCCTTCAGCATAAAAGTAGATGAAAAAGGTAATATAATTATTGGCGGAACAAACAGCCGTAGCATACTTTCCGGGTGTTATGAGTTTTTAGAGAGACTTCTGGATATTAAATGGTATAAACCTGACGAAGAAATTCTTCCCAAAATCCCCAATGAATTAGCACAAAAAGATGCTTTGAATATCAAGAATAAAGCGTTGCTGAAATACAGGGGTTTTTATCTGGATTCACAGTCCTTTTCTATAAATAAAGACAATATTGTCCGGCTAATAGATTGGATGGGAAAGAAAAAAGCAAGTTATATACTCGTGTCCGTGGTTCTGTTTGATAAAATCAAGACGTTATTGATTCCCGAAATTAAAAAAAGGGGAATTATTCTGGAAGTTGGACATCATGGATTTAATTTTTATCTGGATCCCAATAAATACTTTGATAAACATCCAGACTGGTTTTCATTAGTAAACAATGAAAGATATCGCGGTGAATTTGCCTTTAATATGATTAACGATTCTCAAATATGCGTGAGTAATAAGGGAGCAGTGAAAGCATACACGCAGAATTTCTTAAAGTTTATGGGCGATAATCCGGAGATTGATATATTTGGAGTAATTCCGAATGACGGATTTGGCTGGTGCCAGTGTGCACAATGCAAAAAGATTGAGGGAAAGATGGAATATTCTCCATACAGAGATACAAATGTAAGCACAGGACACCCAGATTGTTTTATTGCAAGTGGAAGATATCATTATCTTGTAAGTAAAGTAGCAAGTAAGGTTAAAAAAGAATACCCGGATAAAAAAGTATCTTTCTGGGCTTATGCAGGAGTGATAATTACGAGTAAATATGTTGACAATTTTGAAGATAATACTGTGCTTGGATTTGCTCCATACAAGAGATGCTATCAGCACAATATTAGTGACCCAGACTGCAACAGCCGCTTTGAACACATGAACAGTCTGTATATGAATCATTTAAGCGATTGGAGAAAGAAGTTTCATGGAGATATCATGGTATATGAATACTATTCTAAATATGCGTGGTATTCCTTGCCAAAGATTATTCCTAGTATGATTAGAAATGAAATCAAGTTTTACAACAAATTTCCTATCCAGGGGATAAGTACAATGGTAGAGTTTGAGAACTGGTTTCCGTATGAGATTAATTTTAATTCTTTCTTTGATGGAATGTGGGAGAAGGAATTATCCGAGGATAAATGGCTTGATATATATATAAAAACCAGATTTGGCAATTTGGAAAAACAGATTAAAAAGATTTATGTAGATATAATAGATCTTATGAAATTTTATGGTAGACTTGGAAGTTATTACCCTCCAGAAGAAATTCAGCATACCATTAAAAGCTTGGATAATATGACTGAAGAATTAAAAATCTTATACAATAAGACAAAGACAGATAGTCCAGAAGGAATTAACGTAAAGAAATTACTGGATTTAATAAGATACACTCGTATTAGTTTTGACTTAGCAGAAGAAATTAATGTGTTGTATCTGAATTGTTCTAGTCTCTCCTGTGAAGAAGTTAATAAAATATTAAATAACATTCTTGCAAAAAATGAGAAGTTAGGAGAATTTGTAGAACGGGAAAACGATACAGGCCTTTTTATACATGAATGGCTTAAACATAAGGAGGAAAAGATAAGAGAAATAGTCAGCGAAATCAGAACTCTGGAGAAGGAAGAATCTGCTGATATAAAAAGCAAGGTAAAAGGATTGAGGGATACTTTTGGCATATAAAAAAACGGCAGAAATAAATAGGGGATATACCATGAATAGAAGACGGGAAATAAGGAATTTACTGAAATTAACTTCAGAGCAGGTTATAGAAAAAAGCGGAAAGCATTTGGTAGTTGTTTCTGATCTTGAGAAATTACACAATCACTTTGCCAACTTCATTGCGTCTGAGATAGAGGGAAATAACAAAAGAAATAAGAGGACAAATCTTATTTTACCAGTTGGCCCAATAGGGCAATATCCTATTCTTGCCGAGATAATAAATCAAAGAAAAATATGTTTAAGTAAATGCCATTTCTTTTTTATGGATGAGTATTGTGATGATAAAGGATATGTAGTTCCCAAAACGCATCCCTTGAGTTTTAAAGGAATAGCAGAAAGAATTTTTCTAAGCAAACTAGATAGAAGTGCTGGTTTAACGGATAAACAAGTAATCTTTCCTGATCACAGCAATATCAACCTGCTTGCAGACAAAATAGAAAATGCAGGAGGGATAGATACCTGCTACGGCGGTATTGGAATACACGGACATGTGGCATTTAATGAGCCTGAGCTAAATATAAAAGAGTCTGATCCGAGGCTTGTTTATTTAAACAAATATACCATTACCATCAATGCAATAAGAGCAGAAGTAGGGGGGAATCTTGAGACTTTTCCAAATAAAGCAGTAACTCTGGGTATGCGCCAGATTTTAGGAGCAGGACATATCAAATTATGCTGCAGGAATGGTACTCCTTATGACTGGGCAAATACTATACTGAGAATTGCGCTTCTTGGGAAACCTGGGGATGATTATCCTGTAACTTATATACGTGACAGAGATTATACCATTATAACAGATGAAGACACATTAAAGAGCCCAAAATATGTTGTGTAGAATAAAAGGGAAAAATCAACTTTTGATAACTAAACTGTAACAATCGGCAAGCAAATTTGAAACAAATGAAACAAACATGTGATATGCTTATCGACTCAACTGGCAGCATGGAAATGATTCAGGAATTTTCTTCATATGTGAGGCGGGGGCTGGGATATATAAATACGCAATTTATGAAATGGAATTTATAAGATAATGGGGAAATACATGGAAGTTAGCGATTTCAAAAAGTACGTTTACAATTTGAAAGGCAGACTTAATCCTGATGAAGGGCTTTTGTTTGGAAACGAGAATAATGGGATTACAGGAATTCAAGTATCTTGGATGGCAAGTCTGGATGCTATTGAGAGCGCTCAAAGGGTAGGAGCAAATTTAATGCTTGTTCATGAAGCGCTTTTTTACCCATATCCATTTTCGAATAACCCAAGACCAAAGGATTATCTATGTTGGTCAGTTAATAAGAAAAGAAAGGAATTATTATCTAGATATGAGATTGCTGTAATAAGATTTCATGGCACGCTTGATGAGATATGTATACTTGACGATTTTGCAAAAGCATTAGGTCTTCCTGAGCCATCAATAGAAGATAAGTTAGTAAAACTATATGACATTGAACCTGTGAGTATAGAAACTATGATAAAAAGAGTTAAAAAAGCATTGTTATTAGATATAGTCAGAGTTACGCCTTGTGATTTAAAGAAAAAGGCAAGACGTATAGGATTGCCGTGGGGAGGGTTAGGATTGTTCGTTAATGTAAGTTATCAGGAGAGATTGCTCAAGTATGAACCTGATTTATTCATTGCAGGAGAAAGTGACTGCTATGGTTTTATCTATGCAATTGATGCAGGTATACCAATGATTGAGACCTCTCATGAAATAAGTGAAAATATTGGACTCAAGAATTTTGCAGATAAATTAAAAAAAGATATAATGGATATTAATATAACTTTTTATGAAAACAAGAAACCTTGGATAAATTTGTAAATAATATAATGCTTAAACCTGAATCTACACAAGGCAAAACGGATTGGTTTGTTCACGACCGTTTTGGTCTCTTCATTCACTGGGGCATTTATTCGGTTGCTGCGCGGCATGAATGGGTTAAAAACTACGAAAAAATAACGGATGAGGAATATCAGAAATATTTCGATCATTTTGATCCTGACCTGTATGATCCGGAGGCATGGGCAAAGGCAGCAAAACATGCTGGGATGAAATATGTTGTCCTGACGACAAAGCACCACGATGGCTTTTGTCTATGGGATTCTAAATTAACTGACTACAAAGCGACGAATACACCTGCAGGACGCGATCTTCTTAAACCATTTGTTGAAGCCTTTCGGAAGCAGGGGATTAAAATAGGTTTCTATCATTCGCTGATTGACTGGCATCATCCGGAATTTCCTGTGGACAGTTGTCATCCGCAGCGCGATGATGAGGAATTCAAAAAACGCACAAAAGAACGTGATATAAAAAAATATGCTGAGTATTTACATGGTCAGGTTCGGGAACTGCTGACAGAATTCGGAAAGATTGACATTTTATTCTTTGATTTTTCTTATCCTGAATCTCATGGGATGAAAGGAAAAGGCAAAGAGGATTGGCAGTCTGAAAAACTAATTAAGATGATTAGAGAATTAATGCCGGATATAGTGATAAATAATCGGACAGAAGTTCCGCAGGATTTCTACACTCCCGAGCAGTTCCAGCCGTGCGGATGGGTTCATGTAAATGAGAAACCTGTTGTATGGGAGGCGTGCCAGACATTCAGCGGCAGCTGGGGCTATCACAGAGATAACCTTAACTGGAAGTCATCAGAAATGCTGATCAAGATGCTGATTGATACAGTGTCTAAAGGCGGAAACATGCTATTGAATGTTGGACCTACAGCGCGTGGACAATTTGAGCCAAAAGTTTTGGAAAGACTGCATGATATAGGTGAGTGGATGAGACTTCATTCCCGTTCTATTTACGGCGCAACTCAAAGTGAATTCAAAGTGCCTCAGGACTGTAGGCTTACTCAAAATGGTAACCGTGTTTATCTACATATCTTTTCATGGCCATTTAAACATATTTACATTGATAACATGGCAGATAAAGTTGAATATGCGCAACTGTTAAATGACAACTCTGAGATAAAGATGCAAAGACACGATCCAAAGAAGGCACACTCTCACATGTCTAAAAAAATAGATCCCAGAACATTAACACTTATTCTGCCGATACAAAAACCGGATGTAACTGTCCCTGTTATTGAATTATTTTTAAAATAAAAAATGGCAAATGTAAATCCACATTGGGTTACAAATAATTTAAATCAGCTCTGGATTTCTTTGCCGAGGGCACAAAACACCTACATATGGTTTCGTGTTGCATTAAATATTAAACCATGCGGAGGCTGAGAAATCTGCTATCTTAGGCAAAGCAGTTAAGATGTAGGTTGGGAGTTTTATTTTGCAAATAAGGAGGAGAAAAGTTGGTTTCGTCGATGGAAGATAAACAAGTAGGTTTAAAGAGTTTCATAATAGGCGCGTTGCTGTGTTTTCTAATCCCAGTAATGGCACACTATTCCATAGATATTGTTCATGGCTCTTATCTGGCAATAGACTTCATGCCTGCGGGAGCAATATTCCTGTTTTTTATTCTTGTAGGAGGTGTAGCAGTTATACTTAAATTGATAAGCAAAAGAATAGCCCTTAATTCATCAGAGCTTCTGGTAATATACATAATGATGCTTGTAGCCTCTTCAGTAGCAACAATGGGACTTGGCGCGCAATTATTTCCGATAATCACAGCGCCATTTTACTTTGCAACCCCGACAAACAGATGGGCAGAGTTAATACAACCGCATATCAAAAGCTGGATGGTGCCACAGGGCAAAGAGGTAATAAGACAGTTCTATGAAGGCATGCCAAAGGGCGCGAGTATACCCTGGTCAGCATGGCTCAAGCCAATATGTTTCTGGCTAATATTCCTTATGTCTCTATATATGGTAATGATAACAATAATGGTGATATTAAGAAAACAATGGGTAGAAAAGGAGAGATTGATATATCCGTTAGCGCAATTATCTATGGATATGGTGAAGGATGAAAACGGCTCCATAATAAGACCGTTCTTCAAGAGCAGAATAATGTGGTTTGGATTTGCCATTCCATTTACAATCAGTTCAATAAACGCTTTTCATCATTATTTTCACTTTATTCCTAATATAAATCTCGTTAATAGCATTCCGATATTTCGTAATTCTTTAAGCATGATTTTCAGAGTAAGCTTTCCAATGATAGGGTATGCGTACTTTATCAACATGCAGCTGGCGTTCAGTTTATGGTTTTTATGCCTGTTATCAATAATGATAAAAGGAATCTGTAACATTACAGGTTTTGGATTTAGCGAAAATCTAGGCAGTTATGGAATAAAAGGTTCCCCAATGCTATACCATCAGCAGACTGGAGGAATAATAGTATTAGTATTAACAGGCTTATGGATGGCAAGAGAGCATCTTAAGGATGTATTTGGTAAAGCATTCGGACGCAGAAAAGATATAGATGATACAGAAGAGATACTCTCCTACAGGGTATCAGTATACTCGCTCTTGATAGGGTTAATTGTAATGGGGATATGGCTATATTTCAGTGGGATGCCCTGGATAACAGTTCCTGTATTCATGTTTTTTGCGCTGGTATTGTTTTTAGGATTAACAAGGATAGTGGCAGAAGGGGGACTAGCAGTAGCAGTGGCGCCGTCAATAGCACCTCCTTTAGTAGTATCAGGTCTGGGGACATCCATATTTGGAGCTGGAGGCATGGTAAGTCTGGCATTCACATATGTATGGGGAGCAGACCTGAGAACGTTTGTAATGGCAGCAACAGCGCACAGCCTGAAGATAATAGAGGTAATAAAGACAAATAGGAGAAAGCTTTTCTGGTTTATATTAGCGGCGCTCGTAATAGGTCTTGGTGCTACATTCTGGATAGCATTAAAACTAGCTTACACACATGGCGGAATAAACATGAATTCATGGTTTTTTGTAAGGGGACCGCAAGTCCCATACCAGTATGTGGCAGATAAGATATTGCATCCAACAGGAGTGAATTGGATGGGCTGGCTGCATACAGCAATAGGCGGAGGATTTATGGCGTTTCTGATGTTTATGAGATACAGGCTTCTGTGGTGGCCCATTCATCCTGTTGCATACCCCATAAGCGCTGTGTGGATAATGGAGCAACTGTGGTTCAGCATATTTCTTGCATGGATAATAAAAGCAGTACTCACAAGATACGGAGGAAATAAGATATTCAAAGCTTCAAGACCGTTCTTCTTGGGACTGATCCTTGGGCAGCTGGTTGCCGCAGGGCTCTGGTTTGTTATTGATCTGATAACAGGGCATACAGGAAATCAGGTTTTCTGGATATAAAATGATAAGAGAGAACTCTAAATCAGAGAGGGGGTGAGAAATAACATGATGACGAGATTATACAAAAAGCTGAGGGGGTTCACCTTGATCGAGCTTTTGGTCGTTATAGCTATCATAGCCCTGCTTGCATCACTGCTCTTACCCGCGTTATCAAAAGCAAGAGAGACGGCGAGAAAGATAAAGTGTGTTTCAAATCTAAAGCAGATTGGATTAGCTTACCATATGTATGCTAACGACTATGATGGTTATGGTCCGAAAATTCGTACTACCGATTACTATGGGGGTTCTGGTTTCTACGGTTCTAATTATGGTAGTTTCATAAGTAGTGTCGGGAATCCATCCGGATTAGGTTTCCTTTTTAGCCTGGGATATATCAAGAATGGCAGAGTCTTCTTCTGCCCCACTCAGATAGTGCGTACTTCTAGCTACATGACTTATTACAACAGGATGATAGCCTATATGGCTGCCGGGGGAACTGGTGCTCCTCCTGATGATAAGATTAATACCAGCTATATGATGCGGGATGCAGAAGATGGTATTGGCACTCCGATCAGACTTTTCAAACATCCTGATTGGGCGATAGTGGCTGATACTTTTGGACAAGATACTACCCATCGCAACCCTCATCAGACTGGTTATAATGTTCTTTATTCTGATGGAGGAGTAAAGTTTTATACCGACGTAGCGACCATTTTCGCTCAGTTCGGTGGTGATGCTGGGGCCAAACTGAACTGGGAATCTTTTACCTCTGGCAGGTAAAATTTATTTGGCGTATATGCCGAAGATGTTTTTGTTCACTGGGTTTAAGATTATTTTAAAATAAAATGTGATATGAGAAGAAAGATAAAACTATGTTAAGTAGAATAAGAAAAAGGGAGGATAGTAGGATGTTAATAAGAAATGTTTTATTGTCAATAGCATTGTTAGTGTGTATGAGCTGGACAGGATGGAATGCAGAGGCGCAGGAAAAAGAGGAAATTAATTTAGTAAAGAATGGTGATTTTGAACAGGGAATAGCTGGCTGGAAGACCTATCGTAGTAAAGACCCAAAGTCATCTCTCAGCCAGTCTTCAGAAGAGGCCTATTCTGGCCTTCATTCTCTCAAGGTAGAGACTCCCGGAGCAGGGACATTAGAAGGACCTAATATTACAGTAAAAGTAACACCGAGAGAAAATTATCTCATCAGTGCTTATGCCAGAGGAGAAGGGAAAGTGATGCTCTGTGTTTCCGGGTCAGGTGGATGGGTTTATGGAGCTCAGACCAATCTTACATCAGAATGGCAGGAGCTGAAGATAAAGAAGTTTGAGGAAAGCAGTGGTTTTTTCCTGCATGTTATTACCTGCTCGGGTAAAACCCAGAAAGTAACCTTTTATCTCGATAATGTAAAGGTGGTAAAGGAAGAAGGGAAAGAGCTGGCTATGGCTGAAGTAGAACCAATCTGGTATGAAGCAGAGGAGTATAAAGGAAATGCATGGATAGTAAAGGATAACTCAGTCAGTGGAGGGGCTTATTCAGAAGGGAAGCGGGCGTATATGCTCGCAATGAAAGTCCCTTTTCCACAAACAGCTAAACCAACCTATATCTATCTGAAAACATGGATTGGTGATAATAGTGAAGCATATGTCTCAGTAGTGCATGGAAATCAAACCGCTTTTAAGAAAAAGCCTCCTGTTTCTCAAGAGTGGTGCTGGGTGAAGATGGGTCCGTTTAGCGCCATAGAGATTGGTAGTGTATTCGGGGTAAGGTGCGGTAGTCCCGATAAGACAGTGAAAATCAGGCTGGATGCCATGGTAGTTACCACCATGGACAACTTGACAGATAAAGAGTTAAAATTATTGGAGGAAGAAAATGAGTAGATATAAGCAAAAGAAGATAAAGGTTTTATCGCTAATTTCCCTATTAAGTTTATTTAGTGTTTTAATGTTCAGTTCACCCTC
>JBDRTG010000035.1:0-2285 GCA_043824255.1 bacterium
CCGAGGCTGTTCACGAAGTGATTAAAGGAGAAAACAAAATTTCTATTGTCTCCAGCCCAATACAATTAGCTCATAGCTCTAAGCTCATAGCTGATAGGCAAGGTGTTTCGCCAAGAGCTAAATATGACGCCTCGCCGGTGGGAAATACTTTATCTCTAACATCTTCATCGCCAACTAATTACGCAGAAACGACACCATCTCCATTTTCTGAAATTAGGGTTTGTGCGGATAGAAAGCTGGGTAGGCATTTTGTCCTATTTTCCCAGTTAAAAAAAGAAGGCGGCAATGATGGTGCTATTTGCATTGAATCTCAGAGTAGTGCCACTAATTCCTTTGTCCTTGCTAAGCAGGATATTAAACAAGCTACGCCTATTACTATTGGCTCCGGCAAGTCAGTTAAGTTTCATTGGCGCATAGAGGTGTGGGAGAGTTTGAGACTTGATGATCCCGCCCGCATAAGCAGCCCTTTAACTGATATTGAAACTGGAACAAAACAAGTCAGACCTGAAGTGTCCCACGTGACACACTTTAAGTCTGACTTAGAATGTGTCATTGAGGAGATGAAAGGGGCAGCCTTTTCCGCCTCGCCGGTGGTAACCGTAAAAAATGAGATTTTAGCACTTGATATGGATGTTATAGAAGATTCTTTTTGGGGAAAAGACCCAGAATTCGTAAAACGACAATGGCAAGAGATTATATGCCTGGCTAAGAGGACAAAATTTAGAGCGATAGGCTGGCATAACACATATTGGAAAAAGGTATGTTTGATATTAAGTGAAGGATTAAGGGGTAGAGAGAGCGACAACATTTTGCAATTTCATACCCTCAATTTTACTTCGGAACTATACATAGAAAATAACTCACGCGTTTTATCTAACCTTGCTAAAGAGGTGATTAACAATGAAGATACTTATGGCTATGTTGGCGGCATTGAGAATCATGCAGTTTTCATATTTTCTCTAGGAGTTCTTGAAGGATGGAAGAAAGGAACATTAAATGATTGCCCTAAGAATTTTACAAGAGAGTTTATAGGGAGATATCCGGAAAGAAAAATATCTACTTTGAAACTTAAAGTATTAGATCTTAGAATAGATGCGAAAGACGTAGAGGAGATTAGTTTGGCATATTATCAAAGCCACAAAGATAGTTATTATTATGGAGAGCTATATTTTAAGGTGTTATGCTTGAAGTCAATTTGGCTTGATAGATTGGCAGATCTTTTGCTGAATATAAAAGAAAACGGCGCCGCCTCGCCGGGATTACAAGACGCTTTATTCAACCCGTTGATTCAGAAGAAGTTAGGAAAGAAATCCAGCAGCCCGGCTACATTTAATGAAACTATTCAATATGCTGCAGTTTCAAGATGTGGTTCGATAAGCCTGCTTTCTTCAAGAGGCCTGATGCCTTTAATTTTTACAAATACTATTGGTTGGTTTAATTCTTTGCGCAGTAAGGCTATTTCTTTACTTTTTGCAGTAAATTCAGGATCATTTTCAATCTCGAATGCAATTAGAGCATTATCAGGAAGCTTACGAGTAATCTCTTCGTGGGCAATGACAAAACGATCAAATTCAGTACTTATTTCCAGGGATTTCTCAAAGTATTCTTTATCCGTCATTTTCAACCTCCTTCAAAAATTGTTCTTGATAAAGTTCCCAGTTAGATTTTATATCGTTCAAGGCAAAAGTCAAAGTATCGCTGAGGTTTTGGATGCTGTCGAGCGTAGTTTTTCGCACTTTACCACTGGCAGATATAAGGTCTTTATGCGCAAAACCATGCGCCGTATCATAGCGAAGAATTGGCCACCAACGATTTCTATACCAAATTTCCAGTTGCACGGAAAACTCTGTTATCCATTTGCCTATTCGGCGGTGATAATGCCTGCGACGACAATCTATCCCCAAGTAGTTAATATATTTTCTCTCAGTGAGTTGCATAAAATTATGCTATCATTAGTCTTTTTTCTTGTCAAGAAGAAAAAAGGTTTCAGCCCAATTTTAACAGGATTAAGGATTAAGCACACAGGATTAAGATTTCAGGATTCAGAATTAAGCATTCAGAATCCAAGATTATCTGTGTATTATGGATTATGCATTCTGTATTCTGTCCGAAGTTTCGCTTCGGACAATTATTATCTACTAATAATTGGCAGCTCGGAGGCGGTTATAGAAGAGGGGAGCTTAGGCTTTACGGATTCTATAACGTCTCTTTTGAGCGATTATCAAACTTCCCAGGAGATCCTTTTCAGGAATACGGGAAAGAAGATCTTTGACAACGGAGATGAT
>JBDRTG010000036.1:0-10383 GCA_043824255.1 bacterium
CTACACAGCTTATGTTAAAACAGAAATGCAAGGTAAAGGACAAGCCAAAATAAGTCTTCATTTCTTCACTAAAAACAATAGATGGGCGGCTATCCCAGGGATTGATCTGGAATGGAAAGGCATAGAGGCAGAATTAAAAGGCAAAAATGATTGGACTAAGTTAGCAGTTTCCTGCAAGGCTCCGGATAATGCTGCTAAAGCCGTCCTGTTTTTTCGTTTGAAAGGCGTGGGTTCTGCCTGGATGGGCGCAGTGGAATTTGGAGAGAAAAAATAAGGTTCCAATGAAAAAAAGATCCGCTTTAGTCCGAACAGAACTTGTTGCCATGTTCCCCTTTTCCTATGCGCCTGCCCCTTTCTGGTTCTTAAACCACAAGCTTGAAAAAAAGGAAATCAAGCGCCAGATTACATTGATGAAAAAAGCCGGAGTTTCAGGTTTTTTTATTCATCCGCGCGCAGGTCTTTTGACGCCATATGGATCAGATGAATGGTTTGAGATGGTAGGGTACATAATAAAAGAAGCAAAAACACAGGGTCTGCAAACCTGGCTTTATGACGAAGACCCGTTTCCTTCCGGTATTGCCGGCGGCCGGGTGGTTTTTGATAATCCGGAATTTGCAGCTCGGGGGCTTAAGATCGTAAAACTCCTTCCCGATAAGGCGGGCAAAGCGCAGGCAAATCTTGGCCAGGGTAAAGTGGTCTCTGCCTTGGCCATCAGAACAGATAATAAAGGTAACGTCATTGATAAAAAGGATTTAAAGGCCGCTATAGGTATTATTCGCCCGAATTTTTTTAAAACGCCATGGAATAATGCTTATTATGTAGATATACGTGAAAAAAAGACGTTTGAACATTTCCGGGCAGAAACATTTTATCCAGAGCTGCAGATAAGTACGAGCTTGCCAGAGACTGGCTGGAGTGTTTATATTGCAGTTGCTGAAATTGTACGCTCACATGGAAAACACGGGTTTATACCGGACAACCTTAACCGGGAGTGTGTAAAAAAATTCATTCACTATACTCATGAAAAATATGCGAAGTTATTCAACCGTGATTTCGGAGGTGTTATTCCCGGCATATTTACTGATGAACCTGCTGCCGGAGGGAAGCTTCCCTGGACGCCGGGATTCGAACAGGAATTTTTTAAAAGAAAGGGATATTGTATCGAAGATAACTATTATCATCTTGTTGAAACATTCAGTAAAAAATCGAGACGTATACGATATGACTATTGGGATGTTATCCATAACCTGTACAAAGATAACTTTTTTAAACAAATAGCAAGATGGTGCAGGAAACATTCTTTAAAGTTTTGCGGTCATGTAATATGTGAAGAAGATCCGATTTCTCAGGTTATAGCTGGTGGCAACGCTTATGCCTACCAGAAATTCTTTGATATTCCTGGTTTTGATCATATTACTCCAAATATTGCGGATAGAGATTATCCCGGACTCAATTTCGGTGGCAAGCTGATATCGTCTGCAGCCCATCAGCAAGGTAAACCTCAGGTCTTGAGTGAATGCTTTGCCTGCAATCCTTTTAATTTCGGACCTGATGGTATGGAGAAGGTTGCCAACTGGTTGTTCGCCCTGGGAATTACCTGGCTTGTTCCGCATGGTTTCTATTATTCTTATGACGGCGACCGTAAATTTGATGCTGGCAAATCGTTCTTTTTTCAAGACCCATCATTCCCTGAATTCAAAAACTTTGCCCTTTATGCAGAACGTATTGGGGGAAAACTTGCCAAGGCAAAGCACATATGCAATACATGCCTTTTGTATCCAGTAGCAGCTTTCTGGGAATTATTGCCGGCTGAAATGGAGCGGGCAAAAGACTTGAGAAATCAATTGTACCGAACTGTCCGTGTGCTTTTTGAAGAGCATATCGAATTTGATATTATTGACGATACCACACTTTTTGAAAGTCCCATCAGAAATGGAATGATCCAGTGCGGCAGAGAAAAGTATCAAACAGTTGTTATTCCCGATAAGAAATATTTATTAGACACGCAGTTGGCAAAAATTATGTCTCTGGATAAAAAAGGAATAACTGTTATTTCAAACACAGAGATTAGCAAATTGCCTAAAATGGGCTGTTCCGAATGGACAGATATTAAAAAGTCCGAACACGGCAACTATAAATGTGATCACAAAGACCTTATGTGCTTGAAAAAGAAAAATGGTGATTCAATATTTATGTATATATTCAATAATTCAAAAACGCCTGGTATTTTCTCTGTTCCCCATTTGAAAAAATATCCATATTGTTATTGGTATAATGCTCAGGATGACACCTATCAGTCACTGGAACGGAAAAAAGACAGGATACACTTCTCAATCGAGGGTTTTAAGGCAGTGATAATTGAATTTAGAAAAGAGAGAATAAATTCAGCACAAAAATATCACTTATCTCCAGATTTAACGCCAATTACATTTGAATACGAAAGGAATCCGGAATGGAACTATAGCCCACCCATAAAATATCTCAGCGCAATACATCGATGGGATATATCACTTAAAGGTCTATATTTTAAAAAGAGGGTTAAAAGCCATCCCTTCTGTCTCATGAGGGATATTGCTGGAACTGAACTAACTTATCTTAAAGAAAAAAGTGTGCGGCCAACTTTTGATCAGACAGAATATAAAAAGTTTTTATATCCACTTAAAGCTTCTTTTAAAACAAAATTTATCATATCAGCCGAGCAAATAAATAAGCAAAAAGTGTTTTCCCTTTTATGTGAAAATGACACATTTCAGGGAGATTGCCGGATTTTGATTAACAACAAGGCGTTAAAAAAATCATTTCTCCGAAAAACAATATATGATCCGTTTAACCTTGTTTGTGAAATTACAACATTACTAAAACCCGGGGTTAACCGAATTCATATTGTATGGGCTAATGCAAATGAGTTTGACGGGCTAAAAAGCTCAATATATATTTTATAGACTTAAAGAATAAAGATTTTAAACAATGGAAAGCAACTTTTTTAAGACAGTTTTTGAGAGGAGGACTAAATAAATGAAAAAGTATGTTCAAGTAGGATTGGGACAGCGTTCAGAAATGTACATAACGGCAATTACTGAAACCTATAAAAATAACTGTCAGTTGGTTGGACTTTGTGATACTAACAGAGGCAGACTTGAGCTTCGAAGAAATGACCTTAAAAAAATTTGTGGATTAGTTCCGATTTATCATGCAAAAGACTTTGATAAGATGGTGAAAGAAACTAAGCCTGATATCGTGATTGTTACAACGAAAGACTGTTTTCATGATAAATATATTGTCAGAGCTATGGAGCTTGGATGTGATGTGATTACTGAAAAGCCAATGACAATAGACGAGAAGAGATGCCAGAAGATTATTGATGCTGTCAAAAGGACAAAGAGAAAAGTGAGAGTAACATTTAACTATCGATATTCTCCTGTTCGCACACAGATTAAGGAATTAGTTTCAAGCGGTATTATTGGCGAGATTCTTTCTGTTGATTTTAACTGGTTGTTAAACACACGTCATGGAGCAGACTATTACAGAAGATGGCACCGTGAGAGGAAAAACAGCGGTGGACTTATGGTACATAAAGCAACGCATCATTTCGATATTGTAAACTGGTGGATATCTTCCTATCCTGTAGAAGTTTTTGCCATTGGTAAAAGAGATTTTTATCTTCCTGACAGAGCAAATCAGTATGGTCTTAAAGGACACGGCGAAAGATGCTTTGGATGCAGAGTAAGCAGTAAATGCCCATTTTATCTTGATTTGAGAAAGAGGGAATTACATAAAAGAGTTTATCTGGATAATGAAAAATATGACGGCTATTTCAGGGACAAGTGTGTATTCGGGAAGGAAATCAATATTGAGGATTCTATGAATCTGGTTGTTCGATATAAAAATAGTGTATTAATGTCATATTCGTTGAATTCTTTCTGCCCATGGGAAGGATATACTATACGTTTTAACGGAACAAAGGGGTCTCTGGAACATAAAAGTGTTGAGACAGTTTATATAAGCGGGGATGGAACCACTCCGGGAGAAACGGTTAAAGGTGAGACCAATATTAAAATATCGCCTCATTTCAAACCTGCATATAATGTTAAGACCAGAATTTCCAAAGGAGGCCATGGCGGAGGTGATGAGCCTCTTCTTGAATCTTTGTTCAGCCCAAAACAGCCAAAGGATAAATTTAAAAAGGCTGCAAGTTTTGTTGAAGGGGCATGGTCAATACTTACAGGAATTTCGGCCAATATATCAATGAAAACAGGAAAGCCAGTTTATCCAGAAAGACTTGTTAAGGGCTTATCTGAACCTAATTATTCAAAGAATAGAGATTTATAAAATATAAAATTAAAAGATAGGCGTAACAAAAAAGGATTAATTTTGCTTTTATGAAAGTTAGAGAACGATTTCACAAAAACTTAAATTTTGAACCTGTGGACAGATCTTTTTTTACAGAAACTTTCCCATCTCAATATTGGGATAAGACACTTGACCGTTGGCATACAGAAGGTCTACCAAAGGATATTAATCTTATTTCACATTTTGGCTTTGATCCTTTATATTCTGTATTTATCAATTATAGCCCTCAACCGGAATATGAAAGAAAAATATTGGAAGACCATAAGGAAATAGTGAAACCCATTGTCTCGAATATGAAAGAATGGAATGAATATAGCAATAGATTAAAACCGTCTTCAGAACGAATCAAATGGCAAAATTATGATAAAAACTTACTAGAAATCAAAGAAGAACAGAAAAGAGATAATTGCGTTATTAGACTAGTGTTGTATGGCTTCTTCTGGTTTCCCCGAACCTTGCTTGGTATAGAGGAGCATTTGATGGCATTCTACGATAAGCCTGATTTGATGAATAATATGAATGAGTTTGTTCTTGGTTTTAATGAAACCATGATTGATCTGGTTTCGAGAGAAGTTAAGATAGATTGTATTATGATTAATGAAGACTTATCATACAGGAGTGGCCCAATGTTATCCCCTGAAATGTTTGATAAGTTTCTTCTGCCATTCTATAAGAGATTCACGTCCTATATCCATGACAAAGGTATTCCATTTGTTATAGTTGATACAGATGGTAATTTTGAAGCTCTTATCCCTAATTTTATTGAGGGAGGCGTAAATGGTTTTATCCCGATGGAAGTGCAGACTGGGATGGATGTAAGAAAAATAAGAGAAAACTATCCTAACCTTAAACTGTTTGGTGGCATTGATAAAATGAAATTATTTGAAGGCAGAAGGCAGATAGATAAGGAATTGGAGCGTGTAAAACCTGTTATTAAAAAAGGGGAATATATTTCCGGCTGTGACCATCAGGTTCCACCACAAGTTAGTCTGGCTGATTATAAGTATTATCTGGCAGAACTAAGAAAAATTCTTTGAATCATAAAATTCTCATGGTTTTTCTTAAAATCGTTATAGTTTGTTTTTCTAATGCATATCATAATTAAAATAGATATTCAATGAAAGACGTTATGAATAAAGTAACAAAGACATGGAGATACAAAATTAAAAGGAGAAGATTATGAACCAGATACAAAAAACATTTAAGAATCCAGGTAAAGATTGGCGTGGAGCGCCATTCTGGAGCTGGAATGATAAGCTGGAAGAAGCCGAGTTAAGAAGACAGATAAGGGAGATGAAAAAGTCCGGCATGGGTGGATTTTTCATGCATTCCAGGGTTGGCCTTATTACAGAATACATGTCTCGGGAATGGATGAAGATGATAAAAGCATGTGTGGATGAGGCCAAAAAAACAGGAATGAACGCATGGCTATATGATGAGGACAGGTGGCCAAGCGGAACAGCAGGCGGGATTGTTACATCAAAGAATAAAAAATATAGAAACAAAGGTCTGGTCTTTAGAGAAATCCCTTTGAAAGATGCTAAGAATATTAAAGAGAAAATATTGGTAGAAGCCATACCCAATATCAAAAACAAGTTGTTAGTTGCAACCTTTGAGTATGCTCCTGACAGCCCGTGGTACAACGGGGTATCATATCTTGATACAATGAGTAAGGAAGCAGTTAATGAGTTTATAAAAATCACTCATGAAGCTTATTTGAAAGAAGCGGGTAAAGAATTTGGTGGAATAGTACCGGGCATTTTTACTGATGAGCCAAATTATCATCACTGGCCTGGTTTCCGTAAATCTAAACCTAAAGAAGTAAAAGCTGTATTCCCATGGACAGATAAACTTCCGGAATATTTTGAGTCAAGACGCAATTACAGTATTATTGATAAACTTCCCTCTTTAATATATGAAATAGGCGATTTCAAGAAAATCAGATATGATTACTGGAGGTGCGTAACAGAATTATTTCTCAAGAACTTTTCTGAAAATATTTATAACTGGTGCGAAAAACACAATCTTCAGCAAACAGGGCATTATCTCGCAGAAGGAAAACTAGGATCTGAAACCACTTGCATTGGCGCTGCGATGCCACATTATATGTATATGCATCAGCCGGGCATAGATATTCTCACAGAGAGCATATCTGAAATTCTTACAGTAAAACAGTGTTCATCTGTAGCAAATCAACTTGGGCAGAAAAGAGTTTTATCAGAACTTTACGGATGCACAGGCTGGGATTTCTCTTTTGAAGCACAGAAATGGGTTGGAGACTGGCAATACGCGCTTGGTGTGAATTTCAGATGCCAGCATCTATCTCTGTATTCTTTGAAGGGTTGCAGAAAGAGGGATTATCCTGCTTCAATTCATTATCAATCTCCATGGTGGAAGTATTATAAAAAAGTGGAAGATTATTATGGCAGACTGAGTTTTATTCTATCTCAGGGAAGAGCTATAAGAGATATTCTGGTTCTTCATCCAATAGGCAGTGCATGGAGTGTATATCATCCAAAAGAAACCGAAGCGTTGAACGAATTAGACGAAGGATTTTTGAAGCTTTCAAAAATCCTTCTTGAGATTCGCAGAGATTATGATTACGGGGATGAGATGGTAATCGAGAAATATGGAAAGGTAAAAGCTGGAAGATTTATAATCGGAGAAGCTGGGTATAAAGTGGTAATTATTCCCTGCTCTATCACATGGAATAGCAATACCTTTAAACTGTTAAAGAACTTTGCTGCACAAGGTGGAAAAATCCTGACTACAGGAAAACTGCCCGATAGAATAGACGGAAATCAGGATAATGAGATAACTAAATTCTTAAAGAAAAATGCTCTAATAATAAATAACGATAAGAATGAAATAGAGAAAATGCTCAATAAAGCCCTGGAAAAAGAAGTGCAAATTTCAGGTGAAAAACAAGAAGATACAAAAGACATTATCTATCAGCTCAGAGAAATAAACAAAAAGAAAATTCTGTTTTTAGCTAATACGAACAGAGAAAAAGGGCTTGATCTTACGATAAGAATTAAAGGGAAAGGGGCCTTTGAAAAATGGAATTCTGAAGCTGGAGATGTATGTGAAATTGAAACTACAAACATAGAAGGCTATGCTGAAACAAAACAACATATATACCCGACAGGTTCATTGCTTCTATCATTGGATCCAGAGAATAAACCAAAAGCTGCGAAAAGAAAGAAAATGGAGACACAAAAAGTAGCAGTTTCAGAGAACAAGTGGGATATTGAGTTGTCTCATATGAATGCTCTGACACTTGATTTCTGTAGATACAGAATACAGGATAAAGAAGAGAGCAGAATGCTCCTCCCTGTATGGAAAGCTCAGGAACAGATCAGAGAACATTTTGGATTGCCTGAGATAAAGAGTAACAGTGGCGTTCAATTCTGGAAAGCATACAAGAATATGAAAGATTTAGGCAATGCAAAAGTCTCTCTAAAATTTGAATTCTTATCAAATCTGGATACTGCTAATAATATTAATTTGTTGATTGAAGAACCACAAAACTTTGATATTTTTGTCAATAACAAAAGGGTTATGTATAAAAACCCTGAGTGGTACATTGACATAAGTTTCAAATTAATCCCTGTAGCCAGATACCTGAAAAAGGGGAAAAATGAACTACTGCTTGTGACAAAGAAGTATAGACAGGATGTTGAGCTGGAAAACTGTTATATACTCGGAGACTTCACTGTCAACAAGGATAATCTTGTACTTGAGAAGGCAAAAGACAAACTTAAAACAGGTAATTGGGTAGAACAGGGTTTTCCATTTTATCCGGGTTCAATAACGTATAAACAGGATATGTCCGTTGATAAGAAGAAAAACAGGAAATATATACTCAAGATTAATAAGCACAAGGCAGCGATAATAAATATAAAGATAAACAACAGGCAAGCTGGTCTTTTGTGCTGGGAGCCATATGAACTGGATATCACAAAACTTCTAAAGAGAGGCACTAACAAAATCAGTCTTGAGCTTGTTGGAAGCTTGAGAAATATGTTGGGACCGCTTCATTATAAGGGTAAACCGAAATGGACAGGTCCGGGAGAATTTTGTAACGAGCAAAAATGGACAGATAAGTATGAGTTTGTACCATATGGAATATTTGGCAAAGTAGAAATTCTTGAGTTTGCACTGAACAATATGGAAGTAGAATGTTATGTATAAAGAGATTCAGCTTGGTATAGAAGAATATAAAGATAAAGTGTACGGCTGCTGGCTGGGGAAGAATATCGGAGGAACCCTTGGAGAGGATTTTGAGTGCAAGAAACATGTGAACAATTTAACTTTCTACTGGACTATCCCTGAGAAATCATCTCCAAACGATGATCTTGACCTTCAACTTGTATGGCTGAAGATGCTTGAGGATAAAAATGCGGAAGAACCCGCGCTTTCAGATTTTGCCGATTACTGGTTGAAATATTTGTGTTCATGGCCTCCCGACGAATACGGGCTTTGTCTTAGAAATTTAGAACGAGGTTTAAGGCCTCCTGTATCCGGCTGTTTTGAGAACGGCTATATAGACAATATGGGCTCTCCAATCAGAAGCGAGATATGGGCTTGTATCGCTCCCGGGGACCCTCAGCTTGCGGCTTCATTAGCTGTTAAGGATGCTCTTTTAGACCATGCGGGCGGAGAAGGAGTATATGGCGAGATGTTTTGGGCGGCGGTAGAAAGCGCGGCTTTTGTGATTTCTGATGTAGAAACGTTAATTCAGATAGGCCTTTCCATGATTCCAATATCCTCTCAAATCTCAAGAGTAATAAGGCAGGTTTTATGGCTGTATGACAATGGTGTCTCATGGGCAGACGCAAGACATCAAATTGCAACTCTTTTCAGCAATCCAGCCCCTCCAATCCGCAATAACACTGGTCCTGCCATGGCCAATTTTGGCGGTTACGCGCATCCATGTTTAGCCGCTCCAAATCACGGGTTTACCGTTATCGGCTGGTTGTATGGAAAGGATTTTGGCGACAGCCTGTGCAAGGCGGTAAACTGCGGTTATGACACGGATTGCACTGGAGCGACACTTGGAGCGTTGTTAGGGATTATCCATGGCGCTAAGAATATACCAGAAAAATGGAAGAATCCCATAGGCAAAGAAATAATTCTGCACCCGTTTACCGGTAAATGCGATGCCCCGAAAACACTTATTGAATTAACTGAAAGAACAGGGAAAATTGCAGAGAAATTCATTCAAGAGAGGTCTGATATAGTTAGTTTTGGAACCAAAACAATTATTCCCAAAGATATCCTGTCTTCACTGTTCCGCAATGAAAAAGCAAGAAAGGCGCTTACTTCTTACGATGTCCACTCTGCGATTGAGATGGATGAGGATATGGAGATTACTCTGCACTACAATGGCGAACCGGTATTACGTCTAGGCATAAGAAAGGAAATAGACATTTCCTTGAAGAAAGATGGTTTGGATGTAACAAATCAGGCAAAGATTGAATTGAAAGCACCCAAAGACTGGAAGGTAAGGAAGAAAAAAGATGGGCTTAAATTTGAGCTCTATTCAGAAAAGGTGAAACCGCGAAATCAGTTAAAGGTAAAAGCAAAACTTGATAGCAAAGATTATTCTGCTGAGTTTACTATACTTGGCCCACAGGAAGCCAAAGGCTGGCCTGTTGAAAGAAATGTTGAGCGCTGTCCCAAATGCAGAGCAAGAAAAGGAGCGTGTCAGTGCCAGGAGAGGCGTGCCTGAAGAGAATTTTGAATATTGTACCATACAGAATATTCGGTAAAGTAGAAGTTCTTGAGTCCAGAGATTTAGCTGTAACACCAAAATGATAATGTCCTAATTAGCCAAAATAGAAATGTCCGCTTTTAAGGGAGCTATAATACTCGCTTTAAGAGGAGGGCATTATGGCAGAAAGGGACATAATCATGGCGAGTCAAAGGGAATTAAAGCGTTTGCATGTAATTCACAAGATACTGGATAGAGAATTAAAGCAGATAGAAGCAAAGGCTGTTTTAAATTTGAGCGAGAGACAGATAAGGAGA
>JBDRTG010000037.1:0-35313 GCA_043824255.1 bacterium
ACGCTTTAATTCCCTTTGACTCGCCATGATTATGTCCCTTTCTGCCATAATACCCTCCTCTCAAATCGGGTATTATAGCTTCCTTAAAAGCGGACATTTCTATTTTGGCTAATTAGGACATTATCATTTTGGTATTACAGATAAATGTGAGCATTGACAGGCATGTATTTCTTGTTACAATAGATCTTATGAAACTACTCTTGCATACCTGTTGTGCGCCTTGTTTGACATATCCATATAAGATACTTTCAGAACATGGAATGCAAGTATCGGCATTTTTTTACAATCCGAATATTCATCCATTTACAGAGTATACTAAGAGATTGAATTGCCTCAAAGATTACACTGAAGAAAAAGGGGTAAAGCTGATTATGAAAGATGATTATGCTATTGAGGAATTCCTGAAGCAGGTTGTATTTAGGGAAAACAATAGATGCTCCATCTGTTATGAAATTAGATTGGCTGAGACAGCGAAAACTGCAAAATCAGAAAAGTTTGATGCCTTTTCTACAACAATGCTCATAAGCCCCTACCAGAAACACGAGTCAATTAGAAGCATTGGGGAATCAGTTGCAGCTGAGTTTGGCATTAGCTTTTTTTATAAGGACTTTAGAGAGGGGTATAGAGAAAGCGTGTCTCTTTCCAAGGGCGCAGGTCTTTACCGTCAGCAGTATTGCGGCTGTATATATAGTGAGAAAGAGCGGTATCAGCGTTCTGCTTGACACGTTATAGGGCTTTCTGTATAATCACCTGACGTTTGGATTAGATGAGGAAAAACAAGTTTCGGAGAGTGTGAGTTATTATGCCTAAAAGAACGTATCAGCCGTCTGTTTTGAGTAGAAAAAGAGCGCTGGGTTTCCGTAAGAGAATGTCTACTAAAAATGGAAGATTGGTTTTAAAAAGAAGAAGACGTAAAGGTAGAGCAAGACTGACTGTATAAGGAATATTAGGATACTTCCTGCCTGTGAAAAAATTTTCTTTTTCAAGAGACGAAAGGCTTAAGAAATATAATCAGATCAAGCCTGTATTTGCAAATGGTAGAAGGTATCGTGAAATATTTGGAAATCTTTATATGAGAACAAATGACACATCAAGAACCAGATTGGGGATTGTTGTGAGAATACCAAAAGTCTTCAAAGATAGGGCTGTACAAAGAAACAGGATTAAGAGATTAGTAAGGGAGTTCTACAGGCTGAATAAACACAACATAGTTAAAGGGATTGATATTGTTTTCGAAGTGTTTCTCTCCTCTACTAGTACGTACAAATATAATGATGTTGAAATAAATGCTTTTAATCTGTGTAAAAAAGCAAGAATATTGCTGAGTCAATGAACATATTAAACAAACCGGCTGTTTTTATTATACGATTTTACCAAAACTATATTTCACCTATGAAGCAGTCTACATGCAGATTTTTCCCAACATGTTCAGAATATACAAAACTTGCCATATTAAAATATGGATTTTTTAAAGGATGTGTGTTAGGTTTTCTTCGTTTGGTTAAATGTCATCCTTTTCATGCAGGCGGGCATGACCCGCTAACCTAGGAGTATCTATGAATAGAAGAACATTATTAGCGATTGTATTGTCTCTTTCAGTATTTCTAATATTTAACCATTATTATAGTTCCAAATTGCCAAAGAAACCTGTTGAAGAGAATATCTCTTCTCGAGCTGTCCCAATTAGAACTGTTCCAGTTAGAGTTGGAAAGGAAAAGCAGAAAGAATATGTATACAGAGA
The DNA here is from genome assembly GCA_043824255.1 of bacterium. Classification (GTDB taxonomy): domain Bacteria; phylum JAHJDO01; class JAHJDO01; order JAHJDO01; family JAHJDO01; genus JAHJDO01. The sequence goes on from JBDRTG010000037.1 coordinate 1,742, forward strand.
AGAAGAAAAGAAGCCTTTAGTCAAGGAGAAAGAAGTCATTGTTGAAACAGATTTAGTAAGAATTGTTTTAGGAAGTTCTTCTGGAACAATCAAAAGTTACAAGATAAAGGAATATAAGGAATCTGAGGTAAAACCAAATACAATTGAACTGAATAATCAAAAAATAAAACAACTCTCCGGGCAACTTGCCAAAGCTGCCTCAGAAGAGCAGAAGGAGCGCCTTTCATATCAAAAAGAGGAGATGGAATATATTAATGCCAGATTAATATCAAGAGAAAGAGAGGGCAAGCTAAACACGCCGCAGGATATTGAACTTGTGTCATTTGCAAATTATTATACTCAAACCTATCCTCTTGAGACGCGCTTTCAGGTAAAAGGAGAAGTATCTGCTATTAATAATTTTAAATGTGATAGTAATGGGCTTTTACTTTCCATGAAAAAGCCAGAAGGTTATGTTAGATTTGTTTCTCATATGGAAGACGGCTCGACTATAATCAAAAAGATTCTATTTAATAATGATAGTTATCTTATTGGTGTCACTCTGGAATTGATAAATAATACAGATAATAATATTGAACAAACCAGTTTTTTAATTAGTACAGGCACAGGCCTCAGATTAATGGAGGAACAGAGTTCTGGCAGGGGAGGAGGAGTTGAATTACAATCTGTATCTTATATAAATGATAAGGTGATAAAAAAGCCGTTTAGCCGCGGAGAGAAAGACAAAGATGTAACGCAATCATATATCGGCAAAATATGGTGGACTGCCTTATCCACAAAATACTTCTTAAATGCCTTAATCCCGGTAGAACCCGCATCAAAAGTTGTTATTAAGAAAGATAAATTAAATCTGTTACAAAACTATGTGGAAACTGTTGTCCCAACTGTTAGTCCTAATCAAAGTTTTTCTTACAGTATTAACTGCTATTTAGGCCCGAAGGATGTGGATAGGCTGGTAAAACGAGGAGTTAATTTAGAAGCGCTTGCTGACTTTGGCTTTTTTGGAAATCTTTTCAGAATCGTTCATATTCTAAAGTTCTTACACAAAATTACCGGGAACTATGGAGTGGCAATTATTTTATTAACAATCCTGATGAGTATAGTTCTGTTTCCACTCACAATAAAAAGCCATAAGTCAATGAGAGCCATGCAGGAACTTCAACCGCAAATCAGTGCGTTGAAGAATAAGTATAAGGACAATGCCCAAAAAATAAATAAAGAGACGATGGCACTATACAAAAAAAACAAGGTAAATCCACTTGGCGGGTGTTTGCCAATGATGTTACAAATGCCTCTTTTTTTCGCGCTTTTTACAACTTTAAGAAATGCCATAGAGTTAAAAGGAACCTGTTTTATTCCCGGATGGATTCCAGATCTATCTTTACCGGACACAGTATTCTACTTAGGAGCATTAATAGATAAACAGGGAGTATATCCTTTAAATATTCTTCCTATTTTAATGAGTATAACAACAATTCTTCAGCAAAAGTTTACCACTCAGTCTGCGGACCCAAAACAGGCAAAGATGATGTTTTTTATGCCCGTGTTTATGCTGTTCATTTTTTATAATTTTCCTTCCGGATTGGTTCTATACTGGTTAACCAACAATATTCTCAGCATTGTGCAACAAGCTTTGATTCGTAAGAAACACAAGTAAAATTCCAAATTATGACTACAGACACAATAGCAGCAATATCAACTCCGCTTGGCGAGGGTGGAATAGGGATTATAAGGCTAAGCGGACCGGATGCAATAAAGATTGCCTCAAAAATATTCAAGCCAAAGAAAAACATAAATCTAGAAAAGCAAAAATCTCATACGCTTCATTTTGGATATATTATTAAGGAAAAAACTGTTCTTGATGAAGTGCTGGTTTCTGTAATGAAGTCGCCTTATTCATACACAAAAGAAGATGTTGTGGAGATTAATTGTCATAGCGGGGTTTTAGTTTTAAGGTCTATTCTAGAGCTTGCATTAGGACATGGTGCACGTACAGCGCAGCCGGGTGAATTTACTAAAAGGGCGTTTTTAAACGGCAGAATAGACCTGTCACAAGCTGAGTCAGTAATAGACTTGATAAGAAGCATGTCGTCAAAAGGATTGAGATTAGCAGCGCAGCAGCTATCAGGCAGATTATCCGTTAAAATAAAAAATTTACGTATAGAATTGCTTGATTTACTGGCGCGTATAGAAGCATTACTTAATTTCCCTGAGGATGAAGTTAGCTCAATAAGCAGAGGTACTATATTATCTTCAGTTAAGAAGATGCAGAAAAAGATTGAGGCTTTAATTGACACTGCTGATCAGGGGGAGATTTTCAGGCATGGGGTAGGGACGGTTATTGCTGGCAAACCAAATGTCGGGAAATCCAGTCTTTTGAATACGCTTATGGAAGAGGAGAGAGCCATAGTAACTGAGGTTCCCGGAACCACAAGAGACACAGTAGAGGGACACATTCACATACAAGGACTTTCCTTCATACTAATAGACACTGCCGGCTTACAACCTGTAAGCAATATTGTAGAAAAAATAGGCATTGCCAGAAGCAAGAAAAAACTCTTAGAAGCTGACCTTATACTCTTCATGTTAGATGCAAGCACCACGATTGATTCTAATGATAAGAAACTGTTTGAACTTGTTAAAGGGAGGCATGCTATTGTACTGCTTAACAAAATAGATCTACCATCTAAAACAAAGATATCTGATATTCGTAAACTTGTTCCTAAAGGGATAATTTTAAAAATATCTGCAAAGGAGGAAATTGGAATTGACGAGCTCAAAAACACAATGTTTGATATAACATTATCTAAGTTTAAGCACCCTCAGTCCTCTGTATGTGTTAATATGAGACATAAGGAATCGCTGTTAAATGCACAAAGGAGTTTAGATCACATTATTTATACTATGACAAGAACAAAATTAACTGAAGAGTTTGTCTCTCTTGACCTAAAAAACGCGTTGGATTCTCTTGGCCAGATAACAGGAGAAACAGTGAATAATGAAGTGCTGGATAGAATATTCGCAAAATTTTGTATAGGGAAGTAACCAATGAAATTTGATGTTTATTTTCACGCACCGTTTGATATGCTTCTTAAACACCTTAAGGATATAGCGGCTCATCATATTAATCTTGAAATATACATGAATCCTGCTTTGCTGGACTGCTTACCTCTTAAGGAAATGGGAAAGGTTAAAAACTTTTGTTTAGAAGAAGATATAAGAACTAGTTGTCATGGTCCATATATTGACTTAAATCCGGGAAGCGAGGATCCAAAAGTAAGAAGCTTAACAAGGGAAAGATTTGTTCAGTCTATTCAGTTTTGCAGTAAAATGGGCATAAAGAATCTGGTGCTGCATACTGGATATTCACCAGTTTTTCATGAAGCAATTAAAGATATCTGGTTTGAGACATCACTGGATTTATGGAAAGAGATAAAAACTATTGCAGAAGAAAAAGAAATTAAGATAGCAATTGAAAATTGCCTGGAAAATTCTCCTGAAATAGTTATCCGACTTCTTGATGAAATTGGTTCAGAAAACTTTGGTATGTGTTTTGACATTGCGCATTTTAATGTATTTGGAGACAAACCTGTTCTTGATTGTTTTGACATATGCGCTGACAAGGTATTTGAAATTCACCTCTCAGATAATAATGGTGATAGAGATTCTCATCTTGCATTTGGAAAGGGCAACATAAATTTTCAACAAATATTTCACAGATTAAAAGAGAAGGATCTGAATCCTATAGTAACAGTAGAAGCAATGAGCATAGAAGATGTTATTTATAATATAGAGTATTTAGGGAATGTTGACTGGTTTTGATATTTTTTTACTTTTTTCTATTTTTCTCTTGACATGGGTAGAGAAAGTTGCTATTTTTAGCAGTCTAAACGTGAGAGTGCTAAAAATTTGATGAAATTTATAATAAGTTAGAAGAGGGGGGTGAGGAAATATGACGGTAAAACCACTAGCTGATAGGATCTTAGTTAAGAGATTAGAAGAGGAGGACAAGATAGGAAGCATAATAGTTCCTGATACGGCTAAGGAAAAGTCTCAAAAAGCAGAGGTTATTGCTGTAGGAGAGGGGAGAAGGACAGATGAAGGAAAACTAGTTTCTCTTGAGGTTAAAAAGGGGGACAAGCTACTTATTGGTAAGTATGCAGGTACGGATATAAAGATTGATGGCGAAGAATATATAATTATGAAGCAGGAAGATGTAATGGGAATTTTTAGGAACTAAAGATAAAAATATAAAGAAAGGAGTAATACAAGATGGCAAAACAGTTAAAGTTTGGCGAAGAAGCAAGAAAGGCAATTTTAAGCGGTGTTGAGCAGCTTAGTAAGGCTGTAAAGGTAACACTTGGGCCAAAGGGCAGAAACGTTGTATTGGACAAGAAATTCGGATCTCCAACAATTACAAAGGACGGTGTTACAGTTGCAAAGGAAATTGAATTGGAAGAGCCATATGAGAATATGGGCGCTCAGATGGTAAAGGAAGTTGCGTCAAAGACTTCTGACGTAGCAGGTGATGGAACCACAACAGCTACAGTACTTGCGGAATCAATATATAGAGAGGGACTCAGGAATGTGACAGCCGGTGCAAATCCAATGGCGCTTAAAAGAGGAATTGAAAAGACAGTAGATAATGTTGTGAAAAGTCTTAAGGGATTGAGCAAGCCTGTCAAAGACAAAAAAGAAATCTCTCAGGTTGCTACAATTTCAGCGAATAATGATTCTACGATTGGAAATATCATAGCAGATGCTATGGATAAGGTTGGCAAGGATGGAGTTATCACAGTTGAGGAAGCAAAGGGAATGGAGACAACTCTGGATATCGTAGAAGGTATGCAGTTTGACAGAGGTTATTTGTCTCCCTATTTTGTAACTGACGCAGAAAGAATGGAAGTGGTTCTTGAGAATCCATACATCCTTATTCATGAAAAGAAAATTTCCAATATGAAGGATCTGCTTCCGTTATTGGAAAAAGTAGCGCAATCAGGTACTCCATTCTTAATTCTTGCTGAAGAGGTTGAAGGGGAAGCTCTGGCAACAATGGTTGTGAATAAGATTAGAGGTACTCTAAAATGTGCGTGTGTCAAGGCTCCGGGTTTTGGAGATAGAAGAAAGGCAATGCTTGAAGATATTGCTACTCTTACAGGAGGAAAAGCAATCTCTGAGGATCTCGGAATCAAATTAGAGAATATCACTCTTAACGATTTGGGAAGAGCAAAGCGTGTTACAATTGACAAAGAGAACACAACTATTATTGAGGGAGCAGGAAAAAGAAGCGATATAGATGGCAGAATATCTCAGATTCGCACGCAAATAGATGATACAACATCAGATTATGATAAAGAAAAACTACAGGAAAGACTGGCAAAGCTTGCCGGCGGAGTTGCAGTTATTAATGTTGGAGCTGCAACAGAGACAGAGATGAAGGAAAAGAAGGCAAGAGTTGAAGATGCGCTTCATGCAACCAGGGCCGCTGTTGAAGAGGGCGTAGTTGCAGGCGGCGGAGTTGCCTTGCTTAGATGCATATCTGATCTCGGGAAAATGGCACTGAAGGGAGACGAAGCTATTGGGCTTAATATTATCAAGCGTGCTCTTGAAGAGCCAGTAAGACAGCTTGTGAATAATGCTGGAGTTGAAGGAGCTATTGTTGTTCAGGAGCTGCTTAAAAAAGAGAAAAATGTTGGATTTAATGTGGAAGACGGTAAATATGAGGACATGTTTGCAGCAGGTATTGTGGATCCAACAAAAGTAACAAGGACCGCTCTTCAGAATGCAGCAAGCATTGCAGGATTACTGCTTACAACAGAAGCGCTTGTAACAGACACTCCTGAAAAGGAAAAGATGCCTCCAATGCCTGGTGGCGGCGGAATGGGCGGCGGAATGGGCGGAGGAATGTATTAAGATAAGAACTGATTAGTATAGGGGCATGGTTTGCCATGCCCCTATAAATTTACGAGGAGACAAGATATGAAATTAGTACCTTTGGAAGACAGAGTTATTGTAAAGAGATTGGAAGCTGAAGATAAGACAAAGGGAGGTATAATTCTTCCTGATACAGCTAAGGAAAAACCGCAAAAGGGTAAGATTATAGCTGTTGGCAGTGGGAAAATGTTGGAAGATGGAAAGAAACAATCAATGAGTGTTAAAAAAGGCGACAAAGTTATTTTTGCATCATACGCAGGCACAGAAGTACAAATTGATGGGGAAGAGCATCTGATAATGAAAGAGGAAGACATCTTGGCTGTTATAGAATAGCAACAAATGTTTTTTAAGCCTCCTGCACCCCGAATGTTTTGGGAACAGGAGGCTTATTTGTTTCGGGTCGGATTTATCCGACCCCTACATTTAAAGGGAGGGAATAGAATTGGCTGAAGAAAACAGGTTCCATAATCTTCAGAAACTGACGTATCTTCTAATTGTTGTTCTATTGATTTATGGAGGTCGAAACCTATGGAGAAATTTTGCAAGTCCCAAGTATAAGAAAACAAAAATTTTCTTAAAGACTTTTGATATTATCCAGGCTCGCTACATAGATAAAACAGAGCCCAAAGATCTTATATATAGTGCCGTTGATAGTATGGTTAAGAGTCTTGGGGATCCATACAGCCAGTTTATACCACAGGAAGTGTATGGTGAAGTTAGGATGTTTGAAAAAGGGGAATATGGGGGACTTGGAATAGTTATAGGAATAAGGGATAATAAGGTTATAGTTATTTCACCTATAGAAGGTACTCCTGCAGATGAAGCTGGAATAAAGCCCGGGGATGTTATTGTAAAAATAGGCGGAATAAGCTGTGTTGAATGGTCGTTGCCAGAAGTAGTGAAAGAGCTTAGAGGAGAAGAAGGGACAAAAGTTTTATTGCATATAAAACGCGGGAAACATCAAAAGCTTTTACATTTTGAAATTGTTAGAAAAATCATAGAACTTAAATCAGTTTATTCTAAATTAATAAACGATAGCATTGGATATATTAGAATTGTAGATTTTGGAAACGGAACATTAAAGAGTTTTCAAGATGTCATAACTAGTTTAGATAAAAAAGAGACGAAGTCTCTTATTTTAGATTTAAGAAATAATCCGGGGGGATTTATTGACCAGGCAGTAGAGATTTCAGATTGCTTCTTATCTAAAGGGTTAATAGTTAAGACAAAGGGACGGAGCAAAGAGCAGACTAAGACATATAGAGCAACAGAGGGCAAAGAAGATATACATTTACCATTAGTTGTGTTAATAAATAAAGGCAGTGCCAGCGCAGCGGAGATCGTTGCTGGTGCCTTACAGTGTAATAAGCGCGCAACTATAATAGGAACATCTAGTTTTGGAAAGGGATCAGTACAAGGCATTTTCCATTTGCCTGATAAAACAGCTCTTTGTCTGACTATTGCCAGATATTATATTCCTGATGGCAGCTTAATTGATGGTAAAGGTATCCACCCTGATATAGAAATCAAAATTCCCGACTCATGGTACGAAAAATCAATAAATGAACAGATTGAATTACTTGATCCTCAGTTAGAGAAGGCAGTGGAATTCCTAAAAAATCGCTGAGAATTCAGTGTGTTTCTATATTAGTTGTTATGCTAGTTCCCAAAGTCTTTTAGTGTTTTCCATCCCAATTCGCGAGCCAATGCGGCATTCTTCCATTCCCTCAAACTCAATAGATAAATATCCGTCAAAACCAGCATCTTTAATGACTTTTAGAATTAAATCCAGATGAATATCGCCATGACCGGCAATAGCTCCACGGCGATAGTTGCCTGCTGGTGTTCTGCTCCATCCTTCGCCAGGATTGTATGCGCTATCCTTTAGATGGAAGTCTTTGATATGAATCATGGAAGCATATTTTATATTTTTTTTCACTGACACAAGCGCGACTTCATCAACACACACAAAATTCCCAATATCCATGGTTGTTTTGAAATTGTCCCGGTTAACAGCTAGAATTAGACGCTGAATTCTTTCGGCTGCCTGCATATACAGACCATGATTTTCTACACTTGTGGTGATTCCGTATTGTTTTGCATAATCTGCTATCTGGGTACAGGCAGCAGCACATTTGGGAAGATCTCTATCAAATTGTTCGACAGAAGTCTCTTCCACAGGCCGGCTGGCTGCGTCATGACGCATTAATTTTACACCCAGGGCATTTGCTACATCTACTTCCCTTTTGATACGCTCGATTTCTCCTTCATAGGTCTTTTCGGTTTTCTGGATGAAATTTGCGGAAATAGTATAGCTGGAAATATCCAGATTTACTTCTTTGGCCTTTGCAACAATGGATTTGATTAATTCATCATTGTCCTTTAAATTAAGATTGCTGGGCGAGATTTCAACGTGTTTGCCACCATTGTCAGCAATCCACTGAATTACTGATAGGATATCCAGTTCTCCTGCGCTAATTGCACGTGACAAAGAATATGTGCTTAATCCGACTTTCATTTTATTATCTTTTTTTTGATTATAAATTCGGAACCACAGGTTTTCTTGTTTTTCCTGATTTTTCAATTGCCATACAATAAGCCAGAGCATGTCTTCCGACTTCTCCCAATGAAGGGTTGCCTTTAACTCCGTTAATTGAATCAACAAACCATGACTGAGAAGTTTTTTCTGCCCCGACCGTTACAGCTTTATATATCTTATTTTTAGATGCTAGTTCAAGCTTGCTTTTCTCGTTGAATCCAACCCGAATTGTGCCTTTGCTGCCATAAATTTCCAGCAAACTTCCTCCACATGGTATGGTCCAGCTCAACTCGAGTACTCCTGTAGCTCCATTTGCAAACTCGAGAATAGCTGTAACATTATCCGGGACATTATTGCTGCGTATCCTGATAGGATTAACTGAATAAACCGATTTTGCCTTTCCGACCAGCCATCCAAGCAGATCTGCCATATGCACGCCGATATCCATGATCAGTCCGCCTCGGAACTTTTTCTGCACAAACCAGGTTGATCCAGGGGCCCATCCTTTGTCAGGAGTTTCGCCGCCAGCACGCAAGCAACGGACATGTACAATTTCTCCTATTTCACCTGAATCAATCAAGGTTTTAATTTTATTATGAACTGGACTAAAACGGAACGTCTGGTTTACCTGCAGTACGAGCTTCTTTTTGCGTGCAGTTTCAATCATCATGTCTGCCTGCTTAAGATTAACAGCCATCGGCTTTTCAACCAGGACATGAACGCCAGTCCTTAAAGCCTGCATGGTCAAACTGTAATGGCTTGTGTTTGGTGTGCTTATTACAACCCCCTGGATCCCTGAAGCCAAGAGATCCCTGGATGAGCTGTAAATGCAGGCTTTTAGTGAAAGGTCTTTGTTTAACTTTTGAGCAGTTTTCTGGTTAAGATCATAAAGGCCTGTAATTTCAGCCTTTTTTGCTATTTCCAAAAAGCAGGGCACATGTCTAACCTGTGTGATTTTCCCGCATCCAATAAGGCCTATTTTTGTTTTTTTCATACAATCATACCTCTCTTTTGGCTAATACTATTTTAGATTATTCACTATCTCTATAAGCTTCCTGCCGTATGTAACGTAGATTTTGTAAGCTTCCTCACTGGTTGCTTCTTTACCTAAATGAACTGCTGCTGCAAGGTGAGGCTCAATAGAAATGCCGTCTTCATATCCTGCATTTTTCAAATCCTGAAGAATTTCTGGAACATAAGCATGTCCTTCTCCGCAATAGGTGGTTTGAAATTTTCCATCAGGAGTGGTAATTGCATCCTTTATATGTACATACGCAATATGTTTTTTCACTTTTGAATAGAAATACATAGCATCCTGTCCGTGTGCTATAGTATTTCCTGTATCGAAAACAAGTTTCAATGCTGGAGAATCAACTTCCGAAAGCATTTTTAGAGAATTTTTCGGACTTTCTCCTGCCCATCCGCTGCAATTTTCATGCACCATTATAATTTCACCGTCTTCTGCTATTTTTGAAAGCTCCATTAATCTCTCAATAGCCTTCTTTCCCCACTCGACCTTGCTTGCAGGATTATCATTGTCATTAGGCCAGCTCATAATGCGGATAAACTTTGTCCCAAATTTTTTCATGCGGGGAATAGCCTTTTTTAACTCATCCATATCCAGTTGGAAATCACCAGTTATAGGTCTTGACCAATTGGCTATACAGCCTGCGAAACATGATACTTTCATCTGGGCATCATTGACTTTTCCATACACTTCATCAAACTTAGAATCATGCATAAGCGTTAGATTCTCTCCATCAACATTCCTAATCTCCAGATATTTCCATCCAAGTTCTTTATGCGCTTTTATCTGTGTCTCTATGGGTTTGCCTGCTTCGTCACTGATTCCTGAAAAAAACATTTTATTTACCTCCTGTTTAGTTAAAGTTTGCCTTATTCGCTATATCTGGGAATAATTAGTTTTTGCCCAATAGATAAAAAGTCAGGGTCTTTAATGTTGTTTGCCTGAATAATTGTTCTGGAAGGAACCCCAAAACGAACAGCAATTTCAATTAGAGTATCCCCTTTCTGAACAATGTAATATTTTCCATCTTCTAATTTTTCAGTGCTTAATTTAGCATCATCAGGCGCTAAAATATTTATTTGTTTTTTTATCTTTCCGATTTCCCCTAAAAGTTCGTCAAGCACTATTTCAATTTTCTTGTTAAAGTTTTGCTTATCCTTCTTTTGTATGTTCAACAGGTTATTATATGCAGTCTTTAGCTGGTCTATCTGTTTTTGAATAGAGATAGTGCTATCATTTAGAGATACAATGCTTTTGCTTGTACTGACGCTGGCACTATTTAATTGATCTCTAAATTGGATGCAAAACAGCTCAACTTGTTCCTTAAGATCGCGAAGTTGTTTGTCTTTTTCTGACAGAGAGCCATGTATCTTACTTGTTTCATCCTTTAACAGGAGGATCTGCTCACTTAGTCCAACCTGACTTTCCTGTATTGTGCCAACATCTTCTTTTGTCGCTATCTTAGTTATCAGACAGCCTGATAGAAAAACAGTAAACAGTAAACAGTGAACAGTGAACAGTAGGATTTTGTTGGATAATCTAACTTTTTTCATAAAAGGAGTAAGATTATTACTGCGAAATTAGAAGATGTGATCTTCTGTTTCTTGCCCAGGCCTTTTCATCATGTCCAATATCAACAGGTTTGTCTTCTCCATAGGTTATTGTGTATAATCTTGACGGAGAGATACCTAATCCTGTTAGATATCTGCGTACGCTTAAGGCTCTCTGCTCGCCGAGTATAAGATTATACTTTCTGGAACCCCGCTCATCACAATGTCCTTCAATCATTAGGCGCACATTTCTATGTTTTTTTAACCAGGTAGCAATTTTTTCCAATACGGATGCTGTATCTTTTTTTAGATGATAACTGTCATAATCAAAGAGGATGTCGGAAAATATTACTTTTTCCTTTGTACCAGGTTCTACAAATATTGTATCCTTAACAGGCTTTTCCAAAGGAATGTTTTCTCCTTTAATTGCAGCCATCTGAGCTTGTTTTATGTTGTCTTCATACTCTTTATCCATTGTGAATTTCCTAAGTGTTGAACATCCACCTAAGTACAATGAAAGCAATAAAGCTACAGACATAATCAGCGAAAACTTTTTCATAATTGCTCCTTATTTTTTTGTATGCTAGAATAATCTAGCGTTATGCTAAAATTTAGCATATAGAATCAGTTATGTCAATATTTGTTGTGTAGAGATAAAAGAGAATTGAATGAACATAGATAAGATAAAAAACAAGTTGCAAAATTACAATCAAAAACATGTTCTTAGATGGTGGAATCAGTTAGATGATACTCAACGCAAAGGGCTTCTTCGGGACATTGAGAGTATTGATTTTGAGCTCATGAAGAAATTAGTTAACCAATACATGGAAAGAAAGGAAATTTCTATATTATTTGACGATATTAAAAGCCCTGAAATTATTAAAATTCCAAGAACTGAACATGAGATATTGCATCAGAGAGAGGCAAGAAAGATAGGCGAGCAGTGCGTAAGAGATGGTAAAGTAGCTTGTTTTGTTGTTGCAGGAGGGCAGGGTACAAGGCTTGGTTTTGAAGGACCAAAAGGAGCGTATCCTATTGGCCCAATATCTGCTAACAGCATATTCCAATTTCATGCAGAGAAGATACTTAAAGCACAGCAGAAGTATAATATTCAGCTCATGTGGTACATTATGACGAGTAAGCCGCTTCATGAGCAAACAATAGAATTTTTTAAACACAATAAATATTTTGGCATGCATAAAGCTCAAGTGCGATTTTTTTCTCAAAGAATGCTTCCTGCAATAGATAAAGATGGCAGGTTTCTTATGAGTTCAAAGCACAAAATTTTTAAAAGCCCGGATGGACATGGAGGAGCTTTGTTTGCTCTAAGGGAGAGTGGAGTTATTGATGAGATGATGGAAAAGGGTATTGAATATATAAGTTACTTTCAGGTAGACAATCTTATTGTCAATGTCCTGGACCCTGTTTTTATAGGTTATCATGTAAAAGCAGGTGCGCAGATGTCAAATAAGATAACGCCTAAGATTGCTCCTTCGGAAAAAGTCGGAGCAGTTGTAGTAATGGATAAGAAATATGCGGTTATTGAATATAGCGATTTACCAGAAGAGCATATGTGCGATAAAGATAAAGACAGCTCTTTGAAATTTAATGCAGGAAGCATAGCAATTCATATATTAAATACAGAGTTTGTAAAGTCTCTTACTGAGAAAGGGATAGGACTTCTGTATCATATAGCAGAAAAGAATATACCTTATGTGAATAGTGGCGGAGAGCATATTAAGCCAAAGGACAAGAATGGAATAAAATTTGAAACATTTATCTTTGATGCATTGAAGTTTGCTGAGAATGTTACAAACATGGAAGTTATGCGCGAGGATGAATTCTCTCCAATAAAGAGTTTAACAGGTATAGATTCTGTTGAAAGCGGAAAGCAGCTCTACATAAACAGATGCGCGCGCTGGCTCATGGAAGCAGGGGTTGATGTTCCATTTGATAAAAATGGAAATGCAAAAATCAGGATAGAAATCAGTCCATTATTTGCAAACTCTTCTGATGATTTGCAGCGGAAAGACCTGACCTCAATAGATACCACCAAAAATATATATCTGGCATAAAAGGGTTTGTGCCCTTAATGAAACGTGAATATACGCAACCATCAGGCAATACATTTCCTTGCAAAACAGTGAGTTATATAGTAGGATTTATAATAGTAGACACAGAGAATTTAGGTAAAAGATGCCAGAATTAAGTTTAGGAAGCAGGATAAAAAAGGCTCGCCGAAAGAAACAATTAACTCTTCGTGACCTTGCCAAAAAAGCAGGATTAAGCAATGCTTTCCTTTCTCAATTAGAAAGGGACATTGTTTCTCCATCAGTTAACTCATTGAGAAAGATTGGTGCTGCTTTAGGAACAAAAGTAGGTTCGTTTTTTGAAGATGAAGAGAAAAAAGATTTCTTACTCATCAGAAAAGATGGAAGAAAGAGATTTTCATGGGAGGATTCGAAAGGCCATTGTCAGGTGTTAGCTTCAGGGATGCTAAATATACAAATGGAGCCACTGCTTATTACTCTCGCCCCAGGAGGGGAAACTGGTGAACGTGTCAATTTACATGAGGGAGAGGAGTTTGGTATAGTCTTAAAAGGAGAGGTACAGTTGTTGCTTGATGACAAAGAGTATACAATGAGAGAAGGAGATAGCGTTTACTACAGGTCATCTAATTCGCATAAAATAGTAAATATTGGAAAAACAAAAGCAGATATACTATGGGTTATCTTCACTGCTTCATCATGACGGTATGAGAGTTTTTTTGGCATCGTTGCTAAGTATTCATTAGAATTTGGGAGTTTTTACTTTACAAGAGCTTTATTTGTTATCTAGAAGGCAATGGGATATATCATGGCAAAAGATTACAGGGTATTGAAACGTCGTAAATATCAGAGAGCTAAAAAGATTATTTTTATTTTATGCAAACCTCCATGTGCTGAAGAGCCTATTGAGTATATTGCTAAAAATATAGGAGCAGGAGGGTTGATGTTTGAGGCAGATACACCATTCTCTATTGGTGACAAAGTTGATATTGAGATATACCAGCCTATCACTTATGACAAAAGAAAGTTTGTTTCCATCTTTGCATCAGCAAGTGTAGTCTGGACTAAAGAAATAGAAGGGGCTAAGAAATATAAGGGGAGTAACAGATATAGACTGGGCGTGCAATTCACCAGGCTGGATCGAGAAGATGAGATAAAGATAGACACGTATGTAAAAGACTGGCAAAACGCCCTCAGACAAAAGCAAACGTCTTGCGGAGATTTACGATGTACATTTTATCAAGAAACCAAGAGTGGTATAAAAGTGTGTTGTTATCTGGGGCATCATCGTAGTAGAGTTGGTAGTATAACCGCAGAAACGGAACAGAAATTTTGTTTGACAACAGATAACTACCATCGATGCTCTGTTTATAAGAAATATATAAGAGGATAAGGAGGATTTGATGAATAATTGGGACGGAGTAGAAAAAAGAAAGCATCCACGGTATACTGCTAATACTGGGGTTGAGCTTAGATTGCAAAATGATTCAGCAAAACATTTAATTGGATATTATGGCTACACAAAGGACATAAGTCTTGGCGGGATTCGTATAAGAATACCGAGACATAAAGACGTAGAATATCCTAGAATAAAAGAGAAGACGAAGTTCCAAGTGAGAATTCCTGTGCCGGATATTCAGAAATATTTAGAACTAAATGGTCAAATAATCTGGCACTTACAGAAAGAAAAAGATTATGATATTGGCATACAATTTGTCTCAAATGATAAAGAAAGAGAAGTGTCTCTTTCTAAATTTGTAGAGAGTATTGAATAAAGAAACAATTGCTTCACTCCGTTACGCAATGACCCGCATTCGCTGAATATACGCAACTATCAGGGCGATGTATTTCCTTATTGAATTTTTTTAGGCTGTCTATATAATATATGAACTTTTATTAGGGTATAGGAGTCGAAATGAAGAAGCTTTTTATTATTGGTGTCGGGAATATGGGAATGGCCATACTGGAAGGGGTTGTTCCTCAAGTTCTTAAGGAAGAGGATGTTTCCGTTTATGATGTGGATAAAAGCAGGCTGCAACATTTTTTAGATTCAAAGATAGAGGTTGTTGATACGATTGAAAAGGGCGTGAAAAATGCTGAAAGCATTCTTCTGGCAGTAAAGCCTCAGGATATGGAAGAGGTGCTTATGGAGATAAGATGCGCAGTTTCTGAGAGGAACCTTGTTATTTCCATAGCCGCAGGTATTACAACGAACTATATTAAGAGAGTATTAGGGCAAAATACTAAAGTTGCCAGAGTTATGCCGAATCTTTGTGTTAGCGTGAAGAAGGGAGCTTCAGCGTGCTGTTTTAGTAGTGACTGTACCAACGGAGATAAACAGTTTGTTGAGTCTCTGTTTAAAGAGCTTGGTATAACTTTGACTATTGATGAGAATAAGATGAATATTATTACGGCCATAAGCGGAAGCGGGCCAGGATATTTATTTAAAATCATGGAGATACTTATTGATATAGGGAAGGAAGAAGGTCTTAAAGAAGAGGATTCCAGAAAACTGGTTTATCAAACAGTTTCAGGAGCTGTCTCTTTAGCAATGAATAGTAATATTTCGGCCAGGGCATTGAGGGAGAAAGTAACATCCAAAGCAGGCACAACAGAGGCAGCCCTAAAAGTCATGGATGAATACAGAATCGAGGAAATGTTTCGTGAGGCTATAAAGGCAGCAGTCAATAGGGCAAAGGAATTATCAAAGGAGTAGGAATGTTTGTTTTAGGTAATTTCATAGTAGCAATAGCACAGATTATTGGTGCGATATTAACGATACTTACCTGGATTATAATCATAAGAGCACTTATATCCTGGGTAAATCCGGATCCCTACAATTCAATAGTACAGTTTTTATACAGAGTAACTGAGCCCATCCTGATGCCTATACGGAAGATACTGCCGGAAATGGGTGGTTTTGATCTTTCGCCGATAGTGGCTTTAATAGGAATTATGTTTATCAGGTCTTTTGTGGTGCGGACACTTATTGAGTTTGGCATGAGATTAAAATAGGAGATATCAGTAAACAATGGAATACAAAGACACATTAAATCTCCCAAAAACAAGTTTTAAGATGAAGGCAAATCTCTCACAGAAAGAGCCGGAGATTTTAAGGAATCTTGAAGAGCAGAATATTTATCAGAAGATACGAGATAAATATAAAGGACAGCCTTCTTATATTCTGCATGACGGGCCTCCTTATGCAAATGGAGATATTCACGTAGGGCAGGCATTCAACAAGATTATGAAGGATATGGTGATAAAGTATAAAACAATGAAGAGGTTTGATGCTCCTTATGTGCCGGGATGGGACTGTCATGGCCTGCCGATAGAATATCAGCTTTTAAAAGAATTAGGAGTTACGAGACATCAAATTGGGCATGTGGAATTTCGTAAGAAAGCTAGAAGCTATGCGAATAAGTATATAGAGAGACAGAAAAAGGAATTCAAGAGATTAGGTGTGTTCGGAGAATGGGACAATCCTTATCTTACAATGGATTTCAACTATGAAGCGGAAATCATAAGAGCTTTTGGGAGATTGGCAAAGGAGGGCTACGTATATAAAGGGAGGAAGCCGGTTTACTGGTGTATAAAATGTGAAACAGCGCTGGCTGAAGCAGAGGTGGAATACAAAGACAAAACCTCTCCCTCTATATGGGTAAAGTTTCCTATTAAAAATAAATCTGCGACATATATTCTTATCTGGACAACTACACCATGGACAATTCCTGCAAATGTTGCTGTTGCTGTTCATCCTGGATTTAAGTACGCATTTGTCAAAACAAGGATTAGTGGCATAGAACAGGTATTAATCATGGCAGAAGGTCTGGTTTCTGCTGTTCTGGATACATGTCTTGGTGAAAAGTACGAGATTTTAAAGGTCGTAAAAGGTGAAGATTTAGGGAGCATGGAATATAGGCATCCTTTTTTGGATAGGATAGGAAAAGTAGTGTTTGCTGATTATGTTGAACTGAATGAGGGAACAGGTTGTGTTCACACTGCACCGGGACATGGAGCGGACGATTATCTGACAGGAATAAAATTTAATCTGCCAATACTTTCTCCTGTAAATAATAAAGGGGAATTTACCGAGGAAGCAGGTTCAGACCTTAAAGGACGAAATGTATTTGAGGCGAATGCAAAAATAGTAGATAAGCTGTCGTCTAAGAGTTTATTGCTGCATGAAGATAAGGTTCAGCATTCCTATCCACATTGCTGGAGATGCAAGGAGCCTGTTATTTTCAGGGCAACACCTCAGTGGTTTATGAGTGTGGATAAGCATAACCTGCGCAGCAGGGCGCTTGATATCATAAAGAAGGTAAAATGGATTCCACCCCGCACTATGAATAGAATAGATGCTATGCTTATGACGAGACCTGATTGGTGTTTGTCCAGACAGAGGTACTGGGGAGTAGCAATACCAGCTTTGTATTGCACAAATTGCAAGCATACGATACTCGATCAGACTATTATTGAGAATGTAGCTAAACTTGTTTCTGTAAAAGGATCTGATGCATGGTTTGAAGTTGATATAGGAGAAATTGTCCCGAAAAATTTTGCCTGTCCAAAGTGTGGCAAAACAAGTTTTGAGAAAGAAAAAGATATTATTGATGTGTGGTTTGATTCAGGTGTGAGTCATGAAGCTGTACTTAAGAAAAGGAAGAATCTATCATGGCCGGCAGATTTGTATTTAGAAGGAAGCGATCAGCATAGAGGGTGGTTTCAAACCTCCATGCTCGTATCAATGGGATTAAATAATAAATCAAGCTACAGGAGTGTATTAACCCATGGCTTTGTAATGGATGGTGAAGGCAAAAAGATGTCCAAATCCATTGGTAATGTGATTGATCCACAGGATGTAACAGAAAAATATGGAGCTGATATATTAAGACTCTGGGTATGTTCTTCGGATTATAAGGATGATATTAGAATTTCCGATGATATTCTAAAGCAAATAGTTGATGTATACAGAAGGATACGAAATACTGTTCGCTTTATTCTCGGGAATATATCTGACTTTAATCCGGATAAAGACGGAATTGCTTACAATAAGCTAACGGAAATAGATAAATGGATGTATTCCAAACTGCAGGAGCTTATAAAGAATGTTGGAGATGCATACGAAAATTTTGCATTCAACAAGGTTTATGTCTTGTTAAACAATTTTTGCGCAAATGAGTTAAGTTCTTTTTATCTGGATGTGTTAAAGGATAGATTATACACCGCTAAAGGGGACTCTTTCCAGAGGAGGAGTTCGCAAACAGTGCTTTATGAGATTATTGAAAACATGGCAAGATTAATGTGTCCCGTTTTAACCTTTACATCTGAAGAGATATGGGAACATATTCCAGGGAAAAAGGATAGTGTTTTCCTGGCAGAGTTCCCCAACCAAGGTAAAATAGATAATTCTTTACACCAGAAGTGGCAGGAAATATTGAGTATTCGTGAGAAGGTTCTTAAGATAATTGAAGAAGCGCGGGAGAAGAAACTTATCGGCAACTCTCTTGAAGCGGAAGTAGCTATATATTGCACAAAAGAAACGGCAGAGTTTTTGGAGAGCTTTAAGGAAACTTTGCCCTTGATTTTTATTGTGTCAAAAGTTAGTATTACGCAATTTTCAAAGACGGATTCTAAAGAAAAATTAAGGATAGTTGTAGAACATGCTTCTGGAGAGAAATGTGTTAGATGCTGGAACTGGAAGGAATCAGTTGGGAAAGACGCTCAGCATCCGCAATTATGCACCCGTTGTGTAGAGGTAATGAAAAGAGGAGATGAAAAATGCAAGAGCGTATGTTAGAGAGTTTTAAGAAGAAATTAATAAAAGAAAGAGAAAAGCTGCTTGAAGATGTTAATCACATACGTAACGAGGAACTGGGCAAGTCTCAGAGAGATGCGACTGGTGAGCTTTCAGGGTATGCCGATCATATGGCAGACGGGGGGACCGACGATATAGAGAGACAAGTCTCCCTTGGGTTAATGTCTAATGAAGAAGCCATGCTTATTAAGATCGATGGAGCTCTTAAGAGAATGGAAGATAAGACCTATGGTGTATGTGAATTGTGCAAAGAGAAAATTTCGCAGGAACGTCTTAACGCAGTCCCGTATGCAATATATTGCATAAAGTGCAGGTCTAAGGAAGAAAGCAAAAACAATAAGAAGATTTAATGATAATCTTCTTTTCTGCTCTATCTATATTTTTTATAGATCAGATTATAAAGTTCTATATACTAAAGCATCTTTATTTGGGCCAAGAAATATCAATCGTTAAAAATATATTCAGTATTTCCTTTGTTACAAATAAAGGAATTGCGTTTGGCTTATTTTCAACTTTCAACTTTCCTTTTATCTTAATATCCATAGCAGTGCTTGTATGTATGACATTAGTGTTTATTTCGTTTAATAAAGACATTATATCAAAAAAGGCGGGGGTTTGGATAAAAATTGCATATGGATTAATTTTAGGCGGTGCATTTAGTAATATGCTGGATAGAATAAGGATAGGGGAGGTTATTGACTTTTTGGACTTTCATATCTGGCCTGTATTTAATATTGGAGATTCTGCAATATGTGTAGGGGCTGGAATATTTGTATTGAATATATTAAAAAACAAGAGCAAATTAAAAATTAATAATTAAGAATTTAAAATTAATTTATGTATCCAATACTGTTTAAAATCGGCCCAGTAGTTATTTATTCATATGGAGTAATGATAGCCGTTGCCTTTCTCAGCTCCGTATATCTTCTAAGTCGCTCAACGCAAAAAGCAGGTATTAGCAGCAAAAATATCGCAGATCTTGGACTAGCCCTTTTAATTTCAGGCATAATTGGAGCCAGATTATTATATGTTCTTACAGAAATAGAATATTACAGAGCAAATCCCCTTGAGATAGTAATGATCTGGAAAGGGGGGCTGATTTTCTATGGTGGATTTATTACTGCATTTGTTTGTGGCTGGGTATTTTTAAGAAGGAATAAAATGCCTGTTCTGAAAACCTGTGATCATATAATTCCATATCTTGCATTAGCCCAGGCAATAGGGAGAATCGGATGTTTCTTTAATGGATGTTGTTTTGGAAAGCCAACAAATCTTCCATGGGGAATGATATTCCCAAAAGGAAGCATAGCAGGAGATATCTATCCTGCTATGCATATTCATCCAACACAGTTATATTCTGTTTATACAAATTTTTTGATATTTGCAATACTCTTATTATTTGGAAATTGGAAGAAGTTTGACGGACAAATTTTATATCTGTATTTAATTCTATATTCTGTATCAAGATTTCTTATAGAATTCCTACGGGCAGACAACCCACAGATTTTACTGGGATTAACAATAGCTCAGGTGATTTGTGTTGTGTTATTTGCAACAGGAGTAGTTATGTATATTAGAGGGGCGGCCCGAAGGAGATGAAATTACATACACTAACAGCTCATGAACTTGCCAAACTGCTTATCAGCAGGAAGGTGAGTTCTGAGGAACTTACCGGAGCATTATATGAGCATATAGGCAAAACAGATAAACAGATTGGAGCGTATATTACCTTAACAAAGGATATAGCAATTGAACAGGCAAAGGAAGCTGATAAAAGGATAAAGGAGAAAAGGGATATTGGGCCATTAACAGGAATTCCGATTGCAATAAAAGATAATATGTGCATTAAAGACGTTCTGTGTACATGCGGGTCTAAAATGCTCAGTAGTTTCATTCCTCCATACAACGGGACAGTAATAAACAAATTAAAAAAATGCGGATTGGTATTTCTTGGCAAGACAAACATGGATGAATTTGCTATGGGCTCATCTACGGAAACTTCCTATTTAAAAGTTACTAGGAATCCATGGAATATAAATACTATTCCCGGTGGTTCCAGTGGAGGGTCTGCAGCAGCTATTGCGTCTGATCAGGCAGTTTTATCCATTGGTTCTGATACTGGAGGTTCTATTCGCCAGCCTGCATCTCAT
Source organism: bacterium (assembly GCA_043824255.1). Lineage (GTDB taxonomy): Bacteria > JAHJDO01 > JAHJDO01 > JAHJDO01 > JAHJDO01 > JAHJDO01. The sequence goes on from JBDRTG010000037.1 coordinate 22,808, forward strand.
TGCGGCATAGTTGGTATGAAGCCTACTTATGGCAGGGTGTCAAGGTACGGACTTGTAGCTTTTGCTTCATCTCTTGATCAAATAGGTCCTTTGACCAAGGATGTTTGGGATTGTGCTGCGCTTCTTGAAGTAATAAGTGGATATGATCCTCTTGATTCAACATCATTACGTATGGCTTCGCCTGATTATATGAGCTTTCTCAATAAGGATATTAAGAATATTAAAATCGGAGTTCCAAAGGAATATTTTATAGAGGGAATTGATAAAGATGTAGAACTGGCTGTAAAGGGAGCAATAGAGAAATTAGGCAGTCTTGGAGCTGTTATTGAAGAGGTATCTCTACCTCATACTGAGTATGCTGTTGCAACCTATTATATTATTGCTCCTGCAGAAGCGAGCTCGAACCTGGCAAGATATGATGGGGTTAAATATGGATACAGAGCGGCTAAAGAAGAAACTAATAATCTATTAGATATGTATGAGAAGACAAGAAAAGAGGGTTTTGGTGCTGAAGTAAAACGCAGAATAATGCTTGGAACCCACACCTTAAGCTCAGGTTATTACGATGCATATTACTTAAAAGCGCAGAAAGTAAGGACTCTTATCAAGCAGGACTTTGATAATGCCTTCAAGAAATTTGATCTCTTAGTTACTCCAACATCTCCTACTCCTGCGTTTAAGATAGGCGAGAAAATAGATGATCCTCTGCAGATGTATTTATCTGATATATTTACGATACCAACTAACTTAGCAGGTTTGCCTGCTATCTCTATTCCATGCGGGCTTAGCAAGAATGGATTGCCAATAGGGCTTCAGCTCATAGGTAATTATTTTGAAGAAGGGAAGATCTTACAGGTTGGGCATGTCTTTGAGCAGAATACAAATTTTCACAAGAAGAAGCCAGTAGGAATAATCTTGTAAGATTTTATCTCCCACTTTTTAAATTTAGCATTTAACTTATTATTTTTTAGATTAACTTGAGCGATTTTGTCTTCTATCAGGTTTGTCTCAACTGCTGAGCGGATCTTTATCCCAAAATCAAACTCGACTTCTGCGGGTTTACCGTGACTTTCGTATGCGTGCATAATAAATCCGTTTCCGTCTTCCGCTTTCTTCAGACAGGATATAATCACACCGTTATCTTCAGGTATTTTAGTAAATGACTTTTCTACAGGCAGAGCTTTGCCCTTCTTGCCAAGACTCTTAGTATCCAGTACTACAGGAACTAATGGCATATTGAATTCATATCCTCTTTTCACAACATCTGCATCCTGCCAGTTTCCTTCATGCGGATACAGACAATAAGAAAATGAATGCCTTCCTAAGTCAGGGTTTAAGTCAGGTTCATAGGGCGAACGTATGATGGTCAATTCTATATTACTGCCCTGCACATTGCAGCCATATTTACAGTCATTTAACAGAGCAACTCCATTATCTCTATCAGAGTAATCAATCCATTTCAGGACAGGCATTTCCTGCCCGTTATTAGGACGCTGGATTGTGCCAAAGGGCGTTTCACAGGCGGTTTTTTCTGAATTAATATTCGTGGGGAAAGAAACCCTGAGCATAGGTATGCCGTCTTTCGGATTGCCTGTCTCGTTCCATAAAAGCTTTGTCCTGAACTCAATCCTATCATGTTTTTTGAAAAACATTATCTGTTGCTTTATCTGCGATTTTCCGAATTTACATTCTGTTTCTACAATATCTACTACAGGTCCTCGCATTATTTCTATAATCTTCGTATTTTTATAAAGGTTCTTTACTGAATCGATCTGCCCGATATTCCATGAAGACATGCTGTGTTCCAACTCTATATAAAATTTGAAAATATTTCCCTGCTGAAAGTTATCTATTAACTCCCTGTTTTTCTCTTTACTGAAGAGACGTTTTATTCCGCCTGTAGCCGGGTCTATTTCCAGAAGATATCTGTCATTTTCAAACACCATTTCTTCTTCAGCCTTTACCTTAGCGTTATCTTTTTCAGTGTTCTTTCTCATAAAATATGTCTTATAACCTATGGATGGAACACACTCAGCATAAAAGAATAGTTTATTTCCGACAATCTGAGATGGAATTTCTTCTCCGGAGATATCTTCAACAGTAGCATTATCCATGTTCAGTCCGGAAAGGCTGACTTCTACTGCTTCATTCCTTTTCCATGATAAGCAGTTAAAAATTACGACAGGTATTCTATCTTTTTGCTCAGGTAAGCCAATAAGAGAGGACATATGTCTGGTTGAATCCATTATAGTTCGTTTTGCCGTATCTATTGCATTTTCTGCCAGTCGTTTTGAATATTCGTATGAGGAATGAATTGCTGAGCCGTCAAGTATATCGTGAAACTGGTTGAAACAGGTATTTTCCCACGCATGCTTTAATGCTTGTTTCGGATAACTAAAGCCGTACAATGAAGCAATTGAGGCAAATACTTCCGCAGTAATTAGCAGGTTTTCGCATTCACGGTTGTATTTCTTAATATCCGCATGGGTTGTATAGCAGCCCTCAAATACATAGTTAAGCTCATTCTTTATAACAGGAATATTCTTCATATCCTTCTCTGCATCTTTGAAAAACTGATACGCTGAGCTGAATCTTAATCCTGTGAAGACCGCTTTATCTTTCAGTTTCAGCGCATTTTCAATATCTCTTCTAGTAGGTCCGCCGCCATGGTCTCCCACACCGTAAGAGAAAAGGAATTTATTTATATGGTATTGCTTGCGAGAATCAACAAAACCGTCTAAAGAGCGATGTTCTATTAAAGAATAGTCAAACTTTAGGGCAACCTGCGAAGTAATTACTCCATTGTAACCTTTCGGGTCATTGAATGCGAGAACCTTTGAGCCGTCAATCCCTTCCCAGTAGAATACAGGTGCAGTGCTCCCGCATCTGCAGAAATAATAATAGTCTATGCCGCATTTCTTCAATATCTGAGGATATGTTGCGGGATGTCCGAATGTATCAGGACACCAGCATACCTTTGATTCTACGCCAAACTTTTCCCGTGTATATTGTTTTGCAAGAAGCGACTGCCTGATAAGAGCCTCTCCAGATGCCATGTTTAAGTCACCTTCCACCCAGGTGGAGGCAGTAACATCCCATCGACCCTGTTTTATCATCTTTTTAATTTTCTCAAAAACTTTCGGGTAATTGTCTTCCATACCCTTATATAAAGCTGCTTGGCTCTGTGAGAAATAGATTTGAGGATATTTGTCCATGAATTTTTCAACCTGGAGAAATGTCCGTCTAGTTGTATCCAGTGTCTCTTCATAATCCCAAAGCCAGTTCATATCAATATGGGCATGACCTATCAGGTATGAACAATACTTCTTTAGATAGGAAGAGAATGCCTGTATGCCTGATTCTATCTTGTCCATATAATCTATAAATTCTAATGGCTTTTCCTTTGCAAGCAGTTCTACAGGAACGTGTTTTACTACATTCTCGAAGTTTGAGATGAAAGCTTTATCTCTTATTTTGCCTATTTCAATAAGTCTCGTTATAAACTTCAGAGTTTTAAAAAATGCATCTATTCTCAATAAGACAGGTTCAAGCTTATCGATAAATATTCGCGGCATAGAATAGAAAATAGCTCCGTCAATCTTCGTAAGGCGAATAGTAACATCAAAAAGCTCCTGAGCCTTTAGTTCGTTTGAAAGAATAATGTCCTTGGTAATCCACCACTTCTCATCTATTTCTTTTTTCCCGTTAATAAAAAGTGTAGAGGAGCACATTGCCCTGTGATCAAGAGTGACCCTTGAGCCGATAAGACTAATCCCTGCGATTTCTGCAGGGATAACAAGTTCTCCCTTAAACCAGACCTCTTTTGCATCAAACGGCCATTTAAAATCATCCTTTACCAGAGGAGGAGCTTTGACCTGTTTGAACTCCTGCTTTTCAAGCCCGTCATTTTTCCCTAGTAAGTACTTATACCCATTATAGTTTTTTATCCTGTTTAACTTTTCAGAAAATTCATTAAAGACTGCATCGTATTTAGCTAACATCTAATTCTTCCTCCTGTATTTAGTAGTTTCCTTCCTTTCTCCAGATATCAAGCATGAGTTCATAGCGTGATAGCGGCATACCCGTATACACACAGTTGCTGGTGGAAAAGATATAACCTCCTCCCGGCATGCCATGCTTCAAAGCATACCGTACGTTGTTAATAACCTCTTCATCCGTTCCTGTCTGGAGAAGACCGCAATTAACATTACCGATCAGACAAATCTTATCTCCGTATATCTTCTTTACTTTGGCAATATCAACTCCTGCCTGCGGGTCAAGCGAATGCAAAGCATGAGGATTTGCTTCCACCAGCTGGTCAATGATTGGCATAACATTGCCGTCCGTGTGTTTTATCGTATAAAATCCCATATCCCGATAGCCCTTAATAAGTTTGGTTAAATATGGAGTAACAAATTCTCCAAATTGACCGGGACTCAGGAACGGACCTTCATTGAGGCAATAATCCGCGCATAAGGCAAAACCGTCTAAGCCTCCATGTTTTTGAATGCGCTCTGCTTTTTCCAAGGCATCTATAACATTTTTTTCTGCTATAGCTTTCAGTGCCTCAGGTTCGTCATTTAATTTGTAGCTAAACTTAACCATACTTTCCCCGGAGGGAATTCCAAAGGTAGCGTCACCATGTCTCATTAAAAAATATCTATCTCCTGTTTTCTCTCTTACCAAATCAATTAACCTCAATGTTTCTTCCTCAGTGTCCGGGTTAGGGCCAAGAAATATTGCGCTGTGTTCAAATATTTTGGCTGTTTTAATATAAATGTCCGCCATATCTATACGATGAAGTTGCCGTTCTCCCTCGGACATCTGATCCCATTGATTATATCTTCTATGACTGGGGTGAACCTTACTAAATGCCTCCATCGTCAAGAAGAAAACAAGTTCAAAATGTGGAACCCGTCCAGTAATTGGTTTTCTATTCAGCGCTTTGATAAATTTTTCTCTAGGTGTCATTTACTCTTCTTTATTTACTGCTTCTGGGACCCGTTTATTTTAAAATAATTTTAAACCCAACCTCTCCCTTCCTGAGTTTAACCTTTACCTCTTTTCCCTTTAGCCAGCGGTATATATTTTTATCCAATTTTATTACAGTATTTACCTTCTCCTTTCCATAGTATAACAGGGTAATGCCCTTCGCATCAGCGTAAATTTTAACGATTAAATTGGGGTTTTCCGCTTTTATTCCCACATTATCGCGAAAACCAAAAGGGAAACCAGGTGCCTGTAATTTCCGCAAAGATTGCCGGAATTGAACGGCATTTTTTAAAAACGAAGAACTTAATTCTTTATTCCTCCCCCATGACCAGATGGTGCACGGGATAAAACCACATACAAGCGCATTATTCAAATCCTCTCTGTTTTTTGAACTTATATCTTCAACTATGAGATGCTCAGGGTGTGTATATCTCAGTACTTCATGTTTTGCTGTTCCACCTGAAGGGCGGAACTGGCAGCGACATTGCCAGAAGTCAAAGTTGCGGGCAGTCAAATCGCTGGAACATTCGGTAAGCAAAAACCCTTCAGGCACACCCAGCCCTTCTTTTGAAATCTCTGCCATTTTTAGCATTCCCTGTGTATGTGTTTTGAGTATTTCTGGAGAACAAGTGGAGTGTCCATGATTTGTTTTTTTACAGACTATCCACTGAAGAGGAACCTGGTCCAGTTGTAAACCAGTTGTCCCAAATTCCTTAAATTCTTTCACAATTTCTCGCCACATTTTTAGCCACTGGTGAGAACCCGGGCAGGCAAAATAAGCCCGCGGCGTAGTTGCAAATTCAGGATATTGAGCGCAGGTAAATCCAGTATTTGCCTCCGGGACATAATGAATAGCTCCCGGCTCATTCATAAAAGGGTGTGTGTAAAATAAAATTGCCTTGACCCCCATTTTGAGAAGTGTTTTTACCATTTTCTTGGCTGCCTCATCCCCACCGGCTTTCTCATTACAGGGCAAAAAGTCAGGGTCTTTCTGGTCAAATCCATCTGGTCCCTGTCCTGCGATCCAGACAAGCATATTTTTAGATGGGACACCTGTTTCGTTCATAGTCTTTTCTATACGCCCCGGAACTTCAGAAAACGAATTTACTATTTTATTTTTATTATTAGTAATTACTATAGCGCGCACCATGTCTATATTTTTGGCAAGATTGCTTGTATTTCGTTTATCTAAAAAATCTCCTTTAAATATTCTTTTATATTCTTTTTGATAAATATCAGCCATAGCGTGCCAATCCCCTGAATGAGGAGCTATAATCCAATCATCCGTTTTGAAAGATTGTCCGGGTCCCAGAGGATAAAATCCGCCTATACTGCCTTCCAAATTAAAATGCCGCCAGGAAATGTTCATCCCGGAACCATTACTTTTAACAGAAAAGACCATGGTCATGCCTTGTTGGTTGAGATAGCCAATTCCAATGCCACCCTTTCTTCCATAGAGATCTATCCAACCAGCAAAAAGAGCATGTGCGCTTGGCTTGCCCGGGTAGCCGAATACCATCTCTTTTTTAAAGAAATCCCGGGGATTCTTCCAGACGGCACCCGAAGCCCATGTCGGCACTGTCAGGTATTCCTTATCTTTTTGTTCATCGGCGGTTAATTCCCCGTCCTGACCTGACTGAAAGTTTACTATTGAGAATTGACCATAATTCTTAAGCGCAGCCTTTATTAGGAAATATTCACAATTTTCACCGATGGTTAAAGTTACGGTTAATTTTATTCCCACAGGACTGTTGGTCTCAGTCGCTTTTAAATCAGGATATTCCATTTTTAGAATGGTTTTGGAATCAAAGGGGGAAATTTGATATTTCATCTTCTGGGGGGAATCGGGGGAAATGTTAAGATGGAGAAACTTATCCGAACTACTTGACGACTTCAGCCAAATAGCAAAAGGCCATGAGCCTCCTCTTTTTGACTTATGGTGAAGGCCGGTGCGTTTGTTAAAAATATCGGAGATGAAGCCTGTAGATTCATCAATAACCATTCCTACAGATTTATTCTCCAGGTAAATCTTGTTCTTATAAATTCTATAGCTCATCTTCTTCAACTCCTTGTATGAGTATTTTAATAGAGTTCACTTACCAAGATTTTTCTTCGACTCTCCACATGCATATCACAGAAAAGGAGATTGAGAGATCCATTATGAAGATTCCTCCAGCCATCATCCTCGTCTATATCACCGTCACTATCGCTGTCGTTACTACTAAAAAAATAAACTCCTACTGCAAGACCACCATATACTGTGCCTGCACTGCGAGAGCAACAAAGCAAGACCTTTTCGCCTGGCTGCGGTATCCTCCCTAATTTGGGATATTTTGAATTCCAGATACCTGCTCCTGAGGGAGCGCCATAAGAGTCTTGTAAATTTGCATTCATTGAGAAGTTCATAGGCATAGCGTAATAGGCCCCTTCGTCGCTGGGGCATTTATACAGGGTAGATTTTGCGCGTGCGGCTTTAGCGGATGCCTCATTTACGGCGTGGGCAGGAATATCTTCATTGGTATAACCATCATTATCAAGAAGATTGGCCCATGATTTATCAGAGTTTGGAGCGTCATTGCTCCATGCATAGGGAAGGTAGCCTTCATTATCATCAGCATACATCATCATCGCCAGTCCGAGTTGTCTCATATTACTCACGCATTTTATGCTTCTCGCCATTTCTCTTGCTTTTGATAGCGCTGGCAGGAGCATTGATGCAAGTAGGGCAATAATGGCTATTACAACAAGTAACTCTATTAACGTGAATGAGTTTCCTGCTTCCACAAATCCTTCTTGTTTTATTTAACATTTTCTGTTTCCTCCCTTTTTTGTTAAAGTGTAATATCCTTCGGTCTTAAAGAACTGCTTCTCACTACCAATTCTGGTTTTAGAACAATTCTTTTGGCTTTTTTTATTTTCTTATTGATTTTGTCAATTATTAAATTTGCTGCTTGTTTTCCTGTTTCATCGACAGGCTGGCGAATGCTTGTAAGAGGCATGGAAACGTTTAAAGACGCAGCGTTGTCATCAAAGCCTGCAATACCTATATCAGAGGGAACGCTTAGCCCCCTTTCTTTTACTGCATCCAGAACCTTTACTGCCAGACCGTCATGCACGCATACAATACTGTCAACATTTAAGCTGGAATTCAGCAGAGCATTAACTGCAGATGCTATATCCTTAAAGTTTCTTTTACCTATGATCAGTTTTTCATTAAATTCTAACGCATATCGCTGCAGGGCTTTCTTGTATCCCTTTATTCTGTCTCTAGCGGAACTCATATAAGAGCTCCTGATAAATGCAATCCTTTTATATCCCTGTTTTATTAGATGTTCAGTTAAAATAAATCCTGCCTCCTCATTATCCGTTAAAACGCAATCAGTTTCTATTTCATCCAGATATCCATCAAAAAAGACGAAGGGTATTGAAGACTTCCTCATTAATCTAATCAGTGTCATATTCTTTGTTTCATATTCCGAATCTCCGCTGGTCATATGAGGAACCAATATAATCCCGTCTACATTCTTTCTGGCAAAGGAAGTAATATATTTTTTTATTTTTACAAAATTATTATTAGCATTCCCTAATAATATATTATACCCCTTTCTATGCGCTTCGGACTCTATTGCAAAAGCGGTTCCCGAATAAATAAATGGACGATCTACGGAAGGTACTATAACGCCTATAAGTCCCGAATTTTTATTATTCATAGCCGTCTGGCTAAGTTCCGAGACAAATGTTCCTCTACCCTGATCTGTGTATAATAACCCCTTCTGGACAAGCAGATTAATTGCCTGTCTTACTGTATTTTGGCTTACAGCATACTTTCGCATTAATTTTGGATTAGATGGTATTGCCTTTCCTTTTTTTAACTCACCATTGCTAATTTTATTCTCTAAGATATTAGATAATTGACAATACTTCGGTATAGAATTTTTGATGTCAGTAATACTTGCCATATCTTCACACTTTTATATTTATTGGTCTTACCAATAAGTTTAATCAACTTAATAGTGACATAGCTCTAAAAGGATGTCAAGGGTTTTTTGTAGTTGTATTTTAGAGAAATAAGGTTAGAATAGATGTTATGAACTACGAACCGGTAATTGGGCTGGAAGTTCATGTTCAGCTTTCAACAAAGACTACCCTTTTGTATTTCATCAAAATTTATCACTCGGAAACTACCAATGCTTTAACATCGTTGGGGAGAATTTCTACGGTTATCTCCTTTAAGTTCCCCAGGTCCTTCTCCTGGTAATAATCATAGACCTTCATCTTTTGGTTGAACTTCTCATTAACTACCTTGACCTTCTTTTTTACATTGTCTTCGTTAATCAGCAGGATCAGCCGTGTTTTCCCATCAGTAAATACAGTAACATCATCCGGACTCATTCCGGAAACCTCAACCAGGGAGTTGTCTTTTTGATGGAAGATAAAAAGACTTTCATAATCGGCTACTAACCGGGAAATCTCTGCTGAAGCATAAAAGGTTCGGCCATCGAGTTGGGTTAAGTACCAGATCATAATCCCGCCAGTACCATCAACTGCTCGCCGCAATAAGATAGCTTTGCTGGCAAAACCGGGGTATTCCTGCTTTTTAACATCATAAGGAGAAACAATATGCCCCAGTGCGAGAGGAGTTTTTCCTAAAGCCGACAAGGTATCAGCTATCTGCTTTTCTGGTCTTCCGTATCCGCATATAGCTAAATCAATCTTATCAGCCAGCATACTCCAGTCCACCCCGTATCCCTCTTTTGTAGTATCGCACTGATAGCCGCTATAGACGGAAAAGATAATCTCCGGATTGGCCTTCCTTGCTGCCTCTCTGAATCTACCGCATAAAAGAGCCATCCTCATATTCATAAATTTAATCCACTGTTTCCTGTAATTCTTTTTGATAATCTCAGGAGTAAGTTTCTCTGAAGAAGAGATTTTTGCAAACTTCTTGAATTTCTCCAGACAGCGAGGACAGTAGCATGAGATATCACTGCTCCACACATTTTGTTCATAATCCCAGTCCATATTATCCACTTTTTTTCTCTTTATAAATTCCCTAATTATTTCTTCCAGATATTTCCATGCAGGAGAATCTTCTAAGAGCAGTGTAGTGCAGATTTCGTTTTTACGAGCATCCCCGGGGATAAATCTTCTCACTCCTTTATTATCCAACAAAGCATCTTCAGGATGTTTGCTAAGATACGGCTGGCAATTAAAGGTCCAAGACTCAAAACCAATCATTACTAAATTTTTAAGACCTATTTCCGTTGGAATCGGCTTACCGTACCATATCTCATTAAATCCAGAATTGATAAGGTCATTGAGCACATAGGTCTTAAAAGCTGCATCGTCCATTGCCTGGAGCCAAGCTCCTCCCACCTGCCAATGATATTTTTTAGGCTGCTTTCCTCTTAATGGAGGAAGGATATTAACTTTTAATACATGCGGTACTTCTTCTACGTTTTCTTTTCCCGCTTTTAGTTATTAATAAAATACTGTTTTATCAGAGTCAAACTTTTTCTTTAAAACCGGCAACTGAACCAGAATAGAGATAAACCGATGGCTAGGGATATTTCGGGATGCGATAGATTTAGGAGTAGTAATCAGATACTTTTTGTAATTCTTTTTGTTCCTTTTGACAGTCCCCTGCTCCTTGCAGGAAACAGGCAGCCATCCATAGTAGCTGCTAGCACCTAATACATTAAATTCTTCAGGCACCTCAAGGAAGAAGCTATAATCCGTTAATGTCCTTCCTTTGATTCCCTCCGGTACCAGGAATAACTGCTGGATGGAGTTCTGGGCAATGGAGATACCTCCCTTTTCCCAGTTAGGCCAGAAACGGCTGCTGTTAAGCAAAATTACCTTGCGTAAATAACCTTTCCCTTTTTCCCATGTATCATCCACGGTAAAGCCAAAATCTCCAACTGAGAATTCTCCCTTGATTGGTCCTTCAGTCTTTATCTCAATGATATTCTCGCCTTTGACAAGAGGGGTTTCCTTTTCTATCTCTTCTCCGTTAACATAGAGTTTATAAGCAGATTCAGCTTTTATATTAGCTTTGAGAACAGATGACTTTACGTCAGCAAAGTAGAGAGGGGAGCGATAATAAACCTTAAATGTAGCAGGGTCTAATATCCGGTATTGAAAAGAGAATTCACCGTCATTATCCAGCAGGTAATCATAATTCAATTGTTTTTTTCCTGCCAGCTTATAGTCCTGAAATGCTCTCTTTTTTTCTCCCTTGTCAAATTTGATAGTTGTTTCTATTCTTAAAGAAGTATTTGGACGCTGCGGAATAATCTCAGCAGTTAGCTTGTTCTTACCACGATTGAAATTACCCATTTTTACTGAGCTAACCCTGGGGACATCTTTACCAAAGACAATCCTTCCAAATTCCTTGGCATTATGGAAGCCAGTCTCCATTGGCTGCCAGAGGCTGGTTTCCTTCTTATTCTGCTCTATCCTTCCCAGACACACTCCCCATGAATCTCTCTCTTTAACTATGGTATTCAGAGAAGAAAATGGAATAGACATCTCTGCTACCCAGTAGCCATTCTCTATCCTGGTAGAAATTTTAGCATTATTATTCCATGTTTTATCCCTGCTTCCCCATGGATTTTGACCTCCACACCTGGCATCATTGATAACTCCTGCTCCATTGATGAAAATGTCAAAGAAGGTGTTCTTATCCCTGTTGGTATCCAGGAGAATGACAATACAGTCATCTCCAAAAAGTTTGTCATCATCATTTACCAGTGTATCTTTCTTAAAGGCGTGTAGTTGATTATTCACCGGGTCAAGACAGCTCGCTTCACATTTGAAAGCAAGATAGAGATTATCTTTATCATAACATAGATAAACTTTTGTTTGCTCTTTGGCAAACTTGTTCTGATTCTTTAAGATAAATGGGGAGCCCTCTATACTCTTTTCCCAGCATGCATCATTCAATACTCCGTCTATTTGTGGAGCAACTGAGGTTTTTCCTGCCATTAATGAACCTGTTTTGGACGCGGCTTCTGAAGGAGAACTAATCATCAGAATGAAGAATAAACTTAATAGTACTGTTAATAAAACCTTTATCTTCTTTTGCTTATATCTACTCATTTTCTTCCTCCAATAATTTTAACTCTTTATCCGTCAAGTTGTCCATAGTGGTAACTACCATGGAATCCAACCTGATTTTAACCGCTTTGTCCGGCCCACTGAATCTTATGCCGAATACTTCACCAACCTCCTTAGCACTGATAGGCCCCATCTTGACCCATGTCCACTCCTGAGAAACAGGGAGATTCTTCTTAAAAACAGTCTGTGCCCCACTCTTTACCAAAACATAGCTTTCACTATTATCATCAATCCAGACCTTCAGATAAATATAAGTTGGTTTAGCTGTCTGAGGAAAAGGGACTTTCATTGCGAGCATATACTCCCGCTTCCCTTCTGAATAAGCCCCTCCACTGACTGAGTTATCCTTTACTATCCATGCATTTCCTTTATACTCCTCTGCTTCATACCAGATT
>JBDRTG010000038.1:0-45845 GCA_043824255.1 bacterium
TTCGACGCCGGCGGCTGAAGGAAGTTCTCTCCCCCCAGAACTTCCTTCAGCCTCTTCCATGTCTTTCTTCCAAAACATTCTAACTTCCTTATATCTCTTCTTTCTGGGGGTGGGTCACGATGTACCTGTCCATTTCCAGATGTATCTAAAAATAGTCTTGACTAATTTAAGATATATAGCAAACTAGTCGTAAACAATAATAGTGTTTCAAAAGGAGTTACTTAAATGAAATCTCTTATTGCAGAAGGTTATAAGATTTACTCTGAATCTGTGTTAGAAAAAGATAGGGAAATCTATTTTCTCGTCAGTAAAGATATCAAGAAATATCTGGTTTCAGATGATACGAAATTTGAGAGACCTGTAAAAAAAGTATCTAAATATAATGTTTATGAAAAGACTCACCTCAATGCTCTTAGATTGCGTAATTTATTCAAGCATCTAAATCCTGTTGCTTGCGGAATTAAGAGGAGTTTTGGTTTTGGAGACAGATTAGGATTAGCTACTCCAGGCCATATTAAGACCATTGAAGGCAGAGATATATTTCCGATCTTCCCCCAGCAGTCTATACGGGAAATGGAGCGTACGGGACGCAGTATGGAAATTGTCCTGGATGATGCTATGTGGGGAGTTTTTCAAGAAGGATACAAAGAAGGCTATGGAGCGGACATTGACCATGTCAAAAAGCAGGAGGATGTTATTAAAGCGTGTGAATGTGGTTATACTATGTACACCATAGACCCCTCAGACTATATCAATGACAGTGTAAAGAATATGGGAAGTATTTCAAACACAGACTTATACAAAAAGCTTTATTCGGGAAAGAATTATAAAATAGGCGCAGCCACATATAAGATGAACAAGACTGAGCTGATGAAGGTTGTCTCTGTCTATGCTAAGGCATTAGAGCATATTATAAATTGTTATAATATTATCGAAGAGAGAATTCCAACTGGTTTTGATTTTGAGGCATCAGTAGACGAAACTGACATTCCAACCACTCTTTTAGCTCATATATTTATTGTAGAGGAACTCAGGCGAAACGGGGTCAATTTCACAAGTCTTGCTCTAAGATTTATCGGAGAATTTGAAAAAGGAATTGATTATATTGGCAACATAGAGACATTCAAAAAAGATTTTTCAGCCCATGCTGCTATATGTCAGCACTTTGGCGGATATAAGCTAAGTATCCATAGCGGCAGTGATAAGTTTTCCATCTATCCGACAATCGCAGAAGCGACTGAAGGAGTATTTCACATCAAGACAGCCGGAACAAACTGGCTGGAGGCAGTCCGCCTTATCAGTCATAGGAACCCTGTTCTCTACCGACGCATGCACCAGATCGCCCTTAATAATTTTGGAAAAGATCGTAAATCCTATCATGTTACCACTGATCTATCCAAAATTCCCGCGCTTAGTAAACTCTCCGATGGAGAGCTTCCCGGGCTTCTTAATGAAAATAATTCAAGACAGCTTATGCATATTACATACGGGAGCATCTTGAAAGATATGAAAGAGGAGATCTATAAGACCCTGAATATTTACGAGAATGAACATTACGAGATGCTTAGAACCCACTTAGGTAAACATCTGGATTATGCAACGAGCAGCTTCTGATACAATAATTCCGTTTGCTGTGCCATTATTCGTGCATCATAGTTTGATTTAATAAACTTGCTTGCCTTCCTGCTAAGCTCATTTGCAAGACTTTCATTATCAAGAAGCTGTATTACAGCGTTTGCTAATGATTTTGCGTCTTTGGAAGGAATTAACAAACCCGTTTCTTCATGTTCAATAATTTCTCTTATTCCATCTACATCTGTTCCTACAACTGGTTTCCCGAGATACATTGCCTCAACAAGTACTCTTGGCAGTCCTTCAAATAATGAAGGCTGAACAATTACCTCACACATGGATATAACATTTGCAATGTCTTTTCTGTATCCAAGAAACCTTACATGTTCATGAATATTCAACTCTCTGCAAATACTCTCAAGGTATTCTCTTGTTACGCTATCTTCTCCGCATATTATAAACGCAGTGTTTTTATGTCCCTCTAATATTATTTTGCAAGCATGGAGGAAGTATAGATGTCCTTTTTTCCCAACCTGCTTATTTCTAACTCTTGCAATCAATCCAACCAGTTTTTCTCTCTCTTTATGAGTATCTATATCAACATTCAACCTCTCAAAATCAGTTCCATTAATAATATGAATTACTTTATGCCCAGTTATTTTAATTTCTTGAAGCAGGTCTTTTTTTGTTGCATCAGAAACAGCAATAATCTTCCTTGGCATATGCTTCAGGACAAATTTATAAAACCTGGCATTAAAGTTATTAACTCTTTCGCCTTTCTGATTCATATTGATACGGTCATGAATCGTCACAATATGTGGAATCCCACGAATTAGGGATGCAACTGAGCCTAGCAGGTCTTCTCTTCTATTGTGTGTGTGAATAATGTGGATATTGTTCACGCGGATAATTTTTATTAGATTTCTTAATGAGCGGAAACTGAACTTAGTTTGAATTTCGTTATATACTATTTCAAAGCCTTCGTTCTTCAATACTGCTCCAAATTCACTATTCTCAGGGACTGCTGTAAGAACGCTGAATTTCTCCTTGTCAAGATACTTTATAAGCGCTCTTATGTGTTCCTCATTTCCGCCGAATACTCTTGAGTTTGATACCTGAAGTATGTTTATGCGTTGTTTCATTCTATTACGATATCATTTTCTGTAAAATATACACTATCTGCCTTTATAAGTTGAGGAAGTTCCCAAACCTGTTTTGCTTTGGCTTTTTTATTGATGAGTCTTATAAGATAATCAGGCAAATAAGTATTTTCTAAGACGATGTCATTGATTTTAAATATGAATTTATTTCCATTTTCTGTTCTAAGCTCACATATCGCCTTGATGTGCAGTTCTTTTATGAATTTTATCCTGCCCACTATAATGACATTATTATCCTCAAAATTAATCTGTTGCGCGTATATCTTTTTTAATTTCTTTTTCAGAAATTCCCTGAAACAATCTTTAGATATTACCAATCTTGGCTGCTGGGCATTGCCTGATTCCACACTAATAGTAGAATGGAACAATAGCTCATCCATATTAAGTTTAACCTTGCTCCAGTTGAGATGAATCTTTGCATTTATACCGCGTTTCAACCTTAGATTATCAGTCATTATAACTATCTCATCAAAATAACCATTTCTGAAATTCCGTGATGGATTTATGCGCATGTTTAAATTGACATCAGAAGAAATTTTACTCTTAAATCTATATTCTAATAATTCCTGTATTTTAGATGCGTCTAATTCCTTTTTGATATCCTCGATTTTAATGTCTTCTCTCAATACAACCCTGTATACGCCAAATTGCTCGTCTCCTCTTTTGTATATTTTATGCGCAGAAGCGACTTGATACCATGCTGTTTTCCAATCCTTCTTCAGCGTATCATTAAGCATGGGTATCATACTCAGGGCATCTTTGTATGCAACAACATAGATGCCCTTATAAAACTTGTCGCGTGTATCTTCCGCGAATTTTTCAATACCTCCGTACAGGAGTGTTTTCATGCGCCATTCTTTACCATAGCAGTAATACCACATCTCCCATGGAACCTCCCGTGTGAAATAAACGATAATATTCGGGAGTGCGTTATCCTTTAGATATACAGATACATCACTCATGCCATCACTTTTTGAATAGACTGCTCCCATATCCAATTTTCCGATATTTTTTGTGGAGCAAAGACCTGATAATATTATTACCAAAATAAAACCTGTTCTTATAAAATTGTTTCTCATTACAGGAGACCTGATAATATAATTCAGGATCCTTGCAAACACTATGATCATAAAAGGGGATATTAGAAGCAGGTATCTGTCATATACTTTAAATTGAAACACAACAAAAAGAAGTATGTGGGTATACACGAAAAGTATCAGGATAATATCAGCAATAATTTCAAATCTTCTTTTAAACTCAATATTAGAGAAAAGCCTTATGGAGT
Organism: bacterium; assembly: GCA_043824255.1. Classification (GTDB taxonomy): domain Bacteria; phylum JAHJDO01; class JAHJDO01; order JAHJDO01; family JAHJDO01; genus JAHJDO01. The sequence goes on from JBDRTG010000038.1 coordinate 4,018, forward strand.
TATAAACGAGTAAAGGGATTGACAGGATAAACAGGATATTTAATGGTATGGAGTTGAACGTAAGTTTTATATACTGCCACCATTGCCTGGCTCGCTCAAAGAAACTTCCAATATCAAGTGTAAACACGCCGCTCTGATGTGAAAAGGCCTTTCCCATAATGCCGAATCTTGGCCTTTGACATAGAGCTGACCATGCAAAAACCAGTGCTAAGACAACCAGAGAGCCATAAATCCATTTTGAATATTTTCTTAGATATGATTTTAGACTAAGGTCCTCTTGATTGTGCTGCCAAAAAAGTAATATTGAAAAACATATGAATACCGGAATAGCCATAATAGCAGGTTGTTTTGTGCCAAGCGCTAAGCCGAAAACAATGCCTGACAAAGAGACTTTATCAATACATAAGAGATAGAAGCTCCACAAAATAAAAAACGACATAAGGGTGTCTATAAATACTGTTGGGCCAAACACGATATTATAAGGAGACACCGCGAGCAGGAATGACGCCCAAAGAGCAGTTTCCCTATTAAAGAGTCTTATGCAGATAAGATATACCAGGAATATGCAGGCTATACTTCCCATGAAATTCGGAAGCCTGATAACATTAACATGATTGCCTAAAACCTTAACAAAGAGAGCTGTTACATAGAATAAAACAGGGGGTCTGTCTACGTCAGTTGAACGAAAGAGCCAGTCGCCTTTTGTTGCAATATCTAAAACATAGGAGCCATGTAAGCCTTCATCACAATGAAAATCATGTGTTGAAAACACACTCAATCTGAACGCAGCACCAAGTAATATGATTGCAATTAATGGAACATTCCAATCCCTGTTGTTCCAGACGTCTCTAAACTTGCTTGCGAATTTTGTATTCATTTAAAATATTCCCTTTCTGTCATTCTCCCCGAAAGCGTTCGGGGGGAATCCGGGTGGTTAAAGATCATGTTCCCAAACGTACCTTAAAAAATCTGCTATTAATTATTTCTATCTCCCCTGACTTTATCCTGCCCTCAAATCTTTTTTTATCCATTTCCATCAAAGCGCATCTCTCTTGAATATTTCTAATCTTGTTTCTAGCTTCTCTTTTATATCCAAGCTTAGCCTTTAAGGAGAAAAATTTTGCTTTTTTCTCAAGAGTAAATTTGTCATAATCAAGTTTTCTCATTGGAAATTTCCTTCAGGATATTATCAAGTTCATCAGCTGTCTTTTCCTCGACAGTTCTTTTCTTCAGATAAGTCATATCTACTTTATTTTGGTGAATATATATTAGCTCCTTGCTCCAGTATCTGTCATCGGATGATTTCCAATGGACAGCTGCATTCAATCTGTCAATAATCAGATCTTCAATCCCGACAAGATAGACATCCACCTCTTCAACTCTGACTTTCGTAATTTTTGAAGGATCATCTCCTTTCAAAGTAGAGCCCGGTGATTCTATGTACATATCAAGTTCATCACTTATCCAATGCCTTCCCTGTTTTTTAAATCCCCATTTACCCAATATACTATCCAGCAATTCATTATCCGGACAAATGACATCTATATCAGCAGTACTGTATCCGCCGGTAGTATAGAATTCTAATGCGCATCCTCCAACTATTATTGGTCTAACATTTTCCGGCTCAAGCTCTCTGGTAAGCAATCCTACAAAATATAATCTGCGTTTATTAACATCCTGAATGTTTTTAATTTTATTTACTAAATCAATGTTATTTGATTTGTTTGCAGGTTTGGAACTTCTCAGCCACGAATCTATTTCATCTTTTATAAAGCGATACTGCCCGCCAATTTTTGAGACAGGAATCTTCCCTTCTTTTATTAACTGATAAATTTTTCTCTGGCTGAAGCCAAGATATCTTGATATCCCAGCAATACTCATTATTTCTTTATTCATAATTTAGGATTATAGCAGAAAAAATAAGCAAATACAAGAAATATTTTGCAAATACATGCAAAATAAAAGAAAATTTAAGGCTTTCGGGGTCATTCTCCTGCTTGATCGGGGAATTCGGGTGGTTGAGCCTGTTCTTTTTTTATTTGTTCTTTTATCCCAATAATAACATTTCTTAATATATTTGCTGCACTTAACATTCTGGTTATCTCTTTTTTGTACACGGGTTGTTTTTTTGAATCAAAATGACCACCTAAAGCTATTGCTGAATTTTCGCAAAATATAAAGTTTGAAGCTACCGCTAAAACTGAAGAATGGCTAAGATTATTATAGAATTTCATGATTTCCATAAAAATTTGCCATCCATTTTTTTGTATATTTAATTTTGAAATATGCCTTTGTACATATTCGGGACCTTTATGATAGCTTATTCTACTGTTATCTTTTGTAAATTTTTCATAAAAATCTAATTTATTTGTTGAAAATAAAATAGCCCAAGCAACTGATTCATGGAAATGTCTCATTAAATTTCCTGAGGGAATGAGATATCCTGAAATAAAAATATTAAAAGCGCTAACGAGATTTTGTATAGAGGTAAAGATGTATAACTTAGCCAAAGATTCTCTGTTATCCTGATCCGATTTTAACCCATCATAAAGTTTGTATGCTTTAAATAAAAGTTCTGTAAATTCGTCAATCTCTCTCTCAAAATGTTTTCGAAACTGTAACCTAGTAGTTCTATTACCACATATAACAGTACGTTTAAGAATAGATTTATTTAATTTTTCCATTTAAATTTTAAAGACATAATATTAATCATTGAACAGTCACTTCTACTTTAATATTACCATAGCTCAAATTGCTTAAAATCTCAATAAAAACAGGGGGAAAGCATTATACCCCACCATCCATCAAACCATAAAGGGAAAAGGGATGGATTTTCATGTCCCAAACACAATCTTTGATTCTTCAATACTAATATGTTTTATGGGAACTCCTAGGAATAGGCTCTTTAAATTAAATAAAGGATTTATCCTTTTTGATATCAAAGGCAGTAGCTGTGAAGGAATTTTTATATTTCCAAGTCTTGCATTTACCAGATCTATCTCTACAATAGCCTCATCCTTAATATTAAGTATTCCGCTCATCCGAAAATTAATATCTCTGCCTAATACGTGCGCAGTGCCATCTAATTCCAGATTTTTCCCGGAACCAGTTAAATGACAAGCGCTTACCTGCTTATTTGTACTTAAGATGTGCTTTGTAATGTCATCAATAGAAACCTCTGCGTATATGTTATTACTCTCCATAGATATAAGTTTGTGATATAAGAAAAGAGCCTCTGGATTTATGCGGACATCCTTCCATGTGAGCTTTATCAGCCCTTTAAATTTTTTGCCAAGTTTTATCTCGGAGGCAGTGCAGATAATATCTCCCAGCTTTCCTTCGTTTAAATCAAGTTTGTCCTCGGATGCTAATGTTATTTGGAGCTTTTTGGGATTATGCCATGTTCTTGCAAATATTGGTTTCAGATAAGCTTCAAGTTTTTCAGAATTTTTGTATGCATTAATATCTACAGAAGCTAGTGTTATAGATGGTTTGAGATTTACTTTATATAAGCTGAAATTTAATTTTTTATGTCCATAAGCATTATAAACATTGCTAATTTTATAATACGTCATTTGTGGATTCTTAGTGAATGCATCCTGAATTTTCTTAATCTGCCCTGTATATTCAAGCAGTAAATAAACTCCCTCATCTACACGGTCCCATATCTCCTCTGAGAACTTCCCAATAGGTATATCGTTGCTGAACTCCACTGGTCTAATCTTAAAGCCTTTATTAAAGAAGTAGTAATATGCGTTTGGCCATAATGACCTGGTATAATAAATGGTTGAAGATTTCCCTGCGTTTGCAGAAAAATATTCTACTGCATTTTGAAACCCATCTTCATTGTCCCATCTTGCTCCAAGTTTCAGATTCTTCATGCCGTCCAGTGTTCCTGAAAGAAGATTAATAAGCAAGACAAGTCCCAAAACAAGAGCAAATATTGCTGCCAAAGTAGGGGATTTTGTTTTGGTGAAAAATTGCAGAAGCAGAGATAGATATCTGGCTAACAATATGAATACGAAAGGTATAATAAATATCAGATAATAAGGAGAAAATCCAAACCTGAACAAGGTGAAGGTTCCAAGCATGAGTGTGATATATCCAGCCACACATAAGCTTATGATATTCTTAAATCTGTGCTCGTTTTTGAGGTTCAGAATTTCGTAAACAATTAATACAGGAATACTGATAAGGAAAAACATATTCAGCACTGAACTGTTGGTAAACTTTGAATACAAACTTAGCCAGCGAGAAAGTCTTGATATAAATTCTCCTGTCATAATTTTAAAAACTCCGCCTGTTGCGTTTACCTGAAATATAATACCAAGTCTTGGATCTTCAAAGAATACTGCCCATATAAGCAGGACCGCAAACACTATAGAGAAGCCAAAAACAAGTTTTATTAAAGGCTTTTTTATACAGAAGCTAAATTCAGAATGCTTCGTTTGCGACCATTTTATGTATCTTAATATTATGAAAAATGCTCCAATAATTGGTATTACAAGCACACCGAATTGCTTTGTGCAAAAACACAGGCCAAGAAAAACCCCGGCCCAGAATTCCTTATAGATACACAGAAAATATATAGAGAAAAGAAGCATACAGGCAAACAGAGTATCTTCAAAAACCGTTGGTCCATAAAGTATGTTATATGGAGAAATTGCCATAAGAAAGGCGGCTATTAGTCCGGTATTTTTGTCAAAACATTTGCAGCATATTTGATAAACAAGCCAGATACTAATCAGGCTGGCAAAGAAATTCGGAAGTCTGGCAGTGTTATCTCCAAATCCGAATATTCTGAAAGATAATGCTGTAAGATATGGAAGTAAAGGGGGCTTATCAACATCTTCAGCCTGAAAGAACCAGTCTCCTCTAAGAGCAATCTCAGCTCCTCTAAAACTGTATAAGGCTTCATCTCCATGAAAATCTCCTAATCCAAACACGCTTATACGCAATAAAGCTCCAAGAATAAGAATTATTATCAGCAATAAATTTTTATTCTGATTCTGGGAGGTTAATATGGTAGTTAATCTACGAAACGATATTTCAGAAGAGACCAAATTACTATCACTCCATCTTTTTGCTTAATTTTTTTACCTTCTTCATATGTGCGAGGATTGTATTTGATTGGTACTTCACAAATTTTATAACCTTTTTTCCTGACTTTTGCAGTGAATTCCGTACAGAACTCAAACCCAAAACATCTTAAATTAATATTATTCAGTACCTCTTTTCTGAACATTTTGTAACATGTTAATACATCTGTAACCAATGGAAGATAGAGAAGATTTGCTATCAGACTTACCAGAATATTCCCCAGATAATACTGAAAATACATCATCTTGTTTCTGCCCTTAATCCTTGAGCCATATACAATCATAGCGCCGTTATCTATCTGTTTTAATAGTTTATAATATTCCTGTGGAGAATACTCCAGGTCAGCATCCTGTACAACTACAACATCCCCATCAACATACTTGAATCCTGTTCTAAGCGCAGCTCCCTTACCCTTATGCTTCCTATGAAAGAAAACCCTGAGATTCTGGTATTGAGAAACCAGTTCTTTAAGTATTTCACGTGTTCCGTCAGTGGATACATTATCCACAATTATAATCTCTTTATTAATGTTTAGCGCATCTACTCTTTTTACGATCTCTCTGATAGTATCCTTTTCATTATAGCACGGAATAACAACTGAGAGTTTCATCTACATCCCCCTTAATCCCCCTTCGAAGGGGGACGGTTTCGCCGCAGGCGGAACTTGGGAGATGTTCTTCTCCAGATCAATATGCCGCCAACAATTACTATCGCCATAAATATCCAGATATATTTGCCCATAAGTGGCAAGACAAATGAACTGTGCCATATTCTTCCTATGACAGTCTTGAAGGGAATATGCTCCCTGAATATATATAAATAGTCCCATATATACTGTCCCTCGTATGAGTTACACTGCTTATTATAATATACCAGATTTGCTTTTGTCAGCAAAAAAAGGCAGTATGAATATATAGCTGAGAGACCTATCAGACTTTTAATTAAACCAGTTTTTCTATATCTATCCAGAAATGCACATAGTCCAAGCCCTAGGAATGGGATTGTGCAAGTTAAATATCTCTGGGCGTAACATCCACCGGCATTATATTCTGTTCTCATTCCATAAATAAGAGCTATTAATAAGAAATTAACCAGAGCTATTATACCTGCTGAAGATAACTTTTTATCTCTATGTTTAATAAGAAATGCCAGTCCAATAAAAGAAAGTGTAAAACACGGGAACCACAGCAGAAAGCCGTGATCAACCGAAAACAAGAGGTTTATAACAGGTGGAGGTATTTTTAGTATGCTTATCCACCCATAACCGCCGTATCCTGCCTCAAACCACGAGCCAAACTGCGTATGGCACTGATATATGGAGAGAAAAAATACTACAACTAGCGGCGCTATATAAATAGCTATATTCTTTATGATTGCGGATATTCTCAATCCTTTATAACAGAGAATAAGCGCAAAGAAATATGGAAAAAACAGCAAACCGTTTACATATCTTGTCCATGCGGAAAGAGCAACACAAAGTCCAAGTACAAATGTTAAGAACGTGCTTTTCCCTCTTTTGGCTATCCTTTTCTGCAACAGTATAAACACATAAAAAGATAGTGTGACCATGAATGTACTTGTCGCGTGACTGAAACCGTTTGTCGCGTAATAAAGGAGAGGGCTTGCAAAAAAGCATACAAGTGTTGTAAACAGGCTGATGCCCCTTGAGAAATTTAATTCAATAAGAATCTTAAACAGAATTAACATAGCAAGGATTGCATATATGTTGTGAGCAAGGATCACAGATAATATATTCAGGAATTTTCCGGAACTTAGCCCCTTATAGGGTAGTGAGCTGGGATTATTACTAAAGGAAGGGGGATTGAATTTAATGAATTTTGCCACAACTTGCGAAACTAAATAAAAAGGCGCATCAAGAAGAGTCATGCCAAGAGGATAACCAGTTACCCATCTTCCTGTTTCCCCGCAGTATTGGGTTCCATTCCCATTCCAGCCATACATATTATTGCCAAGGTCAAGGTCTCTATCTTCAATAATAGATTCAAGATTTGCAAAATGCCCCCAGCCATCATTTCCACCGAGCCCGTCTTCAAATATAAAACAATGCAAGCCCAGAACAAATATTAGGAAAACAAGTTCCCATGAAAAGCATTTCTTCTTAGTTCGTTTTTGCTGATTATTTAACATAAGATATTGCCCATCACTCCACTTCTCGGAGTATACACAATATAAACTCTTTGCACAAACTTGTTTCACGATGTAGAATACATAACTGAATTTTATCATATAAGCAAAACTGAAAAATACAGGAGAAGTAAAAATGGCCAGAGTACTTGTTACAGGAGGTGGAGGATTTATAGGGTCTCATTTAACTGAGAAGCTTGTTGGATTAGGTCATGAAGTAACAGTTGTTGACAATGTATCGCATGGAAATCTGGAGAATCTTGAATCCGTTGCCAAAGAAATTATTTTAATGAAAGGCGACATGCTTAATTCCGAGGTTTTAGAAAAAGCTGTTCAGGGAAAAAAATACGTTTTTCATACGGCGGCAAACACGAATATAGACAAGAGTATCAATATGCCAGCATGGAGCGCAGAGCAAAATATAGTAGCTACGGTAAAACTGCTGGAAACAGCAGTGAAGTATAATATAAAAAGAGTAATATTCTCTTCAAGCGCTTCTGTCTATGGGGATGTTAAAACTCTGCCTGTAAAAGAGGGAATGTCTCTTTCTCCTATGTCTGCGTATGCGTTAGAAAAAGTAACAGGAGAAAATTATATGAGGTTGTTTGCAGAATTATATGACATTAATACCGTATCTTTAAGGTATTTCAACGTGTTTGGTCCACGTCAAAATCCTGATCTTCCTCATCCGGGAGGAGTAACCATTGTAATCAATCAGATTCGCAAAACGGGTTCTTCTCAATTGCAGGGTAACGGGAAGCAAACACGGGATATGATCTACGTTGGAAATGTAGTAAATGCAAACATTCTTGCAATGGAAAAACAGTCTGATGCAAAAGGTGCTGCATATAATATTTGCACAGGCAGGTCTATATCAATAGCGGAACTTCATGACAAGATTTCCAGACTTATGGGAATTGATTCATCCAGAGAATATCTGCCTTTTGGGAAAGGGAATATAATACATTCTAAGGGCGATCCTGCGTTAGCTAAAACTGAGCTGGGTTTTGAAGCAGAAGTTGATTTGGATGAAGGGCTAAAAAGAACAATTGAGTGGAGCAATGACAAAAATAATTAAACAAGGGGTTTCAACCACTTGTTCAATATTCGGATTTCGGATTTTTTTATTTTCATTCTTGCTATTAGCCAGTAACTACGGATTTGCTCAATCTAAAATTGTGAGAGTATTGATCTGTAAATCCGACACTTCACTCACACTTTCTTCTCAAGGACCTGTTGTTATAAAAGCAGGGGGCAAGATTTTAAAAAGAGAAAAAAGATTAGAAGAAATCGTTTTAAAACGCAAAAGCAATGCCGTAAGGTTTGGAAGAGGTGAATACAAAACATTAGATTTTATATCAAAAGGCCTCCCTATATCAGTGAATAACATAGCGTATAGAGGAGATATTAGAATAAGTGTTCACCAAAAACAGCTTTTTGTAGTTAATTATGTTGACATAGAGAGCTACTTAAAGGGTGTTGTTCCATCCGAGATGTTTTCCACCTGGCCTATGGAGGCATTAAAAGCACAGGCAGTTGTAGCGCGCACATATGCACTTTATCACATAGCTGGCCCGAGCAAAGAGTATGACTTATGTTCAGAGGCAAAATCTCAGATGTATAAAGGCGTATGTTCTGAGAGCAGCAACTCCAATATGGCTGTGTATTTAACAGAAAAAATGTGCCTGTATGACAACAAGAAACTGGTTCCCACTTATTTTCACTCAACATGCGGCGGTAATACGATTAATGCAGATAGTATATGGGAAAAGGCTCTGGATTCCATAGAGGGCGTTGATTGCAAATTCTGTAAGGACTCACCTCATTATAAATGGAAAAAATCAATAGGAAGAAGAAAACTCGGAAAAATTCTGAGCAAAAAAGGGTTCAAGATAGGTAAAATAAAAAAGATAAGACTTGAAAAAGGCAAACCTTATAGGATTTTCATAGAAGATAAATATGGGGAACTGCAGGTATTGAATGTAGCTAAATTTAGAATGCTTGTTGGGTCTGAGATAGTTAGAAGTAGTAATTTTAGAGTTAAAGTCGGATGGTTTAGAGTGAAGTTCAAAGGAAACGGATGGGGCCATTGTGTAGGGTTATGTCAATGGGGAGCACACGGAATGGCTCTTAAAGGATACAGCTGTGAACAGATTCTGCAGCGTTATTATCCTAACCTTGATCTAAAAAAAATGTTTTAAATGCATATTTCTCTTTTTGATTATTCTCTCCCGGAGAAACTGGTTGCGCAATATCCTGCCTCTCAACGTGACAAATCCAGATTAATGATTATTAGCAGAGAAACTGGAGATATTACTCATAGTTCTTTTTCTAATATAGTTGATTATCTTTCCAAAGATGATTTGTTAGTCATAAACAACACAAAGGTGATACATGCCAGATTGAGAGGGATAAAAGAAGCTACAGGAGCCCACATAGAAATACTGCTGGTCAGAGATTTGGGTAATAATATATGGAACGTACTTGCAAAGCCGTCAAAAAGGCTCAGGATAGGAACAATTATTAATTGTAGTAAGAATCTTTCTGCGGAAGTCATAGAAAAGAATAATGACGGTGTAGTAAGGCTTAAGTTCAGTTTCACAGGTAATTTCATGGAAATTATATCTAAAATTGGTCAGGTTCCTCTCCCTCCATATATAAGAAGGGCAAGTATCAAATCCTATGACACCAGAAGATATCAGACAGTTTATGCTAAAGAAGCTGGATCTATTGCTGCGCCAACTGCAGGACTGCATTTTACAAAAAGTTTGTTAAAAAAGATTAAAGAAAAGGGAATTCAAATTGCTGAGGTAACACTTCATGTGAGCGTTGGCACATTCAAGCCTGTTACAGAGACAGAAATAGAAAAACACAGGATGCAGTCAGAATATTACGAGATAACAAAAGAGACATTTTCTACAATAAAAATGGCTATTCATGAACAAAAGAGGATAATAGCAGTTGGAACAACAAGTGTGAGAGTTCTTGAATCAGTGGATTTCAATGCTGATAATCCAAAGAAAAATCTTTCAGCATGGACAGATCTTTTTATATATCCCGGATATAAATTTAAAGCAGTGAATGCTATTATTACAAACTTTCATCTTCCAAAGTCAACTCTCTTAATCTTAATACATGCTTTTGCGGGCAGAAAACTTATGACAAAGACATACAAAGAGGCAATTAAAGAAGAATATAGGTTTTACAGTTATGGAGATGTAACGTTTGTCACATAATAACTTGACAATCAATAGCCAATAACTATAATGCCAGCGATGAATTAAGAAATTAGGAGGAAGCATGAAGCTTGGTGGAAAAACGGCAATTGTAACTGGTGCAGCTCAGGGTATTGGAAAGGAAATAGCGTGTAGCCTGGCAAAGGAAGGCGCAAATGTTGTGGTTTCGGATATAGATCTCGAACGTGCAGAACAAACAGCAGCCGAGATAAAAAAAATGGGAAGAGAAACACTGATTATAAAAGCTGATGTTTCTATACCAGAGGAAGCTGCAAACATTGTAGAAAAAACGATTGACAAATTAGGAAGCCTGGATATACTCATCAACAATGCCGGAATAACCAGAGATAGCTTCATTTTACGCATGAAGGATGAGGACTGGGATAAGGTGTTAGCAATAAATCTTAAGGGGACATTTAACTGCATTAAAGCATCTGCAAAAGTTATGTTAAAGCAAAGAAAAGGCAAAATAGTAAACATAGCATCCATTATAGGGTTGATAGGGAATGCTGGACAGGCGAATTATGCTGCCTCTAAAGCAGGTGTAATTGCCCTAACCAAGTCCGCTGCCAAAGAATTCGGCTCAAGAGGAATAACTGTTAATGCTATAGCACCGGGTTTTATAAGCACAAGAATGACAGAAGTGCTTAAAGAGGATACAAAGCAAAAAATGCTGGGCAATATTCCTCTAGGCAGATTTGGCTTAGCCACTGATGTTGCAAATCTTGTTTTATTTCTTGTCTCTGATGAAGCAAATTACATCACAGGACAGGTAATTAATGTAGACGGTGGAATGGTAACTTAAAGTTTAAAAAAAAGGAGGAGATGGAGTATGTCAAGTGAAAAAAGAGTGAAAGAGATTATTGTTGAACAACTTGGTGTAAAGCCGGAAGAGGTTACTAATGAGGCATCATTTGTTGATGATTTAGGTGCAGATTCATTAGATACAGTAGAACTTGTTATGGCACTTGAAGAGGAATTTGACATTGAAATACCTGACGAAGATGCGGAAAAGATTGTTACAGTTGTCGATGCGACAGACTACATAGATAAGCACGTCCAGTAAAAAAATCAAATTCGAAGCACGAAACACTAAATACGAAACAATATCAAATAACTAAAATGCAAATGTTCGAAACGATGTTTAAAATTTTAGACATTTGAATTTAGAATTTGTTTCAGATTTTGATATTCGGATTTCGGATTTTATTTAGTATTTAATTGAGGCTGTAGTCATGGAGAAAAACAGAGTTGTTATAACAGGTATAGGAGCAGTAACACCTGTTGGTAATAATACTGATGTTTTTTGGAAAAACGTATGTGATGGAAAGAGCGGAGTAGATCACATCACTTTGTTTGACCCGGCAGATTTTGATAGCAAGATAGCTGGACAGATTAAAAATTTTGATTCTTCTATGTATCTTGGCCAAAAAGATATAAGAAGGATGGACAGTTTTGTGCAGTTTGCTGTTGCCTGTAGTAAAATGGCTTTAGAGAATAGTGGATTAGATACAGATAAGGAGGATAAGAGCAGAATCGGTGTTCTTATAGGTTCTGGGATTGGCGGATTAAAGGTAATTGAAGATCAGCACAATGTGCTCTTGCAGAAAGGCCCTTCAAGGGTGTCTCCTTTTCTTATTCCGATGTTGATAATAGACATGGCCAGCGGACAAGTTGCAATTCAATTTGGGCTTAAAGGTCCGAATTTTGCGATTGCTACTGCGTGTGCTTCCGGCTCTCATGCAATAGGAGAGGCTTTTAGGATTATTCAAAGAGGAGAAGCAGACATAATGCTAGCAGGGGGAACAGAGGCTGCAATAACTCCTCTTGGTGTTGCTGGCTTCTGCAAGATGAGGGCTCTTTCTACAAGAAATGATGAGCCTGAGAAGGCAAGCAGACCATTTGACAGGGATAGAGATGGTTTTGTAATAGGGGAAGGAGCAGGTATTCTGCTTCTTGAAGATTTAAATCATGCAAAAAAAAGAGGCGCTACCATTTATGCAGAATTAGCAGGCTTCGGCATGACTGCTGATGCATATCATATAACATCTCCGTCTCCTGAGGGTGAGGGAGCTGCGCAAGCAATGAAATTGGCTTTGGAGGATGCAACGCTAAATCCTGAAGATATTGATTACATTAATGCACATGGCACTTCAACCCCTTTCAATGACAGATGTGAGACAAAGGCTATTAAAACTGTATTCGGTAAGTGTGCAAAAAACATACCTGTGAGTTCAACGAAATCTATGACAGGCCATCTTTTAGGAGCGAGTGGAGGGGTTGAATTGATAGCATGTGTCTTAAGCATAAAGCATGGCATTATTACTCCAACTATAAACTATGAGAATCCGGATCCTGAGTGCGATCTTGATTATGTGCCTAATACTGCCAGAGAATGTAAGGTTCAATATGCAATGTCAAATTCATTTGGTTTTGGTGGTCATAATTCAGCTTTAGTTGTAAAAGAGTATTAAAAAAAGGAGATAGACATATGGATTTTAGTTTAACAGAAGAACAGCAGATGATGCTTGAGGAAGTTAAGAAAGTTTGTGAAGAAAAAATAGCTCCCAGAGCGGAAGAGGTTGACGAAAAAGGTGAATTCCCGAAAGATAACATTGATCTTTTGGCCAATATGGATTTACTTGGGCTTGTTATCCCTGAGGAATATGGCGGTCTTGGCATGGGTTTTTTAACATGGGCTCTTGTTGCTGAGGAGATTTCAAAAGCATGTGGAACAACAGGTCTTATTTTCGGAGCTAATTTGCTTTGCGTGTATCCATTGATAGCTTTTGGCACAGAAGAGCAAAAGAAAAAATATCTGCCGTCTCTGGCAAAGAACAAACTCGCAGCGTTTGCTCTCACTGAGCCGGAAGCAGGCTCTGACGCTGGAAACGTCAAGACAACCGCAAAACCTGAGGGGGATCATTACATAATAAACGGCAGGAAGATCTTTAATACAAATGGAGGAGAAGCAAGTACCTATATTATTATTGCAGCCACACATCCAAATCAGGGACCTCGCGGACTAAGCGCGTTCATAGTTGAAGCAGATACACAGGGATTTACAATAGGACAAAAGTTTAACAAGATGGGGTTCAGTGCGCTTCCGAATGTAGAACTTGTTTTTGATAATTGCAAGGTGCCTAAAGAAAACTTATTATTGAAAGAAAGACGTGGTTTTCGAGTTGCAATGGAAACATTTGATGCGGGCAGAATCGGAGTTGGCATAGGCGCGCTTGGTATTGCTGAGGCAGCGTATGAAGCTGCGCTTAAATATGCAAAGGAAAGAGTACAATTTGGAAAGCCAATAGCCTCTTTTCAGGCGATTCAACATATTTTGGCTGATATGGCAACAGAGATTGAGGCAGTAAAATTAATACTTTATAAATCAGCATGGCTTAAGGACCAGAATCAGCCTTTTGAAAAATATGCTTCAATGGGAAAACTGAAGGCTTCAGAAGTTGCTATGCACGTATCTATAAAAGCTGTACAGGTTTTTGGCGGATACGGATATATGAAGGAATATCCTGTGCAGAGGTATATGAGGGAAGCCAAACTGTTTGAAATAATAGAAGGCACATCGGAAATCCAGCGCAGTGTTATTGCAAACTTTTTATTAAAAGGACGTTAAATCATGCAACTCATTGTTTGTATAAAACAAGTTCCTGATACTGAAGAGATAAGCAATGTTAAAATAGATTCCCAGACAAACACAATGATTAGAGAGGGAATTAAGAATATTATAAATCCCTTTGATGAGAATGCAATTGAGGAAGCTCTTAAATTAAGAGAAAAATATGGAGGCAAGGTCACTGTTATCAGTATGGGGCCTCCGCAGGTGGAAGCTGCATTAAGATCTGCTCTGGCAATGGGCGCAGATGAGGCGATACTTATTTGCGATAGAGCATTTGCTGGTTCAGATACACTTGCTACATCATACACATTAGCTCAAGCCATAAATAAAATAGGTAAGTTTGACATTGTATTATTTGGTAAACAGGCTATAGATGGTGATACTGCTCAAGTTGGACCTGGTGTTGCAGAGCAGCTCGGTATAGCGCAAATAACATATATTCGAAAAATAGAGATTAAGGATAATATATTAAGGGCTGAGAGAGCATTAGAGAATTCTTTTGAGGTTGTAGAGGTAAAGCTTCCATGCGCAGTAACAGTTACAAAAGAGATTAATGAACCTCGTTATGCTTCAATGAAGGGTCTTCTTATGGCAAGAAAAAAACAGATTCACGTCTGGAGCGCTGAGGACTTGGATGTTGATAAGGATAAAATAGGGCTGGATGGCTCTCCTACTCAGGTAGTTAAAATATTCACTCCACAGACAAAGTATGAAGGTGAAATTCTGGATGGTACAGCCTCAGAAGTTGTAGATAAACTTGTTTCAAAATTAACAGAACATAAGCTTTTCTAATCTTTTTGTTTCTCGTAATTTCCCGTTGTTTTTGACCAATGCAATTTTCCCAATATGTTATGGACTCATATATTTGATTTCAAATAAGGCTGGGTCTATAATAGGTTTATAATGTAATATACAGGCAAACATGAAAAAACTGGTTATAATTTCGGCAGCGTTATTGTTTCTCATCTTAATTCTTACCAACAGAGCTCCTGAGAGAGGGTTTATAGCTCCTGGTCCAGGAGTCAGTGTAAAACCTTCTTCGGCTAAACTGCTATATGATTTTGAAGATGGTGAGGAAGGATGGGTGGCTGAATCCGGTGCTTGTCTAGCTTCAAGCAGTGATCACTCTACTCAGGGTAAAAGTTCTCTTAAGGTATCTGTTACCCTTCAGGACGAGATTAACTTAAAAAAGCTCTGTCATGCTAACTGGCTTGGGTGGGACAGGTTGGGTCTGGACATTTTACTACCTCGAAATGTTCCTGAAGGGATACAGGCGCTTCTGTGCCTCAAAGATGACGAAAATTTCTGGTATCAGAATATCCGTCCTTTCAGGCTTAAAAAAGGCTGGAATAATCTTTATGTGGATATCTCCAACCAGAGCCATCAATGGAGTTCCATGGAACATTTTAAGCCATGGAGCGGTTATGTTGCCCAGGAAGTTAAAGAGCTGCGTATGAAACTTCTAGGAAAAACTCCTTACTCTGGTTCGATATACATTGACAATATTCACCTGACAAAACTGAAAGATACAGATGAGGAGCTTCCAAAGACCCGTCTACATAATCTTAGAGTTAATTCCTCTCTGGTAAAACAGTATGAAAAATTTGAAATCAGCTTCGACTTATCGAGAGTATATGCTAATCCTTTTGATCCTGAATTAATAGACATAACTGCCTATTTCATCTCCCCCAGCGGGATAATTTCCTCTATTCCAGGCTTTTTCTACCAACCCTATTCCCGCAAATTAGTAGAAGGGAAAGAATATGTTTATCCCGTAGGGAATGGTTTCTGGATGGTGAGATTCAGTCCTGTTGAGGTTGGCGGGTACAGTTATTATTTAGTAATCAAAGATGGCGCTACCCTGAAAACAAAAAAATATCATTTTAAATCCGTCCGCTCTGAAAGCAAAGGATTTGTCAGGGTGAGTTCAAAAGATAAACAATATTTTGAGTTTGACGATGGCAGTTTTTACTATCCCATAGGTTTAAATATCATTTCTCCCTGGGATACTCCTTACGGACAGAATTATGTTCCCAGTTTGCCGGTAGGCAAGGACACTTATGCCTATGATGAGTATTTTACTAAATTATCTCAAAACAAAGCCAATTTTATTCGCATGTGGATGGCCCACTGGTGGCTGGCTCTGGAGTGGAATAAGAAATATGGGCCCTTCCATGGACTTGGCAGATACAGTCTCCAGAATGCCTGGCGAATGGACCATATTCTGGAAATGGCGGAAGAGAAAAACATATATATACTCCTAACCATTAATAACCATACTCAGCTAACCCATCACGAAAAAGGCTGGGAGCGTAATCCCTATAACACTGCCAGTGGTGGGTTTATCGCCAGCCCTCAGGAGTACTTTACTAACTTAAAGTCAGTGGACTTATTTAAAAATAAAATGCGTTACATTGTTGCACGCTGGGGATATTCTCCATACATCTTTGCCTGGAATTTCTGGAGTGAAATAGATCTCACTATTGGGTATAAAAATAACCCCAAACATCAAAAACGAGTCCGCGAGTGGCATAAGAAAATGGCTCGATTTGTACGGCAACTAGATCCATGGGCTCATATAATTTCAACTCATTATTGTCAACACTCAAAGGCAGTGCATCTTTTTGATCTTCCAGAGATTGATTTTACCCACAGTAATGCATGGACTGATAATGACGGGTTGCCAGATTCACAGGTAATGGCAATCAGGCAGTACTACCAGGCTATGAAGAGGTTTAACAAACCCATATTTATTTCCGAGTTCGGCGGCCATTGGGCAGGCAGTCCTCCTGACATAATGGCTCGGGATCTGCATACAGGGCTCTGGGCTAATTATATGTGCCCTCTAGCTGCTAGTCCTCTCTTCTGGTGGTGGAATTTTGTAGAGGAGGAGAATCTTTATTTCCATTATAAGGCCCTAGCCGAGTTTTGCGCCGGAGAGGACCGCAGAAATAAGAATTTACAGATGAAAGAAATTTCTCTGGTTGATGAAAGCGGATACTTGAGAGCACAATGTCTGGGCAATAAAGATACTGCGTATATCTGGATATATAGTTTCTTAAGCGCGTTAAGAATTCCTCATGAGGAAAGAATAATGAAGAATGCCACTATCATTTTAGAAGACATGCTTGAGGATATCTACGTTATAGAATTCTGGGATACTTATAAAGGAATTATCACAGACATGAAAGAAATTGCTACAGTTGAGGGCAAATTAACCGTAAAACTTCCAGATATTAGCAAAGATATGGCTTTAAAGATTAAGCTGAAAGCAAAATAAATGTTCAAACTCAAGGCTTGCACAGAATGGATTAAAGTTTACCTGGCATTTTTGTTGGGCATTTTTTCTCTGACTTTGAACGTTTATGCATCAGAGAGTGAATGGTGGAATACGGACTGGAAATACCGGGGTAAGTTGGTGGTATTAACTCCTAAGCTCAAGACTGATATAGATATTGCTTCTTTCGTTTTTTCCCCAGCAGGGGGAAGAGCAAATAAGAATCTGTCCAATATACGGATAATTGATGAGCAGGGAAGGCAGACTCCTTATAAAGTCAGCTCCAGTGAGGAAGAAAATCTGATTATAGACTTCAAGGTGGATAACGTCTCCAAGTGTGAATACTATATATATTTTGGGAATCCGAAAGCAGAAAAAATTGAGTATATGTGGAGACCAAACGCTGGCGGTTTGTTCCTTGAAACCAGAGAGAAAGCACATAGTTCTCATCCCCGGAATTGGCCCCAAATGCAGACATTAATCCAGCAAAGCAGTAAGATTTACGGCAAGGGACCTCGCTGCCAAATCGATGACCTGGAGAACCCTTTTGGTTCCAATGAAAATTATCTCAGTATCTATCGGGGGACTATTTTCTGTCCGCTGGATGGCAAATATGGATTTGCCACCAACTCTGATGATGCCTCATTTTTGTTAGTTGATGGCAAGTTAACAGCAAGCTGGCCTGGCGGGCATGAAAAGGAAGGCAGAGGACGACCCTTGATAGATAAATGGACTCACCAGGGAGAAATCTATTTAGAGAAAGGAGTACATCTTATCCAGTATTATCAAGAAGAGGGTACCGGCACACAACTATCCCGGGCTGGATGGAAGAAACCCGGAGACAAAGACTTTATGATTATTCCAAAGGAAGCCTTTATTGACAAATTAAAAGCCAGACAGGCTAGTCTTCAAACCTATGGTAAACCTCTAAATGCTTTCTTCTTTACAGAGGAAAAAGAAAGCATGTGTTTTAATAGACAAACTCATGAGTTGATATCTTTTCAATTTCAGGATGCTTCTATAAGCAAGGATAGCGGAACCCTTTCCTGTCAATGGGACTTTGGGGATGGAAGTACCAGTAGAGAGAGGAATCCTCTGCATATTTACCCGGCTGACAGTATCTATAAAATAAAATTACAGGTTAAAAATGCTAAAGGGCTGATGGATATCTATGAGAAATATATTCAAGTACATCCCCGGAGTCAGCCGAAAAACATCCAGTTGGAATGGAGAGTTACTAACAACCTGAATATATTCTACCCACAGGAACCACTTCAGTTAGGGGTTTGGATAAAAAACTATTCTGATACTGGCGCTAAACTTGAGCTCATCTGGGAATCTCTGGATAATAAGGGAGATAAGGGCAAACAAGGCTCTAGGGAATTCGTTCTGGAACCGAATCAGGGAGAAAAGGTGGATATTCCTTTAAACCGATATCCCATAGAGCAGAGTATGGATTTTTATCTGAGTTACGGCGGTAATATAATAACAAAAAGGAAAATAGAATTTTTAGACGTGGGTTCTGAGTTTAAAGGTCTAAGAACCGTGGAGGATCACATAGAGGATTCAGAAAATAGCTTAGTGCTCTTTCGCATCAGCCAGATAGAAGCTCCTGCTTATCATCCTCATAGTACTCAAAATAAAGCAAATATTGTTATACTGGGAGCTCTCTTTTGCAATAAAGACGATGATGATAATTATTGGAAAATGCTTTCAGGATTACTGCAGAATTATTATGGAAATAAAGTTAATGTAAACCTCAACTTTATAGAAATTCCTGTGGATACACCTGCAGGTTCAGGTCTTTTGACAATATGCCGGTTAGAAGAAGTTATTAAACAGAACCCTGACCTGGTCATATTTTCTCTTGGAATGAATGAGGTTATTAATCATCTTTCTCTGGGGGAATTCAAGTGCTGTTTAACTTTTCTTACCACAGCTATTAAATCTCGTGGGATACGCACTGTACTGGTGATTCCTCCACCGGTTATCGGTAAAGTGGCTTCCTCTATGGATGTAGCCATAGCTGTAAAAAAGGTGGGATTAAGGCAGGCGGTCGATGTGGTTGACCTTTTCAGCGCTTTTCCCAGGGAAGAGACTGCTCTTTCTCATCTCTATCAATCTGATTCCCGTGAAAAAGTTTACCTTTTATATCCTCACAGAGCAGGGCAGAGTTTAATAGCTAAACAAATCTTTGAAACAGTGAAGAAAAATGTCCCTAAACCAGAAAAATAAGCATCTAGTCACGCACGAGCTTTTTCATAAGCATCCGGAAGAGAGTGCCTATCACACTCTGACCGGAAGGCAGTGGATTGCCCTCATCAGTTTATCGGTCTTACTGCTGGTATTCCTCCTGGTATCACCTTCCAGATGCCTTATTCTGGCGAATTTTCTGGCAGTAACTTTCTATATTCTCTTCTCTCTCTATAAATTTTTTCTTATTAATCTGTCTATAATGAGAAAAAAAGAGACAAAGGTTTCTGCAAGAGAAATAAAAACATTACCTGATGAAGAATTGCCTGTCTATACTATTCTGGTTCCTTTATACAAGGAAACTGAACTGTTAAGACAGATAACTGCCTCTATTAATAAACTTGACTATCCCAAGGATAAACTGGATGTCAAGTTGCTCCTGGAGGATGATGACAGAGAAACCATAGAATTTGCCCGGAAGCTGAGCTTGGACAGTCATTTCAAGAAAGTGATTGTTCCCCACTCTATTCCCAAGACCAAACCTAAAGCTTGTAATCTGGGGCTTTCCGAGGCTCAGGGAGAATTTCTGGTAATTTACGATGCTGAAGACGTGCCCGAATCTGACCAGTTAAAGAAGGCCGTACTGGCATTCAGGAAGTCACCTGATGAGGTTATCTGCCTGCAGGCTAAGCTAAATTTTTATAACCAGCGGCAGAACTGGCTTACCAGATGGTTCACTACTGAATACTCCATGTGGTTTGATCTCTATTTGCCGGGCCTGGGAGATTTCGATGCCCCTATTCCCCTGGGTGGTACCTCCAATCACTTCAAGACAGACAAGCTCAAAGAACTGTGTGGCTGGGATCCATATAATGTAGCGGAAGATTGTGACCTGGGAATCAGACTTCATAAGCGGGGATATCGTACCCAGATGTTAGATTCCACTACCTGGGAAGAAGCCTGCAGCAACCTGAAATACTGGATTCGTCAGAGATCCCGCTGGGTAAAGGGATATATTCAAACATATTTAGTAAATAATCGTCATCCCGTTGCTCTTCTTAAAAAATTGGGTATAAAAAATTACCTCAATTTTCATATGATTATTGGAGGGATGTTTTTCTGCTTTTTAATGAATCCATTTTATTGGCTGCTGACTTTACTGTGGTTCCTCACACGCTGGCAGGTTTTATCCGTTTTCTTTCCGCCTGCAGTATTTCTTCTTGGAGCATTATGTCTTTTTATGGGTAATTTCGTCTTTATCTATACATGTGCCATAGGAGCCTATAAAAGAGGTTATTATGATTTGGTGAAATATGCACTGGTAATTCCGCCTTATTGGGCATTAATAAGTATAGGAGCGTGGAAAGGCTTCATACAGCTGATAACCAGGCCGTTCTACTGGGAAAAGACCCGGCATGGTTTTTTTCAGGAAAATAAGAGGGGAAATTGAGAATCTCTAAAACTAAATTTATGGAAAATCAGGTTATATTCCTGGCTGTTTTTACTTTCAATTTAATTATTGCTTATTTCCTGGTCTTTAAATTCGGATATATTGCAGAGGAGGCAATTATCCGCACTGGACAGGCTCTTGACCTGATCAATGGCTACAATAGAGGCAGACAGAGTCTGATATGTTCAGTATGGTGGTTGCCTCTGCCCACTTTTATTCAGCTGCCTCTGACTTTTTGCAGGTTTCATCTCCATAACCTCTTCCTGAATAATATAATATCCAGTTTTTTCGCTGCTGGCAGTATAGTCTTTTTAAATATGCTGTTCAAACACTGCGGCTTAGACAGGCTCTACCGCTACCTGCTTCTGGCTGTTTTTCAGCTTACTCCTTTAATTCTCTTCTGCTCTGCTAACGGTACCAGCCAGATGATATTTGTGCTATTTCTAGTAGCCTCACTCTATTATTTGCTGGGCTGGTTAAAAGAAAATGGTTTGAGAGATTTTCTGCTTATGACGTTGAATATTTCCATGCTCTGTTTGATCAGGCTGGAAGGGTTTTTTTATGCTCTAGCTATCCTGGTTATTGTTATCGTAGTGTCATTCCACCAGAAATATCAGCGTTCCCGGAAAGAGGGTCTCCTGCTTCTCTATCTTGCCCCAATTGGCTATCTAATCTCGCTCTGGTTTCTTTTTAACTGGCTGATAATGGGGGACTTGCTCTATTTTTTGAGAGGAATATTTTCTGGAGGAGGACAGTTAGCAAATCCATTGCGCAACTTAGTTATTATTTTAGCTTTCGTTTTTATCCTATTGGCCAAGTTCCTTGAACTACAGGAAAAGAATAATCATTCCCATACTTTAAAGAAGTATATTTTTCTTATTCTCCTGATTGCCAGCTTGTCTTCAGGTCGAGCTCTCCATCTAATTAAAAAAGAGGTGAACTGGGCGGGTAGGCATGAGCAAGAAATAGCAGAAATTGGAGCATATCTGGCTAAATATAAAGCAGACAGCCAGGTTTTAGTTACTGATTTTCAGGGTTATTTATTTAAATATTATGGCAGTGGGACCTATTCTCTTACTCATTGCTTTGACTTTGACTTAGAAAAAATTCCTCCGGGTGATGACCCAGTTTATCTACTGGTTTCCCGTCCTGAAGACAAAGCCGGTTTTGGAAGTATCCACTGGAAATATCCTAACATTTATAATGAGGGTACCAGGTTTACTATGCTGGACCAGAACTTTGCTACTTGGTGCCTTTTTAGAGTGATTCGCGTTGATGGCAAGCTCATGGATGAAAGATAAACAATAGCTGGAATTCTTATCCTTAAATATGATAAATTAGGATTGAAATGAAAAGAAGAAATCCATTCAAACCAGTGGCATTAAAGTATGGTTTCACGCTTTTGGAGCTTTTGGTTGTTATAGGCATAATTGCCGTACTTGCCAGCATACTTCTGCCTGTAGTACAGAGAGCCAGGGAAGAAGGGCGCAAGGCGGCGTGTATACAAACCATGAGACAGATTTATCTGGCCATATCAATGTATAAGGACGACTACGATAATCACCTGCCTCCATGGCTTTCTAACTTATATCCAAGTTATATCGGCACTAACAAAAAAATTTATCTTTGTCTCAGCGATACTTCGAAAGGAACAGAGGGTGGAAAACCTGATTGGCACCAGGATCAATACTCAGAGACGGATGATACCAGTTTAAATACTACCGCTCCAGGTCGTAACCCTCAGATTACTGCCTGCAGTTATCTCTATGAGTTCTGTGGTGCCGACTGTTCATGGAATCCAGGCTATACCTGGGAAGAAACAAAGAAGGAACAGATGGAAAGTTATATGGGGACCAAGATTCCTATTGTGCGGTGTTTTTGGCATACTAGATCCCCCTTAACAGATGATGATATCGTTTTGAATATGAGCTATGATGGAAACTTAACTATAAGCGGCCCTGAATGGGAAACCACTACTCATTAGAGGAAGAGTAAGGGGTGATTTTTGCGGCAATATCTCTGTTGAAAGAAGGTATAGCGATAAGCAATCTACTATCATCACATTTTATCTCTTCTTTTTTCAGAATTATTCCCTGATAGGTATCCCACCAGTATATCAGATAGTTGCCAGCTCTCAGGCCAACTATCTCTCCGTTAAGCGCATTCATTCTTTTATCACTTTTATTCTGGATCCACAATAATAAATTGGTGTTATCTTTGTTAACTAGAGCATAAGCTCTTACAGGGACAGCCCCGGTGGAATCCCCGGCCTGATAACACTTAATTTGCCTGAACTGGTAGTTTCCCTTTGTCCATTTCACATCTTTAACAAATTCTGCCAAGGCCTTAAAGTGATAATAAAGATTATTCTGCTCAATATGGCCGTCCCACCACCAGCTCATAGCCGTCCCGGCAGCTAAAGAAAAAACAGCGCTCCAGATACCGTCGTGCAGATAGTAGCCTTTAGGATCGCAACGTGAGTCCTGGTTGCTGTGAGTTATGGCAAATTCACTTACTAAATGAGGTTTAGCATACAACGTGTTCATTCTGTATCCCAATTCCTGGATCGTGAGAACAATGTCTTTACTCTCGTAGATCCGGCTCTGAGTAAAGTTAATGCCCGGTGACTGGAATACCTTAGTATCCCCCGGATTCTGGAAATAACTGGTAGTTACAAGATGTTTGTAGGGGTCTAACCTGGAGAGATATTGTATTATCTCCTTATGCCAGTCCAGGACATTCTCAGGGGAGTAATTATCAGTGAAATCAACCTCATTCCACAATTCCCAGGCCAGCACATTGGGACTGTAACCCCAGCGGGCAATGATACAACGCAGTTTTTGCTTGTAATACTTTTTTGCCTGTGGGTTGGTAAAAAACTCCTCTGGTTTAGCGCAGGGGCCGCCATTAGCTTTATTATAGGGATTAGAAGACCATTTCCCGTAGGTTGAGGTGCTATTCAAAGTATTAAAAGTGTCTATACACAGCATGATGTATATACCTTTGCTCTCTGCCAGATTGAGTACGTAGTCCAGCCGCCAGGCATCAGCCAGGTTATAGCTGGCGAGTTTCTCCCATTCCAGAGCAAAAGCCCAGGGAGAGAGCCAGATCCTGGTATAATTTTCGCCGGCTTCTTTCATTCTGGAAAAGTAGTAATCATAATCGTAGGTACCCTTATTAGAAGAATACCAGCACAGATTATGTCCCACTGCAAAGTAAGGACTTCCAGAGTCGAACTCAAAATAACGACGATCCTCTGGACTAACCCTGATGAAGCCACGGGTGTCTGAGGAAGTTACCTGGAGTTTCCTGCGTCTGGAATGGTAAATATTAAGCTTATTCTTGAGGTGGAGCTGATAGTAATAAATTCCTTTCTGAGTGGGAGTAAAGCGTATCTTCCAGCACGGCTGTCCCTTAGGAACAAGGGAGACGTTCCCGTTCTTCAGAAGACTCCGCTGATAATCCTGATAGAAAAAACCGGGTATATGTATTTTCCCCTTCTTCGGTGAATAGAAAGTAGCGGTTACTTCAATATCCTCAGGGTTGAAAGGATCGCCAGTGAACTGCTCCAGGTCAAAGGTAAGTTCAAATTGCTGGTAAGTCCTGATTACTCTCTTAATCTCAGTCCTGAAATTTATTTTTTCCTCGCCTGCACAACCGGTCAAAATTAACCCGAGCATGATAAAACACAGGCATGTTTTTAGAATGACTTTTCTCTCCATGACATTATCATACTCAGATTTTGGGATATCTTCAAGCATATCTTGATACAAGTCTCGATGGTTTCCTTATGTTTCTCGTAATTTCCACTCTTCTAAACAGCAGTGGGTCATGATGTACCTGTTTATTTCCAAAAACTAGTAAAAATCCTTGACAAGAGAAATACATATTATATAATAATGGTAATACTACTATACCAATTTAATTAGTGTATGCAGAAAGAAATACTAAGCAATAAAATTGTTAAAGAGATTATAGCTAGAATTGCTCAGGGGCTCTATAAAACAGGGGAGAAACTACCTCCGGAGCGGAAATTGGCTCTAGAACTTAAGGTCAGCCGTGTGCCTTTAAGAGAAGCTTTAGCAAAACTTCAAACTTTAGAGGTTTTAGAGATAAAACATGGTTCTGGAGCAATAGTTAACAGTTTTAAGAGTCTTTCTTTACCAAAAGAGTTAACGTCTGATATTATTGGTTTTGGTTCTGAGTTATTAGAAGAGATTATCGTTGCTAGGAAGGCTATAGAAGGAGCAACAGTCACTTTAGCTAGCAGAAAGAGAACAGCTAGTGATATAAAAAAATTGAATAAAAATCTAGAACAGATGAAGAAAAATCCTGATAATATTGAAAAATTTCTTCCGGCTGATATGGATTTTCATCGTAATATTGCTATAGCTAGTAAAAATCGGATATTTTTAAAACTAACGGATTTGATAAATGAGCAGCAAAAATACTCGCAGATATTTACAGCCTATCTGTCTAATGATCAAGAAGGAGCTATTAAATTTCATGAGCAGATTTTAAAGGCTATAACTAAGCAAGATGAGAAGTATGCTAAAGAGGGAATAGACAAGCATTTAGGAGATATGGGAAAATATTTAAATAGAAGCAAGAATTCCAGGGTAGCATCCAAATGATAGATATTCTAAAGCAGATAAAAAAAACACATCTATCTCAAAACGAATTAGGCATTTGGTGGCTGGGACAGGCAGGATATATCTTAAAATCTTTAAAGTTTACTTTGGCTATAGACCCATATCTCAGTAATGATCCTAGAATGCCAAGGCTTGTGTCTTCTCCTATAGAGCCTGAAAATTTGAAAGTCGATTTAATAGTTTGCACTCATGACCACGAAGACCATACGGATGTGGAAACATTAAAAGTGGTTAATAAAAAGGTAGATTGCCAATTTCTTGGTCCCAAAAATGTAGTTAAACGGCTAAAAAAGATAGGCATAAAAAAGAACAGGATTATTCAATTAGATGTTGGAGACAATATTAAAATAGGCAATATTAATTTGCGCAGTACCTTCTGTATTCCTAATGAAGAAAAGGTACTTGATAGCATAGGGATGATAATCACTTTCGAAAATGGAATCAGTTTTTATCATACAGGAGATACCGGATTCCACGATTTTTTATTTTATTTAAGCAAATATGATATTGACATAATGGCCATTTGCATAAACGGCAAGTTAGGTAATATGGGGATAGATGAAGCAGTGAGGTTAACCAGATATTTAAAGCCATGTGTTGTTATTCCCAATCATTATGGGATGTTCAAACACAATAATGCAGATCCCTATGAATTCCAGGGAAAACTTTTGGGTTCCTTTGTGGAGCCAGAATGCCAGATTTTAGAAATCGGTAAAGCATATATTTTTAAAAAGAATACATGATGAATTTATTCACAAACAATAAAAATACAGATAAAATTTATAAAAAAGCAAAAAGGTATATCTCTGGAGGAGTGACTGCTGGAACAAGGTTGAACAGGGCTATTGCTTGTCCTTTTTACATTTCAAAAGGCAAAGGTTCTAAAGTATGGGACATTGAAGGCAAGGAATATATTGATTTTTGTACTTCCCATGGAGCATCAATGTTGGGGCATAAACACCCAGCAATTGTTCAAGCGGTCCAAAAATCATTGGATTTAGGAATTATATGTTCTGCGGAGACGAAATATCATACAGCTCTTTCCCGTTTAATTTGTGAAGTTGTTCCTTGTGCTGAATTAGTTCGCTATGCTGTATCAGGTACAGAGGCAACTCTTCATGGGATAAGGGCATGTAGAAGCTTCACCGGAAAAAATAAGATAATACGGTTTGAGGGTCATTTTCATGGTACACATGATTACGTTCATATCGGAGGCAGGGTACCCAGAGAATATCTTGGAAGCATACCGCCCTATAGGGAAAGTGACGGGATCCCCGAAGAAATATGTAAATTCGTAATATCAATTCCTTTTAATGACCCGGATGTTCTTGAGAAAACTATCAAAAAGTATAAAGATGAGGTTTGCTGTGTCATTCTGGAACCAATCAATTATAATTGTTGCTGTATCGTTCCCAAAAAAGACTATATGAAAGCTATGCGAGAATTAACGAAGAAATATCAGATACCGCTTTTCTATGACGAAATTCAGTCGGCTTTCAAAACTTCACCTGGTGGAGCCCAGAGATATTTCGGGATAAAGCCGGATATTGCTGTTCTGGGCAAATCTGTAGGAGGAGGGATCCCTTTAAGTGTTATCTGCGGCAGAAAAGAGATAATGGAATGTTTTGAACCTGTTGGAACGACCTCTCTCAGTGGAACTTTTACATCTCACCTCGTCGCTATTATGGCGGGAATCGCTTTTCAGAAGGAAATTCGCAAACTTGATTTTTATGAAGACCTTTATAAAAAAGAAGATTTTTTCTATAAGAGATTTAAGGAAATAATTGCTCATTCGGATATAAAAGCACGACTCCAATATCATGGTCCAAGATTTTCTCTCATTATGGGAATTGATGAAGAAGTCAAAAATTACCGGCAGTCGCTTTCTCATTCAAAAGAACAGATGCTTAAGTTTGTTAAAGAATGTATCAATCGAGGATTATATTTTCATGATTACGGAGGAACACCTGTGCATCATGGTTTCTCATCTGCTCATAGTATGGAGGATTTGGAAAAGGCACTTAATATTATTGAGGATGTTTTTAAAGTGCTATGAAAATTGCTATTGCTCAGGTATGGCAGGAAGCTAACTCCTTTAATCCCGTTTTGACCGGGATGAAAGAATTTGAAAACTTTGGTTATGCCAAAGGGAAAGATGTTGTAAAAAAATTTGGCAAAGTAAGTGAAATAGGAGGTTTTGTCTCAGAGATTACTAAATGGAAAGAGAAAGCTGAAATTGTTCCATTGGTACGTGCAGTTGCCTGGCCTGGGGGACCAGTAGAAAGAGAAACATATCTCAAGATTATTAGTGACTTAACTGAAATGCTGAAAAACTCTCTTCCGATTGATGGTGTATTAATTTCTCTTCACGGAGCACTTATGTCTGAAGAAAAAGGAGATTTTGATGGAGAAATTCTGAAGATTATCCGAAGTATTGTTTGCAACAAAATTCCTGTAGTGGCAACTTTAGATCTTCATGCTAATATAACTAAAAAAATGGTAAAAAATGCGGATGCGCTTATTCCTTACCATACCGCTCCCCATATCGATGTCTTTGAAACCGGAGAACGTGGAGCTAAAGTGCTTTATCGAATACTCAAAGAAAAGAAATTTCCTTCGTGTTGTTGGATTAAAATTCCAATGATTATTGCCTCTGAAAAACATAATGTCTTTGTTCCCCCAATGAAAGATTTGTTTGATATAGTTCATCAGGTGGAAAACAATGAAGATGTGTGGAGTGCATCGCTCTGTATTGCTCAACCTTGGCTTGATGTATCTGACCATGGTTGGTGCGCTATGGCATGGGGAACGGATATTCAAAAAATGAAGCAATATGTCGGGGAAATTTCTTTAAAATCATGGAAGATGAGAAAAGAACTCGATGCAGTGGAAAGGGTTAATCCCGAAACAGCTGTTTCAGAGGCACTCACCTTTGATGGGAAGCCAGTGGTGATAGCCGATGGTGCTGATGCCACCAATTCTGGTGCTCCGGGTGACAGCACTATCTTACTAAAAAAATTTTTGGAGAATAAAAGCGAGAAAGTCGTTCTGATAACGGTTGTTGATCCAGAGATTGCTCAAAGAGCTTTTACGACAGGTAAAGGAAAGGTAATTAAAGGCAGATTGGGTGGTAAACGAGATAATATTTTTAGCAGTCCCGTTGGTTTTGAAGGAATAGTGATAAATCTTAGCGATGGGAAATATATTATGTCAGGACATGGAGGGAAAAATCTACCCGTAAGCACAGGTAAAACTGCTGTTATTAAAATTAAAAATATATTTGTTGTTGTTTCTGAGTATCCTGGCCCTGGTAGTCATCCACTGGTATACAAAAGTGTAGGATTAGAACCAAAAAAGGCAGATATTGTTGTAGTAAAATCACCAGCTGGTTTTCGGGCTGACTATGAACCATTTGCCAAAAAGGTAATATTGGCTGATTGTCCAGGTTTAGCATCGCCTCATTACAAAAGTTTTCCATACAAAACCGAGCGGCAACATTTCTATCCTTGGGAAGAAGATTTTGAATGGGTTCCAGAGGTTAAATTTAAATAATATTATGTTTAAGATTGCGGCTTTTCCAAAATGTTATATTGGAGACATTTCAGAGGGAAGGATGTCACTTCATAAATGGATCGAGATGTCAACGGAACTCGAAGTAGATGGACTTGAATTCTATAGCCGATTTCTCAAAAGCTATGATAATAAATATCTTTCAGAAATTAGAAAAACTGTAGAGAAGCAAGGTCTTGAAATCCCAATGATGTGTTATTCGTCAGATTTTACTCTGCCAGAAAGAGAAGATCGGGAGGATGAGGTCAGAAAGCAAAAAGAAATGATAAAAGTCACACAGGAACTTGGAGGGAAATTCTGTCGGGTACTTTCTGGGCAGAGAAGACCAGAAATAAATGTAAATGATGGAATAAAATGGGTGGTTGAGTCTATACAGGAAAGTCTTATTACTGCAAGAGAATGTGATATTATCCTCGTTATGGAAAACCACTATAAGGACGGTTACTGGAAATATCCTGAATTTGCTCAAAGAAAGGAAGTTTTTCTTTCTATTATTAATCAGATAGACTCTCCCAATTTTGGGGTTCAATATGACCCGTCAAATGCTATAGTTGCTGGAGATGACCCAGTAGAACTGCTTAATCTCATGAAAAATCGGGTAAAAACTATGCACGCCAGTGACCGTTATTTAGAAAAAGGAGCAATCCTTGATGAATTAAGAGAAACTAATGGAACGATAGGATATTCCCCCAAATTACATCATGGAGTTATCGGTAAGGGGCTAAATGATTACGAAAAAATATTTTCCATCTTACGCGACATAAATTTTTCCGGATGGATATCTATTGAAGACGGGATGGATGGGATTGAAGAAATTAAGGAATCTGCAGATTTCTTGAAGATAATGCGTGCAAAATATTTTGGAGGTGGGCAGAAATGAAGCTAAAGAATAAAGTTGCTTTAGTAACCGGCTCTTCCAGTGGTATTGGCAAAGCCATTGCCGTTGGATTTGCCAAGGAAGGGGCGAATGTCATAGTTAATTATAATAAGAATCGGACAGGGGCGAAAGAGACAGTAGCAAAGATAATATCTTTGGGCAGAAGATGTTTGCTGATTAAGGCTAATGTAGGAAAGAAAGACGAAGTGGATAGTATGTTCAATATTATAGAAAAAGAATTTGGCATGCTTGATATTTTGGTTAATAATGCCGGGATAACTCCTAAGATACCGTTTGAGGAAATTATTGAGGAGGAATGGGATAAAATACAGACCACCAATTTAAAAAGTGTATTTCTTTGTTCACAGAGAGCTCTACCTTTTCTTAAAAAAAGCCGAGGATGCATTCTTAATATCTCTTCTATTCATGCAGTAAAAAGCACTTATAATTTCTCCTGTTATGCTGCTTCTAAAGGAGGGATGGAATCCTTAACCAGAGCAATGGCTTTGGAATTGGGCGAACATGGTATTCGGGTAAATGCCTTACGTCCTGGCTTGATTCAAGTAGAAAGGGATATGATTTTAGCAGAGGAACAATACCGCAAAATGTGTGAAAGGATTCCTTTAAGAAGAGCTGGAAAAGTGGAGGATACTGTTCCAGCAGCCATTTTTTTCTGTTCAGAAGATTCAAGTTACATTTCCGGTCAGATTTTAGCAATAGATGGAGGACACGAAGTAATACTCAATACCGCCTTTCCTAAAGGTCATGTGAGTGGAGGAGCAGTAAGTCGCTAATAAATAGGAGATAAATATGGAAATGAAGTATAAAGAAAACTGGCCGGAAGCCAGAGAACGCTGGATTGCCTATTGGAATGGAGATATTATTGACCGTCCGATTATACTGATGATGGTTCCAAAGAAAGAGATACATCAGGTACCGGAACCAAAAGATCCATTTACGAAATGGACCGACATTGACTATGAAATAAAGCGTAAAGAAGCAATACATCACTCCAGATACTATTTAGGAGAGGCTATTCCCCACACCAGACATGGGATGGCCTGGTCTGCCTATTACGGCGGACCGGTGAAATACCAGCCGGATTCTATATGGCTGGAACCCTGTATAGAGTCCTGGGATAAAACACCTGATTGGAAAAAGGATTGGAATGATTGGGGCTGGAAACATCTCAAAAAAGCTGTGCGGGAAACAGCGAAAACTGCAGCTGGAAAATATTCCGTAGGGCTTCCACCACTTCTTCATGCCTGTCCCAATGATATGCTTTCTATGATGCGTGGCCCCAGTCGTTTTCTAATGGATTTAATAGAATATCCAGAAGAGGTAAAGCATGCTCTGAAAATGATGCGGCAAAATTACCCGCCGATGTATGATGAATTATATACTATTATTCATTCATATGGATTTGAAGGCTATGGTAACTGGTGGCCTGTCTGGTCCAAAGAAAGGTTGGGGATTTGGCAGTCTGATGTATCTGCTATGATTTCTCCTGAGATGTATGAAGAATTTATTGTCCCGGAGATTGAGGAGTTAAGCAGTACGGTGAAATATTCCTTTTACCACCTGGATGGGCCGGATGCCATTAAACATGTGGATAGAATCTGCGATGTATCCGGGATACATACCATTCAGTGGATGCCGGGTGCCGGTCAGAAGCCTGGTGCTCTTCAGTGGATGAATCTTTTTAAGCGGATTCAGGCAAAAAACAAGGGGATTCTTATTTATATGGGAGTGAATGATTTAGAAACCATAATTAAAGAGTTGAATCCACGAAAATTGATACTATGGATGGGGGCAAAAACTGTTACCGAAGCAAAGGAGATTTTTAAAAAGGCGGCATTCTGGACAGCAAAGTACTGGGGGAAAAGATAAATGAAAGCAATAGTACAGGTATCTTTGGATATAGAAACAATAGAAGAAGCATTAAAATTAGCTCATGGCGCAGTGCGAGCTGGTGTGGACTGGATTGAAGCCGGCACTCCGTTAATCCTAGGGGAAGGGCTGCACGCTGTCAAGGCACTTCGAAGAGAATTCCCTGATTACCCGATAGTCGCTGATCTAAAGACTATGGACGGAGGAGGATTGGAGTGCGAAATGATGGCTAAAGCAGGAGCTAGCATGGTGGTGGTAATGAGCAGAGCGCATTGGGCGACAGTAAAAGAAGTTGTAGCTATGGCGAGAAAATATAATGTCAAGGTTATGGCTGATGTTTTAGCCGAAGATGACAAAGCTGCTGCCGCAAAAAAGATGGAAGAGATGGGAGTTGATTACATAATTGTTCATACTGGTTACGACGAAAGAAGGCACATAAAGGGAGTAAGTCCACTGGATGATTTGGGAAAGGTGCTGAAAGCAGTAAAGATTCCTGTTCAGGCTGTTGGTGGTTTGAGTGTAGAGCAGGCTATTGAAGCCGTAAAGGTGGGAGCGCGTCTCTTTGTTATCGGGGCGCCTTTGGTAATAGACGTAGAAAAATTTGCCATTGCTGATGATGCCTTTGAAAGCAAGCTGAAAGAGATTGTTGAAACAGTTAGGAATATTGGATAATCAAGAGATAAAAATAAAATGTAAAGAAGTTGAAAAGATTAACTTTTTGTAACTAATACTATAACCATGAAAGGATATTATGAAGCAAAAAATTACAGATATTGATAATCATGTGAAGAAAACATCCCCGGCAAATTCAGGAGACACAATAAGAGTAAATGATTATCTCAGAAGCAATATTACTCCAAATGATTTTATAGAAGGAACGCAAATGGCAAGAATAAAAAATGCCTTGGCGTTTTTAAAAAAACAAGGTGGTGGAACACTGGAGTTGGGAGTTGATACAGTAGCGGTTCCGAATACAAATACATGGACAATAACTGAATCAATTATATTACCATCAAACACCACTTTATTTCTGAATAATAGCAAACTAAAATTAGCAAACGGCGTATTTGACACAATAATAAGAAACGAAGGCATCATTGTTGACGCGGAAAATCCCAATGGATTGGCATTAGAATTACGGCAAAATAGCAATATAAAAATAATTGGAACAGGAGTTGGAAACGCATTCATAGAAGGGCCAGATGTGCCATATTCTGCGCCGCACCCCATAGATGGTGGTGCAGCTATACCGTGGATCGGAGATTTTTACGGATGGAGAACTGTGTCTATTTTGTTCGCAAACTGTAAAAATTACGAAATGGGCGGGTTTTCTATAAGTAAAACAACGTGTTGGGCAATATCTCAAGAGCATGGGTGCGATAATATGTACATTCATGATATTGATTTTAACACTACCGTTAAAAATGGCGATGGAATAGATTTCAGGAAGGGATGCAGTAATGGAGTCGTAAGAAATATAACAGGAGCTGCTTCGGATGATATCATTGCCTGCGTGGCAATGATGGGAAGCAACAAAATGCCATTTCCTCGGGGAAATTACGTATATCCAATGCAAGTCGGGGGATATGAAGATAGTATTCTGGGGAATAATGTCGACAACATAATGATAAGCAATATATCAGCTTCATCCATACATCATGTTCTTATATGCTATGCTGCGGGAGGCGGAAGAACGCAAAACATAAAAGCATACAATATAGAGGACACATATGATTTGAACACGAGAAATATAGTGTGTGTTTATAGCGGACATTATGCTAAGACAGCTATAATGGGAGAAATAAACAATATATACATGAATAGAATAATATCTAACAATTCAAACTTGGCATTGAATATAAATACTCCGCTGCTAAATAGTCATTTCAATCACATAGAACAAAAAAAGGAGGGTGGAATAGTTTGTGAAATAACGCCACCACATGACACGCAAATGATTAATGTTCAAATAACAAATTGTCTCCCCGGGTTAAGGAAATGAATAAATTTTTTGGAGAAACTCCAGTCATACAAGCGCTTGATTATTTAACACCTATGGGATATATTTAGAATCACAGCGAAAATCTTAAACAAAAAGTGTTACCTATGTGCCCAGCCAGCACAGTACCATAAAGGAGGTAGATCAGTGACTAAAAACAATTGTAATAAAGAATCTCAAGTTATTGAAATATTTGATGTTAGAAAGATAAACGCAACGACAGTAAAATTTATTGCCCGCAGGAGAGATGGTTCCAAAGTTTATTTCCTTTTAACATCTCCTCTTGAAAATACATGGCGTCTTCAGAGCAGCCTTTCCGAAAATGCTTTTGATAATATAGGAGCTGTTCAATTATTGGATATTGAATTGAATACGGCTATTGATAATAATAAGGAGCAAAACTTACCCCTATCTATTAAGGAATTAGAAGCTGCTATTTGGTATATTTCTTCACCAGCAAACGGTTCTAGTGTCCAGCTAAGAACAACTTCCCTTCAGATATTGTTTTCAGGAAGTTCCCAAAAAGGCAAGGTAGAAATCTGCAATTTAGTTACTGATTCTAAAACAACACAGATTAGTGGCCGGCTTGGTGACAAAGAAAAAATATATGGAGTGGGAGAGAGATTTAATGGGCCGAATCAGCGCGGGGAAAATGTTTGCATATGGGCTGAAGACAGGTGGTGCAAGACCGAAGGTAATAGTTATGTGCCCATTCCATTTTTTTTAAGTACAGCAAAGTATGGAATATTTTTAAATAGATATGAGCGTTCCTTTTTTGACTTAGGAAAAGCTAACAAGGAATTATGGGATATCAGGGTTAAAGAGGCACCTCTTGACCTGTATATTTTTGTAGATAATTCTCCCAAAGAAATTCTTCGCAAATTAAGCATTCTCTGCGGGTTTCCACCAATGCCACCTGAGTGGAGTTTTGGTATCTATGTATGCAGGCATGATAGAACCCGCGAATTCAGCAGCAGTCCTGGCATAAGAAAAATGATAGAAAAAATGAAGGAACATGATTTGCCGTGGTCAGCAGTAATTATCGAAGGATGGGATACTTATAATGTGGAAACTTATTCTGAGTTAAAGAAAATTGTTGAGGAGATACACTCTCTGGGGAAAAAAGTTCTTGTGTATGAACCATGCGGAAGGCTTGACAAAAAATATTGGACTAACCATGAAACAGAGAAGAACTTTTTTGTCAACGATAGAAAGGGGAATGCTTGTATTATCGAAGTTCTAGCGGCAAACCCAGAAGATCGTCCGGGACAAAGAACAAGTAGTTTTGTGGATATTACTAATCCTGAAGCTATGCAATGGTGGCATAACCAGATTTGGGGTAAGTTATTACAACAAATAGGGATAGATGGTGCAAAAATTGATTTTTGCGAACAGTTCCCTGAAAGCGACGATCTTCTCTTGCATTCAAAGAGAAGTTTAAAAGGTATGCATCATTTTTATCCTGTAAAATACAATTGTTCGATGTATCAACTCTTTCAAAAATTGCGTCCAGAGGGTGGAATATGCTGGAGTAGAGGAGGAGGCATTGGTGCACAAAGATATCCGTTCTTATGGTGCGGGGATCAGCTTCGTGAGTTTTCGTCTCTTAAAGCTATTTTGTCAGCTATACTAAGTTCAGGTCTCAGTGGAATACCCTTTATGTGTCATGATCTTGGAGGATATTTGCAAACTAAAGATGCGATAAGTAATCCTGAAGAAAAAGTTTTTGTCCGTGGCACGCAATTGAGTTGCTTCACAGCTAATATGCAAACCCATGGTGATGTTACAAGACCGTATGATTTTAGAGAAGAGATTATCAATATATATAGAACCTATTCCAAAATTCATTATGCACTCATTCCTTATCTTATAGAACAGGCAAGAGCTTCCTGCGCAACTGGGATTCCCTTGGTACGGCACTTGTACCTGCAATATCCTGACGATCAGTCTGTATGGGACATTAATGATCAATATTTTCTGGGGGAGGACATCCTTGTAGCACCGATGCTTTATAATAACTTTTGTCGGGACATTTATTTTCCCTCAGGAGATTGGCTTAATTTATTTGATAATAAAAAAATCAGAGGCCCTCAAACAATCAGAGAATATCCCTGTCCCCTGGAACATATACCAGTCTTCATCAAAAAAGAGCCGGTTTCAAACAAGTTAAATTTAGTAGTTGAGAAAATAAGGAAAATCTTTGACTGAGAGCCTTGCTGTTGTTGGTAATTATTGCTTCCGATACATAAAAGGATTTTTCTCATGGATATAATTCTGGGAATAGACATAGGAACAAGTAAACTCTGTGTTATTGCTATGGAGCTCAACACAGGTAATGTCTTAAGTAATATATCTACTAAAAACATATCCAATTTAAAATCAAACGAACAGGATATAAAGGAACAATCGCCAGATATTATTTATTCTCAGACCATTGAGCTCATTAAAAGGATATGTGGAAAGCTTAAAATAAAAAGAAATAATATAAGAGGTATAGGCATCACATGCCAGATGCATGGAGTTTTATTGATTGATACTGACAATAAACCTGCAACACCTCTTATAACATGGCAGGACAGCCGATGTAAAAGGAGTATGAGAAATGGGAAAACTTACATACGGTACATATCAGATATAATTGATAATGATGTATTCTTTGAGGATTGTGGCACGTTACCTGCAGCAGGATTTGGAGGTATGACTCTCTTCTGGTTGAAAGAGAATAACTTAATTCCTTCTGATGCTAAAGCAGTCACAATAGGCGACTATATCAGTATTAAATTATCTGACGGGCAATCTACAATAGATGAGACAAATGCAGCAAGCTTTGGCATTTATAACATTAAAACACACACATGGCATAATGAAATAATAAAATCCTTGGGTTTACCATCAGGACTGTTTCCTGAAATTGGCAATAGTGGAGAACCTATAGGAAACATTACTTCCGATATTGCAAAATTAACTAATTTACCAAAACATACAAAGATATGTAGATGTATTGGAGATAATCAGGCAAGTTTCATAGGTGCGGTTTCTAATATAGAGAACGGAGTCCTCTTAAATATTGGGACAGGCAGTCAGATCTCCTGTCCCTTAAAGAATTTTAAAACATACAAAGGGCTTGATACAAGACCTCTTGTTAATAATAGATATATTGCTGTAGGTGCTGGTTTATGTGGGGGAGAAGCATATACATATCTTAAAAATTTCATATCAGATATCGGGGAAAACTTTTTCTATACCAGTAAGTCTGAATCCGAACTATTTGCGAAAATGAATGAGCTTGCAATAATGCCAGACAAAGATCTTGCACTCTATGTAAACACCAATTTTATGGGAACAAGACTTAATCCAGACCTAAAAGGTCGCATAGAAAATATTGATATAAAAAATTTTAGTATTAGTAATTTATGTCGTGGGTTTCTGGATGGAATAGTTAATGAACTGGTAGATTTTTACAGAATATGTTCTAAGGATGTGGAAACAACAGACATTGTAGGCTCAGGTAATGCTCTAAGAAGAAATAACCTGCTCAATGAGATCATTTCTGAAAAATTCAAGCACAGAGTTAAAACGCCTCTACACACAGAAGAGGCAGCGTATGGAGCAGCTCTCTCTGCTGGAGTTGGGCTGGGATTCTTTAAGTCATATAAAGAAGCTGGGGGAATAATAAAGTATCATAACAAATAACCTTAGTAGGTATATAACATGAAGCATCCATTTAACTTAAAAAGATTAGATGTATATATTGATATTATTCAAGAGGATAATAAAAAAAGGCATCGGCTTGATGGCTGGTTTCTTGCAAAAGAAATACAGATGAAAAAATTGCGGGACATAGAGCAAAGCAGTACAAAACATTCTCCTGCTATGACACAGGCAATTCTCCTTGAAGAAACGGTAAAAAAGATTCCTATTTCCATAAGAGAGGGCAGGATTTTTGCAGGCACGGAGGATGATGCATTTGCAAGAAGCTATGCATTAATAAATCCGTCATTTAAGGTTGATACATTTGAGGGATACTGCGAAGAAGACGCGGTATACGACGACATAAAACCCAACAAAGCATTTCCAAGGAGCAGAATCGAAAAAGTCAAAAAATTCTGGGCAAATCACCCATTTTCAAAGGTAATTGATAAGGTGTATGAAGATGCAGGATGGGAACTGAGAGAGGTTGTATATTTTGTTGAACGAGTTACAGGCCATACAATACCTCGGTTTGATGATGTTCTTAAATATGGAATAGAGCACGTCATAGAAAAGTGTAAAACGCTCCCGAAAGCTTTCGGGACAAAATGCAAAAAGAACAGGAACTACTACAATGCAATGACTAAAGCTATGGAAGCAGTGCTCAGACTTGCAGAGAGATATAGTAATTTAGCGGCTAAGATGGCTAAGAAAGAAACAAACAATACCAGAAAAAAAGAACTAGAAATGATTGCTGAAACCTGCAGAAAAGTTCCATTAAAACCCGCTGAGAATCTTTATGAGGCCTTTCAATCCTATATCTTCTGCTGGCAGATAATGAATCTTGAACAGCTTCCAAATCCATTTGCGTTTTCTGCAGGCAATCTGGACAGAATAATGCAGTCTTATTACACAAAATCAAAGATTCCAAGAGAACTGGCTGTGCAGATTACAAGGCATTTTCTTACATTCTTTGAGGTAGGGGATAGGAATTGGGCAATATCTCAAAATATTATGGTTGGGGGGTTGGGAAAAGGGCAAAAAGACGCTACAAATGATATGAGTAGTATAATTATTGATGCATTCAAGCAATCTCCATATTCTCAGCCAAACCTGTCTGTTAGGGTTCATCCAAAGAGCCCGTTAAAACTATATGAAGCTATTAGTAAAGGCATGTTTTCATTTGGCATGAGCTCTCCATCATTCTTTAACGACAAAATGCAATATAAGATGTTAAAAACCAAGGGTGTGGAAACACAGGATCTGCACAAGTATGGAATCGCCGGTTGCCAGGAGCCACTCATTCCCGGGCTTGATTCATCAAATACCACAAATACCTGGCTGAATCTTGCAAAAGTTCTGGAACTTTCCTTAACTGAAGGCAAATCACTAATATTTGGCAAACAAATTGGTCCAAGTTACAAGAAATTAGGGATAAACAAGTTTCCGGAAGCACTTGACGAGATAAAAAAGGTATTCTATAAATATCTGGAATATTTCATCCCCAGAATGATAAAAGCTGGGAATGCGTGCACAGAAGCCTTAAGCCTATTACCTGTTCCATTTGCCTCAGCGTTTATGGGAGGTATTGCGACAGGTGTAGATATGAGGGATATTACGAAAAGAGGGACCAAATACAATGGTTCAGGTTGCCTGATACACGGACTTGCAAATGTATGTGATTCATTCACAACCTTCAGGTGGATTGAAAAGAATGGCAGGGACTATGGCTATGACTTTAAGGATATAATAAATGCTGTAAAGCATAATTTCAAAGGGTATAGGGAATTGCGTTCTATTATTCTGAACAAGATTCCAAAATATGGACAAAATGCTTCTGAACCTGATAATGAAGCAAGAGAACTTCAGATAAAGGTTTCAAAGCTTATCAATTCTCAAAAAAACTCTTTTAGAAGGAATTTTGCTTCAGATTTTTCTACGCCAAGCACAAATCAGCTTTATGGCTTCTGGGTTGGAGCGACCCCTGATGGAAGACTCTCCAGAGCACCGCTTGCATTTGGCATGGACCCCTCAGTAGGAGTTTCAAATAGAGGACTTCTAGCAAGAGTATTATCCGCACATAAATTGAAATTTAAATCAATGTCTGGCGGTGCTGCGTCCAGTATGAGTATTAATCCAGACAGAATAAGAAAAATGCCTATTTCAGAACAGGCGCAATATCTTAAAAAGGTTATAGATGTAATCTTTGATTTTAATAAAAAGAATGGAAATGGACTACCTTATGTTTACTTTAATGTTTATTCTCCAAAAGAGCTTCTTGATGTAGCAAGGCATCCAGAAAGATATCCCAATCCAGTTATTTTAAGGATTCACGGTCAGTATGTTGATGCTAGACATCTATCTCCCGATATTCTTCTCAATGATGTTATACCAAAACTTGATCCAATGTCCACATCGTTTTAGGCAAAGACATGGTAAATGAAGCTCTAAAATATAACGCGTATCAAACAGGCATGATTATGAACATAGAACACGGCTCAGTAAAGGATGGGCCTGGCTGGAGAAGTGTGGTATATTTTAAAGGGTGCAATTTCAGGTGTCTATGGTGCGGAGCTCCTGAAAGCATTGAGTTTGGCAAAAGCCTCTTAATATATAGTAAGTATCCAAAATTTATAAAAACTGGTTCTGGAGTTTGTAAACATAATGCAATTAGTAAAAAGGATAATGGATTCATCATAGATGTTAAAAAATGCAGAAAATGTAGTAGTTACGACTGTATAAAGTTTGTACTGGACGGTTCAATGGAACTCGTTGGCAAAGAAACAGATGTTGGGAAAATAATAGAGGAAATTGTTCCGTATAAAGAGTTAATCAATGATTATAGTGTTACGATTTCAGGTGGAGAGCCAACATGTCAGTTTGCATTTCTTATTGAGTTGCTTAGGGCTCTTAGGTACAATGGCTTTCATACAGCAATTGAAACAAATGCTTCCTCTCCTAAGTTATTAGAACTATTAAAATATCTAGATCTTGTAGTTTGTGATTTAAAACATGTTGATGATAAGAAACATAGAGAACAAACAGGTTTTACAAATAAAATGGTTCTGGAGAATATAAAAAGAATAGCTGAGAAAAAACATCCAATGTGGATTCGTACACCAGTTGTCTCGAGTCTTAACAATGGTAAAAATCTAGAAAACACAGCAAGCTTTTTATCAGATATAAATTATCCTGAACTAAAGGTTGAGCTGCTTCAGTATCATAGAATGGGAATCAGTAAATGGAAAGCTCTTGGAAAGAACTATTCACTGGAACACGTTATGCCTCTTACAGAGAAAGAACTTTCAAAATATGCAAAGATATTTGTAAAATATGGAATACAGGTAATAAAAACCTAAACTATAATTAAACAGGAGGTCTTAAGGGAAAAGAGCAGAATGTTTTACAATGAACTTGACAAATAAGGAAGGGGGTGGAGTATAATACTTGTAACAGAAGAAAAAAATAGTTCGCCTGCCATTGAATCGGCGGTGGGTTTATCAGGGTTAGCTAGAAAATCTTGTTTATATATGGAGGACGAAAATGAGAAAGATAATAATAGTTTTAGGTGTGGCCATAATGCTTTTATTGCCCCACATGTCAAAAGCAAAGGAAACAATTAAAAATTTAGCTCCAAATCCATCCCTTGAACAGGGAGAAGGGAATAAAGTAATTGGCTGGGCTTTCTGGGGCTGGGCACCCGAGGGAGTAAAAAGAACCGCCAAAGGCATCTGGGATAAAGAGGTTGCAAGGACGGGTAAGTGTTCCCTGAAGGTAATAAATGAAAGTGAGACCGATGTTGGCACATGGGATAACGGACATGGAGGTGCTTTTATCCCGGTAGAGGCAGGCAAAAGTTATACGGTAAGTATCTACATGAAGGTTGACTCCCTTGAATATCCTTTAAGAACAAACTTCCGGATTGGTTTCTGTAAAGTAGAACCATTAAAGTACATCAAGTCAGAGACTACCAGAATAGGGGTAGGGCAGATTAAGCAGGCAGGCACCTGGCAGAAACTAACCGTAATCGGAAAAGCTCCTGAGGGAGCTAATCGCTTGCGGACAGATTTTGATTTGATTGGCAAAGGAACCGCCTGGTTTGACGACGTAGAGGT